>NZ_BANS01000027.1 GCF_000332995.1 Gordonia amicalis NBRC 100051 = JCM 11271
TCGCATGGGTTCGGCGATCCGGAGGCGGTGGGTCATGAACTGGATGACGCTGCGGTGCCCGGTCTTTCGGGGTAGGTCACGTTCGGTGGCTTCGGCGACCTGACGGTCCCCGGCAAAACTCAGTCGCGCGATGGCACGTTCGGTCTCGGCGGCGACATCGACCAGTTCGGCATCCGAGCATTGCGTCAGATCGACGGTCTGTAGTTCGGCGGTGATCCGATGGAGTTCACTCACCAGTTCCTTTGCGCGCGAGGGCGGGCCGTCGGCGACACCGGACTCGGAGATTTCGGTCAAGACGGTCACCCCCCGGAAGCCGTTGATACGAATGTATGTTCGACTGTACGCGCAATCACGCTGCCGTGCAACGGCTATCGCCGCCATTCCGGCCATCCCGCATTGTCGGTGGGGTCTGGTATGGGCTCCCCGTCCGGGTCGGAGGTGTCCGACCGGTGGCTCGAGAAATTGGCCCTTACGGTATACCGGTAGGGGGTATATTGTCGACGGCATGAGTGCAACGATGACCCATTCCGGGCGTGAAGCGAAGATGCACGAAGGTCACCAGCATGCTGGTGGCGAACACGGCGGTCACGCCGACCATGTCGGGCAGTTCCGCCGACTGTTCTGGATCATGCTGGTCCTCGCGGTACCGACGGTGGCATTCAACGAGATGTTCGCCCATCTGATCGGCTACTCGTTACCGCATCACGGGTGGGTCATGTGGATCTCACCGGTGCTGGGCTCAGTCATCTATCTCTGGGGCGGTCGCCCGTTCCTCATGGGCGCGGTCGGGGAGATGCGTTCCCGCGCCCCGGGGATGATGCTGCTGATCGGGCTGGCCATCACCGTCGCGTTCGTGGCGTCGTGGGGTGCGAGTCTGGACCTGCTGTCCGCCGAGCTGAACTTCTGGTGGGAGTTGGCGCTCCTCGTCGTGATCATGCTGCTGGGGCATTGGGTCGAGATGCGTGCGCTGGCACAGACGACATCGGCTCTTGACTCGCTGGCCGCGTTGCTACCCGACGAGGCAGAGAAGGTCGACGGCGCCGGAACGGTCGCCGTCGCCGTCGGCGAGCTGGTGGTGGGCGATGTGGTGCTGGTCCGGCCGGGCGCTTCCATCCCGGCCGATGGTGAGATCCTCGACGGTGCCGCCGACATCGACGAGTCGATGATCACCGGTGAGTCGCGCCCGGTGCGACGATCGGTCGGGGAGCACGTGGTCGCCGGCACGGTAGCCACCGATTCGGCGGTTCGGGTGCAGGTCACCGCAATCGGTGACGACACGGCGCTGGCCGGGATCGAACGGCTCGTCGCTCTGGCCCAGGCCTCGTCGTCGCGTGCCCAACGACTTGCCGATCGCGCCGCCGGGTGGCTTTTCTGGTTCGCCGGCGCCGCGGCTGCTGCCACCGCCGTGGTCTGGACCGCGGTCGGAATGCCGGACTCGGCGGTCGTGCGTGTCATCACGGTGCTCGTCATCGCCTGTCCACACGCGCTGGGTCTTGCCATCCCCCTGGTGGTGTCGATCGCGACAGAGCGTGCCGCGCGTGGGGGAGTGCTGATCTCCGACCGGCTCGCCCTCGAGAGCATGCGGTCGGTCGACGCCGTCCTGTTCGACAAGACCGGGACCTTGACCCGCGGAACCCCGACGGTCCGTGGCGTCGAACCCGCCGACGGCCGCACGGCCGACGAGGTCCTGGCGCTGGCCGCGTCGGCGGAGGCCGACAGTGAGCATCCGCTCGCTGTCGCGATCGTCAAGGCCGCACGAGATCGGGGACTGAACGTCTCGCCGGCACAGGATTTCGCTTCGTCACCGGCCGTGGGTGTCTCGGCACGAGTGAACGGAGTCGTCGTGGCGGTCGGCGGGCCGAGGCTGCTCGACAGTTACGCGGCCGTGGAACTCCCGGTCGCCGGGACCTGGCGGAACGACGGGGCGATCATCCTGCACGTCGTCGCCGACGGTGAGGTTGTCGGCGCCCTCGCGCTGACCGACGAGGTGCGTCCGGAATCGCGTGACGCCGTCGACGGCCTGCGTCGGCGTGGGATCGAGGCGGTGATGGTCACCGGGGACGCCCGTGCCGTGGCCGACGACGTGGCTCGCCAGCTGGGGATCGAGCGCGTCTACGCGGGTGTCCGGCCCGAGGACAAGGCCGAGAAGGTGGCCGAATTGCAGCGCGAGGGCAAGCGGGTCGCGATGGTCGGGGACGGGGTGAACGACGCTCCGGCGCTCGCGCAGGCTGACGTGGGTATCACCATCGGCGCGGGTACCGACGTCGCCATCGCCTCCGCGGGTGTGATCCTGGCGTCCTCGGACCCGCGGTCGGTGCTGTCGGTGATCGAACTGTCGCGGGCGAGCTACCGGAAGATGGTGCAGAACCTGTGGTGGGCGGCCGGGTACAACCTGATCTCGGTTCCGCTCGCCGCAGGCGTGCTCGCGCCGGTCGGATTCGTGCTGCCGATGGGCGTCGGCGCGATCCTGATGTCGTTGTCGACGGTCGTCGTCGCGCTCAACGCTCAATTGCTACGCCGACTCGATCTGTCCCCAGGTGGGCAACCGTCCCGGTGAACTGCGACTGAATGAACTGACCGAGCGCTTCCTCTGAGCCCGGACCTGCTGTCCACCGGCGGGATCCGGGCCCTTCGTCGTCGGCCGGGATGGCTCCGACCGCCGGTTTGCCATCCGAAATGGCGAGATTACTCGAGTGATGCCACTCACATGGGGACATTTGTCCAAGGTGCGCACCCGTTTGTTCGGTGATGAGACCCGTTGTGTGGCAGTGGGTTTCGATTTCGTATATGACAGCGGCCGTTTCGGATGCCGAAACTGCAGTTGTCGATTCCTGGAATCGTGCCGCAAGACGCGCAAATTGATATTTGCTGGCCGGTGACACGACGAGAAATAGGAGGTTGAAAATGTCTCGTCTTCGGGCACCCGCCCCGTTCCTGCTCATCGATGCGAAGATTTGTGACATCCACTCATGAATTGCAGCGTCCCTACCCACGCCACACCTCAATCATGTGGCACATCGGCAAATGTGTCGCGGCGTCGTCGAGGCGGCACCATCAAACAATTGTCGTCGGCCTTGATCGGGGTGACCATGACCGCGAGCGTCGTGGTGACCGGATTCGGCGGCGTCGGCGTCGGCGCTGCGATCGCGTCGCCGACCGTTCCCACTTTCAATCTGTTCATTCCCGGGACATGGGAAACGGATGCTGCTGCTGATCCGACCCGCGCCACCGGCGCGCTGGCGGCGGTCGCCGACTCGATCTCGCGCCGGCACGGCGACTCGGCCACCATCTACTTCCTGCCGTACATGGCGCGCGCCTTCGACAACGGCCGGACATACGGTGACAGCAAGGCCACGGCGATCGCGAATGCATCGCGAGTGCTAGCCGACCGTGCGGAGGCCGACCCGGATCTGAAGTTCACGATCAGTGGCTACAGCCAGGGTGCCGACGCCGCCGGCGACCTGGCCGAGGCCATCGGCAATGGTGAAGGACCGATCCCTGCCGACAGGGTTCTTGCCGTCGGTCTCCTGGCCGACCCGGGTAACGGAACCGCCGGTCAGAAGACGGTCGGCCCGACGGCTCGCGGCACGGGGATCGCCGACCCGCGCCCGAGAGGGATGGGGGACCTGTCCGGCAGGGTGACGAGTATCTGTGCCCCGGCCGACCTGTACTGCTCGATAGACAAGCGACGTCATCCCGGCCTGGGGAAGATCGGCACGGTTCTCAGCGAGGGGGCGGAGGAGGTTGCGGACGCGGTCGAGACCGCCATCGACGTCATCGGCACGATCACGAAGATCGACTACGCCGCGCTCGGGGCCGAGATCGGCCGATTGCCGCAGCTCATCGGGATGGGAGACCTCCGTCAGGCCCACCGGGTGGCGGGCCGTCTGAACACTCGGATGCGTCCGTTCGTCAAGCTCGCGGACATGGTGGACTACGCGCGAACGGCACGGGTCCTCGACCTCATCCCGGACCGGACCGGTCTCGCGAAGGTCGGCGCCTCGATCTGCCGGGTGCTCGATCGCGTCGACATCGTGCGTGCCGCGGACCTCGTCGGCGAGGTTCAGGAGCTCACCTGGACTGCGGCAGGGGCGGTGGGGGCACGAGTCGGTGCCGCGTCGCTGCCCACATCCGAGGTCTCGGTCGAGGAGGTCCTGGGCCTGGGGAAGAAGTTGGTGTCGCTGGTCTCGGACTCGTCGGTCGAGGCATCCGGCAACGGGGTGGGCGAAGAGGAATCGGGCACCGGGGTGTTGTCCGAGCTGATCTCGCCCCACTTCAGGGATCTCGGCAAGGAGCTGGCCGAGATCCTCACGAAGCAGGCCATCACGGACCCGGCGTCGTTGATCCGTGACGCCGTCACGGCGAAGGACTTCTACTCGGGCAACGCGCACACGAACTACGCGAAGTTCGTCGTGGACGAGGTCGGTCGCAGCGCGATCGGTTGGCTCGGGGTATGGCTCGCCGAGGCCATCGACAAGGCCGGCTCGAGGTCGGAAGCCGGTTCCCGGTAGGGGTCAGCACGAGTCGGCGGCGTCTGCACGGGCCCTACTGCCCGATTCTTCGAGGGCCTTTGTCGCGAGCTCACACTGATCGCCCACCTGGATGACAACGGCCATTGTCGGTTTCCATCGGTCGTTGTCATTATTGCAATGATTGTTGTCGCAAATTTCGGGCCACTAACGAACTGGGTCGAATGTCCATTGGGTGATTAGTTCAAACGATCTACAAAAAGGGCGACAGATGTATTCAGAATAGTGGAACGAATGACCTAGATGCGGTGATCGAATTCACGTCGCTAATGTCGAGAAACCGGCAATAACAATCGCCAGAAGATCTAAATTACTCCTCGGTAGCAATAGGCTGCCCCCCGCAGAACGATGGACGGAAGATGACTGACAACCAGACCCCCACCAGTGCCCCTCTGACCGACGAGCGCAACCGAAAGAACCGCAAGCGCAAGGCCATCCTCGCCTCGGGCGCGGTCCTCGGCGTCGGCGCCGTGGTCACCCTCGCCGCGTGGAACGACACCGTGTTCAGCAACGGGACCTTCGGTATCGGCGACACCGCCTGGAACGTGCAGGGCAGCGTCAACGGGACGGACTTCCTGGAGTACGAGACCAGCCCCGGTGGCACCGTCGCGTTCACTGTCGACCCCGCGGTCGACGCGTCGAACCTGATGCCCGGACAGACCGCGAAGGGCAAGTTCTGGCTGAAGGAGACCAAGGGCAATCTGGATGCCACGATCACGATCCAGCCGACTGTGGTCGATCCCGCTGCCAACTCCCTCGCTGCTGCCCTCCGGGTGACCATCACCGCCGACGGTGTGCCCGTGGTCTCGAATCAGGCGCTCAGCGCCTCGGGAACTGCGACACCGTTTGTCATCGTCGCAGGTGACACCGCTGAGCTCGAGTTCCAGGTGACCCTGCCGGCGAATGCCAACCCGAACGCGATCACCAACACGACCACTCAGGCGATCTGGGAGATGAAGGCACAGAGCGCGGAAGCCTGATGAGCTGCCTCGATCCGGTGGCGTGGCGATCCTTCCCACCCCGACTCGTCGCCGGATCGAGGCTTTCGTCCGTCCCGTAGTTGTGTTGCCCGCCAACGAATCCTGGCCCCGAGACCTCAGAGAGACGGCCCGATGACGACCACCGCGAAGCCCGGCACCGACGAGTCCGAGACGTACACGTCGGGGATTCGGGATTCGTGGACCGCGACCGCACCGAGGCGGATCGGGACACCCGATTCGATCGCGGCCTGGCCATCGACTCCTCGGATGTTCATCCCCGCGTCGGACGCGGTCACCCAGCCGCTTCACCTCGTCACACCCCCGGCGACAGCGGTCCCGGGGGAGCCTGCCGAAACACCGGTCGCCGCATCCGTTCCCCGGTCCGGCGCGCACTCGGCGATCGCCAAGCTCGGAGATTGGGTGCTGAACATCCTCGCGGTCTTCGGCGTGCTGTGCATCGCGCTGACCATCCTCGCCTTCGTCGGCAATTACACGATCATCCTGTTCAAGACCGGCTCGATGGATCCGACGATCCCGCAGGGGTCGGTCGCTGTCGTCCACGAGATTCCGGCCACCGAGGTGAAGGTCGGCGACGTCATCACCGTCGATCGTGAACCCGGCCTGAAGCCGATCACCCACCGCGTCATCGCGGTAGAGCAACTGGGCGGCGGCGAGGCGCTCATCTCGATGCAGGGCGACGCCAATCCCAATCCTGATCCGGAGCCGTACCGCGAGAGCACGGTGCGCAAAGTCGTCTGGCACATACCGGGTCTCGCGAAGCAGGTCGTCTGGTTGTCGAATCCCTACGTTCTGGGCGGCATCACCCTGGGCGCCGCGCTCCTCGTGCTGTGGGCGTTCTGGCCGAGAGCCGAGACCGCTCGACGCAGACACTGACCGGCACCTCACCGGCACACCACAACCACGGAAACACAACGGCGTATGAGCATGCATCTCACCAAGCGCAGCAAGATCCTTGTCGCCACCGTCGGCGTCGTCGCGATCCTCGGCGTCATCGCGCAGGCCACCGGCGTGCTGGCCGCGTGGAACGACAAGGTCTGGGGGAACTCGAGTTTCACGCGGGCTGCCAATCTCGAGGGGTATGCCCGGTCGACGACCGCACACGCATACACCAATCGTGCGATCACCAGTGGCGAGTTCACGGCGACGAACGCCACCCACACCCACGTGAATCCCGGCTCCACCCTGATTCCCAGCGCGACCGGCTGGACCCATGCCTCGAGTACCGGAATCCTGCTGCTGGGAACGGTGGCGGCGGACGGCCGGTCGTCGGCGACGTACACGATGAACGGCAGTGTCGTGACGGCCACCGCTGCGTCGAACGCCAAGAACATCGAGCTCTTCCCGACCGGCTTTGCCTCTGTGCTGAACACCGACAACAGCCAGTATTCGGCCTCGGTGAGCTGCTCGTCCAGCAACTGGGGCGGGACCGTCTCCACCAATGCAGTGGCCCCGGCCGGAGGCAACTTCCGGGTCGGGCTCACCAACTCCTACGCTGTTCCGGCCGCGAACCAGACCACCACCATCGATTCGCTCGCCGTCGGGTTTCGAGTGCAGGGAACCCTCAAGAGCGTGGTGACCACTACCGCGAAACATGCACTGTCCACCCTGATCCTCGACGTGGACATCAAGACCGCGATCACACAGGCCACCGTGTGGACGGTCACTGTGCAGTTCGTCCGCGCCGAGTGCGGCATCGGTGAACCGCTTCCGAGCGCCGGCGTCCAGACTGCGGCGGCACGGATAGCCCGCCTCGCCCCGAGTTCGTCGAGCACAGCGCCCTCGGAGTCGGCGGTGAGTTCCAGTGCGGAGAGTTCGGAACCGGCGAGTCCCGACAGTGAATCTGCGTCCTCGGGGTCGGAGAGTTCCTCGGCAGCCGACTCGGAGTCCAAGGGTTCTTCGTCGGCGACACCCTCCGCCGGCGAGAGTGCAGATGCCCCGGTTCTGAAGGAGGGGCCGACGACACCGACCGACGTCGACGTAGGGAGTAGTTTCCCGGTGATCGCCACCGACGGCACCGATCTCGGTACGGCGACCTTCCAGAAGATAGAGTCCACCGCACCGTCGGACGGGGCCCGGGCGACGATCGCGGTCAAGATGACGGTCACGACATCCGACGCCGAGGGCGACGGACGGTTGTCGTCGATCGCCTGGGACGACTTCGCCCCGCTGGTCGGGGGAGTGCAACAGGCGGCCGGAGAAGCCGCTGCCGAGGGGCCGCCGCTACCGGCGCAACTCGAGCCGGGTGGGACCTACACCGGATGGGTGGCGTTCACGGTGCCGAGCGCTGCGGGTAGCGCCATCTGGAAGGTCTCGGGCACATCGGGATTCACGTTCGTCCTGCCGGAGCCCACGGTCCCGGTGACGTCGACGACCTCGCAGCCCGCACCCGTTGCCGAGGCACCGGAGACGGGCGCACCGGAAACGAGTGAGCCGGCCGCCGACGCACCGGAGGCCGACGCGTCCGTGCCCGAGGACTCCGACCCGGTACCCACCCCGGAGAAGACCAGCTCAGGGTCGGGTTTCGACGATTCGTCGGCCTCTTCCGGAAGTGAGTAGCCCGCCTCTGATCCCGTTGTGTCTTTGCCCGCCAAGCGGGCCGAAACACAACGGGATTCGCTATCACAATGAGTTGTCTCCAGGATGGTCTGTCTGCACCAACCCGGCGAGAGCGCTTGCCAGATAGTCGTCTTCGGCCTCGTTGCCGGGCAGGTCGAGTGCGCGTCGGTAGGCGTCGGCCGCACCGTCATGGTCGTCCAGCTCTTCGAGCGTGAGCGCGCGTGCGACGTGGAACGGGCGATACCGGTCGAGAGCGGGGTTCGACGCCAGGCGGTCGAGCATCGCCAGTCCGCGCGTCGGACCGAACGCCCGGCCGACGGCGACGGCTCGTCCCACCCGCACAACCGGTCCCGGGTCGTGGGTTTCCAGCATGCGATACAGAACCGCGATCTGCGCCCAGTCGGTAGCGTCTGAGGTCGCCGCCTCGGCGTGGACCGCAGCGATTGCCGCCTGGACCGTGTACGCGCCCGCGCCCCGTTCTGCGGCAGCCGATTCCGCCAGCATCGTTCCTTCCTCGATGAGCCGTGCATCCCATCGGGTCCGGTCCTGGTCGGACAACGGAATCGGACGACCCGAAGGCTCCACCCGTGCCGGCCGCCGCGACTCGGTGAGCAACAGCAGCGCGAGCAGCCCGGACGTCTCGGCGCGGGGGAGTAGGCCATGCAGAGTCCGCGCGAGCGAGATGGCCTCGACGGTGATGTCGTCGCGGATGTGCTCGCTGCCCGTGGACCGTGCGTAGCCTTCCGAATACGTCAGGTACACAACTCGTAAGACGCCACCGAGTCGTTCAGGTAGGTCATCGGGACGCGGCGGATGGAAGGGGACACCGAGTGTTCTGATCCGGTTCTTCGCGCGCACCAGCCGTTGCTGTGCGGTGGGAACCGGGATCAGGAGTGCGTGCGCGACCTCGGGTGTGGTGAGACCGGCGACGAATCGCAACATGAGAGCGATCCGATCGTCGACCCGCAGCACCGGGTGGGTGTAGGCGAAGAACATGCCGAGGCGTTCGTCGGGTAGTGGCATCGGCACGGTGTCGGCCGGGTCACCGAAGTCGGCCGGAATGGGTGCGCGATCCGAATCGGTCTGCAGCTGCGCGAGTTTCCCGGCGAGCACGTTCTCCCGCCGCAAGGCGTCGAGCACCCGACGTTTGGCAGTCGTCGTCAGCCACGCCTCCGGCGACTCGGGGACGCCGGTCCGCGGCCAGGTCACCAACGCCTGTGCCAGAGCATCCTGCAAGGCGTCCTCGGCACGATCGAGGTCGCCGAATCTCTTGGTGAGAGTGGCGATGACGCGCGTGCGGACGTCGCGGTCGACAGCGGCCACCGCTCGACGGGTCACGAACTCCGCGCCCGTCGAGCGGTCCGATGGTCCGGTCACGGCTCAGTACGGTGCGAGCGGCCGGATCTCCACGTGCCCTCCCGGCGCCGAACCAGGGCTTCGACGGGCCCAGTCGATCGCCTCATCGATGTCGGCGACGTCGATGACGTACACGCCGCCGACGAACTCGCGCACCTCGGCGAACGGACCGGACGATGCCACGACACGTTCGCCGCTCCCATCCGTGTGCACGACTGCGCGTTCGTCCTCGAGGGCGAACGAGCTGACCACGACGCCGGCCTTGGTGATCTCCTCGTCGAAGGCGAAGAACTCTTCGGGCGTGGCGCCGCCGTCCTCGCCGCACGCCGGGGCGTCGACATGTCCCATGAGCAGCAGTGCGTACTTCATCGTTCCTCCAGTCATCTGCCGCCGGACCGGAGTGGCCCGACACCATGGTGACGTACGGATGACTCGGATATCGACAGCCGCAGACAACTGGTTATCCCGACGGACTGGCTCCCGACGCGGTGACCTGTGAAACGAAAAGTGGGAGGTCCGAAAACGGACCTCCCACTCGTCGGGGTGGATGACGGGACTCGAACCCGCGACAGCCAGGATCACAACCTGGTGCTCTACCAACTGAACTACATCCACCATCGGCGCCGGAAACCTGGGCTTTCACCCGGGCCTCAGAGCCAAGAACACTCTAGCGGGTCGATGCCTCAGAACTCCAATCGGTTTTCTGACCTGGGCTTTCAGGTGGGCCCGAGGTCCTTGACGATGTTCGCCAACGCGTCGACGTCGGGGCCGGGCGTCGGCACGAACGCCGCCGCGCGGTAGTAACGGAGCTCGCGGATCGACTCGCGGATGTCGGCGAGTGCGCGGTGGGCGAGGCCCTTCTCGGGCTGGCCGAAGTACACGCGCGGGTACCAGCGGCGGCACAGTTCCTTGATGGAACTGACGTCGACCATCCGATAGTGCAGGTAGGCGTCGAGTTCGGGCATGTCGCGGGCGATGAAACCGCGGTCGGTGGCGATCGAGTTGCCGGCCAGCGGGACGGCTCCGGGCGTCGTCACGTGTTTGCGGATGTAGTCGAGGACCATCTTCTCGGCCTCGGCGAGAGTGACGGTGGACTTGCGTACCTCGTCGGTGAGGCCGGAGTCCGCATGCATCTTGGTCACGACGTCGGGCATCGACGCGAGAGCCTCGTCGTCGGCGTGGATGACGACGTCGACGCCGTCACCCAGGATGTTGAGGTCACCGTCGGTGACCAGGGCCGCGATCTCGATCAGCTTGTCCGATTCGAGTCGGAGGCCGGTCATCTCGCAATCTATCCACACCAGTTTGTCCTGCACCCGACAACCTTAGCCAACCGTCACGACAAGCCCGCGTGAGACGCGGAACAGCGAACCGACCCGGGCTATCGTGTCCCTCGTGACCGAAGCCCTCAGCCCTGCTCAGACGATCGCCGCCGGCTACGCCTTCACCTCGACCGCGCTCGAACTGGGGACGGTGTCGGTGGACGGTCAGGTCGATCCCACCGCCTCGGTCCGCATCCCGCTCGCGATGATGAACCGGCACGGCCTGGTCGCCGGGGCCACGGGTACCGGCAAGACGAAAACGCTGCAGTTGCTGGCCGAACAGCTCTCCGCCAACGGGGTGCCCGTGGTGATGGCCGACATCAAGGGCGACCTGTCGGGACTGAGTCGCGAGGGCGTCAGCAGCGACAAGATCGTCGAACGCGCACAGCAGACCGGCGATGCCTGGCGGCCGGCCTCCCATCCGGTGGAATTCGTCTCGCTCGGGTCCACCGGCATCGGTGTGCCCATCCGGGCGACGATCACGTCGTTCGGTCCGATCCTGCTCTCGAAGGTGTTGGGACTCAACGACACCCAGGAGTCCACTCTCGGGCTCATCTTCCATTGGGCGGACAAGAAGGGCCTGCCGCTGCTCGACCTGAAGGATCTGCGGTCGGTCATCGCCTTCCTCACCGGCGACGAGGGCAAGGCGGAGCTGAAGAACATCGGCGGGGTCTCCCGCCAGACCGCGGGCGTGATCCTGCGTGCGCTCACCAATCTCGAGGCCGACGGCGGCGACACCTTCTTCGGTGAGCCCGAGGTGGAACCCGCCGACCTGATCCGGCTCGCGGCCGACGGCCGCGGCATCATCACGCTTTTCGAACTCGGTGCGCAGGCCGCCCGTCCGGCGCTCTTCTCGACGTTTCTCATGTGGATTCTGGCCGACCTCTTCGAGTTCCTGCCGGAGGTCGGCGACCTCGACAAGCCGAAGCTGGTCTTCATCTTCGACGAGTCGCATCTGCTGTTCGACGACGCGTCCAAGGCGTTCGACGACCAGGTCGTGCAGACGGTGAAGCTGATCCGTTCGAAGGGCGTGGGCGTGTTCTTCTGCTCTCAGCTGCCCACCGACATCCCCAACGAGGTGCTCTCGCAGCTCGGCGCCCGTATCCAGCATGCGTTGCGCGCCTTCACCCCTGACGATCAGAAGGCGCTGAGGAAGACGGTCAAGACCTATCCGGTGTCGGAGATCTACCAGCTCGAGCAGGTCCTCACGTCGCTGGGTACGGGCGAGGCCGTGGTGACGGTGTTGTCGGAGAAGGGTGCGCCGACGCCGGTCGCGTGGACGGTGGTGCGCCCGCCGCGTTCGTCGATGGATGCCATCGGGGCGGAGGCGATCACGGCTGCGGCCACGACGAGTCCGTTGTACGCCAAGTACGGGCAGTCGATAGATCGCGAGTCGGCCTACGAGATGCTCGCCGCGAACACCCTGTCACCCGGGGAGTCCGCCGACGCGCCGGCCCCCGTGCCGGTACCGTCACCCGCCCCTGCACCGAAACGGGCTCCGGCACCGACACAGGCACCGAAGCCGGCACCCGAGGAGCCGGACATCATCACCGAGGTGCTGACCAGCAAGCCGGTCCAGAGCTTCCTCCGTTCGGCGGCCAGTGCCGCGGGACGCGAGTTCAGTCGCGCGATCTTCGGTACGGGTCGACGTCGCCGGCGGTGAGGAGTCTCGCTACTCGGCGCTGAACTTCCGGTAGAAACCGCCGACGATGGGCGCGACCACGGCGCGCGGGGTGTACCCACCGGCGACCGACATCGCCTTGGACAGCGTTCCCGGCACGACACGCATCTTGTTGTGCGCCAACGCGTCCAGGCTCATCTCCGCGACCTTGGCCGACGAGTGCCAGAGGAAATCGGGGACGACCTTGTCCACGATCGACGCCTCGTCGGGCGACGGGGTGTGAGTCCGGACGGGTCCTGGCGCGAGAAGCGTGACGTGGACGCCCTGCGCGGAGACCTCGCCGCGCAACGACTCGCTGAAGGTGTTCACGAAGGCCTTCGACGCCGCATAGGTGGCGTTGTTGGGGATCGGCATGTTGCCGGCTGCCGAGCCCACCATGAGAATGCCGCCGGAACCGCGCTTGACCATTTGGGGGAGCACCGCGAGGGTCAGGTCGTGAACGGCGTTGACGTTCAGCAGGACCTGGGCCCGTTCGTATTCGGCGTCGAGGTCGGCGACGGGGCCGAAGGTGGCGATGCCGGCGTTGTTGCACAGGATCGAGATCTCGCGGCCGGCGAATTCCGCGGCGAGGACCGCGACATTGGTGGGGTCGGACAGATCGACGGCGCGGACCTCGACGGCCACCTGATGCGCTGTGCGCAGCTCGCCGGCGAGTTCTTCGAGGAGGTCGCCGCGACGGGCGACGAGGATGACCGAATGGCCGCGGGCGGCCAGTGCCCGGGCGAGCTCGCGGCCGATGCCCGACGAGGCTCCGGTGACGACGGCGCGGGCGTTTGCTGAAGGCGGCGGTACCGGCATGGGGCAATCGTAGCCGTCGCTGTGCTCCGGCCCGGAAAGCCGGAGCACAGCGACGTCGATGTCGTGCGAGGTCAGTCGATACCGGCGGCGACCTCGGTGCCCTGCCGGATCGCGCGCTTGGCGTCGAGCTCGCCCGCGTAGTCGGCCCCGCCGATCACATGGGTCGTGACCCCGGCGAGGGTCAGCGGATCGATGAGCTCGCGCACCGATTCCTGGCCGGCGCAGATCACCACGTTGTCGACCTCGAGGACCCGGGTCTCCTTCACGTTGCCCTCGTCGTCGCGGAAGCTGAGGTGTAGTCCCTGGTCGTCGAGCTTGTCGTAGGTTGCGCCGCTGATCTGCTCGACGCCCTTCATCTTCATCGTGGCGCGGTGCACCCAGCCGGTCGTCTTGCCGAGCGTCTTGCCCTGCTTACCGGACTTGCGCTGCACCATGTAGACCTGACGCACGGCGGGCAGGGGACGGGGCTTGGTGACGAAACCGGGCTTCTCCGGATCGTCGGTGACGCCCCATTCCTGTTCCCATTCCTTCAGATTCAGCGTCGGCGACTCGTCGGTGGTGAGGAATTCGCTGACGTCGAAGCCGATACCGCCGGCACCGATGACGGCGACGCGCTTGCCGATCTCGCGGTGGCCGAGCACGGCGTCGGCGTAGGACATCGCCATGGGGTGGTCGACGCCGGGGAAGTTCGGGATACGCGGCACGACGCCGGTGGCGACGATGACGTCGTCGAATTTCTCGGCGATGATCGTGTCCGCGTCGACCCGGGTGTTGAGTCGGACGTCGACGCCGAGGACCTCGAGTTTGCGGGTGAAGTAGCGGATCGTCTCGTTGAACTCCTCCTTGCCCGGGATGCGGGCGGCGATGGAGAACTGGCCGCCGATGGACTTGCCGCCCTCGAAGAGAGTCACCTTGTGGCCGCGTTCGGCGCTCGCCACGGCGGCCGACAGGCCGGCCGGTCCGGCGCCGACGACGGCCACCCGCTTGGCCTTGCGGGTCGGGCTGAGGATCAGCGTGGTCTCACGCCCGGCGCGCGGATTGACCAGGCACGACACCTTCTTGCCGACGAAGGCGTGGTCGAGGCAGGCCTGGTTGCAGCCGATGCAGGTGTTGATCTCGTCGGCGCGTCCCTCGCGGGCCTTGTTCGCCAGATGCGGGTCGGCGAGGAACGGGCGGGCCATCTGGATGGCGTCGACGCGGCCGTTGCCGAGGATCTCCTCGGCGAACTCTGCGGTGTTGATGCGGTTGGCGGCGATCAGCGGGATGGACACCTCGTCGCGGAGACGCTCGGTGAACTTCACGAATGCGCCACGCGGGACCGAGGTCACGATGGTGGGGACCTGTGCCTCGTGCCAGCCGATGTCGGTGTTGATCGCGTCGACGCCGAACTCCTCGGCCTTGCGTGCCATGAGGGCGATCTCGTCCCAGGTCTGTCCCTTGCGGATCAGGTCGGCGACGGACTGGCGCAGGATGATCGGGAAGTCGCGGGGAACCTGACGCCGGATCTCCTTGATGACCTCGACCAGGAAGCGCTGCCGGTTCTCGGTGTTGCCGCCCCACTTGTCGGTGCGGTCATTGGTGTGGGGGCAGAGGAACTGGTTGATCAGGTAGCCCTCGCCGCCCATGATCTCGATCGCGTCGTATCCGGCCTTGCGCGCCAGCTTCGCCGACTGGCCGAAGGACTTGATCACATGCCGAATGATCGGCTCGGTCATGCGCAGGTGCTTGAACGGGTGGATCGGCGAGGGCTCCTTGCCCGGCGCGACCTTGAAAGGGGTGTACCCGTAGCGTCCGGCGTGGATGAGCTGCATGGCGATCTTGCCGCCCTCGTCGTGCACCGCCTTGGTGACGCGCTGGTGACGCTTCCAGTCGACGACGTTGGTCATCTTGCCGCCGGCGAAGGCGAGCAGACCGGTGCGGCTGGTGCCGAAACCGCCGGTGATGATCAGTCCCGCACCACCTTTGGCGCGCTCGGCGAAATAGGCGGCCAGTTTGTCGGTGTCCCAGAGCCGATCCTCGAGACCGGTGTGCATCGACCCCATCACGAGACGGTTCTCGATGGTCATGCCGCCGATCTGGAGCGGGGTGAACAGATGCGGATAATGCGGATTGGGTTGTGCCGTGTGGGCTGACATGGCGCGACCTTTCATCTCGGTGTCGTCGTATCGCTTCGGGTGGGTGTTGCTTTCGTGCAGTTGCCGTCGGGTGACGTGATCACCTGCCGGCGAGTTCGCGTTCGAGTGCGGGGATGACCTCGTCACACCACTCGATGTAGCTCTCCTCCTGGCGGATGCCGCCGCGCAAGACGAGGTACCGGTGCAGCTTGCGGCCCGTGAGGGTATCGGGCTCGGGGTAGTAGTCCGCCTGGAAACCCTTGTACAGCTTCAGCAGCGCGAGGTGTTCGTCGCGGTGTGCCTTGAACTCGCCGATGATGGCGGCGAGGTCGCCGAACTCCGCGGCGCGAAGCTTCACGCCGATGTCGCTGCGCAACGGTTGCCGGGGAGTGGGACTCATCGCCCACTGCGCCAACGCATCCCGGCCGGCGTCGGAGATGGTGTAGACCTTCTTGTCCGGACGGCCGTCCTGGCTGATCGACTCGACGCTGACCAGTCCGTCGTCGAGGAGCTTTTTGAGCGTCCGGTAGATCTGCTGGTGGGTGGCCGACCAGAAGTAGCCGATGGACCGGTCGAATTGCTGACCGATCTCGTAACCCGTGCCGGGCCGCTCAGCCAGCGACACGAGGATCGCATGTTCGAGCGCCATGTGGGCACGCTAACACTGCAACAGTGCACTATGCAACAAGGTGTATATGAGTCTTGTTGCATATGCGCGGGGGGCGTGGCCGGGGTGAGGAGAGCGGGCGAGCCGTGAGTACCGCAAACTATTGCGCATGACCGAACCGGGGACGAGATCCCAGAACTTGCTGTCGTGGACGCTCACGACGAACACCGTGGTGGCACCGGAGGAACGCCTGACGTGGCCGCGGACCGTGAGCATCGGACTGCAGCATGTGGTCGCGATGTTCGGCGCGACCTTCCTGGTGCCGGTGCTGACCGGGTTCCCGCCGTCGACGACCCTGTTCTTCTCGGGTGTCGGCACCATCCTCTTCCTGCTGATCACCCGCAACCGGCTGCCCAGCTACCTCGGCTCGAGCTTCGCGATCATCGCCCCGGTCACGGCCGCGGTCGCCTCCGACGGTGCGTCGTCGGCTCTCGGTGGCCTCGTCGCCGTCGGCGCTCTACTCGTCATCATCGGCCTGATCAGCCACTTCGCCGGTGTGAAGTGGATCGAGACGCTGATGCCGCCGGTGGTCACCGGCACGATCGTCGCATTGATCGGACTCAATCTCGCTCCGGCCGCGAAGAACAATTTCGTCGCCGACCCCGTCCTCGCGACCATCGTGCTCGTCCTGCTCGTGGCGTCGGCGGTGCTGTTCCGCGGGTTGCTGGGTCGTCTCGCGATCTTCCTCAGCGTCGCCGTCGGTTATCTGCTGGCACTCCTGCTCGACTGGGTCGACTCCGACAACGACTACATCGACACCTCGGGGATCGGCGACGCCGCGTGGATCGGCCTGCCCGACTTCCAGACCCCGACCCTCGACCTCGGCGTGCTGCCGCTGTTCCTGCCCGTGGTCCTGGTGCTCGTCGTCGAGAACATCGGTCACGTGAAGTCGGTCGCGATGATGACCGGCAAGGACTACGACGACACGATGGGCCGTGCGCTCGCCGCCGACGGTCTGGCAACGATGCTCGCGGGCAGCGGTGGCGGGTCGGCGACGACCACCTACGCCGAGAACATCGGCGTGATGTCGGCGACCAAGGTGTATTCGACGGCGGCCTACTGGGTGGCCGGTGCGGCCGCGATCCTGCTCGGCCTCTCGCCGAAGATCGGTGCCGTGATCGCCGCCATCCCGCCGGGCGTCCTGGGCGGCGTCACCACCGCGCTCTACGGTCTGGTCGGCATCATCGGCGTCCAGATCTGGGTGACCAACAAGGTCGACTTCTCCAAGCCCATCAACCAGTTCACCGCCGCGATTCCGCTCATCATCGGCATCGCCGACTACACCTGGCAGATCGGCGATCTGGTGTTCGCGGGGATCTCGCTGGGTTCGGTGGCCGCACTGGTGATCTATCACTCCATGCGGATCATCGGTGGCTGGCGGGGGACGGTGGTTCCCGACAAGAGCTGATCGACCGATGGACGGCGGTCACCACGGGAGTCGCAGTGGTATGTCGGGGATGGGGCCCGGCAGGTCCACGTCGCCGTCGGCGCGGTCGTTGAGCAGATACAGCCACCACAGCGGGGCGAACGCGGCACCGGGTGGAGGTGGCGGGAGCTCGGGCACATCGGGCTTTCGCGGGACATAGAGCTCGGGCGGTTGACCGGTGATGACCTTCACCATGTTCCGGAAGGCCGTCGAGTCCGGGTCGTTCCAGTAGCCGCCATGTGTCTTGACCCCGCTGTCATACCGGCGGCCGTCGATCTCGACGGTGCCGGTGTCCAACCGCCGCACGCCGGGTGCGGAATCGGGGTCGGAGCCATGTGGATTGCCGGGTAGGGATTGCGCATAGTGGATCGGATCGCCCGGGAAGGTCAGTGAATAACGTTCGACGCCGCCCGGGTGGGGCAGATCGTGCACTCCGGTGCCGGCCGACGACGCATAGATGACGCGATCCGGTGTCAGTCCGAGTTGTTCGGCCGTGCCGACGACCGATCCGCCGTACGAGTGGCCTATGTAGGTGGTGCTCGCCCCGGGCGCATGGTGGGCGATCTCGGCGTCGAGTTCGGATCCGAACAGTGCGAGCCGATGCGCCATGGCGGCGGCGAAGGCCGGACTCGTGGCGGCGCGAAGATCTCTCGGCAGATCACCGTCGAGGTAGAGGAACACCGGCCCGTTGGTCTGGGCGGCGAGTTCGGCTGCGGCACGACGGTTGTCGCCGCCGGCGGTGTCGACGGTGGTGCCCGTTCCCGGGACGTACGTGGCGACGTTCCTGATACCGGGACGCAGAGATCCGATCATCTCGACGGTGCGACCCCGCGGTGTGTTCACGAAGGTCACGAACTGCCGCTCGACCAGGCCGTCGTCACCGGCGTGAGGCACCGGAGCGGTCGGATCGCTTGTCTGCGTCAACATGTCTCGCAGCGTTCGCGCTCGACGGCCCTCGCCCCGGCCGGCCTGGATCTCGTCGACGAGGGCGTTGCGGATGTTGATCTCGTTGGCCTGAATGCGGAGGTCGAAGGGAACGCCCGGAAGGTTGCCCATGACATGTGGATTCGCCTGCACCAGGCGGCGAACGTCGTCGGGTGCCATTCGTTCGAGAACGGTGCGGATCTGGGAGGGCGTCAAGCTCTCGAGGGTGCGTACCGCGGCGTCGGCGTCCATCGTTCGGTTGCCGGGCAGGGTGACCTCGGGTTGGCCGTCGACCATCGATGCGAGATCGGCGGCGAACCCGACGAGTCGGGCGCCGTAGCGTTCGTCGAGGGTGTCGATCGTGGTGAGTCCCGAGTCGATGCTGTCGGTGAGCTCGGCGGCGGTCAGGTCGCGAAGGGGATCGGGATGGGTGACGGTCCCGTCGTCGGCGACGAGGAACCCGTCATCGGTCGCGGCGTCGACGAGTCGCAGGACGTGATCGCGGGCGTGGGTGAGATCGGTCCCGGCGTCGGAGGCCTCGTCGGCGATCATCTGCAGGACGTTGCGGACCTCGCCGGCGTGATCGTGCTCCTGCCAGATCCGTCGATGTGCGGCGTCGTGGGTTCGGCCACGCCAAGCCGCGGCGGAATCGAACCTCGCGACGGCGCGGTCGAGTCCGGTGTCGAGGGTCTCGGCGGTGACTGCGGCCGCCGTTCCCGCGTCGCAGAAGGACTGCGGGTCCCACCTGCGTAACGCCGAGATCGTCGGGCGCATCAGCGATTCCGGAGCGAGTCGAGCTTCGACGCGGCTCGGGTGTCGGTGGTGATCGTCGTCGACACGAAGGCGTCGAGGATCTCGCTCATCGCGATCAGACGGTTTCCGATCGACTCGGCGGCGCGTCGTGCGGGTTCGGCCGTGTCGCGAAGTGCATGCGCGACCCGACTCGACGAGCCCCGGGCGTCGCCGATGGCCGCGGTGTCGATCGCGTGGACGGCGATGCCGTTGGCGCGCCACGAGGTGACGACTCCCTCGATCTCGGCCGGCGACACCCCGAAAGTGTCGTCGGGCGTCCGGTTTCCGCGGTCGGGCGATGGAATCCGAAGTGGGAGAGTGGGAATGGTGAACGGGAGCGTCATGATCCTCCGTGGCGTGATCCTCGAGGACTGCGACCACCCGGAGAGGTGGTGCGATTCTTGGACGCGCGGCGCGCCTCGCCGGTTCCGAAAAGGGTTTCGCCGCGAAAGTGTCCGGGGGCTACGTTTGGGGACACTCAGCCACACCGGACGGGAGACACCGATGCCGCAGCAGGCCTGGCGTACGAGAGCGGAGCGGGCTGACGACGTCGCCCGCGTCCACGAGATCAACGCCGACGCCTTCGAGAGGCCGGAGGAGGCCGAGCTGGTCGACGTACTGCGAGCCGACCCGGCGTGGATCGACGGACTGTCCATGGTCTCCGTCGACGACGACGATCGACCGGTCGGCTACGCACTGTTGACGCGGTGTCACATCGGTCACGCCCCGGCGCTCTGCCTCGCGCCCTGCTCGGTGGTCACTGCGCACCAGCGCACGGGTGCCGGTTCGGCAACGATCATCGCGGCCCTCGACGCCGCGCGTGCGATGGGGGAGAGCACCGTCGTTGTGCTCGGTCACGCTGACTACTACCCGCGTTTCGGCTTCCGACGAGCCGTCGACCACGGCGTCCGGCTGAGCATCGAGGTGCCCGAAGAGGCCCTGATGGTGCTCAGCCTCGACGGCAGCGACGTCCCGTCCGGGACGGTCCGCTACGCGGCTCCGTTCGGACTCTGAGCGACCCCTGGTAGTGCAGAGAAGGTAGTACGAAAAGAGCAGTTAACAGACTGTTTTCGGGGACTATTGTCAGATTCGTGCCCCTGCACGACGTCGATCCGGCGATGAAACGGAGCTTCGTCTACCGGGCCAACGAGCGATTCGGACGGTCACGGTGGGGCAGAGGCTATGCCCTCCGCTACGGCCACCGGCTCGATCCGCACATCTATCGAGCCACCGGGGGGCGCTATTTGTGGATCATCGGCGCGATGGCCACCGCTCCGCTCGTGACCACCGGCGCCAGGTCGGGGCTGAGGAGAGAGGTTCAGCTCGCGTACTTCCACGACGGGCCGGACGTCATCCTCATCGCGTCGAACGGCGGCGGGGACAGGCATCCGCACTGGTATCACAACCTGAAGGCACACCCGGAGTGCGAGCTCGGAGACGAGAGATTCCGCGCTGCCGAAGTCATCGACACCGACGAACGCGATCGCCTCTTCGGACTCGCCGACCGTGTCTTCTCCGGCTACACCGAGTACCGGGTGAAGGCTGCATCGATCGGCCGTCAGATTCCGATCTTCCGGCTCGAGCCGCGCTGACATCCGCACGGAGGACGTGACTCCGACCGGAGGTCGGCACAAATGTGATGGTGCCCCCGGCAGGACTCGAACCTGCGACCTAGGGATTAGAAGGCCCTTGCTCTATCCACCTGAGCTACGGAGGCTGACCGGCGCACGTGGCGTCGGGCACATGGAGTTTACGACATGACTCCACACCCGCTGCAGGTGTGCCGCACACCACGGCGTCACCAGGTCGGACGGTGTGTCATCCGTGCCCGGACCTACAGTTGAGTAATGACCCGCACGTCGACGTCCGCCTCGCCGGATCAGAATCGCGACGCGATGAACGAACCGCGCGGCGTCGTCTCCGCGGTCCTCTGGGCGTTGGGATGGCTCGCCGCGATCGTGGCCGTCGCCGTCACCGCCGTGTCCGCGTCCACCGCCCTCAAGCTGACCGGCGTCCCCGACCCGGGGCCGCTCACGACCTACGGTCTTCCGACGCTCACGGCGATCGGTGAGTTCGCGGCCGCGATCGCCCTTGGGTGTGCAGTGTTCGCCGCGTTCTTCGTGCCACCGCAGTCCGACCACGTGCTCGACGTCGGCGGCTATCGCGCCATCCGGATCGCAGCCTCATCGGCACTGGTGTGGTCGGTGTGCGCGCTGCTGCTGATGCCGCTCTCGGCGTCGGAGGTCAGCGGGTCGCCGCTGTCGGAGGCGATCAAACCGGCCAACCTGATCAATGCATACGGCCAGGTCGCCGAGGTGCGCACCTGGTTCTGGACGGCGGTGTTCGCCCTGGTCGCCGCAGTCATCGCGCGGATGGTCCTCAAGTGGGGTCCGACGGTCGCGGTCATCGTGTTCATGATCTTCAGCCTGATGCCGTCGGCGCTCGCCGGGCACTCGTCGTCGGGCGGCAACCACGACATCGCCACCAACAGCCTCATCCTGCACCTGGTCGGGGCGACGCTGTGGCTCGGTGGTCTCGCCGCCGTCGTGGTCTATGCGCTCGCGTCGGGCCGTTGGCGTGCACTGGCTGTTCGACGCTTCTCCCGGGTCGCCTTCTGGTGCATCATCGTCGTCGGCCTCAGCGGCGTGATCAACGCCGCTGTCCGCGTGCCCCTCGATCAGCTCTTCTCCGACACCTACGGTCAGCTCGTCCTCGCCAAGGTCGCGGCGCTCGTCGTGCTCGGAGCTCTCGGTGCGTGGCACCGCCGCGTGACCATCGCGCAGCTCGAATTGGAGGAACGGCCCTCGCTGTTGGTGCGGTTCGGACTCGTGGAGTTGGCCGTCTTCGCGGCCACCTTCGGTCTGGCGGTAGGCCTGAGCCGGACCCCGCCGCCGGCCCTGGACACTGCGAACGTCTCCGCGGTCGAGAACACCATCGGCTACGACATCGACAGTCCGCCGACCTTCGCCCGGTTCTTCACCGACTGGCGTTTCGACCTCATCTTCGGTCTCGCCGCCATCGTCCTGGCACTCGTGTACATCCGCGGCGTCGTGCGGTTGAAGCGCCGCGGCGACGACTGGCCGATCGGCCGCACCTTCGCGTGGCTCCTCGGATGTCTGCTGCTTCTCCTGGCGACCTCGTCGGGTCTCGGTCGATACGGCCCGGCGATGTTCAGCATCCACATGATCGCCCACATGCTGATGTCGATGATGATCCCCGTGCTGCTGGTCCTGGGCGGTCCGGTGACCCTGGCACTCCGCGCGCTGCCACCCGCCGGCCGCGGCAACCCACCCGGGCCGCGCGAGTGGATTCAGGCAGGTGTCCACTCGGCGCCGTCGCGCATCCTCACGCACCCGCTGATTGCGGCCGTCATGTTCGTCGGCAGCTTCTACATCCTCTACCTCGGCGGCCTGTACGAGGCGGTGGTCCAGTACCACGCGGCACACCTGCTGATGAACCTGCACTTCCTGCTCAGCGGCTACCTGTTCTACTGGCTCGTCATCGGCATCGACCCCGCGCCCCGTCAGGTGAAACCCGTGGCCAAACTGGGGATCGTGCTGGGCTCCTTGCCTTTCCACGCCTTCTTCGGGGTGGCACTGATGATGACCACCGCCGTCATCGCCGAGAGCTACTACCGCGGCCTGCACCTGCCGTGGACCTACAACCTCTTCGACGACCAGCGCGTCGGCGGCGGAATCGCCTGGGCTGCGGGCGAGATCCCCCTCGTCGTCATCATGCTGGCGCTGCTGGTCCAGTGGCAGCGCAGCGACACCCGCCAGGCCAAACGCTACGACCGCAACGCGATCCGCGACCACGATGCCGAACTCGAGAGCTACAACGACATGCTCAAGGAACTCAACAAGCGCGGCTGACTCGTCACGGTCCTCAGCTCGAGCCGGTCGAGACCGCACAGACGGATGCCCCGGCCTGGACCAGCGCGGCGACGTGGAGCGGATCGAAACCGATGCCGGCGGCGGTGCGCGTGGTCGCGACGGTCAGCTCCGGAGGGCATCGGAGGGTCGTCACGAGGCCGTGGGTCGCCGCGAGTTCGTCGACGATCGCAACATTGAACTCGTTGATCGCCGCCCGGACCGGACCGAGATCCGGTGTCGCGGGTGGGGCCGTCTGCCCGGGTAGCCGCCACTGGGCGAACAGCCCGCGCTGCACGGTCTTGCTCGCCTCGATCTGGTCGCGGAACACGCCGCGTACGTAGGCGGGGTCGAGGTCCCGATCGAGGGCCAGCTGCGACACGGTGTCGAGGACGATCTGTTCGCGTGCCGGATCGTCGATGGCCGCGCCGGACGCCCACTTCGTCGCGGCCACAGTGTCCGCCAGGGCGAGGCGGCCGGCGATCGCGTCGGTCAGTCCGGACAACCCGGGGGCCGGTGCCGCCGCGGACAAGGGCGGCGCAACCAACATCGTGGCCGCCGCGATCAGACCCACCAGGAAGACTCGTGCTCGCATTTCGCGATCCTATGGGCGAAACGCCAGAGGCACCGGCGATCTGTGGGTAACCCGAAGAGAGTTCTCCACAGCCCGATCGGGTCCCCGTCTCCGACCCTCGTCCGGCGAGATGCTGATGCGGCCACACTTCCCGTGGCCGACACCAGTAGGAGACGACCATGTTTGAGACGTACACGACTGTCATAGGAACCGTTGTGTCCGAGCCCCGCCGACGCCAGACCACCACCGGCGAGGACGTGATCTCGTTCCGCGTGGCCTGCACCTCGCGCCGCATCGACAAGCGCACCGGCGAGTGGATGGACGGGCCGACGCTGTATCTGACGGTGAGCTGCTGGCGCCGACTCCTCGCCGGCGTCGGCCTTGCCATCGCGAAGGGTCGCCCGGTCATGGCCCACGGTCAGATCAAGACCAACGAATATCCCGCGGCCGACGGTTCGCGCCGCTCCGACCTCGAGATGACCGCCGTCGCAGTGGGACTCGACCTGAGCCGCTGCATCGTCACCTATCGGGGCACGCCGTCGTCGGAACGGGTCGTCGAGGCCGCGGCGCCGGTCGACGACCGGCGGGCGACGGAAACCCCGTCGGCTGCATGAGACCTCAGGCGGTCCGGTTGCGGACCAGTCGCCAGTGGTTGTGGCCGTCGGCGCGCCGGTAGGACAACTCGTCGAGGATCTGGATGGCGATGGCGAGCCCGCGGCCACGCTCGGCGACGTCGTCGGGCAGGCTCACCGCGTCGAGATCGACGCGGGCCGGGTGACCATCGTCGCTGTAGCGACCCTCGATCCGGTCCGCGGCGACCTCGAGTTCGAGTCGCAGGCTCACCCGGCTGCCGTCCCGGGCGTGCTCGATGATGTTCGCGCCGATCTCGGCCAGGGCCAGTTCGAACTGCATGGCGTCCATGTCGTCGATCGGGCAGGCGCGCAACAGATCCGCGAGCAACTCGTGAATGTGCTCGAGGGTCTCGTCCGAGGTGACCTCGTCGAGAACCCGCCTCCCGCCGGTCTCGGTCATGAGAGTGACCCGTCGGCTCTCACTCGGGACCGAACGCGGTGTCCGCGGACTCGTGAACGCGCAGAACCCGATTGAGATTGGTCAACTCGAGAACGGTGACGACCTGTTCGGTGGGAGCCGCGATCCGCAGGTCGCCACCAGCCTGTCGCGCGATCTTCAGGCCGGACACGAGGGCACCCAGACCGGACGAGTCGATGAACTCCGTACCGGACAGATCGACGACGATGCGGGAAGATCCGGCGCCGACGAGTTCGTGCAACTGATCGCGCAGCTTGGGGGCGGCGACCATGTTGAGCCGTCCCTCCGGCCTGATCGCCACGGCATCGCCGTCGACGGCACGACTCGCGAATCTCGTCATCACTACCTCTCGGTTTCAGGGTCTGCGTCGGGGCCGCGGTAGCGCACCGCCATGATGACCACGCTCAGGATCACCAGATCGAACAGTACCCAGAACAGGTTGACTCCGACCCCCAGAACGGAGATGGCGCCCCGCCACAGCTGCACGATGCCGATCACCGACGCCACCACGAGCAGCACCATCGCCGCCAACTGCGGACGAACCAGATGCCAGGGCAACGCGTCCTGGGACTGCTTGGTCTTCGGTGTCACGGCAAAGCCCAGCGGCTTGTTCAGATAGACATTGCGGAATGCGGTGGTGCAGGACCTGATCCAGACCGGGAACAACGCCAGACTGTACTGCTGCCCACGCCAGGTCGGGGTCCCGCGGGCCACCACGAGGAACAGCAGCTGGTTGACCAGCAGGAAGGGGATGAGCCGGAGGAAGAAGTCCCAGCTGTATGCCTGCACGGGGAGGACACCCAGCACGAGGTACACCACGGGTGCGGCGATGTAGGCGATCGCCGCGAAGCCGGCCAGGTAGCTCCACATCGTCGCCCAGTACATGAGTCGCTGGGTGATGGTGAGTCCCTTCTGGACCAGCGGATTCTCGCGCAACATCACCTGGATGGTGCCCTGGGCCCACCGAAGCCGTTGGGTGAGCATCGTTTTCAGGTCCTCAGGGGCGAGACCGTACGCGAGGTTCTCGTGATGGTAGGCGGAGTTCCAGCCGAGGGCGTGTAGCCGCATACAGGTCGCCATGTCCTCGGTGACCGAGATGGTCGCGAGCGGCAGCATCGGTTGCGCCTCATCGGATCTACCGACATCGACGGCGGCCACCAGTGCCCGTATCGATTCGATGGCACCGAGCGGGGACCATTCGCGATCGGCGAGCACCGCGAGGGCGTCGTAGTCGAGCGACCCGGCGCCGGCTTCCTGCTCGCTGAACTCGGTGAGGGCCTCGATCGCCTCGAGGTCGGCCCGCATCGCCTCGACGTCGGCGTCGACGAGTCCTCGTGCGGCCTCGTCCACGCGCGCCTGGAAGCGATAGGTCACGTCGGCCAGTGGTTCACGCTTCTTCAGCGCACCCCGCGCTTCCCGGACCGCGGCATTCACCTCGTCGAGCGCGGCGAGTGCGGTCGGGTTGTCACCGATCCGCCGGCGGGTCTTCCGCAGCACGGTCCGCGCGGTCCGCAGAGCGCGGTCGACGCCGTCCTCGACGGCTCTGACGTACTGGGTGATCCCGAGTTGCATCAAGGCCTCCCGACGCAGGACCGCGTTGGAGCCGCAGAAGAACGCGGCGTTCCAGCCGTCCTTGCCCTGCTGGATCGGGCCGTAGAAGAGGGGTGCTTGCGAACCCAGCGGGTCCGACGGCGGCACGTTGACGAAGTACTGCGGGGTCTGGACGAGCGCCATCTTCTCGTCGTGGAAGTAACCGAGTGTGCGGTCGAGGATCTGGGGTTCGGGAACCTGGTCGGCGTCGAGGATCAGGATGAACTCGCCCTCGGTCTGCATCAGGGCGTTGTTGAGGTTGCCCGCCTTGGCATGTCTCGGTTTGTCCAGCCAGCTCGACGACCGGGTCAGGTACTTCACCCCTGCCTGCGCAGCCTCGGCGGCGAGATCGGCGCGGTCACCGTCGTCGAGGATCCATGTGGTGTGCGGATAGGTGATGGCCTTCGCGGCGAGGGCGGTCTTCATCACGAGTTCGATGGGCTCGTTGTAGGTCGTGATGAAGACGTCGACGGTGGCCCCCGCCGGAGGAGGCGGTGGATCGGGGCGGTGCTGCAGCTTCCACATGGTGAGTCCGAAGAGCAGCGAGTCGATGAGGCTGTAGGTCTCGGCGACCACCAGGGGAACGGCTATCCACCAGGCGTCCCAGTTCACCGAGGCGAGCCAGCGCCACACGATGTAGTTGAGCCCGAGTATCGCGGCGACGACGATGAGCAGCCGTAGCCACGGCGACGGGGCGGTCCGGGCGAGGGTGGCCTCCTCGATGCTCTCGCTCATCCGGCCTCGTCGCGCCGGACCGCGATCAGGGTCACGTCGTCGACCGCAGGCCGGGCGGCGACGAGATCGTCGACCCTCGCCCGGACCTCCGCGGGAGTGCCTGCGGCGGAGAGCAACCGGAGCAGTTCGGTCGCGTCCTCGTCGACGAGATCCAGGACGCCGTCGGAGGCGATCACGAGCATGTCGCCGGGGGCGAGGTCGACGGCGGCCGACCGCCAGGTGTCATTGGGCAGGATGCCGATCGGGAGGCCGCGGCCGCGCAGGATCGTGCACCGTCCGTCGCTGCGGCGCACGGTCGCGAGTCCGTGCCCACCGTCTATGTACTCCACGTGGCCGTCCCGGGTGCGCAGACGGGCGTGGAACAGGGTCGCGTACGTCTCCGTCCCGGCGAAGTCGTCGGCGAGCTGGTCGGTAACGGTGCCGACGACCTCGCCGAGATCGGGCCCGGGGGCCTCCGTCCGGGCGGCGTCGAACGCCCGTGACGTAGCGCGCATCGCCGACTTCACGGTGGCGGTGACGATCGCGGCGGCCAGCCCTTTGCCCATGACATCGGCGACGGTGAACACGAGTCCGTCACGGCAGCGGTAGTGGTCGTAGAAGTCGCCGCCGACCGCGAAAGCCGGCAGGCACATCGCCTCGATCGAATAACCGGGCACCGCGCCGAGCGGCGGTGGGAGCAACCGCCGCTGGACCTGCGCGGCGCGTTCGAGGTCGTCGGAGTTCTCGATCTCGCGCTGTGCCCACGCCGCGAGCTCCCGGAACGCGGTGAGCTGGTCGGCGGTCAACTGCCGGGGCCGGGTGTCGTACACGCAGAAGGTCCCCACCGGGTGGCCGCCGGGCCCGTACAGCGGATACCCCGCGTAGAACCGGATCCCGCCGTCGGCGGCGATCTGGGGGATCTCGGCGAAGCAGGGGATCGCGGAGACGTCCTCGATCACCAGCGCCGGCTCGGCGGGCTGGGAGTACGCCCGCGCGACCGTCACCTGGCAGACCGACTCCTCACGCGGCTGGTCCTGGATGTCGATTCCGTCGACCGCCTTGAACCACTGGCGGTCCCGGTCGAGGAGCGAGACGGTCGACATCGGTACCCCGAACACCCCTTGGCCATGCGGGTGATCTGCGCGAACCGGTCCTCGGGCTCGGAGTCGAGCAGATTGAGCTGTTCCACCGCACGCAGGCGTGCCTCCTCGACGGCGGGCTCGATGAACGCATCGGCCGCATCGATCCCGTGGCCACCGGCCCCCGCTGTGTCCGCACCCGCCGCGTCATACCGCACGTCCGTCACCGAAGCCCCACTTTCCCGAGCGCGCGCGCCATCGCCTGGCCCGCTGCTGCTGAACTCGTCAAACCCCAATCCGCTTCCTTGTCGTGGTCGAACCAGACGAAGCCGGTGACGCCGTCGGCCTCGTCGAGATAGCTGACCAGATCGGCTATCCAGTCCGCCTTGGAGCCGCCTGCCTCGGCGCACCCGACTTCGGTGACGAGGACGGGTTTGCCCGGGGCGAGGTCCCGCAGCTGGTCGAGAGACGAACCGAACAGTTCTTTCGGCGACGTCCATCGGTGGCCGGGTACCGAACCCCAGTTGTATCCGTCGACGCCCAGCACGTCGACGTAGTCGTCGCCGGGATACCAGCGGGACAGGGGAGCGTCGGAGATCGGGACGTTGGGCGCCCACACCCACTTCACGTTCGCCGCGTTCTTCGACGCGAACAGGTCGTGGACGTGCCGCCACGCCGCGATGTACAGCTCCGGCGGGGTCCCGCCCGCCGGACTCCACGGGTACCAGTCGCCGTTGGGTTCGTGGGCGAACCTCAGGTACACCGTCGAACCCCAGGCGACGAGTTCGTCGGCCCAGCGGTACAGGTAGTCGTCGTGCGTCCCGTCGACGATCGACGACATCGAGAACGCGGACCGGTCGTAGGTGCCGTCACCGAGGTGCCGCCAGGGTTCCCAGGTGACGATCGGCTCGGCCCCGGAACCGACCACGGCGTTCAGCGCGGCGATCGGCGGGATCGCGGTGAAGTCCTCGAAGAACATGTTGACCGTGGGGGCCACTCCGGTCACCCGGGTGACCGCGGCGACGTCGGCGGGCTCGAGCGGACCGTTCGGCGTCGTGACCCCGAACCGCAGGCACGGACCGGGCGGGCCGTACAGCGGGGAGATGGTCGACGGGCACTCCCGCGGGGCCGCGGAACAGGCGCCGACCGCACCCAGAGAGGTGACGATCACACCCACGACCACAACCACGGTCCATCTGCCCACCGAGTGCATGACACTCCCATGGCGCTGCCCCCCAGTGCCGCACGTGTGCTCGCCGGCGCTGCACCCACACCCGTCGCCGGCACCAGCCGACGAGGATCATTGTTGCGACAAACCGCGCATCGCGCGCGGCATCCGGCCAAATGCGCACCGCAGGACCCGCGGCGGGGTCACCGGGCGGCGAGCCCACCGGGGCCGACCACTAGGCTGGGGGGCCATGTATGCGCATCGCCCGAGCGTGCGCCAGAGCATCCAGTGCTGACATCCACCCCGGCATCGAGCAGGTCCGAAGGAGTTCTCCGTGGCAGAGTTCATTTACACGATGAAGAAGGTGCGCAAGGCGCACGGTGACAAGGTCATCCTCGACGACGTCACCATGTCCTTCTACCCGGGCGCCAAGATCGGCGTCGTCGGTCCCAACGGTGCGGGTAAGTCGTCGATCCTGAAGATCATGGCGGGCCTCGACCAGCCGTCGAACGGCGAGGCCTTCCTCGACCCCGACGCCACCGTCGGCATCCTCCTGCAGGAGCCCCCTCTCAACGAGGAGAAGACGGTCAAGGAGAACGTCGAAGAGGGTATGGGCGACATCAAGGTCAAGCTCGACCGCTTCAACGAGATCGCCGAACTGCTCGCCACCGACTACTCCGACGAGTTGATGGAGGAGATGGGCAAGCTCCAGGAAGACCTGGACAACAACGACGCCTGGGACCTCGACTCACAGCTCGAGCAGGCGATGGACGCGCTGCGCTGCCCGCCCGCGGACTCCCCGGTCACGCATCTCTCCGGCGGTGAGCGTCGCCGCGTCGCGCTGTGCAAGCTGCTGCTGCAGAAGCCCGACCTGCTGCTCCTCGACGAGCCCACCAACCACCTCGACGCCGAGTCGGTGCTGTGGCTCGAGCAGTTCCTCGCGAGCTACCCGGGCGCCGTCCTGGCCGTGACCCACGACCGGTACTTCCTCGATCACGTCGCGCAGTGGATCTGTGAGGTCGACCGCGGCAAGCTGCACCCCTACGAGGGCAACTACTCCACCTACCTGGAGAAGAAGGCCGAGCGGCTCGAGGTCCAGGGCAAGAAGGACCAGAAGCTGCAGCGCCGCCTGAAGGAAGAGCTCGCCTGGGTTCGTTCCGGTTCCAAGGCGCGCCAGACCAAGAACAAGGCCCGCCTGTCCCGCTACGAGGAGATGGTCGCCGAGGCGGAGAAGACGCGCAAGCTCGACTTCGAGGAGATCCAGATCCCGACGCCGCCGCGTCTCGGCGACGTGGTGGTCGAGGTCTCCCACCTCGACAAGGGCTTCGAGGGCCGCGTCCTCATCAAGGACCTGTCCTTCACCCTGCCGCGTAACGGCATCGTCGGCGTCATCGGCCCCAACGGCGTCGGTAAGACCACGCTGTTCAAGACCATCGTCGGTCTCGAGCAACCCGACTCGGGCACCGTGAAGGTCGGCGAGACGGTCAAGCTGAGCTACGTCGACCAGACGCGCGCCAACATCGACCCCAAGAAGAACGTCTGGGAGGTCGTCTCCGACGGACTCGACTACATCGAGGTCGGCCAGAACGAGATGCCGTCGCGCGCCTACGTCAGTGCCTTCGGCTTCAAGGGGCCGGATCAGCAGAAGAAGGCGGAGGTCCTCTCCGGTGGTGAGCGCAACCGTCTCAACCTCGCGCTCACCCTGAAAGAGGGCGGCAACCTGATCCTCCTCGACGAGCCGACCAACGACCTCGACGTCGAAACCCTGGGTTCGCTTGAGAACGCCCTCGAGAACTTCCCCGGCTGCGCCGTGGTCATCAGCCACGACCGCTGGTTCCTCGACCGCACCTGTACCCACATCCTGGCGTGGGAGGGCAACGTCGAAGAAGGACAGTGGTTCTGGTTCGAGGGCAACTTCGAGGCGTATGAGGCCAACAAGGTGGAGCGCCTCGGCGCCGACGCGGCCCGTCCGCACCGGGTGACCCACCGCAAACTCACTCGCGATTAATCCCATCCCCGTCCGGCACGGGTGACTAGCATCGGCGATGTGACGTCACTCGTGCCGGACGCGGTGAACCACTACTTCAAGTCGCGGGCCGACGGCTCGGCGACGGACAGTGCCGAGCAGGTGGTGCGTCACCTTGACGTCGCGACTCGGCGCGACCCCGGCGAGGCTCTCGTCGAAGTCGCCGTCGACGCCGGCGGCGCGGTCGAGATCGTCGTCGTCAACGACGACATGCCCCTGCTGGTCGAGGCGGTGCTCGCCACCGTCGAGGCGCATGACCTCGCCATCGGGAAGATGGATCACCCGGTGATGCCGGTCCGGCGCGACGCCGACGGCGGACTCGAGGCGATCGACGACGTACCCGGCGCCCGCTGGGAGTCGTGGATCTTCGTCGGCGGACTCGCCGGGCATCCCGATGTCGATCCGCAGGCGCTCCGTTCCGATCTCCTCGAGGTCGTGTCCCGGGTGGGCGACGTCGATCACGACGCCACCCGGATGAGGTCGCGGATGACGTCGTGCGCGGCAGATCTGTCGGTCGCCCCGCTGGGCGGGTCGACCGGCATCTCCGACTCGGATCGTTTCGAATACTCGAAGCTCCTCGAGTGGTTCTCCGGGAACCACTTCCACCCGCTCGGTTACACGCGGGTGGGAACCGACGGTCTCGCCGACGCCGATGAACGACTCGGCGTGTGGCGTACCGACTCGATCACTCGCGACTTCCCGTCGGTCACCGCGCGACCGTTGCTGCCGCAAGCGAGTCGTGTCTACGTCGCCACCGGCATCCAGCGGTCAAATTTTCCTGTGCTGCTCCAGGTCCCGGCGTTCGATCGGCAGGGAAACCACGACGGCGAACACCGCTTCCTCGGCACGCTCACCTCGTCCGGCCTGCACCAGACCGTGCTCGACGTCCCGGTGCTGCGCACCAAGGTGCACGACGTCCTCGCAGGTGCCGGGGTCGACGAGGATTCCTTCGCCGGCCAGTCCATGATCGAGCTGCTGCAGAACTATCCGCTGGTGGAGATGTTCGCCTCCACCACCGAGGAGCTCACCAGACGCGTCACCGAGATGCTCGACGCGGTCGCGACCCGGTCGTTGCGGCTGTTCGTGCGCACGAGCGTCGACGGTAAGACCGCGGTGGCCCTCGTCTACCTGCCGCGAGACCGGTACAACACGCAGAGCCGACTGGCCCTCGAACGGGCCCTGATGGACGAATTGCACGGCAGCGCACTGGAATACACCGCTCGAGTGAGTGAGATGCCACTCGCGCTCCTGCAGGTGCTGGTGTGTATCGAGCCGGCCACCGCGTCCGAGCTCGGTTCGGTCGACACCGGATCACCGGCGCACGCCCGTATGCAGGCGGCGCTCGCGACGGCGATCCGCGGATGGGACGAACGTGTCCGTGAACTGGCCGCGGACCTCGGCGGCCGCTTGGAAAACCTCGGCGGCGGCCCCGAACTCGTTCTGCGACAATTGCCCTCGCTCTCCGACGATTACAAGGAACTCCGTGAACCGCACGATGCCCTCGAGGACCTGATACGAGTCGTCGCACTCGAACCGGGAGCACTGGCGGTGACGCTCGACGCCACCGAGGAGCGCGGGCCGAACGGCCATGCCCGTTGGCGGTTCACCCTCTATCTGTGTGGGGAGTCGGCGACCCTCACCGACGTCCTACCGGTGCTGCACAGTCTCGGCCTCGACGTTCTCGAAGAGCATCCGTACGAGATCCGCCGGGCCGACGGCACCGTCTGCTGGGCGTACGAGTTCATCGTGGAACTGGCTGCCGGGATGTCGGTGGACCTCCATCACGCCGACGACCTCGAGGAGCGTTTCACCGAGGCGTTCCGTCAGATCTGGCTCGCCGCCGCGGAAGTCGACGACTACAACGAACTGATCATCCGGTGCGGATTGGACTGGCGTTCGGCGGCGATGCTGCGCGCATACGGTCAGTACCTGAGGCAGTGTGGATTCTCCTACAGCACAGCCCATGTCGCGAACGTGCTGGGTCGTAACCGGCGGATCACGCGCGGGCTGGTCGAGTTGTTCGTGGCCTCCTTCGATCCGTCCGCCGCCGACCGTGAACGCCGGGAACGGGTGAGTGAACAACTCCGTGCGGACATCGGCACCGTGCTGAGTCTCGACGCCGACCGCGTCGTGTCGGCCTTCGCCGCCGTCATGAGTGCAACATCACGGACGAACTACTTCGTCACGGTCGGCGATCGGGATGGCGGTGACCGGGATTCCGGCGACGGCCGACCAGGCGAGTACTGCCCGGTCATCTCGTTCAAGCTGCGGCCGCGCGAGATCCCGCAGACCCCCGAACCCCGTCCGCTGCACGAGATCTTCGTGTACTCGCCCCGGGTCGAAGGCGTCCACCTGCGGTTCGGCGCAGTGGCCCGCGGCGGCCTGCGCTGGTCGGACCGCAGAGAGGACTTCCGCACCGAGATCCTCGGGCTGGTCAAGGCGCAGGCGGTGAAGAACGCCGTCATCGTCCCGCTCGGCGCGAAAGGCGGTTTCGTCGTCAAACGGCTGCCGGCACCGACCGGGGACGCCGCCGTGGACCGGGATGCGCAGCGCGACGAAGGGATCGCCTGCTATCGCCAGTTCATCGCGGGTCTGCTCGACATCACCGACAACATCGATCGCTCGACCGGGGAGGTCATCCCGGCGCGCGGTGTGGTCCGCCTCGACGAGGACGACACCTACCTGGTCGTCGCGGCCGACAAGGGCACCGCGGCGTTCTCCGACATCGCCAACGAGGTGTCGCGGTCCTACGGCTTCTGGCTCGGTGACGCGTTCGCCTCGGGCGGGTCGGCCGGCTACGACCACAAGGCCATGGGCATCACCGCGCGTGGTGCCTGGGAGTCGGTGAAACGGCATTTCCGCGAGATGGGCTTCGACACCCAGTCGCAGGACTTCACCGTCGTCGGCATCGGCGACATGAGCGGGGACGTGTTCGGCAACGGGATGTTGCTCAGCGAGCACATACGCCTCGTCGCCGCCTTCGACCACCGGCATATCTTCGTCGACCCGGACCCGGTCGCGGACCGGTCCTTCACCGAACGCCGCAGACTGTTCGACCTGCCACGGTCGTCGTGGGCGGACTACGACACCGGCCTGATCAGTGCGGGCGGCGGGGTGTGGTCCCGTGACCGCAAGTCGATACCCGTCAGTGCGGAGATGGCGGTCGCGCTCGGCATCGAGGAGGGCATCGACGAGCTCCCACCGCCCGAACTGATCCGCGCGATCCTGCTCGCGCCGGTCGACCTGCTGTGGAACGGCGGGATCGGCACCTACGTCAAGGCGTCGACGGAGTCCCATGGGAGCGTCGGTGACAAGTCGAACGACGCGATCCGCGTCGACGGTGATCAGGTGCGGGCCAAGGTGATCGGGGAGGGCGGCAACCTCGGGGTCACCGAGCGCGGCCGGATCGAGTTCGATCTCGCGGGCGGCCGGATCAACACCGACGCGCTCGACAACTCGGCAGGCGTCGACTGCTCGGACCACGAGGTCAACATCAAGATCCTGCTCGACTCTGCGGTGTCGAGCGGTGTGCTCGAGCCCGACGACCGGGACCCGCTGCTCGAGTCGATGACCGACGACGTCGCCGATCTCGTTCTCGCCGACAACATCTCACAGAACTCGGAGTTGGGGTTCTGCCGCACCTTCGAGCTGACCCGGGTGGAGGTTCACGCGCGGATGCTCGACCAGCTCTCGCGTGAACGCGGCGTCGACCTGCGGCTCGAAGCCCTCCCACAAGCGCGCGAGCTCCGTAAACGGTTCGACGGGGAGTTGCATCGCGGACTCACCTCACCCGAGTTCGCGACCTTGATGGCGCACGTCAAACTCGAGGCGAAATCGGATCTGCTGGACAGCGACCTCCCCGACAACGATGTCTTCGCCGCACGAGTGGCCCGCTATTTTCCAGAGGCGTTGCGCGAGAAGTTCGGCGAGCAGATCAACTCGCATCGATTGCGCCGCCAGATCGTCACGACCACCCTCGTCAACGACGTCATCGATCACGCCGGGATGACCCATCTGTTCCGGCTCGGCGAGGGCACCGGATGCACCACGGAGGAAGGGGTCCGCGCGTACGTCGTCTCCAACGAGGTCTTCGGTATGCGCGAGGTGTTCGAGAGTGTCAGGCACGCACCGGCGCCGGCGGCGGTCGTCGACGAGATGATGCTGTACGTCCGCCGGCTGCTGTTCCGGTCGTCGCGGTGGCTGCTCGCGTTCCGCCCGCAGCCGCTCGCCATGGCCGCCGAGATCAAGCGCTATTCCGGCCGGATCACGCAGCTGTCCGCGCTGATCGACGGCTGGCTGGGGGAGAGCTCGTTGCGCGAGATCTCCGACCGGGTGGACACATACGTCGACAAGGGCGTCCCCGCCGACCTCGCGCAGGCCGTCGCGGTCAGCCTTCACCGGTTCTGCCTGCTCGACATCATCGACGCGGCCGAGATCTCCGACCGCGGCCTCGAGGAGGTCGGTGAGCTCTACTTCGCCGTGATGGAACACTTCGGCCTCGAGGAACTGCTCACCGCGGTGTCCCGACTCGACTACGGCGACCGTTGGCATGCGCTCGCCCGGCTGGCGTTGCGCGACGACATGCACGGCGCGCTGCGTGCCCTCACGCTCAAGATCCTGGAGGTCAGCGAACCCGACGAACCGAGCGCCGACAAGATCGCGGAATGGGAGTCCTCCCAGTCGAACCGGCTGAGCCGTGTCCGCAGCATCCTGGCGGAGATCGAGGAGACCGGGACGCTCGACCTCGCGACGCTGTCGGTCGCCGCGCGGCAGCTTCGCAGTGTGATCAGGTGAGCGGCTTCGCAGTGTGATCAGGTGAGCGGCTTCGCCGCGGTGATTCGCTGATCCGTTTCGCCCCCGCCGACCCGATCTCCGGGCCTAGCCTGGGCACATGACGCGCACGGCACCGCGAATCTGTCCGCTCTGCGAGGCGACCTGCGGGTTGACCCTCGTGGTCGATTCCCACCACCATCCCGGTGACGGCGGCGAGGAGTTCGTCACCGGTGCCCGCGGAGACGCCGACGACGTGTTCAGCCACGGCTACATCTGTCCGAAGGGGGCGAGCTTCCCGCAGCTCGACAACGACCCCGACCGCCTCCGGAACCCGCTCGTCAAACGCGATGGACGATTCGTCGAAGTCGGCTGGGACGAGGCGCTCGAGCTCGCGGTCGAGCGCCTCGGGCGGGTCATCGCCGATCACGGGGGATCGTCGGTCGGCTTCTACCTCGGCAATCCGTCGGCCCACACGATCGCGGGCACGCTGTACGCGCCCCTGCTGGTCCGGGCGCTGCGCACCCGCAACGTGTTCAGCGCCGGCACGCTCGACCAGATGCCCAAACAGGCCGCCTCGGGCTACCTCTTCGGTCACGCCGGGACCTTCGCCGTCCCCGACCTCGACCGCACCGACCATCTGGTGATCATCGGCGCGAATCCCGTTGTCTCCAACGGCAGTATGACCACCGCCGCGAACTTCCCGGGCAAGCTGGACGCCCTGCGGCACCGCGGGGGTCGTCTCACGGTGATCGACCCGGCGCGGACCCGCACGGCCCGGCTCGCCGACACCCATCTGGCACCTCGACCGGGTACCGACGCCGCGCTGCTGGCCGGTGTCGTCACGTGCCTGTTCGACGAGGGACTCGTCGCCGACGACCTCGGCGGCATCGGGCCCCATGTGCAGGGTGTCGACGAACTGCGCAGGGAGATCGGTGATCTCACACCCGAGCGGGTCGCGCCGTACTGCGACGTGCCGGCGGAGGACATCCGCGGGCTCGCCCGCGCGATCGCGGCGTCGTCGTCGGCCGCGGTCTACGGGCGCCTGGGTACCACGGCGGTCGAATTCGGCACTCTCGGAAGCTGGCTCATCGACGTCGTGAACGTCCTCACCGGCAACCTCGACCGACCGGGCGGTGTTCTGTTCCCGATGGCGCCGACCGCGCCGGCACCCCGTCCGGCACACCCGGGTCGGGGCTTCCGGACCGGACGCTGGCGCAGCCGGGTGTCGGGACATCCCGAGGTGGCGGGGGAATTGCCCGCGGTCGCGATGGCCGAGGAGTTCGAGATACCCGGCGAGGGACGGCTACGAGCACTGGTGACGGTGGCGGGCAATCCCGTGCTGTCCGCGCCCGACGGGGGCCGGCTGGCGACCGCACTCGACGCCGCCGACGTCGTCGTGTGCGTCGACCCGTATCTGAACGAGACCACCCGGCACGCCGACATCATCCTGCCGCCCCCGCGCCCCTCGCAGACGCCGCACTTCGATGCGATCCTCAACAACCTGGCCGTGCGGGCCACCGTCCGCTACTCGCTGCCGGTGCTGCCGCTTCCCGACGGGCGGCCCGACGAGATCGAGATCGTCTGCCGTCTGATCCTGGGCCTGTCCGGAGTCGGCGTCGACGCCGATCCGGGTCTGGTCGACGAGCAGGTCATCGCCGCCACCCTGGCCAAGGAGGTGACCGATCCGCATTCGCCGGTCGCCGGTCGCGACGTGGAGTCGCTGGTGGCGATGCTGCCCGACGCCCCGGGCCACCAGCGCCGCCTGGACATGATGCTGCGCATCGGCGCCTACGGGGACGGGTTCGGCGCCCGGGAGGGCCTCACGTTCGCCGACGTCCTGGCGGCTCCGCACGGCATCGACCTCGGACCCATGCGGCCGCGTCTGCTCACCGTGCTCCGCACCGCCTCGGGGAAGGTCGAGTTGGCGCCGGACCCGCTGATCGCCGATCTCGCCCGGCTGCGCGCCGCCGTCGACGCCGAGAACCCGGCGGACAGCGACCCTGCGTCGCTCCTCCTCGTCGGACGCCGGCACCTGCGGTCCAACAACAGCTGGATGCACAACCTGCCCGCGCTCACCGGCGGCACCAATCGGTGCACGCTGCAGATCCACCCGGACGATGCGTCACGGCTGGGCATCGACGGGCTCGCGACGGTCCGCGGAGCAGGCGGATCACTCACCGTCCCGGTCGAGATCACCACCGACATCAAACCCGGCGTGGCGTCGATGCCGCACGGCTGGGGGCATGACGATGCCGGGTCCCGTCTCCAGGTGGCAGCCGTGGAGCCCGGCGTCAACGTGAACAACCTCAACGACGGCACACGACTCGATCCGCTGTCGGGAACCGCCGTCCTCAACGGCCTGCGGGTCGAGATCGGTCCGGCCTGAGCCGGCGGCGTCCGGCCGCCCATCGGCGAGCGCCGCGGGACGGCGTGCGTAGGGTTGAATCCGCGGCGCCCGGCGGCGTCGTACCAGGAGATCTCGGACCGAACAGGGGATGACGCACGTGCTCAACGAGGACTCGGGAACCGCGACGGCCGACGGCTACGTGGTGAAGGTCCCGGTGCGATGGTCGGACATGGACGTCTACCAGCACATCAACCATGCCCGGATGGTCACGCTGCTCGAGGAGGCGCGCATCCCGTGGCTGTTCCTCGACGGCCGCCCCACCGCGTCACTGCGTGACGGCTGCCTCGTGGCCGACCTGCACGTGAGGTATCAGGCACAGTTGCGGCACTCCGAGGGGCCGATCGAGGTCACCATGTACGTCCAGCGCCTGCGCGCCGTCGACTTCACCGTCGGTTATGAGGTCCGTCCCGCCGGTGCCGACCCCGAATCGAAACCGGCAGTCGTCGCCAGTACCCAACTCGTCGCGTTCGACGTCGGCGCGCAGCGCGTCGCACGGCTCACCCCGGAGCAGAAGGACTATCTAGACCGGTTCCGGCGCGCCGACGACACGTCAGCGACGCCGCGCTGATGGAACGTTTCATCCAGATCGCGGAATCGGATCGGTCCAACGCATCGGCGTTCCTCGCGCATGCCCGAAGGCTCGACGACGCCGCCGTGGTGCGGGTCGTGGCGCGCTCCGACGGCCTGGTCGGCCTGTGGACCCACACGGGGTTCGAGGTACTCGCGACCCGCGCGGTCTCGGGACGCGTGGCGCCGGCCGACATCGTCTGCGACGCCGCGTCGTTGCACTCGGCGCTCGTCGCCGCACCCGCGGGCGCGCAGATCGATCCCGGGTTCTCCCTCGACAGTGCCTGGCGCGGTGCACTTCCCGTATCCGCCGGCTACCGGCACGTCGACGACGTGCCCGCGCGCAGCATCGTCGGTCTGGCACGTGACGGTGCCCGCGTGGCGCGCGACGAGGGCAGCGCTCATGGACCCGCCACGGGATTGCTCGACCAGGACGTGCTCGAGGTCTCGACCGAGGACGGCGCGTTACACGCGGCGGTCACCATGCGGTCGCTCTTCGCCCTGACCGGGATGGGGTTCATCCGTGACCGCGATGGGCGCGCGGTCACCGAGACCTCGCCCGTCGAGGACATCGATGCTGCTGAGCCGGTCCGGATCCGATTGTCGGCGGCGTGGATCCGGATAGACGCCCGGTACGGCTCGGTGTACCAGCGTCGTCATCGCGACCTGTCGGTCACGGTTCTCTGACCGGTCCTCAGACCAGCCAGGCGGCGGCGTCGGGTGCCAGCATGCCGTCCACCAGCGGCGAACTGATCAGCAGCAGTTCACCCGGTGGCAGCGGCACCGGCACCTCGCCCGCGTTCAAGGCGCAGATCAGGAATCCCTCGGACCGCCGGAATGCCAGGCAACCCTCCGGGGCCTCGTACCATTCGATCGATTCGCCGGCGAATTCCGCTCGATCGTAACGCAATTCGATGGCTGCCCGGTACAGCGACAGCATCGAGCCGACATCCTCGAGCTGTGCCTCGGCGGTCAGCGACTGCCACGACTCCGGCATCGGCAGCCAGGTGTCGGCCGACGAGCTGAAGCCGAACGGTGGCTCGGTGCCCTGCCACGGCAACGGGACACGGCATCCGTCGCGGCCGCGTTCGGTGTGACCCGACCGCTCCCACACCGGATCCTGGAGGACCTCCTCGGGTAGGTCGTCGACGTTGGGGAGACCGAGTTCGGAGCCGTTGTAGAGGAAGATCGTTCCTGGCAGGGCCATCTCGACGACGAGCATCGCCCGCGCACGACGCGTCCCGCGTGCGAGGTCGGGTTCACCGGTCTCCGGGTCGACGGGGGCGTAGCGCGTCACCTCTCGTTCCACGTCGTGGTTGGACAGCGTCCACGTCGGGGTGCCGGACACCGAGAGGACGGCGTCGAGCGAGTTCTCGATGGCCTCGCGGATGGCGCCGGACTCGAAGGGCGCCTTGGCGAGTCGGAAGTTGAAACCGAGATGCAGTTCGTCGGGACGGAGGTACTCCGCGAATCGTTCGTTGTCGTTGACCCAGATCTCGCCGACGTTCGCGGCACCCGGGTACTCGTCGAGCACCTTTCGGATCTTGCGGTGGATGTCGTGTACCGCATAGTTGTTGAACCGCGGATCGTCGTCGTCGTTGGTGAGCAGAGCGGTGGTGGTGAGATCCATGTCGGGCAGATCCGCGGGCTTTGCCATCCCGTGCGCCACGTCGATCCGGAAGCCGTCGACGCCGCGATCCAGCCAGAACCGCAGCGTCTTCTCGAGATCCTCGAAGACCTCGGGATTCTCCCAGTTCAGGTCGGGCTGTTCGGCGGCGAAGATGTGGAGGTACCACTGTCCGGGGCTGCCGTCGGCCTCGGTGATCCGGGTCCATGCCGGCCCGCCGAAGATGCTGTGCCAGTTGTTCGGTGGCTCATCGCCGTTCTCTCCGCGACCGTCCCGGAAGATGTAGCGGGCGCGCTCCGGACTGCCCGGACCGGCGGCCAGTGCTGCGCGGAACCACTCGTGCTGATCGCTGGTGTGGTTCGGGACGAGGTCCATGGTGACTCGGATGTCGCGCTCGTGGGCCTCGGCGATGAGCGAGTCGAACGTCGCGAGATCGCCGAAGAGCGGGTCGATGTCGCGCGGATCGGCGACGTCGTACCCGTGGTCGGCCATCGGCGAGGTCATGATGGGACTCAGCCAGATCGCGTCGATGCCCAGCAGCTCGAGATATCCGAGTTTGCCGATGACACCGGCCAGATCGCCCACGCCGTCGCCGTTCGCGTCGCAGAACGACCGCGGGTAGATCTGGTAGAAGACCGCGGACTTCCACCAGGTGGTGTCGGTCGGATCCAGCTGCGGCACGATCGCCGGCGCCAAGTCCTCTTGTGGGTCCGCGGATTCCGCGGGCTCGGTCTCGAACGGTCCGGCTGCCGCGTCGGTTTCGGCGTCGGGATCGAGTTCGGCGTCGGCCTCGGCCTCGATGGCCTCCTCGTCGAGGGCCTCGGGATCGGTCGTCGCGGGATCGATCACCTCGACACCGGCCACGGCATCCGGTGCGTCTCCGGCGATCTCGGGGGTGTCGTCCGACGAGTCACTCACGTTGCCCTCGGTACCCGAGGTCTCCGGTACGACGGTGTGTGCGCCGTCGGGCTGACCCCCGTCAGATGGCTCGGCGGGGACAACATCTGGTGTCTCATCGCTCACCGTGGTCATTCTGCCTTACCTGAGTTTTCGGCGAGAAATCCAGGTCAATCGGCGCGTCGTCGGCGTGTCGAGAGTACGGGTGGCGAACGGCAGAAGGTTTCTGCGAGACCTCAGATCGGCGAGTTCATCATCGACTGGGCGGCCATCTCCATGTAGTCGACGAGCGCCTGCCGATGCGGCGGGTCGAGGGTCTCGTCGTCGATGGCGGCGATCGCGGTGTGCATGCACCGCAGCCAGGCGTCGCGCTCGATCGGGCCGACGCGATAAGGGTTGTGGCGCATGCGCAGCCTCGGATGGCCGCGTTCGTCGGAGTAGGTCCGGGGGCCGCCCCAGTACTGCTCGAGGAACATCCGGAGCCGTCGCTCGGCGGGTCCGAGGTCCTCTTCGGGGTACAGCGGGCGCAACACCTCGTCCTTCGCCACCTCGGTGTAGAAGACCTCGGTGAGCCGTCGGAACGTCTCCGAGCCGCCGATCTCCTCGTAGAAGCTGCGCGGGGACGGGTCGGGGGAGTTGCCGGATTCGCCAGTCACAGCCGCCATTGTCCCCACGACCGCGGAGTGCCTCAACGTGACGCGCTGCCGGCCTGGTCCCCGGCGGGCCGTCTTGCGTCGGATTTTCCCTGCACGACGTCGGCGTCCGTGGTGAACTGTGCAGGTCAACCTGTTCACGCGGGCCTGGCGGGAGGTCGAATGACGCACAGGTCACATTCCACGACGACCGAGGTGACGAGGCTCCACGGCGGACCGGCCTCGCAGGCGGCCGGGTCACGAACGTGGACACGCCGCCGGGTGCTGCTGCTCAACGCCACGTACGAGCCGCTCAGCGCGGTCACCGTCCGCCGCGCCGTCGTCCTGATCCTGCGTGGACGTGCCGACACGGTCCACGCCGACGAGTCCGGGGGAGCGTTCCACTCGCCCGCGACGGCGGTGCCGGTGCCGACGGTGATCCGGCTGCGGACCTATGTGCGGGTCCCGTACCGCGCGACGGTGCCGTTGACCCGCTCCGCGCTGATGCACCGTGACCGGTTCCGCTGCGGATACTGCGGCAGACCCGCGACCACCATCGATCACGTCGTCCCACGTAGCCGGGGCGGCGCGCACAACTGGGAGAACTGCGTCGCCTGCTGTGCGTCGTGCAATCACCTCAAGGCGGACCGGTTGCTCGGCGAACTGGGCTGGTCGTTGCGGACGCGGCCGATCGCCCCGAGAGGCCGGCACTGGGGCCTCATCGCCGCGGTCAAGGACATCCATCCGGCGTGGATGCAGTACATCGACGCGGGTGCCGCGTGATGCGGGGGGAAGCCACTCGAAACGCCGGCCGGAATGTCGCCGGGAAGTGTCTACGACGCGCTGTAGGGGCCCCTGCACCGGTCGGTCTGATGTGGGCTAGATTGATCACCGATGACCTGTGCCGACAACCGGCCGGGTCCGGCGCGACCATCGAAAGGGTGACATGGACAGCCTGATCGTCCCCATCGGAGTGCCAGTCACGATCGTGACGGTGCTCTTCGTCGTGCTCTGCGTTGTCGCGATGGTGTTCTCCGGCGGGGTCAAGTACCCGAAGGTCAAGGAGTACACCCTCGATCAGCAATGGGAGCATGCACCGCTTCTCTTCAGTGCCACCGACATCGAACCGATGGCACTTCCGCGGCACGCGGAACCCGGCGACGTTGATGGGAGCTCGGCAAGTGGCAAGTGGTGAGGTTTCGCACGCGAAAGTGAGTGCAGAGGTCGCGGCCCGGTCGGCGGCGGAACTTCCGCTGGGCGCCGTGGTCACCAACAGCGGACGCATCTCGGCGGCCCGCTACCCGGGTGATGCGCCGTCGACGCCGCCCTTCAGCAAGAAGGACCTGATCGCTCTCGACGACACCCTGAAGGCCGCGAGCGAGAAGGCCCTCGTGCGTTTCTCGGTCTACGTCGGGGACCTCGACGGTGACCTCGACGCGAGTGCCCGGGCCATCCTTGCAAAGTCGCCCGAACCCGCGCACGGAACGCTCATCGCGGTGTCGCCGAACACGCGCGACGTCGTCATCGTCTCGGGTCGCGAGGTGTCGAGCCGCGTCAACGACCGCGTCGCCGCACTCGGTGTGACCGCTGCGGTCACCGGCTTCCGTCAGGGCAACCTGATCGACGGCCTGATCGCGTCGCTGCGTGTGATGGCGACCGCCGCCGCAGCCGGCTGATCCGGCCACCGGAACCACGCACGAGGCCGCCCCACTTCCGGTGGGGCGGCCTCGTGCGTCTGTCTGTGCGGACGCGTCGGTGACGCGTTCGGTGCGGGTCAGCGGTACATACGGACCAGCGGGCAGGTGAAGGGGTCACGGTCGCTGAGCCCGACCTGGTTGAGGTAACGGATCACGATCCCGTAGGACGCGATCAGTGAGGTCTCGGTGTACTGGACGCCGTGACGCTCGCAGTGGGCACGAACGAGCGGTTGCACCTTGATGAGGTTGGGTCGAGGCATGCTGGGGAACAGATGGTGTTCGATCTGGTAGTTCAATCCGCCCATCATGAAGTCGGTGAACCGTCCTCCCCGGATGTTGCGCGACATCAGGACCTGCCGGCGTAGGAAGTCGACGCGCATGTCCTTGGGCACCAGCGGCATGCCCTTGTGGTTCGGGGCGAACGACCCGCCGAGCAGGAGTCCGAACACCGCGAGCTGTACCGCGATGAAGGCGATGGCCTGCGCCGGGGTCATCACGATGAACGGGACCGCGACACCGAGGGCGAGCCGGAGCACGATCAGCGAGATCTCGACGGCACGGTGGGGAACGGCGTTTCGTGCGGCGAGACCCTGAAGACTCGCAACGTGGAGCGCGGCCCCTTCGAGCGTCAGCAGCGGGACGAAGAACCAACCCTGCCGGCGGGTGAACCAGCCGTACAGACCCGACCGCTGCCCGGCGATCTCCGGCACGAAGGCGATGGGGCCGTCGGCGATGTCGGGGTCGACGCCCACCTGGTTCGGGGCCTTGTGATGGCGGTTGTGTTTGTTCTTCCACCAGTGGAACGACAATCCGGCTCCGGCGGCGGCGAGGACCCGTGCGCTCCACTCGTTGGCACCGGCCGAGGCGAACATCTGACGGTGGGCGCCGTCGTGGCCGAGGAAGCCGAACTGGGTGCTCACCACGGCGAGCACGGCGGCGGGTACGAGCTGCCACCACGTGTCGCCGAGTGCGACCACCACGGCCCACACGCCGATGAAGGCGGCGACGGTCAACGCCATCCGGGTGATGTAGAAACCGCGGCGACGGTCCAGTAGCCCCGATGCGCGGACCTCCGCCGCCAGTTCTGTGTAGGAACTGACGAACTTCGTGTCGCGGGCAGGTGACACCGATGAAAGGGACAAGAGTGCGTACCTCTGGCCTTCTGATTGTTGCCAGGTACGCCGGAGAGATCAGCTTTCGGAACTGAGGCGCGTCACGAGAGACATGAACCGGAATTGCGATGCATCAAGGGGCGAGTCCCATCATGCCATGCTTCCGGGCGAGAAGTCCGGCCCGCGCCGATCGCGCGCGGGCCGGAATCGGCTCACGGCCGCGTCGCGGTTCCCTCGAGCACCTTGTCGTCGGCACCGGTCCCGGCGTGGTCGAGTTCGTCGTCGACCATGTTGGTCTCGTCGAACGGGGCACGCCCCGAGAGCACCTCGTCGATCTGGTGCTTGTCCATGGTGTGCGTCCACGAGCCGACGAGCAGGGTGGCGACTGCATTGCCCGAGAAGTTGGTGACCGCGCGCGCCTCGGACATGAACCGGTCGATCCCGACGATCACCCCGACACCGTCGAGCATCTCGGGGCGATGTGCCTGGAGTCCGCCAGCGAGGGTGGCCAGTCCGGCACCGCTGACGCCTGCCGCCCCCTTCGACGCGATGATCATGAACGCGAGCAGGCCGATCTGTTCGCCGACCGAGAGCGGATCGCCCATCGCGTCGGCGATGAAGATCGACGCCATCGTCAGGTAGATCGCGGTGCCGTCCAGGTTGAACGAGTAGCCGGTGGGCACCACTACACCGACGGTCGTCTTCTCCACGCCCAGGTGCTCCATCTTCGCGATCAGGCGGGGCAGTGCCGACTCCGACGACGACGTCGCGAAGATCAGCAGGTACTCGCGGGCCAGGTAGCGGACGAGACGGAAGATCGACACGCCCGCGATCGTCCGGAGCATCACCCCCAGAACACCGAAGACGAACACCACACAGGTCAGGTAGAAGGCGAGCATCAGGGTCAGCAATTGCTGTACGGCAGCCCAGCCGGTCTGTCCGACGACGTTCGCGATGGCACCGAAAGCACCGATCGGCGCCACCCACAGCACCATCGTCAAGACCTTGAAGACCAGCTTCTGGAAGTACGAGACCGCCGTCAGGATCGGTTCTCCGGTACGTCCCATCGCCTGGATCGCGAACCCGACCAGCAGCGCGACGAACAGTGCCTGCAGGACGCTGCCGTCGGTCAGTGCGGACAGCATGGATTCCGGGATGATGCCCTGGATGAAGTCGATGGTTCCGCCGGACTCGTGGGCCTCTTTGGCCAGTTCCTCGCCCTTGCCCGACATCGACGAGATGTTGAGGCCCTCACCGGGTTGGATGAGATTGCCGACGACCAGCCCGATCGCGAGCGCCACCGTCGACATCACGAGGAAGTAGACGAAGGCGAGGCCGCCGACCTTGCCCACCGTCGCCGCTTTACGGACCGATCCGATGCCCAGCACGATGGTGCAGAAGATCACCGGCGCGATCATCATCTTGATCAGGCTGACGAACATGGTCCCGAGCACGCCGAGTTCCTTGCCGACCGACGGTGCGACGAGTCCGACGACGACGCCGGCCACCACCGCGACGATGACCGCGATGTAGAGCCAGTGCGTGCGATCGCGTTTGACCGGCGGTGCGGTCTTCGTGGCGTCACCCGCCGCCCGGTCGTCACCGGCCGGACCGTCACCGGCGTTCTGATCTGTGTTCATCGGCAGTTCTCTCCTCGTTTGCCGGGGACTTCGGTGGTTAGGATTGTGAACCGGTGTGGTGACGCCGGTCACGATTCTGTTCATTACGTTCAGACGATCCGGCGAGGGATATCCCCGAACGGGGTCTGACGAAACACGTCTGAGGAAACGAGGGCCGGGCATGCGGTGGTATCCGCGAACGCTGGCCGGTCAGGTGGCGGCGCTCGCGCTGATCGTCGTGGCCGTGGTGGTCGTCGGGGGCAGCGTCCTGGCCGCGGTCGATGCGCGTGTCGACGGGGATCGCGCTGCGCGTGCCGAGGTCACCGCCGTGGCCGTGAGCCTCGCGGAGTCACCGTCGACGGTGTCCGCACTGACCTCGCCGGACCCGAGTGCGATCCTGCAGCCGGTCACCGACCGAATCCGGAATGCGACCGGTATCGCGTTCATCACGGTGCTCGGTCCGGACCGCACCCGCTACACCCACACCGACCCGGCCCTGATCGGCGCGCCCTACATCGGCAGCATCGACGCGGCCCTCCGCGGCGAGACGATGACCGAGACGTATACCGGGACCCTGGGCCCCTCCATCCGCACCATCGCGCCGGTGCAGACGGCCGACGGTCGGGTCGTCGGCATGGTCGCGGCGGGCATCACCCAGCGTTCCCTCACGTCGACGTGGCGCGGGGAACTGCCGCTGATCGCGGTCACCGCGTTCGCAGCACTGATGACTGCCGTCGTCGGGGTCTGGTGGATCCGGCGGCGCCTCCTGAGACAGACCGGTGGGCTGGCACCGGACGAACTCCGGCTCATGTACGACCATCACGATGCGGTGTTGCGCGCGGTCCGCGAGGGGCTGATCGTCGTCGAGGACGGCCGACCGGTTCTGGTCAACGACGAGGCGCGGCGTCTGCTCGGGGTCGGGACCCACACGCCCGCAACCGATCTGCCCTCCTTCCTGACCGGCGCGGACGGTGCGGCCACCGACGAGCTCTATGCCGAGGGCGGGCGGGTCCTACTGGTCAGCAGGTCGCCGGTGTCCGGGCGACGCCGCTCGTCGGTCATCACGATCCGCGACCGGACCGAATTGGCCGAGACCATAGGCGAACTGGACTCGATGACACGATTCGCCGAGGCCCTCCGCTCTCAGGCACACGAGGCCGCCAACCGACTCCACACGTTGGTCGCGCTGGTCGAGATGGGACGTCCGGCGGAGGCGATCCGGCTGGCGACGACGGAACTCGAACTGTCGCAACAGCTCATCGACCGGATGACCCAGGCGGTGGCCGAACCGGCGCTCGTGGCGCTGCTCCTGGGCAAGAGTGCGCAGGCGGCCGAACGGGGAATCGCGTTCTCGCTCACCGAGGATTCCCAGATGAGTGACGACACCACCCAGATCTTGTCGCCGGGCGAGATGATCACCGTCGTGGGCAACCTCGTCGACAACGCCCTCGATGCGTGCGATCCGGCCGACCCGTGGGTGGAGGTCGGTGTCGTCGGGGACCAGCACGCGCTCGAGATCGTCGTCGCCGACAGTGGTTCCGGGATGGACGACGACCTCTGCCGCCGGGCGACGGCCCGGGGATACTCCACCAAGTCCGGTGGCGACGAGGCAGGCCGCGGACTGGGTCTGGCACTGGTCGCCCAGGTGGTCGCGCGACATCATGGGACGCTGACCGCGGAGAACACCTACGGGTCCGTGGTCACGGTGCGGATAGGGGCGGTGCCGTCAGGTGCGGGGGTGACGCGGTGATCCGCGTGCTGATCGTGGAGGACGAATCGCTCATCGCCGCGGCGCACCGGGACTATCTCGGCCGCATCGGCGGATTCGAGGTCGTCGGTGCGGTGACCACCGCCCAAGAGGCGTTGCGCACCACGAAGACCCATGCCGTCGACCTGGTGCTCCTCGATCTCGGTCTGCCCGACGCCCGGGGCACCGACCTCGCCTCCGCACTGGCCGGGGTGCGCCCGGCGCCCGACATCATCGCGATCACCGCACAACGCGACCTGCAGACCGTGCGCACCGCGATGTCCAGTGGGGTGTTGCTCTACTTGCTGAAACCCTTCACCTTTGCGGCTTTCCGCGAGAAGATCGAGCAGTATCTGCGGTACCGGGAAGCGCTGGCCGGGGACACCGATGCGGTCAGCCAGCGCGACGTCGACCGGGCATTGGCGCAGCTCCGAGCCGTGGACCCCCGACGCTCGGCGAAGAAGGGAGCCGCGCCGCAGACCGAGGATGCGGTCTGCCGCGCGGTGCGTGACAGTGTCGACGGACTCACCGCCTCGGAGGTGGCCCGCGCGCTCGGTTCGTCGCGGGTCACCGCATGGCGATACCTCGAGCGGCTCGCCGACGACGGTGTGCTCAATCGCGACACCCAGTACGGTTCGGCCGGCCGACCACGGGTCCGGTACCGGTGGCCGGCCCGACGGTGATCGGCATCGATGAACCCGCAGGTGACGGGGGTGCTGGACGGGCGGAGTAGACTGGACCTCACCGGATCGCACGTTGAAGGAGTCACCGTCGGCGGCGCCGGGTCACCGCGGCCGCATCCAGACGGCGACCGAGTCAGGCGCACGCCATGATCACCACGACCCGAATTCTCGATGCACTTCCACGAAGTCGCCTGTTCGGACGCATGCGCGATTATCACCGCGCACGCCCTGGTCACTCCTCTAGACCACAGACGATCGTGAGCGGAATCCAGGAACAAGACCCTCGCGACGTACCGGGCGACATCCTCGCCGAATGGGACGTCCAGTTCCACGCCGCCACCCGTGCCGATCCGAATGAGGTCATCGGTGATGTCCTCGCGTGCCGGGTCCTCCGCCGAGCACGACACTCACGGACGACGGTTCTCGATCCCGACTCGCACCCGGTGATCCTGCTCGCCGACGATGTACCCAGAGACCATGCCGGAGACGTCTGGGAGAAAGTCATGAGGACTGTCCAGGGGGGCGGAACCCTGTCAGATGTCCTGTTCGAAAACCAGAGACGGGAACCCTGATGTCTACACGCCTCGATCTACCTCCCATCGCCCGCCGGCTCAACGAGCGACTACTCGCGTCCAAGCAGGCTTACCGAACCGATGACGACACCGCCGCCATGGTCGGTGACCTGCGTTCGCTGATCGTCGATGCGGTGACCGAACTGGAGAATGACGTGATCATCAACAACAACCGATCTCACAGTGCCGCAACGCAATCGATCGGCCTTGCGACCCCCTCCACCTCGGAAGCCGGAACCACCTGGCGGGCCGGGATCGAAGAAGGGCTGGAGTCATGACCGTCATCATCGGGCTCATCCTTCTCGTCGCCGCGGTGATCGCGACGGCGGCGGGCTTCTTCGCCAACAACGGCACCGCAAACGAACTGCCTTCGGACAGCTTCGCCGTTTTCGGTTACCACGTGACCGGAACGACTGGCGCCCTCTTACTACACGGCGTCGCCTTGGGTGCTCTCGCCATGCTCGGACTGGCGTTGATCCTGGCCGGGGCGCGACGGTCCTCGCGCCGCGGACATGCGGCACGACGCGACCTCCAACGATCGGAACGGCGTGTCGCGGCCGCGGGCCAGGAGGGGGTCGCGGACCACACGAGGGGCGCCGTCGCCGCAACGTCGTCGAACGGGTCGCGTCACGGGCCGCGAACTTGGCGCCATCCGTTGGGTAGCAGGGCATGAACGCGCCGACCGCGCACCCGCCGCGCCAGTAGCGGTTGCGGCTCAAGCCGGCCGATTCGGTCCGGGGATCGGTCGACGGCGCGTGGTGGCCGCGGACACGCGACCTGGTGACCGAGCTCCCGGACATCGCCCAGGCGATGGACTTCCGGTTGCCCCACCTCGAACGCGTGGGTTATCAGATCGCCGACTGGGATGTCCCAGCCGGCAGAAAGATCCCGGCCTGGGACACCCATGAGACGCCATCACCGATCGGCTGATCGGGCGGAGGCGTGAGGTGAGCCGATGGGGCGAGGCCGATCGCTTGTTCCTCAGCCCTGCGCGTCGAACTCGCGTGCCCGCAGCGAACGCGCCACGCCGTCACGGCCTTCGGAGATCAGCCGCTTGAGGGCGGGCGGATGATCACCGGCCAGGAACTCCTCCGCGAGATCGAGGGCCCGCTGGCTCATCGCCCAGCTCGGGTACAGGCCGATGACGACGGTCTGGGCGACCTCGCTCGAGCGTCGGGCCCACACCTGCGGGACCGCCTCGAAGTACTTCTCGACATACGGCTCGAGCAGCTCTCCCTGGCCCGGACGCGCGAAACCCTCGATCATGGTGCGGGTGTAGATGTTCGACAGCGAGTCGTCGTCGATCGCCTGCAACCATGCGTCGGCCTTGGCCTCGGGAAGAGGGCGCGCCGCGCGTGCCGCAGCGGCCTGCCTGGTGCCGGTGGCGGTGTTGTCGCGCTGAGCCTCGGCGTCGATGATCGGCGCCGAACCGGCTTCGGGGTCGATCGCGCCAGCGGTCGCCAACGCGCGCACCAGTTTCCAGCGGAGGTCGGTGTCCACGGCCAGCCCGTCGAGACCGTGTTCGGCCGGGTCCGCCCCGGCTAGGAGGGCACCTGCCACGTCGGTCTGGTCGTCGTTGAGCTTGCCGGCCAGCCAGGTGTTGACGAAGGCGAGCTGATGGTCGGATCCGGCATCGGCACCCCGGGCCAGTTCCAGCAGGCGGGCGCTGAACGCGGGCCGGCCGGTCGTGGCCGCCCAGTCGGGATCGGCGTAGGACTCGATGGCGGTGGTCGCCTGCATCAGAACACGCTGCACCACGCCGATCTCGGTCTCGGAAGCGATACCGCGCTGCACGAGTTCGACGAAGTCGCGGGCACGCATCTCGGCCTGTCGGGTCATCTCCCAGGCCGCCGACCACACCAGGGTGCGCGGCATCGAGTCGGTGATGTCGCCGATGCGGGCGGTCGCGGTGGCCAGCGACTCGGGATCGAGCCGGATCGAGGCGTAGGTGAGGTCACCGTCGTTGAGCAGCACCAGATCTCCGCGGTTCACGCCGATCAGGCCGGGCACGTCGGTGCGCTCGCCGTCGACGTCGAGTTCGACGCTGTGGGTCTGTTCGATCGCACCCGAACCGTTGTCGGCGTAGACGCCCACGCGCAACCGGTGCACGCGGGTCTCGCCCGCGCCCGGGGCGGCGCCGTCCTGGACGATGGTGAACCGGGTAAACGCCCCGGACCCGTCGACCTCGAAGTCGGGACGCATGACGTTGATGCCCGTGGTGCGCAGCCACTGGTCGCCCCAGTCCGACAGGTCGCGACCGGACGAGCGCTCCAGTGCGCCCAGCAGATCCGAGAAGGTTGCGTTGCCGAACTTGTGGGCGGCGAAGTAGTCGCGCAGGCCGGCGAGGAAGTCCTCCACGCCGACGTAGGCGACGAGCTGCTTGAGCACCGAGGCGCCCTTGGCGTAGGTGATGCCGTCGAAGTTGACCTCGACGGCGGCGATGTCGGGGATGTCGGCGGCGACCGGGTGGGTCGAGGGCAGCTGATCCTGCCGGTAGGCCCACGACTTCTCGACGTTCGCGAACGTCGTCCAGGCGTTGGTGTACTCGGTGGCCTCCGACTGGCAGAGCACCGAGGCGAAGGTGGCGAAGGATTCGTTGAGCCACAGGTCATCCCACCACTGCATGGTGACCAGGTCGCCGAACCACATGTGCGCCATCTCGTGCAGTACGGTCTCGGCGCGACGTTCGTAGAGGTACTTGGTGACGCGTGACCGGAAGACGTAGTCCTCCAGGAAGGTCACCGCGCCGGCATTCTCCATCGCGCCCGCGTTGAACTCGGGTACGAAGAGCTGGTCGTACTTCCCGAAGGCGTAGGGGATGCCGAAGTTCTTGTGGTAGAAGGCGAATCCCTGCTTGGTCTCGGTGAACAACCGGTCGGCGTCCATGTGCTCGGCGAGCGAGGCACGGCAGTAGATGCCCAGCGGGATGTCGCCGTGGTCGTCGGAGTAGACGTCGGTCCACTCGGCGTACGGTCCGGCGATCAGCGCGACGAGGTAGGTGCTCATCGGTGCGGTCTCGCGGAAGCGATGGATTCCCGGTTCGGCGGCGACGGTCTCCACATGTGCGGCGTTGGAGATGACCTTCCAGTCCTCCGGGGCCGTGACCGTGAGCGTGTAGGTCGCCTTCAGGTCGGGCTGGTCGAAACAGGCGAACATGCGCTTGGCGTCGGCGGTTTCGAACTGGGAGTACAGGTACACCGAGTCGTCGGACTGATCGACGAAGCGGTGCAGTCCCTCACCGGTGTTGGAGTAGGCGCAGTCGGCGACCACGGTGAGGGTGTTCTCCGCGGCCAGGCCGGGCAGCACGATGCCGACGGATTCGTCGAAGTCGGAGACGTCGAGCTCGACGCCGTTGAGGGTCGCCGAGTGCAGCGTGGATGCGACGAGGTCGATGAAGGTCTCGGCGCCCTCGGTCGCGGTGAACGTGACCGTGGAGGTGGAACGGAACGTCTCGGTGCCGGGCGCACCCATCCCGTCGGTGAGGTCGAGTTCGATCCGGTAATTCGACACGTCGACGATCGCGGCGCGTTCGCGGGCCTGGTCTCTGGTGAGGTTCGGAGCAGTCACATCGGCCAGCTTATCGAGACCGACGGTGCTCAGCCGTTCGACAGCAGACCGACAGGCTGCAGGATCGTCTTCGACAGCGTGGCGAGGTCGTCGGTGATCCCGGGCCGCGCGCGTAGATCCGGGGCCTGGACGATGTCGCCGGCCACTCCGATGAACGCCCGGGTGAGGGCTGCGGCGTCGGCCTCGGACAGTTCCGGCGTCCGGGCACGGATCGCGGCGACCCATTCGGCGATGTACGCGCGCTGGGCCGAACGCAACGCATCCTGGTCCGCCTCGGGGAGGTAGACGATGTCGCGGGTCAAGACGGGGATGGTCCGCCCGTGGACACCGAGTGCCTGCTCGACGTGGATCGAGATCAGCACGTCGAGGGCGTCCCCGGGATCGACGCCGGTGAGGGCGTGGGTCGTCAGGTAGAGCATGCCCTCGACTCCCCGGACCAGGACGGCCCGCAGGATCTCGGTCTTGCCCGGGACCTGCTGGTAGAAGGTGGCGACGGAGATGTCGGCCGCCCGCGCGATGTCGTCGATCCGGACGTCGTGGAAACCACGCTCGGCGAACAGATCCGTCGCCGCGTCGAGGATGCGTTCGTGCCGGCCGGCCGGACGCCGCGTGATCGGAACCGCCGGAGTGGCGTCCGGTTTCGTCTCGGGCAGTGAGCAGTCGACGATCGAACGCGCGACGGCGCGCTGGATCTGCATCACATGTACAGGGGCCATCGTCCCGCGGATGACGGAGGTGTTGGAGTACAGGCTCAGGACGGCGAAACCGAGTAGCCGTCCGTCGTCGAACGACAGATCCGGCCGCGCGGCGGCGACCTTGTCGGCGATGTAGTCGCTGAACCTCGTGAAGTAGCTCCGCATCTGCTCGAGCTGGGTGGGGTGGAGGTGGCGTTGCTCCCGGCGCCAGAGGATGGACACGTCGTGGTTGGCAGTCAGATCGCCGAGGCGATCGAGAAAGCGCCACAGTTGGGGCTCGGGTGCGCCGGCATACTCGTCGGCCTCGCGCACGAGTTCATCCATCAGGTCGACCTGGGTGAGCAGCGCCTGCACGAGGATGTCGTGTTTGCCGGGGAAGTGGCGGTACACCGCGGGTCCGGTCAGACCGACGGCGGCACCGATCTGTTCGATGCTGACATTGCGGTACCCAGCGTCCTGGAAGAGGACCGTCGCAGCCCGGATGATCTGTTCCGCCCGCGGACCCCGGGGACTGGAATGCCCGCTCGCCGGCCCGGGACCGGAGTCCGGATCGAGCGGCGGCGGCGACATGGACGTTTCCTCTCCGAGAACGATGGCAAAATCGTCCCCCGAGAAAACCGTAACCGGATTCGTCGCGAATTTTCGCCGCACACATCACAAACGGGGAACAGCCGGGCCCGTATGGATGTTGAGCCGGGTTGGCGGTGCCGCCGGTACGGTCCAGATCGACCACAACTTCTGAGAGGACGCCGAGGATGTCAGAGCAGACGATGTCAGAGCAGGCCCAGTCCACCACCGATCGTGTCGATTTCTGGTTCGACCCGCTCTGTCCGTGGTGCTGGATCACTTCCCGGTGGATTCTCGAGGCCGAGAAGGTCCGGCCGATCGACGTGAACTTCCACATCATGAGCCTTGCGGTTCTCAACGAGGGCAAGGACATCCCCGAGGAGTATCGCGAGGCGCTCAAGGGTGCGTGGCGCCCGGTCCGCGTCATCGCGGCCGCCGCGGCACACAAGGGCGACGAGATCCTCGCCCCGCTCTACACCGCGATGGGCACACGAATCCACAACCAGGGGATCAAGGACTTCGACGAGGTCATCGCAGGCGCGCTCGCCGAGCTCGGACTCGACGCCTCGCTGGCGCAGGCCGCCGACTCCGAGGAGTTCGACGACGCCATCCGCAAGAGCCACCACGAGGGCATGGACAAGGTCGGCGACGACGTCGGCACACCGACGATCCACGTGAACGGCGTCGCCTTCTTCGGCCCGGTGCTCTCCCGCATCCCACGTGGAGAGGACGCCGGCAAGGTGTGGGACGGTGCGCTCGCACTCGCCTCCTACCCGCACTTCTACGAAATCAAGCGCAGCCGCACCGAGGGTCCCGAGTTCGACTGACACACGACAGCCCAACCGACTGACAACCGATTGGGCCCGGTTGGCGCAAAACTGGAACCGGGGTGGCGGGAGGGTATGAGCACCCGGTCCCGCCACCCCAGAGTTTCTTCTGGCGCCGGTCCTCAGGCCTTGGCGGCCTCGGCGTAGATCGGCAGGAGCACTGCGGCCGCGTCGACCATCATCTTGGGATCGACCAGCAGGTGCTGGGTGGCCACGTGCATGTCACGGACGTAGCGACCGAGCTCGCTGGTGCGTCCGATGCTGCGGCTGCCGCCCCAGCGGTGCGCGAAGGCCACGACCTGGTCGGTGACCTCGTGAATCCACGCGAGCATTTGGCTGCCCCGCGCGAGGTCTTCCGGCGTGACCGAGCCGCCGACGAACTCGTTGGACAGCTTGTACATGATGTCCGAGCGGGTCGGGGTGCCCCCGAAGGTCGGGATCGTGTACTCGGCCGGAACGAAGTTCTCCGAGATGGAGTAGTCGTGGCTACCGGTTCCGGCGAGGCCCCAGACGTCCCAGTTGTACTTCAGGTCGACCTGGTCCTTGGGCATCATCGCGACGCGTGCCTGCGGCTGGCCGTTCTCGCCGAGGATCGGGTTGCCGTCGGCGTCGGCGACGAAGAAGCCGGCACCCATCCAGTTGGCGTGATCGGAACCGCTGGCGAAGGAGAAGTCGCCGTTGATGATGTACCCGCCGTCGACCTGGACACCGGGATGCCGCGGCAGGAGCTGACCGGCCATGATGAAACCGCCCGGCTGCGCCAGCAGCTTCTCGATGACGGTCGGCTCGAGGTAGCCGAGCACCTCTGCGGTGGCCCAGGACGACGCCATGTACGCCCATGCGGTCGAGGCGTCGGCCTTGGCCATCTCCTCGTAGAGATGCATGCCCTGGCTCGGGCTCAGGCCGCCTCCGCCGAGATCGGTGGGCACGAGCGCCATGTGGAGCTGCTTGTCCTCGAAGGCCTGGGCGACCGCGGGGGTGAGCTTGCGCTCGCGCTCCATCGTCTCGGCCTCGGCGCGGATCAGCGGGGTGATCTCGCGAACCCGTGCGAGGTAGTCGGCCGCGTTCGCCTCGGAAGTCTCGCCGGTGGTGGTTTCCCGGCTCAGGGTCTGGGTCATGACAATGCCTTTCGGAAGTGGGGGGTCGAGGTGGGGGTCACTCGTTGGCGCCGGCGGTCATCTGACCGAAACGCACCATGTCGGCGACGAACGGCTGGTGGGCGAGCAGGCCGCCGTCGACGCGGATCGCCTCGCCGTTGATCCCGCGCGAGTCGTCCGACGCCAGGAACAGGTACGCCTTGGCCAGCTCGGTGGGGCCGTTGAGGTCCGGGTTGGGGGTGTGGCTGATGTAGATGTCCTTGATCACCTGCGGGAGCTGTTGTGCCGGAGGAGTTGTCGTGGTTCCCGGCAGGATCGCGTTGCAGCGCACGCCCTCCTTGCCGTACTGGGTGGCGGTGAACTTGGTCAGCGCGATCAGTGCGGCCTTGCTCGCGCCGTAACCGGTGAGGCTGCTGTCGCCGGCCATGGCGTGCGTGGACGAGGTGTTGATGACCGAGCCGCCGTTCTTGCGCAGGTGCGGCAGGGCGTGCTTGGTCATCAGCATCGCGGCCCGAACGTTGACGGCCATGACGTTGTCCCACGCCTCGATGGTCATGTTCGCCACGTCGACGTCGTCACCGGGAAAGATGCCCGCGTTGTTGACGACGACGTCGATCGTCCCGAAGGTCGAGACGGTCTGGGCGATCAGGGCCTCGATCTCGGACTCGTTGCGGAGGTCGAGTCCGTAAGGGAGAACGGTGTTCTCGCCGAACTTGTCGTTGAGGATCTTCGCGAGTGCCTCGGCGCCCGCGACGTTGATGTCGGCGACGACGACCTTCGCACCCTCGGCGGCGAGCTCGGTGGCGGTGGCACCTCCGATGTTCAGACCGCCCGCGTCGACATACGTCGCGCCGGTGACGATCGCGACCTTCCCCTGCACACGTCCCATGGTGATTCTCCTTCGGATGGTTGTTCTCTGTGGTGGCGGTCCGGCCCGGTGTCCGGGTCCGGAGGTCCGGTTTTCAGTGGTCCGGCGTCACAGGTCGATGACCAGACGGTCTCCGACACAGCGTGATACGCAGATGAGCATGAACTCGTTGGTGGCCCGCTCCTCGAGGGTGAGGATCGAGTCACGGTGATCGGGGATGCCGTCGAGGACATCGACCTCGCACCGTCCGCACATGCCCTGGTGGCAGGAGGACAGGGCGTCGATCCCGTTGGACTCCAGGGTGCCGAGGATGCTCTCGCCGGGTTTGATGGTGAAGCTCTTGCCCTGCCTGGCGAGTACCACCTCGAACTCGTGGTCGTCTGCCGACGATGCGTTGCCGCCGGCGAACCGTTCGGTGTGCAGCGACGCGACGACACCGTCCTTGTGAAGACGCTCGATCGCCTCCAGCAATCCCGCGGGCCCGCAGCAGTAGACGGCGGTGCCGTCCGCGAGGCCGGTGAGCTCACGCTCGAGATCGATCGGTCCGTCGCCGTCGTCGGTGTAGATCGCGACCTTCGGGCCGTACACCTCGAGCTCGTCGCGGAACGCCATGGTCTCGGCGCTCCGGCCGCCGTAGACCAGTCGCCAGGGGACCCCGCGCCGCTGTGCATCGGCGATCATCGGCAGGATCGGTGTGATCCCGATCCCGCCCGCGACGAAGACGAACGCCGGCGCATCGACGAGCTCGAAATTGTTGCGCGGCAACCCGACCCGTAGTTCGTTGCCGGTGTGGACGTCGGTGTGGATGTACTCCGAGCCGCCGCGGCCGCGGCCGATGGCCTCCCGGAGCACCGCGATGCGCCACGAGTGGTTGTCTTCGGGGTCGCCGCACAGCGAGTACTGACGCACGGCTCCCGACGGAAGGATGACGTCGACATGGGCGCCCGGCTGCCACGCGGGCAGCGGAGCCCCGTCGGCGGACTGCAGGGTCAGTGCCTTGATGTCCTTGGCGACGGTGATGGACTGTGCCACGACGACGTCGAGGTCGTCGGCGAGGTCCTCACCGAGACGGGTTCCGCCCGTGCGGGTTCCATCCGCCCGTGTCACATCATGCCTTTCGTCGAAATCCGTTGTCTTCTCAGGTGATCAGCGCGACCGGTGGCGCGGTGATCAGGCTCGATCCCAGGTGACCGGCACCGAGTGGGCACCTCGGATCCGCGCGTCGCCCTTGATCTGGACCTGATCGGCGGGAACCGCCAGGCGCAGCGTCGGGATGCGCTCGAGGAGCGTCGTGAAGACGACGTCGAGCTCGAGGCGGGCCAGCGGCGCGCCGAGGCAGGTGTGGATTCCGTGACCGAAGGTCAGGTGCCGGCTGGCGTCGCGGTGGATGTCGAAACGGTCCGGGTCCTCGAAGACCGCGGGGTCGCGGTTGCCGGCCTCGGTGGAGACCATCACCAGCGAACCGGCGGGAACGGTCTGTCCTTCGATCTCGATGTCCTCGGTCGCCATCCGCGGGAGGTTGCTGATGATGTCGAGGTGACGCAGCAGTTCCTCGATGGCCTGCGGCATCAGGGACGGGTCCTCGCGCAGTGCAGCCAGCTGGTCAGGGTGTTCGAGCAGCGCGAAGGTGCCCAGGCCGATCATGTTCGCGGTGGTCTCGTGGCCGGCCATGAGCAGCAGGCTCGCCATGCCGACGACGTCGGGCACGGAGACGGCGCCGGACTCGATGTGCTTGGTGAGCAGGCTCAACAGGTCGTCACCGGGCTCGGTCATCTTGATGGTGACGAGCTCACCGAGGTAGCCCATGACGGCACCGATCGCGGCGGCGATGTCCTCGGGGGTGCTGCCGCTGGCGAGGACCGCGCGGGTCTGCTCCTGGAAGAAGTCGTGCTTGTCGTAGGGGACGCCGAGCAGCTCACAGATGACCAGTGACGGCAGCGGAAGAGCAAGGGATTCCACCAGATCGACCGGTTCGGTCGAGGTGAGCATCTCGTCGATGAGCTCGTTGGCGATCCGCTCGACGTTCTCGCGCATGGCCTTCATGCGGCGGGGGGTGAACTCGCGGGCCAGGACCCGGCGGAGATCGTCGTGCTCCGGCGGGTCCATGGCGACGAAGAAGCCCGGCACTGCCGCTTCGCCGGCATCGCCGCGCGAGGCGTCGTCGATGCCGCGCACGCTCATGCGGGGGTCGCCCAGAACCGAGCGGACGTTGTTGTAGCCGGTGACGAGAGTGGCAGGGGTGCCGTTGAAGTCGACCTTGCGGAGGCGATCATCGGAGAAGTCCTGGTACTCCTCGGCGAGGCTGAACGGACACTTCTTGCGGCCGAACGGGTACGAGGGGAGTTCGCCGGATTCGTCGGGGGCGTACACGGTCTCGGGCTGAGTCGTCATGAGTTCTCCTGAATCGGGATGGGGACGTCGTCGTATCGACGGAGGTCCGTGAGAGGACCTGGAACTGACTGCAGTCGACTCACGGGGGAGTAGCTCACCCTCGTGATCTGCTGTGCGATGGGTCACACGTTGTGTTAACGGTCATATCGTCGCATGCTCGACGTGGATCGTCAATGAGTTTGGGCCATCTTGATTGCTGAGATTTGCGGCGCCGGTGTGTCGCACGGTCGGTACGGAAGCAGAAAAATGCGTCTGAACTTGGTTAACGGAAGTTTGTGCACGTTGCGGACGGGGCGATTCGGGCTGTCACGACCCGGCCCCGTGGACCGCCGGAGACGTTTGGAGAGGCGCTGAAGTTAGTAACAATTGTGAAAGTGTGCGGGGATGGGTGCCGCGGCCGTGCGGCCGGAGCCGGGAGCGCGGGCGAGTCGACCAGGTACGACGAAATGCCCGTCACACCCACCTCGGTGCCGTGGCCGGCCTGCCGGCCGTCGTGGAGGACGCCGCGAGTGGGGACGGGCGAAGCAACCCGACCCTTCGACGAGGTGCGAGTGCAGCAGGGGTTGGCCGTGCCGGTTCTCTCGGATCAGGGTGGGGCGGAACGGGTCCGGATGCGGCCGCCGTCAGACGGCGGCGCGGGTGAGGTGACCGAGGAGGTCGGGATAACACTTCAGATGTGCGCCACCGTTGAGATCGAGGGTGACGCCGGTGAGCCACGATGCGCCGGCCACATAAACCGCGGCCTCGGCGATGTCCTCCGGCGTGCCGGGGCGGCCGAGGGGCGTGTTGTCGAGGTAATCCTCTTCGAGTCCGGGGACGGACATGGAGGGGTTGGTCAGCGGTGTGTGGACGAGTCCCGGAGCGATTGCGTTGACACGGATTCCGCGCTCGGCGAGCTCGAGCGCGGCGATCTCGGTGAGCATCCCGAGGCCGGCCTTCGCGGAGCCGTACGCGGCCATCCCGGTGGCTGGCTGCCGCGCGTTCAGCGACGACAGCGAGATGATCGACCCGCCCTCGTCGAGGACCCGCCCGGCGTGCTTGATGACGAGGAAGGCGCCGTTCAGGCAGACGTCGACGACACGACGGAAGCGCTCGGCGTCGAGGTCGGTGACGGCGCCCGCCGCGGTGATGCCGGCGCTGTTCACCACTATGTCGAGACGTCCGTGGGATTCGCGCGCGGTCTCGAGGAGCGCGGCGACCGAGGCCTCGTCGGTGACGTTCACCGCGGCGGCATCATGAAGAGGTCCGAGATCGGAGGCGACCTCTTGCGCCAGAGCGGAATTGCGGTCGGCGACGGTGACGCTGACGCCGATCGAGGCGAACGCGCGGGCGATCGCGGCGCCGATTCCCGACGCTCCGCCGATGACAACCGCGTGGCGTCCGTCGCTCCGGTGGCGTCCTTCGTCGAGTGACATCTGTCAGTACCCTTCTATGTCTGTGTCCTGCTCATGAATCGATGAGTTCGGTCGGTAGTGCGATGGCATGCGCGAGGGCGACGAGCTCGTCGCCGATTCCCGGTCGTGCACGGAGATCCGGTGCCTGGGTGACATCGGTCAGGACGCCGATGACGGCGTGGGCCAGGGCTCTGGCCTCCGGTCCCGAGAGATTTCCCGAGAGCGTCCGGATGGCATCCACCCATTCGGCGACGTACTCGCGCTGCGTCTCGCGGAGAGAGACCTGCTCGTCCTCGGAGAGGTAGAGCAGGTCGCGTGTCAGGATGTGCATGATCCGTCCGTGGATGCCGAGTGCCTGCCGGACGTACACGCGGATGAGTGCGTCGAGTGCCTCGTGTGCATTCCCCGCCATCGCCAGTGCATCGGCCGAGACGTACAGCAGGCCTTCGGCTCCGCGCTCGAGGATGGCGCGAAGGACCTGTGCCTTGCCCGACACGTGCTGGTACAGGGTGGCCACCGACATCTCCGCGGCCCGGGCGATGTCGTCGATGCGGACATCGTAGAAGCCGCGCTCGTCGAACAACTGCGTCGAGACCTCGATGATCCTCTCCCGCCGCCCGGCCGGTCGCCAGGGGACCGGTTTCCGCTCCGGCTGCGCGTCCGGAGCGGGCTCGGGCAACGGGCAGGAGATGATCGCGTGGAAGACCGCCTTCTGCAATTGGATCAGTCTGTCCGGCTGGAGATTTCCGCGGATCGTCGACGTATTGGAGAACACCGTCAGGACCGCGAAACCGAGTAGCTCGGCGCGATCGGGGGTGACGGTGGGATCCGCGGCGACGATCTTGCCGGCGATGTAGTCGCGGAATCCGCGGAAGTAGTCGACCATCTCGTGTTGCTCGGCGACCTCCAGATGGCGTTGCTCGCGGCGCCACAGCGTCGACTCGTCGCCGTTGGCGGTGATGTCGGCGAGTCCGTCCAGGAACAGCTCGAGTTGCTGTGCGGGGGTCTCCCCGGTGGTGTCGGCGTGCAACGTCAACTGCTCCACCAGGTCGACCTGATCGCGCAGTGCGCGTACGAGGATTCCGTACTTGCCCTTGAAATGGCGGTACACCGCAGGCCCGGTCAACCCGACCGCGGCACCGATCTGGTCGATGCTCACGTTCTGGTATCCGGTCTCCTGGAAGAGGAACGCCGCGGCCCGGACGATCTGTTCGGACCGCTGCTGACCACGCGTGGTGGTGGGAACGGGGATCGTCCCTCCTCTGTTCGGCCGTGAGGTCACGGTTGCTCTGTCTGTTCCGTCATGCGGGCTCGCCATGTGTCAAGTCTCGCATCCGGAGGTACGGGCCGGGCACAACGAGGTCTAACAATCGGCCCTCACAGTGCGACGACCGCGGTGCCCTTGAGCGTCGTCGTCCCATCGGCGAGTTCGACCTCGAGGTCGAGCCGGGCACGTTCCTGGCCGTCGACGACCTCGGTGTCCCGGATCTCGGCGCGCAGGACCGGCTCGGCGTGGACCGGGGTGATCGCGGTGAACCTGGTGGTCAGCTCCAGAATCCGGGACTGCGGGATCCAGTCGGTGAGGAGCCGGCCGAGGTAGGCCATCGAGAGCATCCCGTGTGCGAACACATCGTCCATCCCCGATGCCTTCGCGGAGTCGATGTCGATGTGGATCGGGTTGTGGTCCCCAGAGGCGCCCGCGAACAGCGCGAGAGTGGTCCGGGTGATGGCACCCGGCCGCAGCTCGCTGATCGACGAGGGAACACTTGTCGGTGCGTTCATGAGGGACTCCCGGGATTCTTGATGACGCTGACGCTTTCGAGCTCCGCGACGACGTCGTCGCCGCGCGACACCGTCGTGCGACGCACCAGGAAGTCCAGTGCGCCACCGGCCTTGGAGTAGGCATCGACGTAGGCGGTCTCGAAGCGCACCCGGTCGCCGGCATGCACCGGCGCGAAGTACCGGAAACGCTGCTCGCCGTGGAGAACGTTGCCCAGGTCGACGCCGTGCGCGGCGAGATCGCCGAAGACGTCGGAATTCTCGAGTTCGAGGCCGAAGAGGAAGGTCGGCGGTGCGAGGACGTCCGGATGGCCGGCGGCGATCGCCGCCTCGCGGTCGGAGTAGATCGGGTTCGTCTCGCCGATCGCGTGTGCGAACTGCCGGATACGTCCGCGCTCCACGTCGACGGTGGCAACGGGAGGGGTCAGATCGAGGATGGCGTGGTCGAGTCCCATCACGACACCTTCTCGTACATGGTGACCACGCAGGCGCCGCCGAGTCCGAGATTGTGCTGCAACGCGATTCGGGCGTCGGTGACCTGGCGGTCGCCGGCCTGGCCGCGCAGCTGCCAGACCAGTTCGGCGCACTGTGCCAGACCGGTGGCGCCGAGCGGATGTCCCTTGGACAGCAGACCGCCGGAGGGGTTGGTCACCACACGTCCGCCGTAGGTGTTGTCGCCGTCGAGGATGAACTTCTCGGCCGTGCCCTCGGGGGTGAGGCCCAGCCCCTCGTAGGTGATGACCTCGTTGGTGCTGAAGCAGTCGTGCAGTTCGACCACGGGGATGTCGGTGGGCTCGACGCCGGACTGCTCGTAGACCTCCGCGGCGGCCTTGGCCGTCATGTCGTAGCCGGCGACACGCATCATGTCGGTGGTGTCGTAGGTGCCGGGCAGATCGGTGACCAGCGACTGGGCGCGGATACGAATGGTGGAGTCGATGCCGCGCGCACGTGCGAACTCTTCGCTGCACACGATCGCGGCGGCGGCGCCGTTGGTCGGCGGGCAGCACATGAGGAGGGTGAGCGGGCCCCAGATCTGCTTGGAGTTCATCACCGTGTCGAGATCGATGGGGTCACGGAACACCGCGTGCGGGTTGCGGCCGGCGTGCGTGCGGGCCTTCACCGACACCCGGCCGAAGATCTCGTTGGTGACGCCGTAACGGGACATGTACTCCACGCCCGCCCCACCGAACATCTTTGCGGCCATCGGAGCAGGCTGGTCACCGTTCGGGCGGGAGGCGGCGATGTTCTCCCCGCGTTCGGTGGGACTGGGCCGGTCGCCGTAACCGTTGACGAGGGCGCCGGGCTGCATCTGTTCGAAACCGAGGGCCAGCACGCAGTCGGCCTGACCGGAGGCGACTGCCTGCCGTGCGAGCCAGAGCGCCGAGGAACCCGTCGAACAGTTGTTGTTGACGTTCACGACCGGGATGCCGGTCATGCCGACCTCGTAGAGGGCGTTCTGGCCCGACGTCGAGTCGCCGTACACGTAGCCGACGTAGGCCTGCTGCACGTCGGAGTAGTCCAGGCCGGCGTCGGCCAAGGCCGATCTGGTTGCCGCAGCACCCATCTCGTTGTACGTGCCGCTCTTGCCGGGCTTGGTGAACGGGACCATCCCGACACCGCTGATGCAGACGTTTGCCATGGGCGTTCGTCCTTCCTGTGTGAGACTCAGAAGAGTGTGATGTGGAGCCTACTATAACGACGACTAACAAACGAGCGGATATCGCGACTAAAACTGGGGACTGACTCCAGATTTGCTTGTAGTTAGTATTCACCACGATTGTGACTCACGTCGCAGCAAGTCATGTAGGGCGGTGTCGCACACGCGAGCCCCGCCGGCGACGACCATCGCCGGCGCATCCACCATCCATCGATCAACGCCCGGCCGTTCGCCGAACGGGATCGATCAATCACGAGGAGAAACACGTGAACCAGCCGAAACTGCAGAACAAGGTGGCACTGGTGTCGGGATCCGGACGCGGGATCGGCCGGGCCGTCGCGCTGAAGCTGGCCTCGGAAGGCGCGAAGGTCGTCGTCAACGATCTCGATCCAGAGCCCGCCAAAGAGGTCATCGCCGAGATCGAGGCGCTCGGCGGACAGGCGGTGTCCTGCATCGGCAGCGTGACCGACGCGGATTTCGCCCAGCGGTTCGTCACCACTGCGACCGACAACTTCGGCGGTATCGACATCATCGTCAACAACGCCGGGTACACGTGGGACAACGTCATCCAGAAGATGACCGACCAGCAGTGGGAGGACATCATCGACGTCCACCTCACCGCACCGTTCCGCATCCTCCGCGCGGCCCAGCCGGTCATCAGTGCGGCGGTCAAGCGCGAGCGCGAGCAGGGTGCCGTCCCGTGCCGCAAGGTCGTCAACATCTCGTCGACCTCGGGCCTGCAGGGCAACCCCGGCCAGGCCAACTACTCGTCGGCCAAGGCCGGCATGATCGGCCTGACCAAGACGATCGCCAAGGAGTGGGGTCGCTACAACGTCACCGTCAACGCCGTGGCCTACGGCGTCATCAACACCCGGCTGACGTCGGTCACCACCCCGGCCAAGACCATCAAGGTCGAGGACCGCGACATCAAGGTCGGCGTCAACCCGGCGGTCATGGAGGCGGCGACCAAGCAGATCGCGCTCGGCCGGGCCGGCACCGTCGAGGAAGCGGCCGGCGCCGTCTACCTGCTCTGCAGCCCCGAGTCGAGCTACATCACCGGCGAGACGATCGTCTGCGGCGGCGGGCTGTGACCACGAGCGTGCACACCCGGCACGCGGGGCAGGAGTACATCGAGATCTCCTACGAGGCGGCCGACGGTGTCGCGGTCATCACTCTCGACGCGCCGGACCGGATGAATGCCTTCCGGGTGCCGATGCTGGTGGACCTGCTGCGTGCGCTCGCAGTCGCCGAAGAGGATCCGGACGTGCGGGCAGTCATCGTCACCGGCGCGGGCAGGGCCTTCTCCGTGGGGGCCGCACTCGACGGTCCCGACACGCTGACCAAGGCGCTCGCCGAGGATGTCGACGGGCACACCCCGACGGGTTACCGCGAACCCGCGGGCCGGATCAGCGAGTTCCTCTTCACCATGCGCAGCCGGTCATCGCCGCGTTCAACGGGCACGCGATCGGCGGCGGCGCGACCATCGCCGCGGCGATGGACATCCGGATCGCCAGTGAGAAGGCGCGTTTCGGGTTCGTCTTCAATCGTCGCGGGGTGGTCCCCGAAGGCGGATCGTCGTGGTTCCTGCCCCGTCTGGTCGGGATCGGACGCGCCACCGACTGGATCCTGTCCGGTCGGGTGTTCGGAGCCGACGAGGCCCTCGCGGCCGGATTCCTCACCAAGGTGGTGCCCGCGGATCAGGTGCTGGCCGCGGCCCACGAATACGCCCAGCAGTTCGTGCGGGACACCTCGCCGACGTCGGTGGCTCTGGCCAAGCACCTCATCGCCAACAGCTGGCGTCACGACCATCCGGCGGCGGCCGCGGCCGACGAGTCCCGTGCGTACGCCGCACGTGTCGAATCCGTGGATGCCGGCGAGGGGATCATGTCGTTCATCGAGCATCGCGATGCGACCTTCCCCGCGCTGGATGCCGAGGCCTACCAGTCGATCCTGGATCTCAACGACGCTCATCGAGGAGCATCATCATGACGACCGACTTCACCGTCTGCAAGTACGGCGCCGACGCCGAGGGCACACACGAGTACGCCGGGGTCCACAACTTCAACGAGAGTGTGTACTTCAATTTCGTCGATCCCATCTCGCAACTCGGCGGACTGGTCCGCATCGGCAATCGCCCCGGACTGGGCTACAGCGAGACGTCGGTCCAGCTGACCCTGCCGGGCGGGGCGATCGCGTTCCGTGCGGGACGGATCAAGCGGGAGGACAACGACGATTTCCGCGGTGGGCAGGGGCTCGACATCGTCATCACCGAGCCCACCCGCAAGGCCGAGATCACCTAGCGCAATTCTGTTGCGCGGGTGGTTCATCCGTCGCTGATGGCCGAGAACGGCCGGATCGCCCTGAAGAACGCACCGGCCGAGGAATGCGAGATCTCGCTGTCCTATGAGGCGTCGACCCCGATGTTCACGATCCGCGGCGACGGCGACTGCACCCCGGGCAGTTCCACGATCGCCAGTGACCACTACGAGCAGTTCGGCCACCTGTCGGGGAGTATCCGCGTCGGCGGCCGCACCTGGGTGCTGGACAAGGTGACCTCGTTCCGGGACCACTCCTGGGGTCCTCGCGAGTGGGCTTCCTACACAGGCCCTCGCCGAGATCGGCGCCGGACGTGTGGTCGTCCTCGCCGACCCGCCCAGCGGACGGTCGTATCTGCTCCTCGCCGGCGAGGTGGCGACCACCGAATCGCTGGCATTCGTCATCCGGCACGGTTCCGGTCTGGTGCAGGTGGCGATGGCGTTCGAGGATTGCGTCCGACTGCAGCTTCCGCCGATGTGGCCGCTCGCCGAGCAGCCGGGTGGAGCGTTCCAGACGGTCGCGGTCGACGCCGCGACGGGCATCGGGACCGGCATCTCCGCGGCGGATCGGGCGCACACGGTCCGCACGCTCGCCGACCCCACGACCACGGCGTCGGATCTGACGCGGCCGGGTCATGTCGTCCCGCTGCTGGTCCGATCCGATGTACCGGGCCCGGAAGCAGCGGCCCTCCGGTTCGCGGCCACGGCCGGTGTCCGCCCTGCGATGGCGTTGTGTGAACTGGTCTCTCACGTCGACGAGACCGCGATGGCCGGCGTCGACGAGGCACTGGTCTTCGCCCGGGATTTCGCGCTGAGCGCGGTGTTCACCTCCGACCTCGAGGAGGTCCTGCTGCGGGCGTCGTGACCCCTCGGCGCTTCAGAACCGGGGCGGGAGTTCGAGACCGTTCGGGAGCGAACCGGGCGGCACCGAGGCCGGGTGCGGTGGCGGCGGCACGGCCACGACGTTCCCGCTGCCGACGCCGCGGACGATCCGGCGCGGCCGGAGCAGCATCGCTCCGGCCCGGGTGCGGTCACGAAGAGCCGCGGCGCGCCAGGTGAGGACCGGATGAGTCGAGACCGCGTTGACCAGATGCACGAAGAATCCGCGTTCGTGGGTGGCGCGGTCGGCGAACTGGTCGAAATCGACCGCGGACAGCATGTACTTTCCGGCGGCCAGGACACCGATCGCCCCCGGTGCGCCCACCGGTTTCGCGTAGTAGCCGTAGTTGTCGGCGCTGTACTCCTGTGCTCGCGAGAGGGCACCGCCGAGCAGCGGGATGCTCGTCCCGAGGACCGTCGCCAACTGACGCCAGTACGACGTGTGACCGGCCGCGATGTGCCCGATCTCGTGGCCGATGATGAACTCCAGCGCCTCCGGGCTGCGGGCGGCACCGCCGACCTCGAACAGGTCGGAGTAGACCACGACGAATCGCCGGAACCCGTGGCCGGACGCGAAGGCATTGATCTGCCCGTTGCCGAGTACGACGTAGGCGTCCGGCACGTACTCCAGACCGAAGCGGGCGGCGGCCTCGACCACCATCCGATAGCCCTCCGGGAACTGGGTGGGCGTCATCTGCACACCGTTCACCCGCGGCGTCGCATAGGTGAGACCGCGGATCACGAACAGCACCAACGGAAAGGCCAACGCGCCCAACAGGATCTGGTTCACCATGCCGAGTGCGACGAGGATGATGATCGCCGCGTAGAGCACCGTCGTGGTCAGGATGACGAGGATCAGGACGGGGATCTCCCAGGGATGCAGTTGCGGACGCACGGCGAAGCGGGCCGCTCGCAGCCAGTGTCGTGACGGATCGGGGGCTGTTTCCGGGAGGGGATCGACGACCCCGGGCACGTTCGGGATCGGGTTCATCGACGCTCGGGGGATGGGCGCAGGCGTGTCCACGCCCTCAATCTATAGTGGCGCCATGCGTGTCTATCTCGGTGCCGACCATGCCGGATTCGAACTCAAGAACCAGATCGCCGACCATCTGAAGGCGAACGGCCACGAGGTGGTGGACTGCGGCGCCCACGTCTACGACGCCCTCGACGACTATCCGGCCTTCTGCATCGACGCCGCGGCTCGGACCGTGGCCGATCCCGGCAGCCTGGGCATCGTGCTCGGCGGAAGCGGCAACGGCGAGCAGATCGCGGCCAACAAGGTGCCCGGCGCCCGCTGCGCATTGGCCTGGAGCGTGGAGACCGCGCAGCTCGCCCGCCAGCACAACAACGCCCAGCTGATCGGCATCGGAGGGCGCATGCACTCGACCGAGGAAGCCCTCGCCATCGTCGACGCCTTCCTGGCCACTTCGTGGTCGGAGGAGCCCCGTCACCAGCGCCGCATCGACATCCTCGCCGAGTACGAGCGCACCGGCGTGGCTCCCGAGGTCCCGCGGCCGCCGGCCTGACCGGTGCCCGAGGGCCACACCCTGCACCGGCTCGCCCGCCGGCAGCAGCGACTCTTCGGAGGTCGCCGGGTCCGGGTGAGCAGCCCTCAGGGGCGATTCGCCGACGGCGCGGCCGCCGTGGACGGGATGACCTTCCACGCTGCGGAGGCGTGGGGCAAACACCTGCTGCACCGCTATCGCGACGGTCGGACCGAGCGGATGGTGCACATCCACCTCGGCCTCTACGGTGCCTTCACCGAGCTGACCGCACCGTTGCCCGAACCGGTCGGACAGGTTCGGCTGCGCATCGAGAGCGAGGAGACCGGTACCGATCTGCGCGGTCCGACGGCGTGTGAGCTCTACCACCCCACCGACCTCGACGCTCTGATCGCGAGGCTGGGTCCGGATCCTCTCCGCCGTGACGCCGACCCGGAACGGGCGTGGGCGGCCATCTCCCGGTCGTCGCGCCCGATCGGTGCGCTGCTGATGGACCAGAAAGTCATCGCGGGCATCGGGAACGTGTATCGCGCCGAAGTGCTCTTCCGCGCCGGGATCGATCCCATGCGTCCCGGAAATCGGCTTCTCCGAAGCGAATTCGACGAGATGTGGCACGACCTCGTGGCGTTGATGAAGGTTGGCGTGCGTCGGGGACGTATCCATGTGGTCCGTCCTGAGGACGACCACGGAGCGCCGTCGTATGCGGCGAACCGTCCCCGGACCTATGTCTATCGCCGGGCGGGGGAGCCGTGTCGCATCTGCGGTACACCGGTCCTGCTCGCCGAACTCGATGCGCGCAAGATCTATTGGTGCCCCGTCTGCCAGACGTGACGCGACGCCGAGTAGAAAGGCTAGGCAAACCTCAGTAATATCTCGGGAGGATCGGGGCAGGGCGCCCCATGCCGAGACTGGGGGAAGTGTGTCGATAGCCGAGGACTCCCGTGTCCACGCGGGTCTGATCTCACGCGGTGAGATCTCGCCACTGAAGGACGTGCCGTTTCACGGCGCGTCCGAAGCGCCGGTCACCCGACGCGTGCTCGCCGGGGGCGATCTGTTCCCCGAAGCCGAGAAGCGCGTCGTCGCCCACGAGATGCGGGCCGTGTCGGCCGGGAACCGGGATTACTGCGAACCGCACGTGCACGACTGTCCCGAGATCAACATCCTCCTGTCCCTCGATCATCTGGTGTACGAGATCACCTTGGGCGACGAGTCGTATGTGGTGGAGGCGCCGGCGAGCATCTACATCCCGGCCGGACTGGTCCACAGCGCGAACGTGATCGAGGGGAGCGGATTCTTCATCGCGATCATCGAGACGGCCGACTACGTCGCCAAGCCGCCACCCGGCGGCATGCTCTGATCCTCCCCGTCGGGGGACGCGCTCGCGGATCTCAGCGAACCCACAGCGTCGTCTGACGTCCGCTCACATGTGCGGCCGCCACGATGGATGGGGTGTACAGCGACGATCAGACCCGCGATCACGTCGTCGATGACGCCGCGCCGGCGGGTATCACGGTGTTCGTGGTGGGCGGAACCGGTGAGTCGTACCCCGGCGATGTCCGTACCGAGGTCACCGGTCTCCTCTCGGCGGTGACCGATGAACTCGACGAACGATTCGACTCCCGCTGGGTCGCCTACCCGGCGAGCTACGGTCCGGCACCCCACCCCGGCGGCATGAGCTTCGCCGACAGCGTGGCGATCGGCGCCCGACGACTGTCCGGGCTGCTCGAGCGGACCGCGGGACCGGTTGCCCTGCTGGGCTATTCGCAGGGCGCCGTGGTGATCCGGGCTGCGCTCGCCGGGTTGTGGACGCGGGGTGATCCCGTCGTCACGCGTCTTCTCGGCGTCGGACTCGTCGCGGACCCGCACCAGCCGCCCGGTGCGGTACCCGGCTGCGACGGATGGGGTGTCGCGGGTCCCGGTGCGGAACTGCCGCCAGGACTCCCGGTGATGTGGGTGGGCGCTCCCGACGACGTGATCTGCAACGCGCGTGCCGACTCACTCGTCCGTGACTTCGCCGACCTGACGCGGGCGATGACCTTCGCCGCACTGGGCCGGTGGGGATGCAATGCGTGGGAGGTGCTGCGTCGCAATGCTTTCCAGAACGCGCGCCGCACCGCGGTGCGCCCGTCGCAGTGGCGGCGCGACGTTCACCGACTGGCCTCGGCTTGGTGGGAGATCCGCTGCTATCTGCCGTCGATGATGCGCATTCTCGGGATCGTGCTGACGAACTCGCCGGGCGGACGCCACACCTCGTACCAGTACGAGCCGTACCGTCGCGGATCCGTCACCGATCCCGCCTCGACCGGATGCCAGGTGATCGCGGGTTGGCTCCAGGTGCAGGCGACCTTCGCCGATGAGGTCCCCGCTGTTTCCCCGGGCCCCGTCCGGGCCGCATGAGGAATCCATACGACGACGAGGGCCGGTCACCGTGTCGGTGACCGGCCCTCGTCGGAGTCGGATGCGGGGGAGAGGGTCAGTCGCCCTGGTACTGGCCGCCGACGGTGTTGCGCACCACGATCGGGGTCCCGCGCGGGACGTTGTCGTAAACCCACTTGCCGTACTCGGTCGTGACGTTGATGCAGCCGTGGCTCACATTGCTGTTGCCCTGCTGTGCGACCGACCACGGTGCGGCATGGATGAAGATGCCGTCCCAGGACATGCGGGTCGCGTACTCGACGTAGGTGCGGTAGCCCTCGGCGGAGTCGACCGGCACGCCGTACGTGGACGAGTCCATGTACATGTCGCGGTACTTCTCCTTGGTGTGGTAGACGCCGTTCGGGGTGGGGTGTTTGTCCGAACCCATCGAGATCGGCATCTTCTTCACGACCTCGCCGTTCTTCCACCAGGTGATGGTGTGGGTCTTGTCGTCGGCGAGTGCGATGTAGCCGGTCGGGGTCTTCACGTTCGGGATCGCCGGGTCGGCCGGCTTCTCCGGAGTGGTGCTGCTCGACGGCGGTTCCGGAGCCTTCGGGGCGCTCGGTGCCGGCGGAGTGGGCAGACCGGGGATCGCCGGGATCTCCACCGGGGGCAGACCCGGGATCACGGTGACTGGTGCAGCGTTCGCGACGCCGGGGAGGGCGAGAGCCATGGCGAGGACGCCGACGGCGATCCCGGTGAGGCGTCGAGTCGAGCGTCGACGAGACCGCGTGATCGGCACTGTATTGGTCTGCACTAGTCGTACCTTCGGTTCGATGAATGTCTCGCGCATAACATCTGAAAGCGCGAATCCATCGTTACACAACCGTTGTCGGGCGGCCAAAGAATGCCGACGCCGCACGGGTGCCGCGATCGCAAACAGTGGGTGCGGGCTGGCAATAACCCGTGGTGAGCGCATCGACCGTGCTGCGTGTGACGGTCGTCACAAATCGGCGGCAGGTTGAACCGATCATCTCGACGACCTACATCATCGTCCCTGTCGCGATGGTGTCAACCCGATCGCTTGTCCCAGAGCGGCGTCGGAGGGTCAGGCGGGTTGCGTGTGCTCGGTGCGCAGGTGGCGGACCGGCTCGGTACATGCCTCGTCGCGACAGACGAGCATGACGTCGACCCGGCTGACGCCGGTCTCGGATTCGGTGATGTCCCTGCGTAGATACAGCGGCGCCCCGCAGGTCGGACACTTTCGCTGGGTTTTGGTGTGTGAAGAGGACATGGCCCCACCTTACGCGGAATGTGTCGTGGGTCACAGCCTGGTTTCAGGTTCGCGAACGTTGCCCGATCTCGCGGCCCGGGGGAGCAACGTATATGACGGCACTCGGGAAGGACGGGGCGCGTGAACGGGGGAGGCACGCAGGTCGGGAGACATTTCCGCGCGGAGGGGGGTGCTGAGCTTCGATGAGAGATCAGACCCATGAACCGAGCTTTGATGGGGTCGACCGTCACTCTTGCTGCCTTCGCCGGCGTCCTCGTCATGGGCGCCGGATATGCAGGAGCGGAAGACAAGCCCTGCCAGATGTACATCGAGAACGGTCAGTACGCGCCGTGTCCTCCGCCGGTCATTTCGACGGGCCCCGGTGACGATTCGCCGGATTCGAACCCTGAGGTGGAACGATCCCGTCCGCAGGACTACGAGTACCCGTGGGACTACTACCGTCCGTACCCGTATTGGTACGAATGGGAGTTTCACGACTACCAGTACTGAACGCACCCGACGGATCGGCGAGTGCACGCTGACTCAGGCGGTCGGCGTGCACTCTCGTCGAGGCCGCCGGAGCCGGCGTGGGCTCGTTGTGGAGCGGGTGACGGGAATCGAACCCGCGTAGCTAGTTTGGAAGACTAGGGCTCTACCATTGAGCTACACCCGCGTGCTCGCGATCACCGGTAACCCGGTACGCCGCGTGCGATGAGTGAGTGTACCTGGCGGCGCGCCGGATCTGGAAATCGGGGTGGGCGTCGGTGCGGTGGGCACCCGTTGGTCGTGGCGCTGGAGGCGCCCCGTACTATCTTCTGTTGGCCCTGATGCGCGGTCGGCCATGAGGCCTACACCGCGACCACGGACCGCGGGATGTGGCGCAGCTTGGTAGCGCATCCGCTTTGGGAGCGGAGGGTCGCAGGTTCAAATCCTGTCATCCCGACTTGTCGATGTGACCGCGTAGGTCGCGGCGGCACAACCGCCGAACCGAACTTTCATCACCACCGCAGATATAAGGAGCACCAGGCGTGAAGAGCACTGTCGAGCAACTCACCCCGACCCGAGTGAAGCTCAACGTCGAGGTCCCGTTCGAGGAGCTGTCCGCAGACTTCGACCGGGCATACCGGTCGTTGGCCCAGCAGATCCGGATTCCCGGCTTCCGTCCGGGCAAGGCGCCCGCCAAGCTGATCGAGGCCCGCGTCGGTCGCGACTCGATCCTGGCGCAGGTCGTCAACGACGCCATCCCTGCGAAGTACTCGGAGGCCGTCGCCGAGACCGAGACCAAGGCCATCGGCCAGCCGGAGATCGATCTGTCGGAGCTGAAGTACGGCGAGTCCGTCACCTTCAGCGCCGAGGTCGACGTACGCCCGGAGATCACCCTGCCCGACTACTCGACCCTCTCGGTCGAGGTCGACGCCATCGAGATCGACGACGCCGCCGTCGACGAGCAGCTCGAGGGCCTGCGCGCCCGCTTCGGCACCCTCAAGGGTGTCGAGCGCGGCATCGAGAACGGTGACTTCGTCTCGATCGATCTCGAGGCCACCGTCGACGGCGAGGCTGTCGAGGAGGCGACCACCGAGGGGCTTTCTCACGAGGTCGGCTCCGGTCAGCTCATCGACGGACTCGACGACGCCCTCATCGGTCTGAAGGCCGGCGAGAGCAAGGAATTCACCACCAAGCTCGTCGCCGGCGACCACGCCGGTGAGGAGGCTTTGGTGAAGGTCACCGTGCAGTCGGTCAAGGAGCGCGAGCTCCCCGAGGTCGACGACGAGTTCGCCCAGATGGCCAGCGAGTTCGACACCGTCGAGGAGCTGCGTGCGAGCCTGGCGGAGCGCGTCGAGCAGTCGGCGAAGCTCGAGCAGGCCAACAAGATCCGCGACGCCGTGCTCGAGAAGCTGATCGAGACCGTCGAGGTCCCGTTGCCGGAGAAGGTCGTCGAGGAAGAGATCGAGGGCCAGCAGCACCAGATCGTCCACGCTCTCGGCCATGACGACGAGCAGGTCGCGAAGTTCCTCGAGGCGCAGGGCAAGACCCGCGAGGAGTGGGACGCCGAGGCCCGCGAGGAGGCCGAGAAGTCGGTCAAGCAGCAGCTGCTCCTCGACGCGATCGCCGACCAGCAGGAGACCGAGGTCAGCCAGGACGAGCTGACCCAGCAGATCATCTTCACCGCGCAGCGCTACGGCATGCAGCCGCAGGAGTTCATCCAGCAGCTGACGCAGGCCAACCAGGTGGGCGCGGTCTACGCCGACGTCCGTCGCGGCAAGTCGCTGGCGGGCATCGTCGGCGAGTTCACCGTCACCGACAGCAAGGGCGCGACCGTCGACACCTCCGAGTTCTTCGGGGGCAAGGACGAGGACGGCGATTCGGACGAAGCCGCCGACACCGACAACTGAGTCGGCCGGAGCCTCCACTCCCACCACCGATCGCCGGTCCCCGTTCGCGGGGGCCGGCGATCGTCGTCGAATCCGTCGAACTGCATTCGCCATTCATTGTGATGGCCCGTTCTGCTCTCAGCGAATAGACGTGTCCTCGGGAGTGCCGGGGGGTGTGGATTGGTTAGTGTCGGTGAGGACGTCATCAGACAGATCGGAACGTGTGCGACGCCCGAGACGGCGCGCACAGGTCATGACAACAAGGCAAAGGTAGGAACCCGTGAGTGAGCCGACCATCCACACACCCTCGATGAGTTCGGGTGTGGCTGGGTTGAACCTGACCGATTCGGTGTTCGAGCGTCTGCTGCGCGAACGCATCATCTTCCTGGGCACCCAGGTGGACGACGACATCGCCAACCGGCTGTGCGCGCAGATCCTGCTGCTCGCCGCCGAGGACCCGACCAAGGACATCCACCTCTACATCAACTCGCCCGGTGGCTCGGTCACCGCGGGCATGGCCATCTTCGACACCATGCAGCTCGCCGAGTGCGACGTCGCCACCTACGCGATGGGCATGGCGGCATCGATGGGGCAGTTCCTCCTCGCGGCCGGCGCCAAGGGCAAGCGCCACGCCCTGCCCCACGCGCGGATCATGATGCACCAGCCGTCGGCCGGTATCGGTGGTACCGCCGCCGACATCGCCATCCAGGCCGAGCAGTTCGCGCTCACCAAGAAGGAGATGAACCGGCTCAACGCCGAGTTCAGTGGTCAGCCGCTCGAGAAGATCGAGGCCGACGCGGATCGCGACAAGTGGTTCACCGCCGAGGAGGCCAAAGAGTACGGCTTCGTCGACAAGGTGATCTCGCGTCCGGGGCAGTGATCCGGCCCCGAGCATCCAGCCACCTCCGAGCCACACCTACTCATTGGAGCAACAGATGACCAACTCCCTTTCCCTGGACGGCATGCCCGCCGAGGTCGCCGCCGGAATCCCCGCGTCGGCGTTGGCGCTCAAGAACATCGAGGCGCGCTACATCCTGCCGCAGTTCATCGAGCACACCCCGAACGGTCAGCGTCAGTACGACCCCTACGCCAAGCTGTTCGAGGAGCGCATCGTCTTCGTCGGCACCCCGATCGACCAGGTCGTGTCCAACGACGTGATGGCCCAGCTGCTCGTCCTCGAGTCGCAGGACCCCGATCGCGACATCACGATGTACATCAACTCGCCCGGCGGCAGCGTGCCCGACATGCTCGCCATCTACGACACGATGCAGTACGTCCACTGCGACATCGTGACGGTGTGCCTGGGTGAGGCCGCCTCGGCCGCGGCGATCCTGCTCGCGGGTGGCACCCCGGGCAAGCGCGCCGCGCTGCCCAACGCGACCGTCCTGATCCACCAGCCGCGCACCGGCGGCGCCTACCAGGGCCAGGTCTCCGACCTCGAGATCCAGGCCGCCGAGATCGAGCGCATCCGCGACCGGCTCGACGAGATCCTGGCCGGCCACACCGGGCAGGACAAGGAGAAGATCCGCAAGGACACCGACCGCGACAACATCCTGACCGCCGCGGCGGCCAAGGAATACGGAATCATCGACGAGGTCTTCGAATACCGCAAGAAGTCGATGAAGAAGTCCTAGCGGCAACGCAACCAGCACAGGAGTCGCGGGATTTTCTGTCGCGACATTTGGCCTTATCGGTCGAAGTTCGAGCGGTGCGCGGGTACCGTCGGGTTACTGGGCATTCGGATGTCGTTCAGATGACCCGTGCCCGGCTGCGTGCGACGCGACGGACCATGACGACAGTCCGGCAACGAGGAAGTAGGTACTACGCGAGATGGCACGAATCGGAGACGGCGGCGACCTGCTGAAGTGCTCTTTCTGCGGGAAGAGTCAGAAGCAGGTGAAGAAGCTCATCGCCGGTCCCGGCGTGTACATCTGCGATGAGTGCATCGACCTCTGCAACGAGATCATCGAGGAGGAGCTCGCCGAGAACGGCGACGTGAAACTCGACGAACTCCCGAAGCCCGCGGAGATCCGCGACTTCCTCGAGAAGTACGTCATCGGTCAGGACACCGCCAAGCGCACGCTCGCGGTGGCCGTCTACAACCACTACAAGCGCATCCAGGCGGGGGAGAAGAAGGACTCCCGCACGGGTGAGACCGTCGAGCTGATGAAGTCGAACATCCTGATGCTCGGCCCGACCGGATGTGGCAAGACGTACCTCGCGCAGACACTGGCCAAGATGCTGAACGTGCCGTTCGCCATCGCCGACGCGACCGCCCTCACCGAGGCCGGTTATGTCGGTGAGGATGTCGAGAACATCCTGCTGAAGCTGATCCAGGCCGCCGACTACGACGTCAAGCGCGCCGAGACCGGCATCATCTACATCGACGAGGTCGACAAGATCGCCCGCAAGAGCGAGAACCCGTCGATCACCCGCGATGTGTCCGGCGAGGGCGTTCAGCAGGCTCTGCTGAAGATCCTCGAGGGCACTCAGGCGTCGGTGCCGCCCCAGGGTGGGCGCAAGCATCCCCATCAGGAGTTCATCCAGATCGACACAACCAACGTGTTGTTCATCGTCGCGGGTGCGTTCGCGGGTCTCGAGAAGATCGTGTCCGAGCGAATCGGCAAGCGGGGCTTGGGCTTCGGCAACGACGTGGCGAGCAAGGACGACGTCGACACGACCGATCAGTTCGCCGACGTCATGCCCGAGGACCTGATCAAGTTCGGTCTGATCCCGGAGTTCATCGGCCGTCTGCCGGTCGTCGCGTCGGTGACCAACCTCGACAAGGCCTCGCTGGTGAGCATCCTGTCGGAGCCGAAGAACGCACTGGTGAAGCAGTACACCCGACTGTTCGAGATGGACAACGTCGAACTCGAGTTCACGCAGGACGCTCTCGAGGCCGTCGCCGACCAGGCGATCCATCGGGGCACCGGTGCTCGTGGTCTGCGCGCCATCATGGAAGAGGTGCTGCTCCCGGTGATGTACGACATCCCGAGCCGCGACGACGTCGAGAAGGTCGTCGTCACCGGTGAGACGGTGCGCGACAACGTGTTGCCGACGATCGTGCCGCGCAAGGCGTCGAGCGACGAGCGTCGCGACAAGAGCGCCTGACGCACAGGCTTCGTCGAAGACGACAATCCCCGCCCGGTGGCCCGGGCGGGGATTCTTCGTCGTGGGGCATGATGACCATCTCGCCTCGCCGCGGTGACGGATCACGCACACTGGGAGCTGTGACTCAAGACACGGGATCAGACGGTTCGAAACTCGCGGCGATCGTGCTGGCCGGCGGGCGCTCACGGCGGATGGGCAGCGACAAGGCGGCATTGGACTGGGAAGGCGAGCCGATGCTCGCCCGCGTCGTGCGGGTCGTCGCGCAGCGGTGCGACCCGGTGCTGGTGGTGGCCGGCGAGACGTCCGCGGCCTTCCGCAGCATCGACGACATCCGCGACCGCGCCGCCCCTGGCATCGACCGGTCCAAGGTGCACTGGGTGACCGACGAACAGGAGGGGACCGGCCCTCTGGGTGGCCTGGTCGCGGGCCTGGCCAAGGCCGCCGCGGCAGGCGCCGACCTCGCCTTCGTGTGCGCCACCGACATGCCGCTCATCGCCCCCGAACTCATCGACGAACTACGGCGGGGGCTGACCGGCTCGACCCAGGCGGTGATCGCCCGCGACGCACAGCGCGACCATCCGATGGCCGGGATCTACCGGACCGACGCGGGCCCGGTGATCGCCGATCTCGTGGCCGGCGGCGAACGCCGGATGCTCGGTGCGATCGACGCCCTCAACGCCCATCGGGTGGGCGTCTCCGACGCCGACTGGCTCGTGAACGTGAACGCGCCGGAGGACGTGCACCGGCTGCGTGTGTCGACGAGTTGACGGCGTGGCCGAGTCCGATCGAGGACTCAGTCGTGGGTGGTCGTCCCCGACCCGGTCGTGGCGTATCGGGCGACGGTGGTGCGGACGGCCTCGTCGACCACCTCTGCGACGCGTTCGGCGCTGACCTCCCATCCAGGAACCAGGAGTGTCGGCCAGAAGACGTAATTGGAGATCATCCCCAGGAACTGGGTGGCTGCGAGCTCCACGTCCTCGACCCGTACCGTTCCCGCCTCGTGTTCGGCCAGGAGGTAGGTGCGCACGGACTCGAAGTAGGGCATCTTTCCGTGCGCGAACTGCGCGTCGGCCAACTCGGGGAACCGCGGGAGCTCGGAGATGACGATCCGGAACAGGTCGGTCATCCGCGGACGGCGCAGCAGTTCGGCGTAACGGCGACCGATGGTGCTCAGCCCGTCGATGATGTCGCCCGCCGGGGGAGTGTCCTCCTCGCTGGCGGTCGACCAGGATTCGGTCACCATGGCGTCGAACAGGGCGGCCTTGCTCGGGAACTGTTTGAACAGCGTGGCCCGTGAGACGCCTGAGCGTTCCGCGATTCGCGCCAGCGACGTTCGGTCGTAGCCCAGCTCGAGGAACAGCGCGTTCGCGGCCGTCAGGATCAGCGCGCGCTTCTCCTGTGCGATGCGCTGGTGATAGGTCGTCCCGGCTCCGGTCATGATCAGAGCATATGAGGTGAGTGGCTTGACTCACCATTCACACGGGCCTAGCGTCAATGGTGAGTTAGTCAACTCACCATCGACCGCGGACCGTCATCGCCGATGTCCCCGGTCGCCGCCCAGTGACCGGAGGAACCTCAGATGCGCCGATTCGACGACCAGACCGTGCTCGTGACCGGTGGGACCGGTGGACAGGGAGCGAGCCATGTACGCGCTTTTCACGCGGAGGGGGCGAACGTGGTGATCGGCGCGCGCGACGCCGAGCGCGGCGCGGCTCTCGCCGACGAGCTCGGGGCCAGGGCCTGCGCGATCCCCCTCGACGTCACAGACGAGAGCTCGTGGTCGAGCGCCCTTCAGGCCGCCGAGAACGCGTTCGGCGGCCTGAACGTGCTCGTCAACAACGCGGGCGTCCAGAACCCGCCTGCGTTGCTCGAGGACACGGACGAGGCCACGTGGTCGCGCATTCTCGGCACCAACTTGACCGGGACCTTCTTGGGCATCAGGGCCGCCGTACCGGCGCTGCGCCGCGCGGGAGGTGGAGCGATCGTCAACATCGGCTCGACAATGGGACTGGGCGGCACTGCGCTCTACGCGCCATACGTCGCCGGCAAGTGGGCCGTTCGTGGTCTCACCCGAACGGCAGCGCTCGAGCTCGGCCGCGACCGTATCCGCGTGAACGCCATCCACCCCGGCGTGATCGCGACGTCATTCATCCGAGAGCCGGCAGCCGGTGCCACGGCGGCGATCGCCGATTCCTACTCACCTGAGCCGTTCGCCTCCCGCGACTCGGCGAACCGACCGACGTGACCCGGCTTCTCCTGTTCCTCACGTCGTCAGACGCGTCGTTCATCACGGGATCGGAGTACGTCATCGACGGCGGACTTCTCCTCGGGCCGGCCCTTCCGGCCGAGACCGCATGAACCGACGCGCCGCTGCCGGGTACTGACGTGAGGTCCGGGGCGAGGTCACACCCGGCGGAAACATAGAATGGCGGCCGTGACATCACTCGACCCCACATCCGCGCCGCCCGAGAACGAGTTGCCGAAATCCTGGGACCCCGCCCAGCACGAGGCGACGCTCTACCAGGGCTGGGTCGATGCCGGCTACTTCACCGCCGACGCCAAGAGTGACAAGCCCCCGTTCTCCATCGTGATCCCGCCGCCCAACGTCAACGGGTCGCTGCACATGGGTCACGCGTATGAGCACGTCCTCATGGACGCGTTGTCGCGCCGTCGCCGGATGCAGGGCTACGAGGTGCTGTGGCTGCCCGGCATGGACCACGCGGCGATCGCGATGCAGACGATGGTCGAGCGCAAGCTGGCCACCGAGGGCAAAACCCGCGACGACCTGGGCCGCGACGCCTTCATCGAGCGCGTCTGGGCCGAGAAGGCCGAGATCGGCGGCAACATCGGCGAGCAGATGCGTCGCCTCGGTGACGGCGTGGACTGGTCGCGCGAGCGCTTCACGATGGACGAGGGTCTGTCGCGCGCGGTGCACACCGTCTTCAAGAAGATGTTCGACGACGGGCTGATCTACCAGGCCGAGCGTCTGGTCAACTGGTCTCCGGTCCTCAAGACCGCGGTCAGTGACATCGAGGTCAGCTACGCCGACGTCGAGGGTGAACTCGTCAGCTTCCGCTACGGCTCCCTCGACGACTCCGAACCCCACATCGTGGTGGCCACGACGCGTCTGGAGACGATGCTCGGCGACACCGCGATCGCCGTGCACCCCGACGACGAGCGCTATGCGCATCTGATCGGCACCGAACTGCCACACCCTTTCCTCGATCGGAAGATCCCGGTCGTCGCCGACGACTACGTCGACCCCGAATTCGGCAGCGGCGCAGTGAAGATCACCCCGGCGCACGACCCCAACGACTTCGCGCTCGGCCAGCGGCACAACTTGCCGATGCCGACGATCATGGACGAATCGGCCCGAATCGCCGACACGGGAACGCAATTCGACGGCATGGACCGTTTCGAGGCGCGGGTCAAGGTCCGCGAGGCCCTCGCCGAGCAGGGGCGCATCGTCAAGGAGGTGCGTCCGTACCTGCACAGCGTCGGACACTCCGAGCGCACCGGTGAGCCGATCGAACCCCGACTGTCGATGCAGTGGTGGGTCGACGTCTCGTCGCTGGCGCAGGCCGCCGGCGACGCCGTCCGGGACGGGTCCACGGTGATCCACCCGAAGTCGATGGAGCCGCGCTGGTTCGGCTGGGTCGACGACATGCACGACTGGTGCATCTCGCGTCAGCTGTGGTGGGGACATCGCATCCCGATCTGGTACGGCCCGGACGGCGAGGTCGTGTGCGTCGGACCCGATGAGGAGGCCCCGGAGGGGTACGTCCAGGAAACCGACGTCCTCGACACCTGGTTCTCCTCGGGCCTGTGGCCGTTCTCCACCATGGGCTGGCCGGAGAAGACCGACGACCTCGAGAAGTTCTATCCCACCTCGGTTCTCGTCACCGGATACGACATCCTGTTCTTCTGGGTGGCGCGGATGATGATGTTCGGGACCTACGTCGGCAAGGATCTGGGTCCGGGTAACGAGATACCGTTCCACAATTTGTTCCTGCACGGCCTGGTCCGCGACGAGCACGGCCGCAAGATGTCGAAGTCGAAGGGCAACGGCATCGATCCGCTCGACTGGGTCGAGCGCTTCGGGGCCGACGCGCTGCGCTTCACCCTGGCTCGCGGTGCCAACCCGGGCGCGGACATCTCGGTGGGCGAGGATCACGCCCAGTCGTCGCGCAACTTCGCGACCAAGCTGTACAACGCGACCAAGTTCGCGCTGATGAACGGCGCCAAGGTCGCCGAGCTCCCCGATGCGTCGGCCCTGACCGACGCCGACCGGTGGATTCTCGGCCGTCTCGACGAGGTGCTCGCCGAGGTCGACGCCGGCTTCGAGTCCTACGAGTTCTCCAAGGCCTGTGAGTCGCTCTATCACTTCGCCTGGGACGAGGTGTGCGACTGGTACCTCGAGCTGGCCAAGGTCCAGTTCGCCGAGAATGACGAGAAGCGTTCGGAGACAACATCTGTCGTGCTCGGTGCGGTTCTCGAACCGCTGCTGCGCGCGCTGTCGCCGGTGATGCCCTTCGTCACCGAGGTGCTGTGGAAGACGCTCACCGGGGGCGAATCGCTCGTCATCGCCGAGTGGCCGACCCCGTCGGGACGCGACTGGTCGAGCGATTCGGCGGCTCGCATCGCCGATCTGCAGCGCCTCATCACCGAGGTGCGCCGCTTCCGCAGCGACCAGGGACTGCGTCCGGGGCAGCGGGTCGCCGCCCAGTTCGACGGACTGGGGGAGTCCGGCCTCGAGCCGTTGCTGCCCTACGTGCAGTCGCTGGCGCGTCTCGATGCCGCCGGACCCGGCTTCGGGGCCACCGCGACCATCGAGGTCCGCCTGTCCGTCGCAACCGTCACCGTCGCCATCGACACCTCCGGAACCGTGGACGTCGAAGCCGAACGGAAGCGTCTCACCAAGGACCTGGCGGTCGCCGAGAAGGAACTGGCGACCACCTCGGCCAAACTCGGCAACGAGCAGTTCCTGTCCAAGGCTCCCGACCAGGTGGTGAGCAAGATCCGGAACCGCCAGCGGATCGCCACCGAAGAGGTCGAGCGGCTGAACGCGAAGCTGGCGAGTCTGGCCGGCGGCGCGTGAGCGACGAGACCGGCTTCCCGGAAGAGGATCCCGCCGTCGTCGGCGAGGACCCGCTGGGATTGTCGGAGCTGCTCGACGCCGAGGAACGAGCGGCAGACGCCGAGACCGACCGGCCGCCGCTGACCGTCCACGACAGTGCAGACGATCTCGCCGAACTCGCCGAGGTCGAGGCCGAACTCGACACCCGCTGGCCCGAGACCAGGATCGAACCGTCGCTGACGCGCATCGCGGCCCTGATGGACCTGCTCGGGTCGCCCCAGCACAGCTACCCGGCGATCCACGTCGCGGGTACCAACGGCAAGACGTCGGTGACGCGGATGATCGATGCGCTGATGACCGCTCTGCACCGCCGGACCGGCCGGATCACGAGCCCGCACCTGCAGCGGGTCACCGAGCGGATCTCGGTCGACGGCAAGCCGATCCGCGCGCGGACCTACATCGACACCTACCGCGAGCTCGAGCCGTACATCACGATGGTCGACGACAGCTCGACCGCCGCGGGCGGCCCGCGGATGAGCAAGTTCGAGGTGCTGACCGCGATGGCCTACGCGGTCTTCGCCGAGGCCCCGGTCGACGTCGCGGTGGTCGAGACCGGCATGGGTGGACGCTGGGACGCCACCAACGTCATCGACGGAATCGTTTCGGTCATCACGCCGATCGCGATGGACCACGCCGACTACCTCGGCGACACGCTCACCGCCATCGCGGGGGAGAAGGCAGGGATCATCAAACCCGGCGAGCCCGGCGCACTCGGCGCCGTCGACCCGGTCACGATCATCGCCGAGCAGAGCCCCGAGGTGATGGACGTGCTGCTGCGCGCTGCCGTCGAGGCGGGCACGGTCGTCGCCCGTCAGGGTTCGGAGTTCGCGGTTCTCGACTCCGCCACCGCCGTCGGCGGCCAGATGCTGAGAATCCAGGGACTCGGCGGCGTCTACGACGAGGTCTTCCTGCCGTTGCACGGCGCCCACCAGGCCGCCAACGCATCTCTGGCCCTCGCCGCGGTGGAGGCGTTCTTCGGGGCCGGCCCCGATCGCCAGCTCGACATCGACGCGATCCGGAGCGGGTTCGCCGCCGTCGGCAACCCCGGACGGCTCGAGCGGCTGCGCAGTGCACCGACGGTCTTCGCCGACGCCGCACACAACCCGCACGGTGCGACCGCATTGGCTCAGGCGCTGGCCGAGGAATTCGACTTCCGCCGCCTCATCGGCGTCATCGGAGTGCTCGGCGACAAGGACGCCCGAGGACTACTCGAGGCTCTCGAGCCCGTGTTCGACGCCGTCGTCATCACCAACAACGGCTCGCCGCGTGCCCTCGACGCCGAGACGCTCGCAGAGTACGCACACGAGGTGTTCGGCGAGGAACGGGTCGTCGTCAAGCCGTTCCTGCCCGACGCCGTCGAAGAAGCCATCGCCCTCGCGGAGGACTCCGAAGGTCAGCGTGTCTCGGGTGCGGGAGTCGTCATCACCGGGTCGGTCGTGACCGCCGGCGCCGCCCGCACCCTGTTCGGTAAGGAACCCTCATGACCCGGTACACGCCGCCCACCAACGACCCGTGGAAGGGCCTGCGCGGGGTGATGGCCGGCACGATGATCCTCGAGGTCATCGTGATCATCCTGGCGTTCCCGATCGTCTGGCGACTCGGCGGCGGCCTGACCTGGCTGTCCGGCGGCTACCTGACCCTCCTCGTGCTCGCGATGATCGCGGCCGCAGGGATGCAGGGCCGCCCGTACGCGCTGAAGCTCGACCTCGGCCTGCAGGTGGCGGTGATCGTCGGTGGCATCTTCCACTGGTCCATCGCCGTCGTCGGTGTGGTCTTCGGATCGGTCTGGCTCTACATCGTCTACATCAAGCGAGATGTGGAGAAACGCGTCGAACTGGGCATGCTCCCCGGTCAGGAACCGATCGACTGACGCGCGTTCCACCTGGGGAGTCAACGCTGTCCCGACGGCGGTTTGGTGGTCGCAAGACCTGTGTCCGGACCGTTATCGGCGAACGGGAGCGGACCGGGAGGGTTGCTGCAACAATGGCGCAAGCCGTGGGGAGCCGGCGAGTTCCCGCCTGGCTTCATCCCACCGCAACCCGCCATCGTGACGACATCCAACGTGAGGACGTACGTGCAGTTCCTGTTTTCCCGGACCCCCGCCGGTTCTGATCGCCCCCGCACCTCCGCTCGAATCGGCCGCTCGGCCGGAATGGCCCTCGTCGGTGCGGCGGCATTCGCTCTGACCGCGCCCGCCGTCGCCTCGGCGGCACCCGCACCAGAGCAGACGCCGCCGGCCCTGGAAGCGTTCGCGGTACCCGAGGCAGGCGCTCCGGTGCCCGTTTCGCAGGGTGAGTTCAGCTACCTTGCGACCCACTCCGTCACCAAGCGCGCGGCCGGCATGAAGGCGCCCGAGGCCATCGCGACGTTGCCGGTGCCCGCCCAGTACCGTCCGGCGAATCTCGCTCTCGCGCAACAATTCGACCTCGCTCTCGCCGGTGCGTTGGCCTCGCCCGGTGGGTGTCTCCAGGTCGTCGTCGACCCGCAGTCGCGGTCGGGCAGCCTGTTCAACTACGGCTTCTTCCCGGTCGCCGGTGAGTACTGCTCCTGACCGTCGGAATCCGGTCGCCGGTCGTTAAGGTGTGAGTCGTGACTGAACGCACTCTCGTACTCATCAAGCCGGACGGCGTCCAACGCTTGCTCGTCGGCGACATCATCAGCCGCATCGAGCGCAAGGGGCTCACTCTTGTGGCTCTCGAGCTCAAGACCGCAAGCGACGAGGTCGCCCGCGGCCACTACGCGGAACACGAGGGCAAGCCCTTCTACCCCTCGTTGCTGGAGTTCATCACCTCCGGCCCGCTGGTCGCGGCCGTCCTCGAGGGGCCGCGCGCCGTCGCGGCCTTCCGGCAGATCGCCGGCGGCACCGATCCCGTCGAGAAGGCGGTGCCCGGCACCATCCGCGCGGACTACGCCCTGAACACCCAGTACAACCTGGTCCACGGCTCGGACTCGCCGGAATCGGCCGAGCGTGAGATCGCTCTCTGGTTCCCCGAACTCGCAGGCTGACCGGGGTTCCCTCGGTTCGACGCGCGGCTCAAACGCGCATACTTTGCGGTCATCCGACCACCGTGTGGGATACTTGCAGGGTTATCGTCGGCACACTTTGCCGACGATGGCCGGATGACGCGCCCTGGTTCGGCGCGTCTCGGTGCGGTAGGTCCGCATCGCGACGCCCACAACCACAGCTGATCCCGCCGAGGTTCGTACTGCTGCCAGCAGCCGAACACTCAGGCTCTGCCCTGTGCCCGGTGGCGTGGAAGGCGCCCGGGATGCGGTCATCGACACAGCAAGAGCGTTCTCTGCTGAACCGACTCTCGGATCAGCGTGATGACGCGGAGACCACACAACACCGGTCATACGTGACCGGGACACAGAGCAGACCCTCGCGTGGCCGCGTCAGCCCGACGCGCCCGGGGGTTCGAGGAGACTGAGTGACCGACAACGGGTCACCGGCTGACGCGAACGCAGCGTCAGAACCGGTGGAAGAATTTCCCAGCAAACTTCGTGTGCACGCACTGGCCCGCTTCCTGGGCCTGACGAGTCGGCAGGTGCTGGCGCACCTGGCCAATCTCGGGGTGCAGACGCGCAGCCCGCAATCCAGCGTCGACCGTGAGTTGGCGCAGGCCGTGGCCGAACGGGTGCGGGCCAACGTGGAGGCGGACGAGGCGGTGACGCCGGTCCCGGCCGAAGAGGCCACCCCCGAGGCGCCGCAGGTCGAAGAACCGGCCCCCGAGGCCCCGAAGGTCGAAGAGGCCACCCTTGAGGCCCCGACGGTCGAAGAGCCGGCCGTCGAGGTTCCGAAGGTCGAGGAGCCGCCGAGTCTGTTCTCGGCCGCGGCTACCCGCTACGACGAGCCGGTCGCCGCGCAGGCCGCCGAGGACGACACGTCCTTCGGCACCCAGCCGCTGTTCCTCCAGCCACAGGCGCCCGCCGAGAAGCCGAAGACCGCACGTGCGGCGAAGCAGGCCGAGAAGCCGGCGCAGCCCGAGAAGCCGGCGCAGCCCGAGAAGCCAGCGCAGCCCGAGAAGTCAGAGCAGCCCGACAAGCCGGCGAAAGCCGAGAAGAAGGCGCCGCCGACCGGCGCACCTTCTGCCGACACCTCCGCTGACGACCAGGCTCCCGAAGAGGACGCCGACGAGACCGACACCGACAGCACCGACGCCGACGACTCGGGTTCGGGTCGTAGCCGTCGTCGCCGTCGCGGACGTCGTGGTCGTGGTCGCGGCCGCGGTGACCAGGGCGAGTCCGGCGATTCGTCGGATGACACCGAGTCGGACGAGACCGGTGACCGCGCCGAGGACTCGGCAACCGACTCCGAGTCGACGGCCGACGAGTCCGGCGACGAGAAGAAGACGGATGAGTCGCAGTCCGAGGAGTCTGCCGCCGGTGATGGCGAGCCGACCGGACGCCGACGTCGTCGCAGCCGGCGGTCAGCCGGAGAGAACTCGGAGGAGGCCGATCAGAAGGAGGCCGCTTCCGCGGATGTGTCGGAGGGCGACTCCTCGACGGCCACCGATTCCGGTGACGACACCGAGTCGGACGACGGTGAAGGCGACGACTCGGATGAGGCGTCCTCGACCCGCCGTCGGCGTCGCCGCCGTCGGCGCAAGGGCGGGGGGGAGCCCGACGAGGGTTCGCCGGACGATCCGCCGAACACGGTGGTCCACGAACGCGAGCCCCGGAGCAAGCGTGCGCGCGACGAGGTGCAGGGCATCTCCGGTTCGACCCGGCTCGAGGCCAAGCGTCAGCGCCGTCGCGACGGACGCGACGCGGGCCGTCGACGCCCGCCGATCCTGACCGAGTCGGAGTTCCTCGCCCGTCGCGAGGCCGTCGACCGCGTGATGGTGGTGCGCGAGCGCAGCGCCAACAGCAGCATCTCCGACGGCGACGGCCACGAGCTCGCCGCGGTGGAGGACTACACCCAGGTCGCGGTGCTCGAGGACGGCGTCCTCGTCGAGCACTTCGTCACCACGGCGACGTCGTCGTCGATGGTGGGCAACATCTACCTCGGCCGCGTGCAGAACGTGCTTCCCGGCATGGAGGCGGCTTTCGTCGACATCGGCCGCGGCCGCAACGGTGTGCTGTACGCCGGCGAGGTCAACTGGGATGCTGCCGGACTCGACGGCGGCTCGCGGAAGATCGAGCAGGCGCTCAAGCCCGGCGACAACGTGCTGGTGCAGGTCAGCAAGGACCCGGTGGGACACAAGGGCGCCCGCCTGACCACGCAGATCTCGCTGGCCGGCCGGTACCTCGTCTACGTGCCGGGCGGGTCGTCGACCGGTATCAGCCGCAAGCTGCCCGACGTCGAGCGCAAGCGTCTCAAGCAGATCCTGGCGAAGCTCGTGCCCGACGAGGCCGGGGTGATCATCCGCACCGCCTCGGAAGGCGTCAGTGCCGAGGAGCTCGGTGCCGACATCGCTCGTCTCGAATCGCAGTGGAAGTCGATCGAGGAATCGGTCGCGCAGGCCAAGAAGGGTGGCTCGTCGGCTCCGCGTGCGCTGTACGAGGAGCCCGATCTGCTGGTTCGCGTGGTGCGTGACCTGTTCAACGAAGACTTCAAGAAGCTCGTCGTGGAGGGCGACAAGGCGTGGAACCTCGTCGAGGGTTACGTCAGTTCCGTCGCACCCGACCTCATGGAGCGGGTCGAGCAGTTCAGCAAGCCGCACGCCGATGCACCCGACTCGTTCGTGGTCCATCGCATCGACGAGCAACTGGCAAAGGCGCTCGACCGCAAGGTGTGGCTGCCGTCGGGCGGCACGCTGATCATCGAGCACACCGAGGCCATGACGGTCGTCGACGTCAACACCGGCAAGTTCACCGGTTCGGGGGGCAACCTCGAGGAGACGGTCACCCGCAACAACCTCGAGGCGGCCGAGGAGATCGTGCGGCAGATGCGCCTGCGCGACATCGGCGGCATGATCATCGTCGACTTCATCGACATGGTCCTCGAGTCCAACCGTGACCTGGTGCTGCGTCGCCTCACCGAGGCCCTGGCTCGGGACCGAACCCGCCACCAGGTGTCGGAGGTGACCTCGCTCGGCCTGGTGCAGATGACCCGCAAGCGTCTCGGAACCGGTCTGCTCGAGGCGTTCTCGACCCCGTGCTCGACGTGCGGCGGTCGCGGCCTGATCGTGCACACCAACCCGGTCGAGGTGCGCGGCGACGACTCGGCGCGTTCGGAGAGCGCCGGTCCCAAGCGTTCGCGCCGCGGCAAGAAGAAGTCGGAGGCACCCGCCGAGACCAAGCCGGCGCCGCAGCCGGCACACAAGCCCGCTGCCGAACACCCGTTGTTCCGGGCCATGGCCGCACACAACCACGACGACGAGCACCCCGAGGGCGAGTACCACGAGGGTGATCACACCGAGGGCGCGCCCGAGGAGTCGACCGCCGCCGGCGCCCCAGTGGCGACGGAAGCGACCGAGACGAAGGCGCCGTCCGAGAAGCCGGAGAAGCCCGAGCCGGTGGCCGAGACCGTGTCGGAACCGGACACCGCGGAACCGGAAGCGGCGGAAGCGGAGCCGGTGAAGGTCGAGGAACCGGTCGTGTCGACCGACGGGCAGGCTCCCGCGGTGGCCAAGCGCCGCCGCCGGGTGGTCCGGCGCCCGGCGCAGACGACCACCGCACCGGAGAACGTGGTGATGACGGCCGTCGACGCGGCACCGGAGGCGCCCAAGACGACCTTCGGTCCGGTCTCCACCGGGGAGTCCGTGGTCGCGGTCCGCCGGCGCCCGCGGAAGCGCACGGCGGGCCGGCCCGCCGGACCGCCGCCGACCGACAGCTGATCGCCGAGGGACGGGCCGGCGGGGCTGGTTTGACCCGGCCACCGCCGTTCCCGTAACCTTGGAAAGTCGCCTCCCGCGGAGGGTCTGCGCTGTTCTGCGTGCCACGTGCACCGGCGGCGGCGCGAATCCCGTGGCAGGCCCTCTGGTGTGATCTGCAGCCACTCCCGGTCAGCTGACTGGGTCGACTGCGGCCCGCGCCGGGATGCACTACACGAACGCCTTCGAGAGCGCCTCGGCGCTGGCGAGGGCCCGACCAGACGAGTAAGAGGAAGAACTTCGATGGCAACGTACGCGATCGTCAAGACCGGCGGTAAGCAGTACAAGGTCGCTGAGGGCGACATTGTCAAGGTCGAGAAGATCGACGAGAAGGTCGGCTCCACGGTGAGCCTGCCGGTCGCGTTGGTCGTCGACGGCTCGACCCTGACCACCGACGCCGACAAGCTGGCCAAGATCTCGGTCACCGGCGAGGTCGTGGAGCACGTCAAGGGCCCCAAGATCCGCATCCACAAGTTCAAGAACAAGACCGGCTACCACAAGCGCCAGGGTCACCGTCAGAAGCTGACGCTCCTGAAGGTCACCGGGATCAAGTAGTTCGACCAGCTTCGCGAAGACCTCAGGAGGACTGACACATGGCACATAAGAAGGGCGCATCGAGCTCGCGCAACGGTCGCGATTCCAATGCCCAGCGACTCGGGGTGAAGCGCTTCGGCGGCCAGCAGGTGAGCGCGGGAGAGATCCTGGTTCGTCAGCGCGGCACCAAGTTCCACCCCGGCGTGAACGTCGGTCGCGGTGGCGACGACACCCTGTTCGCGCTCGCCGCAGGCGCGGTGGAGTTCGGCAGCAAGCGTGGCCGCAAGACGGTCAACATCGTCCCGGAAACCGCTCAGGTCTGACCCGAGCTATCCGGCACGACAAGCCTTTTCGCAGGGCGGGCAGGGTCATCACGTACCCGGCCCGCCCTGTTCTTTTTTGGATGGAAGAAGGATTCGATGTCACGGTTCGTCGACCGCGTGACCATTCACGTCGCGGCGGGCAACGGTGGCCACGGCTGCGCCTCGGTCCACCGGGAGAAGTTCAAACCTCTCGGCGGCCCGGACGGCGGTAATGGCGGGAACGGCGGGTCGGTGCGCCTCGTCGTCGACCCGCAGGTGCACACTCTGCTCGACTTCCACTTCCGTCCGCATGCCAAGGCGAGCAACGGCAAACCCGGTGCCGGCGACAACCGTGACGGCGCCAACGGCGAGGATCTCGTCCTCAAGGTGCCCGACGGTACCGTCGTGCTCGACGAGAACGGCACCATTCTCGCCGACCTGGTCGGCGCCGGAACGACTTTCGAGGCGGCACAGGGCGGTCGAGGCGGCCTCGGCAACGCCTCGCTCGCGTCGAAGGCCCGCAAGGCCCCCGGCTTCGCCCTCCTCGGTGAGGACGGCCAGGAACGTTCCCTCGTTCTCGAGCTGAAGTCCGTGGCCGACGTCGGTCTCGTCGGCTTCCCGTCGGCGGGTAAGTCGTCGCTGGTGTCGGTGCTGTCGGCGGCCAAGCCGAAGATCGCCGACTATCCGTTCACCACCCTCGTGCCGAATCTCGGTGTGGTCCAGACCGCCGGTGAGGTGTTCACCATCGCCGACGTGCCCGGCCTGATCCCAGGTGCGTCGACCGGCCGTGGTCTCGGACTCGAGTTCCTGCGCCACCTCGAGCGGTGCGCCGTCCTCGCGCATGTCGTGGACTGCGCGACCCTCGAACCCGGTCGCGACCCGGTGTCCGACATCGATGCCCTCGAGGCCGAACTCGCCGCCTACCGCCCGGCGCTCGACGCCGATCACGGTCTGGGCGACCTGGCCGAGCGTCCGCGTGTGGTGATCCTCAACAAGATCGACGTCCCCGATGCCGCCGAACTCGCCGACCTCGTCGAACCCGAACTCGCCGAACGCGGTTGGCCGGTCTTCCGGATCTCGGCCGTGGCCCACGAGGGTCTGCGCGAACTGACCTTCGCACTGGCGAAGATGGTCCGCGAGTACCGGGAAGCCCAGCCCGCCAAGGTGCCCCGCCGCGCGATCATCCGTCCGAAGGCTGTCGACGACACCGGGTTCACCATCGTCCGCGATCCGGAGATCGAGGGCGGTTTCATCGTGCGCGGTTCACGTCCGGAGCGCTGGATCGCGCAGACGCAGTTCGACAACGACGAGGCCGTCGGCTACCTGGCGGACCGCCTCAACCGGCTCGGCGTCGAAGACGAACTGGTGAAGCTGGGTGCGGAGCCCGGTGCGCCGGTCACCATCGGTGCGGTCACCTTCGACTGGGAGCCGAGCACGCCCATGGGCGAGGACGTCCCGGTCACCGGACGCGGCACCGACATCCGACTCGACCGCAACGATCGCGTGGGCGCCGCCGAACGTAAGCAGGCGCGCCGGCTGCGCCGCGGGCTGCCCGTCGAGGACGGAGAGCAGGACCAGTCGTGACCGCGGAAGCCCGCATCGAGGTTCGGGGCGTTCGGGAACAGATCGCGCACGCGCGCAGCGTCGTGGTGAAGATCGGCTCGTCGGCTCTGACCGACCTGACCGAGGGACTCGATCGGGATCGGCTCAACGCCTTGGCCGACGCGCTCGAAGCGCGGATGCGTGCCGGCTCCGATGTCATCGTGGTGTCGTCGGGTGCGATCGGCGCGGGTATCGCCCCGCTGGGTCTCAAGAAGCGTCCGACGGACCTCGCAACCAAGCAGGCCGCGGCAAGCGTCGGACAACTGGCGCTGGCGCATGCCTGGGGGACCTCGTTCGCCCGCTACGGCCGCACCGTGGGGCAGGTCCTGCTGACCGCAGACGACATCTCCAACCGGTCGCATCACGCCAACGCCCAACGCACGCTTGATCGTCTGCGGTCGTTGGGTGCGGTGGCCGTGGTCAACGAGAACGACACGGTGGCGACGAACGAGATCAGGTTCGGCGACAACGACCGGCTCGCCGCCCTCGTCGCCCACCTCAGCGGCGCCGACGCGCTCGTGCTGCTCTCCGATGTCGACGGACTCTACGACGGCGACCCGCGCAAGGTGGGCGTCGACGGTCGACGTGCCCGTCTGATCCCCGAGGTGAATGGGCCCGAGGATCTCGACGGCGTCATCGCCGGGTCGGGGGGAGCGCTCGGTACCGGCGGGATGGCCTCGAAACTGGCCGCGGCCCGCCTGTCCGCGGATGCCGGTGTCCCGGTCCTGCTGGCCGCCGCCTCGTCGGCGGCGCAAGCTCTCGCCGACGCCTCGGTGGGTACGGTGTTCGCCGCCCGCGAGGAGCGGTTGTCCGCACGTCGGTTCTGGGTGCGTCACGCCGCGGACACGCGGGGTCGGATCGTCCTCGACGACGGTGCGGTGGCTGCGGTATCCCATCGGCGTCGTTCGCTTCTCGCCGCCGGCGTGGTCGGCGTCGAGGGCCGGTTCTTCGATGGCGACGTCGTCGAACTGGTGGACCAGCGCGGGGCGGTGAAGGCGCGCGGGGTCGCCTCGTATGACTCCGACGACGTCACCTCGATGGTCGGCCGCCAGACCGACGAACTCCCGGCCGAACTGCAGCGGCCCGTCGTGCACGCCGACGACCTGGTCGTCGTGTCGCGCTGAACTTCTAGCCTGCAGCCAGGGCCGGCAGCACGACCCCGGCCCGATGGTCGATCTTGAGCACGGCCAGCTCGTCGGCGCGGGTGTGTCCGCGGTTCACGATGATCAGCGGCTTACCGGCGCGATGGGCCCGGCGCGCGAACCGCAGGCCGGACATGACCGTCAGGGACGACCCCACCACCAGCAGCGCGTCGGACTCGTCGACCGCGGAGAATGCCTGGGCGACAAGTGGTTTCGGAACCGTCTCGCCGAAGTAGACGATGTCGGGTTTGAGGATGCCCCCGCAGTGCGGGCAGTCGATCATCACGAAGTCGGAGGTGTCGGAGAGCGTCGCATCCGCATCGGGTGCCACCTCGATGGCGCCGCGTCCCGCGACCCGGTCGGCGAAGCCGGTGTTGACCTTCTCGAGCTCCTCTGCGAGCCGGTGCCGGGAGATCCGCCAGTCGCAGGTCAGGCAGCGTACGCGCCCATAGCACCCGTGGAGTTCCAGCACTCCCTTCGTCCCGGCCTTCGTGTGCAGCATGTCGACGTTCTGAGTGATCACCGTCGAGACCGCGCCGCGGCGTTGCAGTTCGGTGAGCGCCAGATGCGCCGTGTTGGGTAGTGCGGCGTCCATGTGACGCCAGCCGAGATGATTACGCGCCCAGTAGTGCCGGCGGAACTCGGGGGAGGACAGGAACATCTCCAGGGTCATCGGCGTGCGTGGCGGTGAACCCGGGCTGCGGTAGTCGGGTATTCCCGAGTCGGTGGAGATGCCGGCTCCGGTCAGGACCGCGACGCGACGCCCGGCCAGGATGTCGGACGCGAGCTCGATGCGCTCGGCGACATCATCGTCGAGGGGCGTGTGTTCGGCCGGGGCGTGGCCGAGCTGAAGACGAGTGCGCACCCTGCCCAGGATAGGCAGGGTGCGCACTCGGAATGCTCTTCTGAGCTGGCGTCCGTCAGGACACGACGGTCTCCTCGGCATGTTTGCCGGCCGGCTGCGGCACGGCGACCAGCGGGTACACGCCGTTCTCGTCGTGCACCTCGGTGCCGACGACCGGCGGATTGAACACGCACAGCATCCGCATCTGCGTGTCGGCGGTGACCGTGTGGCGTTCGTGACCGTTCAGCAGGTACATCGTGCCGGGGGCCAGCGGATAGGTCTCGCCGGTCTCCCGGTCGAGCAGGGTACCCGTGCCCTCGACGAGCCAGACGGCCTCGATGTGGTTGGCGTAGTGGAATTCGTTCACGCTGCCGGCGGCGATGGTGGTCTCGTGGAACGAGAACCCCACGCCGTCGCCGCCGAGGACGATGCGCTTGGAGACCCAGTTGCCCTTGGGGTCCGCGACATCGCGATCGGTACCGGTGATCTCCTGGGTGGTTCGGACGATCATCCGATCACCTCCTTGACTGCGTCGGAAAGGATGGACAGGCCGCGGTCGAGGTCCTCGCGGGAGATGGTCAGCGGCGGGAGCAGCTTGACGACCTCGTCGGACGGACCCGACGTCTCGGCGAGCAACCCGGCGCCGAAGGCCTGCGCACAGACCTTCCCGGCTGCCGTGTGATCGTCGAACGCCAGGCCGCGGACCATGCCGCGACCGCGGGTCGAGATGCCCTCGTAACGGTTGCAGAGCTCGGAGAAGACCTCGTGGATGCGCTCACCCTTCGCGTGGATCTCCCGGGTCAGGGTGTCGTCGGACCAGTAGGTCTCGATGGCCTTGGCGGCGGTGACGAAGGCGGGGTTGTTGCCGCGGAACGTGCCGTTGTGTTCGCCGGGGGTCCAGACGTCGAGCTCGGGCTTGAACAGGGTCAGCGCGAAGGGCAGACCGTAGCCGCTGATCGACTTGGACAGCGTGACGATGTCGGGCTTGATGCCGGCCTCCTCGAACGAGAAGAACTCGCCGGTCCGGCCGCAGCCCATCTGGACGTCGTCGACGATGAGCAGGATGTCGCGGCGCTCGCACAGGTCCGACAGCGCGCGCAGCCACTCGGCGCGTGCGACGTTGACGCCGCCCTCGCCCTGCACGGTCTCGACGATCACCGCGGCGGGACGGTTCAGGCCGCTGCCCGAGTCGTCGAGGACGCGCTCGAACCAGGCGAAGTCCTCCATGACGCCGCCGAAGTAGTTGTCGAACGGCATCGGGGTGGCGTGGACCAGGGGGATACCGGCGCCCGCGCGCTTCATCGAGTTGCCGGTGACCGACAGCGAACCCAGGGTCATGCCGTGGAAGGCGTTGGTGAAGCTGATGATCGACTCACGGCCGGTCACCTTGCGGGCCAGCTTGAGGGCCGACTCGACGGCGTTGGTGCCCGTCGGACCGGGGAACTGGATCTTGTAGTCGAGTCCGCGCGGCTGAAGGATGTGCTGGTGGAACTTCTCGATGAAGTTCCCCTTGGCGACGGTGGCCATGTCCAGGCCGTGGGTGATGCCGTCGGACTCGATGTACTCGATCAGAGCCTTCTTAAGCGCGGGGTTGTTGTGCCCGTAGTTCAGCGAACCGGCGCCCGCGAAGAAGTCCAGGTACTCCCGACCGTTCTGGTCGGTGATGTAGGAACCCTTGGCGGTGGTGAAGACCGCAGGCCAGTTGCGGCAGTAGCTGCGCACCTCGGATTCGTGGGTCGTGAAGATGGAATCGTCGAAGGACTTTTCCAGAACGGGGGTGGCGTCGAGAAGTTGCATATCGGTGCTTCCTTCTATGGGTGACATCGTGAGTTCGGTGCCCATCGGCGATATGAACTCGAAAAGCGGCGTCGCGCAGCGACGCTGTGGTGGATCAGCGCCAACGATGTTGCGGCACTGCGCATCCGGAAACCGTCGGTCAGGGGCTGTGCCGCGGTCCGGGGTGCTGAGGGATCACGCGCGAGCTCAGGGCTCGGGGATCTCCGGTTCCAGCATGTAGAGGTCCTCGGGCTCGTGCGAGTCCGGGAAAGCGTTGGCGGCGAACAGATCACGGCGTTCGAAACGCAGGCCGCGAGCCTTCGCCACCGACTCGAACAGTCGCTGCGACGGAATGTTGTCGGGACTGATCGTGGTGTGCATCGCCACCATGCCGAGGCGGTTCACGCGATCGAAGAGGTGGTGCAGCATGGACCCGGCGATGCCGTGTCCGCGCATCGAGTCGTCGACGGCGACCTGCCACACCATGAGGGTGGATGGATCGTTCTGGCGACGATATCCGGTGACGAAACCGACCGGACGGCCATCGACTTCGGCGATGATCGAGGTCTGGGCGAAGTCGTGACACCACAGCACATAGGAATACGACGAGTTGACGTCGAGAACCTTTGAGTCCGAGGCGATTTCCCAGAGGCGGGTACCGTCGGCGACAGTCGGCATCCGATAGTCGACGGTAAGGACAGTTGTTGGGGCCGTTCTTGTTTGTGAAGGGCTCATAACGCCATCGACGTTAACAACGCGTGTCGGCGAAGTCACCCACCTGCGGAAATTGCCTCGTCGAACCCCTACCTTCTACCTGATCAGACATGCAATGTGAAGTGAGTCACAAGAGTGTCACCCACGGGTGTCATCGGGGCTTCACGGGAGAGCAGAATGGCCCCATGACGAGGATTATCGCGGGCGAGCTGCGGGGGAGACGGCTCCGCGTTCCGGGCGAGGGAACTCGTCCCACTTCCGATCGTGTGCGGGAGTCGGTATTCAACATCCTCGACGCCCGATTCGATCTCGACGGGCTCTGGGTTCTCGATCTGTACGCCGGTTCCGGCGCCCTCGGCATCGAGGCGGTCTCACGAGGAGCGGCCGGCGCGACCTTCGTCGACTCGGCACGGAAGGCGGCCGCGGTCATCGGGGCCAATGTGCAGGCCTGTGGCATCGCCTCGTCGACCACGGTACTGACGAGACCGGTGTCCGCCTATCTGTCCTCGCCGCCCGAACGGAAGTACGACCTCGTGTTCTCCGACCCGCCGTACGCGGTCGACGCGACGGCGCTCTCCGAGGACCTGACCAGACTGGCCGCGACACGGCTCGCCGACGATGCCCTGGTGGTCGTGGAGCGCTCCGCCCGCTCCACCGGCCGGATCTGGCCCGCCGGCTTCGAGGTGTTGGTGGACAAGAACTACGGCGACACCCGGGTCGAGGTCGCAGAGTTCACCGGTGCCTGAGACGCCGCCGCGCAGCTCCTGACGACACTGAGGCGTAGGACCTGACGGTAAGTTCAGGCCATGACGACGGCAGTGTGTCCCGGTTCCTTCGATCCCTTCACCCTCGGCCACCGTTACGTGGTCGAACGCGCCGCGGCGTGTTTCGACGAGGTGGTCATCACCGTGGTGGTCAATCCCAACAAGCGCGGGATGTTCAGCGTCGAGGAGCGGATCGCGCTCATCGAGGAGGATTGTGCCGATCTGCCCGGCGTGCGGGTCGATCGCTGGGAAGGGCTTCTCGTCGACTATCTGAAGCAGGAGTCGATCCACACGATCGTCAAGGGCCTCCGGTCGGCGGTCGACTTCGACTACGAGGTTCCGATGGCCCAGATGAACCGCGCGCTCGCCGATGTGGAGACGGTCTTCCTTCTCACCGATCCCCGGTTCGCGCATGTCTCGAGTTCGCTCGTCAAAGAGGTGGCCAAGCTCGGCGGCGACGTCGCGCCGTTCTTGTCGTCGCACATCCACAAGCGCCTCACGGCAAAGCTGACCGGTGAGCGGTCCGTCTGAGGAATCACCTGGGGAAACCCGCGACACACCCCACGCGCTTCACTAATCACAGGCGCAACATTCGGCACAATAGTCACAGATTCACCAACTGTTGCAAACAGGCAAGCGCCGGATTGGAGTGGCTGTGTACCGGGTATTTGAGGCTCTCGACGAGCTCGTGGCGATTGTCGAGGAGGCACGGAGTGTGCCGATGACCGCGGGTTGCGTCGTGCCGCGTGGTGACGTGCTCGAACTCCTCGACGACATCAAGGACTCGATCCCGGGCGAGCTCGACGACGCTCAGGACGTCCTCGACCAGCGCGACACGCTCATCGGTGATGCGCGTGAGCACGCCGAGACGACGGTCGCCAAGGCCGACTCCGAATCCGAGGCCGTCCTCGCCCACGCCCGGGCGGAGGCCGATCGCATCCTGTCCGAGGCCAAGGCTCAGGCCGATCGCATGGTCGACGAGGCGAGCTCGCATTCGCACTCGCTCGTCGAGGATGCCACCGAAGAGGCACGCCGGCTCCAGACCAGTGCTGCCCGCGAATTCGAGGCCGTCACCGGGCGCGCACGGGCCGAGGCGCAGCGCACCATCGACGCGGCGAACAACACCTACGACAAGTCGGTGGCCGACGGCATCGCCGAACAGCAGCGCCTCGTCTCCGAGACCGAGGTCGTCGGCGCCGCCAAGTCGGAGGCCGAGCGCATCATCGACGCCGCGCACGCCGAGGCGGACCGTCTGCGTGGCGACTGCGACGTCTACGTCGACGAGAAGCTGGCCCAGTTCGAGGAGATCCTCACCGGGACACTGCGTTCGGTGAACCGCGGACGGCACCAGCTGCGCACCGGCGCCGGCATGCACGACTACGTCGAATACCCACGCAGCGTGGACGATGCGGCACGCGACTCGCGCGGCGACCACTCGCGGTCGCGCGAGACGTCGACCCGGAATTCCTACGACCGTGACCAGGGATCCCCGCTGGCGGTGTGACCGGTCGGGCGACCGACCCGGCACACACCGTGGCGTCAGTCGATGATTCGCGATCGCGAGCGTATGGTGCAGTTTGTGTCTGATCATGCTGTGACATCAGAACCGTCGCACGGTCCCGATTCCGCGCCACGGCGCGATCCCTTCGTCCTCGACGTCCGGTCGCTGGGTCGTCGCCCGGGCACCATGTCAGAGGTGCACCGGACGGTGGCGACCCCGGACAAGCTCGGAGTCGAGATGATCGGCATCCCGGCCGGCTCGGACGTCGATCTCGACCTCCGGCTCGAGTCGGTGAGCGAGGGAATCCTGGTGACCGGCACCGCGTGCGGCGAGACCGCGGGGCAGTGTTCGCGCTGCCTCGAGCCGATCGACGGCACGGTGACGGTGTTCCTCACCGAACTGTTCGCGTACCCGGACAGTGTGACCGAGCAGACCACCGAGGAAGACGACGTGCACCGCATCGTCGACGACCGCATCGATCTCGAACAGTCGATCATCGACGCGGTGGCGCTGGAACTCCCGATGTCGCCGCTGTGTTCACCGGACTGCCCCGGGCTCTGCCAGGTGTGCGGTATCCGGTTGGCGGTCGCCGAACCCGGCCACGCGCACGAGCTGATCGACCCTCGGTGGGCCGGTCTCGCTAACAAGTTCTCCGAGCTCGCAGAGGAAGACAAGGCGGACGAGGACAAACCGGGCGATCAGGAACGTCGTGACTGAGACCACTCGCGAGGACGGTCGGCGTGCCGCGCTGCTCGCCGCTCTCGACACCGACATCCCCGAACACCTTCTGACACTGGCGCTCACGCACCGTTCCTATGCCTACGAGCACGGCGGGCTGCCGACCAACGAGCGCCTCGAGTTCCTCGGGGACTCCGTTCTCGGTGTGGTGATCACCGAACGCCTGTACCTCCGATTCCCGGACCGCCCCGAGGGTGAGCTCGCCAAGATCCGTGCCAGCGTGGTGAACATGCACGCGCTCGCCGACGTGGCCCGCGGGCTCGGCGACGAGGGCGGCCTGGGCAAGTACCTGTATCTCGGCCGCGGCGAGGAGATGACCGGCGGCCGCGACAAGGACTCGATCCTCGCGGACGGCCTCGAATCGCTGTTCGGCGCAGTGTTTCTCAGTCACGGGCTGGAGACCTCGCAGCGGATCATCCTGCGACTCTTCGACGAACGCATCGAGAAGGCCGGGCAACTCGGCGCGGGGCTGGACTGGAAGACCTCGCTGCAGGAGCTGAGCTCGGAACGCGGTTACGGCCCGCCGCAGTACCAGATCTCGTCCACCGGACCGGACCACAACAAGGAGTTCACCGCGATCGCGATGGTCGCGGGGGAGAACCTGGGCGAGGGCGTCGGACGCACCAAGAAAGAGGCCGAGCAGCAGGCGGCGGCCCTCGCGTGGACGGCGCTCACCGAACGCGCCGCCGCCTCCTCGTGACACCGGCAGTCCATGCCTGAACTACCCGAGGTCGAGACCGTGCGCATGGGTCTCGAGAAGCATCTGACCGGGCGCACGGTGACCTCGGTCGAGGTACGCCATCCGCGTGCCGCGCGTCGCCACGTCGGCGGCGAACCGGACCTGATCGGTCGCCTGTCCGGCAAACGTGTCACCGGGGTGCGTCGTCGCGGCAAGTACATGTGGATCGATGTCGCCGACGACACCGACCGCGCCGCCCTCGTGGTGCATCTCGGCATGAGCGGTCAGATGCTGATCGCCCGCGACGGGGCACCCGATCACACCCACCTGCGCATCCGCGCCGCCCTCGACGACGACAACGAGTTGCGTTTCGTCGACCAGCGAACCTTCGGCGGATGGCATCTCGACGACTACGCGGTGTCCGAGGGCGCCGACGACATCCCGGTGTCGGTCGCGCACATCGCGCCCGACCCGTTCGACCCGGCCTTCGACGCGGCAGCGGTCGTGACCCGGATGCGCGCCAAACACTCGGAGATCAAGCGCGTCCTGCTCGACCAGACCGTCATCTCCGGGGTCGGCAACATCTACGCCGACGAGGCGCTGTGGCGTGCGCGACTGCACGGCGCACGTATCGCGGAGACGATCTCGCGCAAGAAGCTGCTCGAACTGATCGACGCGGCGACCGCGGTGATGACCGAGGCGGTGGAGGTCGGGGGTACGTCCTTCGACGCGCTGTACGTCAACGTCAACGGCCAGTCGGGCTACTTCGAACGCTCGCTCAACGCCTACGGACGCGAGGGGCTGCCGTGCCGCCGCTGCGGGGCGATCATGCGCCGGGAGTCGTTCATGAACCGCAGCTCGTACTTCTGCCCGAAGTGCCAGACCGTGCCTCGGCGCCGTGCACGTTGAGTCACTGATACTTCCTGCGCAGCTCTGACGCGTCCGGTGAAGGTGACGAGCGTTCCGCGGAACGCTCGAAGCGCCGTGACCAGCTACTTTGTCGGTGGGCGCCGATACGTTGTTCGTATATCCGTTCGAACGGCTGGGGGCCTGGGGTGTCTGTTTCGGTGCTGCACGGTGAGAACGTGTCGTCGATGTTCGATGGCGCGGATCCGGCGTCTCTGTCAGATGACGCGCTGGAAAGACGAGTACTCGGTTATGCCGCGCAGATCACCGCGCTCACCGCCGAGTTCTTGTCTCTGGTGGCGGAATTGGATGAGCGGCAGTCGTGGAGGGGGCCGGGTGTTCATTCGCTCGCGCACTGGATGTCGTGGAAGGCAGGTGTCTCTCAGCGCACGGCGCAGGAGCAGATACGGGTGGCGAAGGCATTGACGGAGTTGCCGCTGATCCGGGAGGCGTTCGGTGCGGGGCGGTTGTCGTATTCGAAGGTGCGGGCGCTGACGCGGGTCGCGACCTCGTTGCGGGAGAAGGAGCTGGTGAATCTGGCGTTGTCCTGTACGGCGTCGCAGCTGGAGCGGGCGGTACGTGT
>NZ_BANS01000026.1 GCF_000332995.1 Gordonia amicalis NBRC 100051 = JCM 11271
CCTCGAAGGGTTAGTACAGGCTCGACCAGTACGACCAGAACCGCACCGCGATGAGCACGACGACCAGCGTCACGGCGAGCGCCAGGATGAGGGCGTGACTGCGCGCCACCGCGAGCGCGACACCCGACCGCGAGGTCAGTCCGCTCGCGTGGGCGTTGCGCACGCTGACGAAGACGAAGATCGGCAGCGTCACCGCCCACACCACCATGCAGTACGGGCACAGCGCGCCGATCGAGTACAGGCTCGAGTAGATCAGCCAGCAGATGAAGGCCATCGCCGCGGTCACGCCCACCTGCAGACCGGCCCAGTACCAGCCCGCCAGGCGTGCGCCCGCGAAGATCGCCACACCGGTGGTGATCACCACCGCGAACCCGGCGATACCGAGCAGCGGGTTCGGGAATCCGAACAGCGCGGCCTGCGGCTTGGCCATCACCGAACCGCAGCTCAGCACCGGATTGAAGTTGCACGTCGGCACGTAGTCGGGGTCGGCGGCGAGTTCGAAGCGCTCGACCGTCAGCACGAACGACGCCACGAACCCGATCACCCCGCCGATGCTGAGCACCCAGGCGGCGATCCGCGTCCACGAACGGACGGCCTCGGCCAGGAGTGCCTGGTCGTCGTCGGGATCGATCCCGGTGCTGGTGGTTGTCGTATCGACTGGGGCGCTCTCACTCACCCATCCAGGATGACACCGTCCGGGTGGTCCTCGGTTCCCGATGTGCACGGAATCGTGACGACTCCGCATACGGCGCAAACAGTGGAGGGTGATTCGCCCGCCGTGAGTGTGATGACGCGCGCGATCCACCAAATGTCGCCAGCGTCACTCGACGATGCGTGGTGCCGGATTCACCACCGGGGATGGGAACACAACCGTGCAATTGTGGGATTACATCGGCGACAATGCTCGCTCCCTCACGTTCTTGACCTATCAGCACGCGTCACTGTCGTTTCAGACCGTGCTGGTCGGCACCCTGGTCGCCATCGCAGTCGCCGCGCTGGTCTACCGGCTTCCGCTGGCGTCCGCACTCACTCTCACGTCTAGTCGTGTGGCACTGACGATTCCGTCGCTGGCCCTGCTCGCACTGTTGATCGTCCCGTTCGGACTCGGTGTGACACCGTCCTTCCTGATGCTCGCGTTCTTCGCGATGCTGCCGGTGATCGGCAACGCGGTGGTCGGCTTACGCTCGGTTCCGTCCTCGGTCGTCGAATCCGCCCGCGGCATCGGCCTTACGCGCTGGCGCATCCTGCTGACGGTCGAGTTGCCGATCGCGTGGCCGGTGATCCTGACCGGAATCCGCGTGTCCACGCAGATGATCGTCGGCGTCGCGGCGATCGTCGCCTACGTCCTCGGCCCGGGTCTCGAATCGCTCATCTTCAACGGTCTCGCCCGACTCGGCGGCGCCAACGCCCTCGAATCTGCGCTGGCCGGAACCATTCTCATCGTCATCATCGCGCTCGTCTTCGATGCTCTCCTGGTACTACTCGGCCGACTCACCATCTCCAAGGGACTCTCATGACCGACTCCACCACCGCCCCGTCGTCGAAATCCCCGGCCCGCCAACCGTCGTCCGGCGCGACGGACCGCGTCGTCACGGGCTTATCGATCCGGCTCGAAGGCGTCGTCAAGCGTTATCGGGGCCAGACCAAGCCCGCGGTCGCCCGACTCGACCTGGAGATCGAAGCCGGTGACATCGTCGCCTTCGTCGGCCCGTCGGGCTGCGGCAAGACCACGACCCTCAAGATGATCAACCGGCTCATCGAGCCCACCGAGGGACGTATCTACATCGGCGGCCGAGATGTGACCGCGGAGAACCCGGATCGGTTGCGGCAGTCCATCGGTTACGTGATCCAGTCCGGCGGACTCTTCCCGCACTGGTCGGTGAGCAAGAACATCGGCACCATCCCGCGAATCCTCAAGTGGGACAATAAGCGTATCGCCGAGCGGACCGAATACCTGATGGACCTGGTCGGACTCGACGCCGCGACGTTCGCCGACCGTCTGCCCAAGGACATGTCCGGTGGCCAGCAGCAGCGTGTCGGCGTGGCACGGGCCCTCGCCGCCGACCCGCCCGTCCTGCTGATGGACGAGCCGTTCGGCGCCGTCGACCCCATCACGCGAGCACGCCTGCAGGACAAGCTGATCGCCATCCAGCACGAACTCGGCAAGACGATCGTCATCGTCACCCACGACTTCGAAGAGGCCACCAAACTCGGCGACAAGGTCCTGATCCTCTCCGAGGGCGGGCACATCGAACAGTTCGCCCCGCCGGAAGAGATCCTCGCCAACCCCGCCAGCCCGTTCGTCGAGGAATTCGTCGGTTCGGGTGCGACACTGGCCCACCTGACCCTCACCCGCGTACGCGACGTCGAGATCAAACAGGTGGTCACCGCGCGTGTCGGCGAACCGTCCGGCGGTGTCGTCAACCGGGCCAGAGCGGCCGGTGAGGATTGGCTGGTCGTCGTCGACGAACACGGGCGCCCACGCGCCTGGCCCTCCGTCGACGAGGTCGCCGCCAAACCCGAGGTGTCCGATTATCTCGACCCGCGGCTGCCGGTCGTCGCACAGTCCTCGACGCTCAACGACGCACTCGACTCGATGCTCGCGACCAGCCAGGGCGGCGTCCTCGTCACCGACGGCCGGGGCGCGGTGATCGGCGCACTGAACATCGCGTCGGTGATGGAGGCGATCCGCGGGCAACTCGCGGATGTCCGCGACGACGACCACCTCGGCTACCTCGACCACACCGAGGGGTCCGCACCCGTCGAGACCCCGGTCGTCGCAGCCGACGACGAGTCGTCGCCCGCCGGCGCCGAGGCAGTCGCGGCACCCGAGCCGAGCGCCGAACGATGACCGCGGTCGCCGACGAATCCGCTAGGGTCACCGCTGCCGCCGAAGAGACTGTTCAGCCACCCCGGGGCGGTTTCCGACGACGGCTCGCGAAGGTCCCCGTCGACGTCTGGTTCGAACCGCTGGTCATCATCGTCATCGGCGTCGGATTCGTGATCTGGTATCAGCGCACGACATTCACCGAGACCGAGAGTGCATCGATGTCGTGGCCGGCATTGCGGTCGACGATCCTCGATCACATTGAGCTCACGCTCGTGGCGACCGTGATCGTCGTGTGTATCGCCATCCCGCTCGGGATCGCCCTGACTCGCCCATCTCTGAAGTGGCTCAACCCGATTGCGATCAACATCGCCAACATCGGGCAGGCGGTTCCGGCGATCGGCCTGCTCGTGCTGTTCACGTTCTGGCTCGGCACCGGATTAAACACGGCGGTCGTCGGTCTCGTCGTCTACGCGGTGCTGCCGATCCTGCAGAACACGATCGTCGGTCTGCGACAGGTCGATCAGCGGACGGTCGAGGCGGCACGCGGAATCGGATTGTCCGGAGTGCGCACACTCTTCCAGGTCGAGTTACCACTCGCGGTCCCCGTCATCTTGAACGGTGTGCGCACGGCGCTGGTCATCCTGGTCTGCACCGCGACGCTGAGTACGTTCATCGGCGCGACGAGCCTCGGCACGCTCATCACGACCGGTATCACCCTGTTCCTACCGAAACTGCTCGTCGCCGGCGCGGTCCTCGTCGCGCTGCTGGCGATGACGATCGACTGGCTCGGGCGACTCGTCGAACTGGCCGCGACACCGCGGGGGGTCTCATGAGAAAGACTGCCCTGGCCTCTGTCACGGCGATGCTCATGATCGTGGTCGCCGGTTGTGGTCTGGTCAGCTCGTCGGGCACCTTCCGCGAGGCGTTCCTGGCCGACGGGTCGACGCCCTTGGCGGGCACCGAGATCCGGGTGACGTCGAAGAACTTCAGCGAGTCCGTTCTGCTGGGCAAGATCACCGCGACCTACCTCGGGGCGGCGGGTGCTGCTGTCGAAGACCTGACGAACGCACCGGGTTCCATGTCGTCGCGCCAGGCACTCCTCAACGGCGACGCCGACATCCTGTGGGAGTACACGGGAACCGCCTGGCAGACCTACCTCGGCGAGACCGAGACCATCTCCGACCCGAACGAGCTGTGGCAACGCGTCCGCGACGCCGATCGCGCCAATGGAGCCGAATGGCTTCCGCCGGCCGCCTTCAACAACACCTACGCATTCGCGGCGTCGGCGCCGACGGCGAAACGTCTCGACGTGACGACGATGTCGGACATCGCGAAACTGCCGGTGTCGGAGCGGACGTTCTGCGTCAACGACGAGTTCCTGAGTCGTGCCGACGGTTTGATCCCGATGCTGAAGGCATATGACATCCCGCTGGGGCAGCCCGACGGTGTGCCGAAGGACAACGTCACGACCATGGACTCCGGTGTCGTGTACACCTCGACGGCACGCAGTACACCCTGCAACTTCGGCATGGTGTACTCCACCGATGGCCGGATCAAGAACCTCGATCTCACGGTACTCACCGACGACCGGAAGTTCTTCCTGCCGTACAGCGGTTGCGTGGTCTTGAGCACGAGACTCAACAAGGAAGCCCCCCAGATCGCCGAACTGATGGCACCGGTGTCGGCGAAGCTCACCGACGCGGTGATGCAGGAACTCAACGGCCGCATCGACGTCGACGGCGAGGACCCCGCCGACGTCGCCTACGACTGGCTGAAGGCGGAGGGGTTCATCGCCTAGAACACCCCCGCCCCCTGAGGTGCGAGGAACCCCCCTGCTCCCAGCGGTGCGACCCCTCTCCCCCGAGGTGCGAGGCCCCTTCGCTCCCTTTCAGGCGCTACGAACCCCTGCGCCCTGAGGTGCGAGGAGCGCAAGCGACGAGCCTCGAAGGGCTGGCGACCCGAACACCTAACCCGCCGACCACAACGGCGAGGGCTCAGTACCGCCGTAGGAAACCCTGGCGTTCCAACGGCATCGGGGTCAGCGGCGCCTCGGGATGCAGTGCGGCTGCGGCGGCGAAGTTCGTGCGATTGCAGGCGATGGTCGAAGTCGTGGGTGACGCTGGTGATGACGAGTTCGTCGGCCACGGTGACCCGGGCCAGGGGCCGTAGTCCGTCGACGAGACATCGTGCCCGGCGGACTCGACCGCTTCGTCGACGAAGTCGTGCCGGTGCTGCAGGACCGGGCGTGCACCGGACGGAGTATGAAGGGACGACGCTGCGGGACAACCTGGGACTGGAGCCGTTGCCCTGACACGCGTCGGGCCGACACCCGCTGCACTGACGTCGGGACGGTCGGCTTGTGTACGCTTCATCGACACATGTTGGGCGCGGTCTCACGAGCGACCAGGGGGAAACATGACGATGAAGGCAGATCTCGACATCCTGCACGGGTTGTCGAGCACCCTCGAGGGACTGTCGCAGGAGTCCGGTTCGCTGTCGGTGACGGGGGTTCCGTTGACGCAGCTGCTGCCCTTCGGGATCGGTCAGCAGGGTTCGCTGGCGTCGGTCGTCGAGGCAACCGGGATCGCGAGGGACGTGCATACCACGATGTGCGCTGCCGTCACCGAACGTCTGCACGAGGTGAGCAAGGCGATGAACGCCGTGGCCATCCAGTTCGCGCACTCCGATGACGACGCGGCCGTCGGCCTCGCGGACGCATACGAGCGAGCCACCGGCGACTGGAAGGCTCCGGCCCGTTGACTCCGACCCGAGGTCAGCTGGAATCCTTCGACCCGGAGCCCTTGCAGGCAATCGCCCGCGGTCTCTGTGACCTCGGAACCCAGCAACCGCCGACCGTCAAGTGCAACAGTCACTCTCGGATATCCGCGGATCGATGAAGATCGAGTTCGAAGGCATCGCGAACAGCACCACCAACCCGAGCGAGCGACGCTTCAACGAGATCCTGCGCTGGATGTACGAGGAGTTCATGCGCAACGCCCACTCCGACCGGGTCGCGGCGATGAAGCGCAACAACGACTATGCCGACGGCATGGCAGAACTGGCCGCGAACCCGAAGCACTGGTGGCACTGGTTCGCCGACTTCGGCTGCGGCACCGATGCCCGCAACACGGCCTTCGCGTCCTGGTTCGAACGCGTCGCCACGGGCAGACCCTGGGACCACAAGCCGTTCATCCGCAAGGAATGGGGTGTCGCCGAGGGCGATTACGACGGCGACCTCAACTTCGAGGAGCCCGGGACCGGCCGATCCGTCTACTACGACATGTGGTCGAACATGCACTACGGCTACGTCGGACGCGCAGCCGGCTTCGACGGGCAGACGCTCCTAGACGCGCAGAATCTCCCGGTCCCCGGGGTCGGCGGCACGAGCCGCGGCGACGACATCGCCACATCCTGGGGTGTCGAGATGTGGGAACGGTACGGCGACGACATGACCGAGGACGAGTTCGCGACCGGGGTCACCGAGATGATCGACCAGATGGCACGGGAGAAGTCCGTCGCCCCGGACACCACACCCGACATCAACCTGAAGTACGGCACCCCGTGACGTGGCTCCGGCGGCTCGGCCCCGTCTGGTGTCTCGCGCTGAGCGTCGCCGCAGCTTTCGCGGCGGTGTGGATCCAGGGCCGGCTGTACGCCGCTTGCGAACCCCAGACCGGCCCCGGCCCGGCCGACGGCCCATATGTGTGGTTCTTCGTCATCCCGGCGACCGCAGTGGTCGCACTCGCGGCGTCGAGCGCCGGTTACATCCTGACGATGCTTGCCCGAACCCCGGTCTCCTATCTCGCACCCGCCGTCGCACTCGTGGCGGCGTGCCTGGTCGTCTGGGGAGCGGTCGCGTGGAACTACGACCCCGACACCATGACCGAGATCTGGTGTAACGGAGGCAAGCCCGACTGGTGGCCGTCCTGGCTGCCGCTCTGAGGAACGGCAGATTTCGCTCCACCACCGAAACATGGGGTAGCTCCGCCACCGAAACATGGCGGTTTCTGCCCCTCAGGCATAGGCGGTATTCCTCCCCACGTTTTTCCACGCGGCATCGCGTCAGGCAACCGACCGTCCTGGGCTATCCCAGGAGGGTCTTATTCGTGCCGGCCAACGCGGCACAGCACGCCACGGCAACAAGAGGGATGAGGCAGAACGCGCTGAGCGCGTGCGGATGTCGGAGCCGCTGAAACCGGCTGCTACCAGCGAGTTTACCGTTGCTCCCCCACCAGGACTCGAACCTGGAATGCCTGAACCAAAATCAGAAGTGTTGCCGATTACACCATGGGGGAATACTGCGCTGACGATTGTGCCACAGCGCTCCGGCGACGACGTGACGCCACCGGTCGACTTCGTCTCGACTCCTGGACTTCGATCGAAGTCCAGGAGTCGAGACGAAGTCTGTCAGTCGAGTCAGTCCTTCGGGCCGCCGGCGACGTAGACGACCTGACCCGAGACGAAGCCCGCACCCTCGCTGATGAAGAACGACGCGGTGTGGGCGATGTCCTCGGGGACGCCGACGCGGTTCACCGGGATCTGGGCGGCCGAGGCCTTCTTGAAGTCCTCGAACGGGACACCGATGCGCTCGGCGGTGGCGGCGGTCATCTCGGTCTCGATGAAACCGGGGGCGATGGCGTTGGCGGTGACGCCGAACTTGCCGAGCTCGATGGCCAGGGTCTTGGTGAAGCCCTGCATGCCGGCCTTGGCGGCCGAGTAGTTGACCTGACCGCGGTTGCCGAGAGCCGAGGTGCTCGACAGGTTCACGACACGGCCCCAGCCGGCGTCGACCATGTACTTCTGCGCGGCCTTGGTGACGTTGAAAGCACCGCGCAGGTGGACGGCCATGACCGCGTCCCAGTCGTCGACGGTCATCTTGAACAGCAGGTTGTCGCGGGTGATGCCGGCGTTGTTGACGACGACGGTCGGCGCACCGAGCTCATTCGCGACCTTCTCGACGGCGGCCTGCACCGACGCCTCGTCGGCGACGTTCGCGCCGACGGCCAGCGCCTTGCCGCCCTTGTCGGTGATGGCCTTCACGGTGTCGGCGCAGGCATCGGCGTCGAGGTCCAGGACGGCGACGGCCAGGCCGTCGTCGGCGAGTCGCTTGGCCACGGCAGCACCGATGCCCCGTGCCGCGCCGGTGACGATCGCGGTCTTCTGCGTGCTCATTCATACCTCCGTTGGTCGGTGTGCGCACCGGGACGCCCGGCGCACGTATGTCGTCCGCTCCCCGCCTGCGCATCGACACCGAGCGCCGGGGGCGCCGGTCGATCGCTCGGGTGAGACGGTCCCTTGTGTTCTATCAGGTGCGGTCGGAGGACGTGTGGTGCATCACGTCGGAGCCCGTATCCACCGAAAATCGGTGCGGCGCGTTATTGCACGGTTCTACCGGTGCGTAGGATCGCACCCGACGTGAACACCGATGAAGGAAGAGGGTGGGCATTCGATGTCGGGAACGTCGTCATCTGTGGCCGTGATCGTGCTGGCCGCGGGTGCCGGTACCCGCATGAAGTCCAAGACCCCCAAAATCCTCCACACGATCGGCGGCCGATCCCTCCTCGGCCACGCCCTGCACGGCACATCGGACCTCGACCCCGATCATCTCGTCGTGGTGGTCAGCCATGAACGGGAACGGGTCTCCGCCGCCGTCGCCGACCTCGCCGGCCAACTGGGTCGTGAGATCGCGATCGCCGAGCAGGACCTGCCGCGCGGCACCGGCGACGCCGCCCGCGTCGGTTTGACCGGTCTTCCCGCCGACTTCGACGGCACGGTCGTCGTCACCGCCGCCGACGTCCCGCTCCTCGACGCTGACACCCTGCGCGGTCTCATCGCCACCCACACCGCCGACGGCGGTGCCGCGGTCACACTGACCAGCTTCATCGCCGACGACCCGACCGGTTACGGACGCATCATTCGCGCCGACGACGACTCGGTCCGCGCGATCGTCGAGCACAAGGACGCGACCGCCGAGCAGCGCGCGATCACCGAGGTCAACGCGGGTGTCTACGCGGTCGATGCCGCCGCGCTGCGGGACGCGCTCTCGAAGCTGTCCACCGACAACGTCCAGGGCGAGTTCTACCTCACCGACATCGTGGAGATCGCCCGCGACGCCGGTCAGGCGGTCCGCGGTTTCACCGTCGCCGATCCCGTCCTCGTCGCCGGCTGCAACGACCGCGCCCAGCTCGCCGACCTCGGGGCCGAGCTCAACCGCCGCATCGTCCGCCGCCACCAGATCGACGGTGTCACCGTCGTCGACCCGGCGACCACCTGGATCGACGTCGACGTGACGATCGAGGCGGATGCGCGGATCGAACCCGGCACACAGCTGTACGGCCGCACCCACATCGCCGCCGACGCGGTCGTCGGGCCCGACACCACACTGACCGACGTGACGGTCGGCGAAGGCGCGCACGTCATCCGCACCCATGGCAGCGACGCCGTCATCGGCGGCGACGCCTCCGTCGGTCCGTTCGCCTACCTGCGACCGGGCACCGTGCTCGGCGTCGCGGGCAAGATCGGCACCTTCGTCGAGACGAAGAACGCCACGATCGGCGACGGCTCGAAGGTCCCGCACCTCACCTATGTCGGCGACGCGACCATCGGCGAACACTCCAACATCGGGGCGTCGAGCGTCTTCGTCAACTACGACGGCGTGAACAAGCACCGCACCGTGATCGGCGACCACTGCCGCACCGGTTCGGACAACATGTTCGTCGCCCCGGTGACCATCGGCGACGGGGCATACACCGGCGCCGGAACCGTCGTGCGGCAAAATGTACCGCCGGGAGCCCTCGCGGTCTCGGCGGGAGCACAGCGTGTCATCGAGGACTGGGTCGTCACCAAGCGGCCCGACACCGCGGCGGCGCGCGCGGCCATCGAGGCGCACGACAAGGACCTCGGGTCCGCCTGAGGCGGTCCCGACCACGGTCTGCCGTACGCGGCAGGCAGCCCAGAAGATCGACATCGAAACGGACAGAAGAGTTTTCATGACCTGGACCACCGACAACCAGAAGAACCTGATGCTGTTCTCTGGTCGTGCCCATCCCGAACTGGCTGAAGCAGTCGCCACCGAACTGGGCATCAAGGTGACCCCACAGACTGCACGCGACTTCGCCAACGGCGAGCTGTTCGTCCGTTTCGAGGAGTCCGTGCGCGGCTCGGACGCCTTCGTGCTGCAGAGCTGCCCCTACCCCCTGAACCAGTGGGTCATGGAAGCGCTGATCATGATCGACGCGCTCAAGCGCGGTTCGGCCAAGCGCATCAGCGTGATCCTGCCGTTCTACCCCTACGCCCGCCAGGACAAGAAGCACCGCGGACGCGAGCCCATCTCGGCCCGCCTGATCGCCGATCTGCTCAAGACCGCGGGTGCCGACCGCATCATCACCGTCGACCTGCACACCGACCAGATCCAGGGATTCTTCGACGGCCCGGTCGACCACATGCACGCCCTCGGCCAGCTCGCCGGCTACGTCTGCGACAACTACGGGACCGACAACATCACCGTCGTGTCGCCGGACTCCGGTCGTGTGCGCGTCGCCGAGAAGTGGGCCGACGCCCTCAACGGCGCTCCCCTGGCGTTCATCCACAAGACCCGGGACCCGTTGGTCCCCAACCAGGTCAAGTCCAACCGCGTGGTCGGTGAGGTCGAGGGACGCACCTGCGTCCTGATCGACGACATGATCGACACCGGCGGCACCATCGCCGGGGCGGTCCGCGTCCTCAAGGACGCCGGTGCAGGCGACGTCATCATCGCCACCACCCACGGCGTCTTCTCCGATCCCGCTGCCGAGCGCCTGGCCGGATGCGGCGCCAAGGAGGTCATCGCGACCGACACGCTGCCCATCCCGGACGACAAGCGCTTCGAGAACCTCACCGTCCTGTCGATCGCCCCGCTGCTCGCACAGACGATCCGCGAGGTCTTCGAAAACGGTTCGGTCACAAGCCTCTTCGACGGCATCGCCTAGTCTTTTCAGTCCCTCTCAACGCCGCGCCCGGATGTTCTCACGAACATCCGGGCGCGGCGTTTTCGTCGGTCAGCGGAGGGCGGTGATGAGTTCGTCGACGGTGTGGGCGGATTCCAGCGGGTGGCGCAGGCGGCCGTGGCCGTGGACGGTGTAGGTGTTGCGGCGACCGTTCTTCTCGCGGGTGAGGTAGCCGTCGGCGACGAGGTCGGCGACCACGACCTGTACGGCACGTTCGGTGATGCCGACGGCAGTGGCGAGTTCACGCATGGTGAGGTCGCCGTCGCGGGACAGGCACAGCAGCACGTGGGCGTGGTTGGTCAAAAACGTCCAGTTCCGCGTTGTGGGGGTCCGCCGAGGTGTCGTGGCGTCGGGGGTGGGCATATTCGCACGATAGACCATGGTCATTTCCGGTATCCAGCTTCGTACGTTGTGGGTGGCACCGGACAGCCGTCAGCTGCGTGGCGCGGGGCACGACGCAGCTGACGATCCGGAGGGTGGCTTGTGTGCTTGCCAGGTCCGGCTCACCGGGCCCGGTCAGTGGTGGCGGGCGTGTCGGGGATCTCCTGACGGTCGATGTTGCCGGTCGCCGTCGAGGCGGTGCACGTAGCGGCGTCGACGGTGTGACCGGGGTCGTCGGCGGCGGCCGCGGAGGCGCGAGTGCGCACCCAGCTGGCGGTGACGGCGACAGCGAGGATGGCGATGACCACGGCCAGCGAGAACGTGGTGGGAATCTTGTAGATCTCGAGAAGCAGCATCTTGATGCCGACCCAGACCAGCACCACGGCCAGGCCGAGTTTGAGATAGATGAAGCGATGCATCAGGTCGGCGAGCATGAAGTACATCGCGCGCAAACCGAGGATGGCGAAAGCGTTTGAGGTGAACACGAGGAATGGTTCGCTGGTGACAGCGAAGATGGCAGGGATGGAGTCCACGGCGAACACGATGTCGGTGGTCTCCACCAGTACCAACACCGCCAGCAGCGGGGTGGCCAGGACGCGGCCGTGTTCTCTGACCCAGAACTTCTGGCCTCGGTAGCCGTCGGTGACCGGGACGAGGCGTCGGAATCCGCGGAGAACCAGGGAGCTGTCGGGGTCGATGGTCTCGTCGCGGTGCCGGGCCATTTTGATGCCGCTGGCGACGAGGAAGGCGCCGAACACATACAGGATCCAGGCAAAGCCGGCGATGAGAATGGAACCGGCGGCGATGAAGATGCCCCGGAAGACCAGCGCGCCGAGCACGCCGTAGAACAGCACCCGGTGCTGGTATTCCCGGGGCACGGCGAAGTAGGAAAAGATGACCGCGAAGACGAACACGTTGTCCACCGCGAGGGATTTCTCGATGACGTAGCCGGCGAAGTACTGGGCGGCGAACTCCGAGCCCCAGCCCCACCAGATCAGCCCGCCGAAGCCGACTGCGAGGGAGACCCATACCGCCGACCATGCCGCGGCCTCGCGCACGCCTACGACGTGGGCTTTGCGGTGGGCAAACAGGTCCACCGCCAGCATGACCACGATGACGGCCAGCACCACCGGCCACATCCACCACGGAACCGACATGATTGGTCCTTTCTCTTCGCTCGTGCACGGTGGCCGTGGCAACGCTGCCGAGCAGGATTTCCCGCGGAATCTGAGTCGAGGTCGCCCTGCGACACCTGAACCACGAGTACGTTCCCCCTAAATATTTCCTGAACTACAGTTCGCGTGTCAATATTGACGAATACTTTTTCGCCAGTTATTTTTCTGGTGTCGGCACGGCGCCGACGACCGACCCAGAAAAGTCGAGGAGAAGTTCGATGCGCGTACACGATGTGATGGTTCGCCCGGTGGTCACGGTCTCCACCGACACCCCGGTACGCAGGGCGGCGGTGACGCTGACCGAACGCGGATTTGCGGCGTTGCCGGTGCTCGATCATCAGCAGCGGCTGGCCGGGGTCCTCACCAGCGGTGACGGTGCTTCGTGCCGGCAAATCGGGACCCGATGTGACCGTGTCCGAGGTGGTGCGGATGCTGTTGGGTCACGGGGTGCGCTCGCTGCCGGTCCTCGACGCAGAAGGCCAGGTGCAGGGCATGTTCAGCCGAGGGGACGCGCTGCGGCTGATGCTGCGCCCCGACGAGACCATCTCCGCCGCCGCTCAGGTCCGCCTCGACGACTACTTCGGTCCGCGGCGCTGGTTCGCGCTCGCCCGCGACGGCGCGGTCACCGTCACCGGCACCACCGTCGGTGAGTCCGAACGCCGTATCGCCGTCGCCCTGGTCCGCACCGTGCCCGGCGTGCGCGAGGTCACCCTCGCCACCAGATCATCCTGCGGCTAAGTGCCGGTCATCCGCCGGGTCTCCGACGGCGCGACCCCGTACTTGCGCCGGTAGGCGGCGGCGAACCGGCCGGTGTGCATGACGCCCCAACGGGTCGCGATGTCGGTGACGGTCGAGGTTCCGCCGCAGGTCATCAGGTAATTGTGGATGCACTCGAGCCGGACGTCGAGCACGTACTCCATGGGACTCATCCCGACGCATTCGCGGAAGCTCTGCTGCAGGCGCCGCGCGCTGACCGTCCCGATCTCCGCCAGCTCACCCACGGTCCAGGGCCGGGCCGGGTCGGCGTGGATGGCGTCGATGACGCGCTTGACCATACGAGGACGGGTACCGGCCATCGGTTCGTCGGTGTCGGGTAGCGCCGCCAGCACCAGGGCGGTGGTGAGCATGCCGCCCAGCTGTTCGGCCATCCGCGGGTTGCGCAACAGGATTCCCTCGCACTGCGCGACCTGCTGACGCGCCGACCTCAGCAGCCCGAGCCATTCCGCGCCGGCGCCGGTGCGCAGATCGAGCTGGCGGGTCAGTGACCTGCCGGGGCGGCCGGCGATCCGGTCGATCTCACGCTGCAGGTAGTCGCGCTCGACCTTGAAGCCGATGATCTCGCAGCTCTTGCTCCAGTTGGTGATGACCGTCGGGGTGTCTGGCGGGTTCAGTGTCGCCTGACCGGGTTCGGAGACGATCTCCCGCCCATCGGAGACCGACGCGATGCTGCCGGACAGCGGAATGTTGATGGCCCAGGCCCCCGGATGGTCGGTGTCGATCGACACATCCGCGCCGAAACCAATCCGCGCGAGCACCGTCGCAGCGATCGGCGTCGACTCCAGGCGATAGCGGGAGGCATCGTCGCGGGACAGCGGCCGCAGCTCATGGGGGAAATAGGCATCCGCGACGACCTCGTGGACCTCGTCCCAGTCCGCGATACCCGAACCCACGACGCGACGTGGCGTAGGCGCTTCCTGCGACGCCGGCACCCCCGCGCGGTGTGCCCCCGAAAGGGGCGGCTCTGCCCTCACACGGTCCAGCGTAACTATGACTGCCATCACTTCCGGTGATCGGAAGCGATCCAGATCGCACGGTTGCGCACATCGGATCGACCCTTCGCAATGCGGATCGACGGGATGTGATCGCGGTCATACGTTGGGTCGCACCGCCAGACCAGACACTGTTCGAGCACGAAGGAGCCGATCCCCATGGACCAACGCACGATGCGCAACATCTTCGGCCAGTTCGCCACCGGCGTCACCGTCATCACCTGCGCGAACGACGAGGGCACGCCGCACGGCGCGACGGTCACCGCGTTCACCCCGATCTCGATCGAACCCCGCCTGTGCCAGGTGACTCTCACCCGCAAGTCCAAGGCGTGCGGCTTCCTCGACGACGCCCCGTTCGCGGTGAACATCCTGAAATCGGATCAGCTCGACACCGCCATGCACTTCGCCGGCAAGCCGCAGGACCCCGGTCCCGAATGGAACAACCAGTGGCTGGTTCCCGCCCTCGCCGACACGGCCGCCACCTTGATCTGCTCGCCCTGGGCGTCCTACGACGGGGGCGACCACATCATCTACATCGGCGAGATCGTCGACGCCCGCGTGGACACCGAGGCCGAACCGCTTCTCTTCTACCGCAGCAAGTTCCACGAGCTCGGCGACACCTCCGGGGCGGCCGCCTACTGCGGTAGTCTCGACGACCCGCACAGCCGGTGGTTCGACGCGACCGCCCGCTTCCACCCGACCTGCGTACCGGTCGGCGCACCCGCCTGACCCCACCCCATCCCGGCTGTCAACGACATCGACCGTCACACAACACAAGTGAGGACCATCATGACCGCAACCGACATCGCCCCCGACACCGAGACGACCAACAACGTGGACCGGTCGAAGGTGAACGTCGCCGCCGACTCCGAGGCCAACCGCACCGAGAACTTCGCCACTAGGCCCATGACCGGCGACGAGTACATCGAGTCACTGCGTGACGACCGCGAGATCTGGCTCAACGGCGAGCGGGTGAAGGACGTGACGACCCACGAGGCCTTCCGCAACCCCATCCGGATGACCGCGCGCCTCTACGACGCCATGCACGACCCGGCGACCAAGGACAAGGTCACCGCACCCACCGACACCGGCAACGGCGGCGTGACCATGCCGTTCTTCCGCGCACCGAAATCGGCCGACGACCTGCGCGCCGACCGCGACGCCATCGCCACCTGGGCGCGGATGACCTACGGCTGGATGGGCCGCAGCCCCGACTACAAGGCCAGCTTCCTCGGCACCCTGCACGCCAACTCCGAGCTGTACGCGCCGTTCCAGGCCAACGCCGAGCGCTGGTACAAGGAGTCGCAGGAGAAGGTCCTGTACTGGAACCACGCCATCATCAACCCGCCGGTCGACCGCCAGCTCCCGCCGGACGAGGTCGGTGACGTGTTCATGAAGGTGGAGAAGGAGACCGACGCCGGCCTCATCGTCTCCGGCGCCAAGGTCGTCGCGACCGGTTCGGCCATCACCAACTACAACTTCATCTCCCATTACGGTCTGCCGATCAAGAAGAAGCAGTTCGCCCTGATCTGCACCGTCCCGATGGACGCCCCGGGGGTGAAGCTGATCTGCCGCTCCTCCTATACCCAGCAGGCCGCGGTCATGGGCACCCCGTTCGACTACCCGCTGTCGAGCCGCATGGACGAGAACGACACCATCTTCGTCTTCGACAAGGTGCTCGTCCCGTGGGAGAACGTCTTCATGTACGGCGACGGCGACAAGATCAACGCCTTCTTCCCGCAGTCCGGCTTCCTGCCTCGCTTCACCCTCCAGGGTTGCACCCGTCTCGCGGTCAAGCTCGACTTCATCGCCGGCCTGCTCCTCAAGGCCCTCGACTGCACCGGCGCCGGCGGGTTCCGCGGCGTGCAGACCCGCGTCGGTGAGGTCATCGGATGGCGAAACCTGTTCTGGTCGTTGAGCGATGCCATGGTCAACAACCCCGAGCCGTGGATCGGTGACACCGTCATCCCGAAGCTCGAGTACGGCCTGACCTACCGCATGTTCGCCCAGCAGGGTTATCCCCGCGTGAAGGAGATCATCGAGCAGGACGTCGCCTCCGGTCTGATCTACCTGCCGTCGAGCTCGGCGGACTTCAAGAGCCCCGACGTCCGCCCGTACCTCGACAAGTACGTCCGCGGCTCCGACGGCATCCTCGCCGTCGATCGCGTGAAGGTCATGAAGGCGCTGTGGGATTCGATCGGCAGCGAGTTCGGCGGCCGCCACGAGCTCTACGAGCGCAACTACGCCGGGAACCACGAGGGCGTCAAGGCCGAACTCCTCATGTTCGCCGACGCACGCGGCACCGTCGGGGAGATGAAGGGTCTCGCCGAGCAGTGCATGTCCGAGTACGACCTCGACGGCTGGACCGTGCCGGACCTCATCGGCAACGACGACGTCAGCTACTTCGCCAACCGCTGAACCTCCCTCTCGCACAGCCCATACAAACGAGGAGACATCATGACCACCATCGAACGGCCGACTGCCGTCGACAACCCGGCCGCCGTCGAATCACCGACCGCGGCCGGCTCCGGAAGCGCCGCGACCGCGGCCTTCGCGGGCCATCGGTTCACCGCCGACACCTCACCGGAACGTCTGTCGGCCATCGCATCCGAGGCCTTCGCCGGTTTCAGCGCACTGATCGACAAATACGAGATCACCTACGACGAGTACCGGGTCCTCAAGCAGTGGCTCATCGACGTCGGCGAGGGCGGTGAGTGGCCGCTTCTGCTCGACGTGTTCGTCGAACACGACATCGAAGAAGTCAACTCGCGGAAGTTCAAGGGCACCAAGGGAAGTATCGAAGGCCCCTACTACCTCCCCGATTCCCCGCTGTTGCCCGCCCGTTGCACCCTTCCGATGCGCAGCAGTGACGCCCGCGAGACACCGCTGGTGATGCACGGTCAGGTCACCGACCTCGACGGCAACCCGATGGCGGGTGCCACGATCGAGATCTGGCACGCCGACGCCGAGGGCTACTACTCGGGATTCGCACCGCATATCCCGGACTGGAACCTGCGCGGCACGGTCGTGACCGATGGTCACGGTCGCTACGAGATCACCACGATCCAGCCCGCGCCGTATCAGATCCCGACCGACGGACCGACCGGCAAGTTCATCGAGGCCGCCGGATGGCACCCGTGGCGTCCGGCTCATCTGCATCTGCGGGTGTCGGCCAAGGGGCGGCATCCGATCGTCACCCAGCTGTACTTCGCGGGTGGTGACTGGCTCGACAGCGACGTCGCCTCGGCGACCAAGCCGGAGCTGCTCCTCGACCCGAAACCCGATGCGGACGGACGGAACGTCGTGCAGTATGACTTCGCACTCGATCCCGAGTAGCGAGCACGCCCGCAGAACGGGTTCGCGAGCGGTCCGGGTTCTCCCCCTCTGGAGCCCGGGCCGCTTTCGGCTGGGTACGGTGTATTTCGTGGACGCGACGATCTATCACAACCCGAAGTGCTCGACCTCGCGCAAAGCGCTGCAGGCCCTCCGCGACGCCGGCATCGAGCCGGCTGTCGTCAAGTACCTCGACGAGCCCTACACGCGCGAACAGCTCGTAGCGCTGTTCGCCGACGCCGGGGTCACCCCCGCGCAGGCCGTACGCAAACGCGAGACTCTCTACAAAGAGCTCGACCTCGCGTCGGCCACCGATGATCAGATCCTCGACGCGATGGTCGAACACCCCATCCTCGTCGAGCGGCCGATCGTCGTGACCGACAAGGGAACCCGCATCCCCCGGCCGATCGAGAAGCTCGACGAGATTCTCTGAAGGGGCGTCGGTCCCGAACGGATCGGGACTTTGGTCAGCGATTCGTACATCTTTGTGCCAGAACGCGATTCAGCTGTTCCAGGCACCCTCGATCGCGAGTAGCGTGGCTCACGACGCCGGCCGTCGACCGTTGATCCCTCTCCCTTTGGAGGTGCCGTGAGCGACCACGAAGCAAAGATGATCATCCTGTCCACCGAGAACCTGGACGAGTCGATCACCTTCTACACCGAGACCCTGGGCATGTCGCTGAAGTTCCGCGACGGCGCCCACTTCGCCGCACTCGACGCCGGCGCGGTCACGCTCGCCCTCGCCACCTCCGTCGACCACCCCATCCCGGGCAAGGTCGTCGTCGGAATCAAGACCGCCGACGTCGACGCCGCCGCGAAGGCGATCGAGGCCGGCGGCGGCGCCATCGTGAAGGGCCCCTACGACGACGCGCACGAACGCCGTGCCGTGGTGTACGACAACCAGGGCAACGGCCTGGTCTTCTACAGCCCGCTGGCCAGGTAGTCCCGGTTCGGCGCGGGTAACGGCTTCTGCACCGCGGGCAGGGCGAGCGCGGCAACGCCTCGCACCAGCCCCTTCGTCATGTCGAAGTAGTCGAAGTAGTCGCGCCACACCGCGATCCGGCCTTCGCGGATCTCGAAGCGGCCGCACACCCAGAACTGCAGATGCAGCCGCCCGAAACGCAGCTCGTCGACACGCTCGGTGAGCACGACACCCGCATCGTCGGAGCTCACGTTGACCATGCGGTAGTTGAAGCCGATCCACGATTTCTTCGCGACGCCGCCCAGCACCCCGGCGACCTTCCGCTTGCCGTGGATGGTCGGCAGCGACACGTTGGTGTAGGCGATGTCGTCGTCGACGCACGCCAGCGCACCTGCGGTGTCGTTACGGACGAACGCGTCGAGGAATGCCGTCACGATCTCGATCGGGGTTTGTGAGGTCATGGCAGCCAAGTATGCCCTGCCACCGGCCGCCGAGGCGCCGTGATGTGACATCCCGGCAGGTCATCGACTATCCTGACCGACGTTGTCTCGGCGAGGGTGATCCAGTCACCGTGATCGGCGCGACCATCGCAGTCTCCTCGGGTGCCCGCATGCGGCCCGGTGGGTGTCCGCGGTCGGAATCCGTGCCCGTTGCTCGTCGCGACGGACGAACGACCGCAACCACTGATCAGAGGAGATCATCATGGCAACTCAGGCCTCCAAGCTGTCCGTCAGCACCCGCACCGAAAAGGGCAAGGGCGCCGCTCGTCGCGCTCGTCGTGAGGGCAAGGTTCCCGCCGTGCTCTACGGCCACGGCACCGACCCGCAGCACCTGCACCTCCCGGCCCGCGACTTCGCCGCGATCCTGCGTAACAACGGCCTCAACGCCATCATCGATCTCGACATCGAGGGCTCCAGCCAGCTCGCGCTCACCAAGCAGGTCGACGTTCACCCGATCCGCAACTACATCGAGCACGCCGACCTGCTCATCGTTCGCCGCGGTGAGAAGGTGACCGTCGAGGTCGCCATCGTCGTCGAGGGTGACGCGGCGCCGGGCACCCTGGTCGTCCAGGACGCCAGCGTCGTCGAGGTCGAGGCCGACGCCCTGTCGATCCCCGAGCAGATCGTCGTCAACGTCGAGGATGCCGAGGCAGGCACCTCGATCCACGCCTCCGATCTGGACCTGCCGGAGGGCGTCACCCTGACCGCCGATCCGGAGACCCTGATCGTCGCCGTGAACGAGGCCCAGGCCGTCGCCACCGAGTCCGAGGCCACCGAAGGTGCCGAGGAAGAGGCTGCTGCCGAGGCTCCCGCGGAGTCGGAGTAATCCGACCCCGAGACTGCTCGACTCGAGTGGTGAAACTGCCCCAGTGGTGAAATTGATTGTCGGACTCGGTAATCCCGGGTCCAAGTACGAGAAGACGAGGCACAACGTCGGCGCGATGGTCGCCGACGCCCTCGTCGACTCGGCAGGCGAGCGCTGGAAGGTTCACAAGAAGTCCGGTGCTGAGGTCGCCGAGGTACGCCTCGGCGGCCAGTCTGTTCTCGTGGCCAAGTCACGCGTCTACATGAACGAGTCCGGCCGGCAGATCGGTCCGCTGGCCAAGTTCTATTCGGTCACGCCGGCCGACCTCATCGTCGTGCATGACGAACTCGACATCGATTTCGGCGCGGTGCGTCTCAAACGCGGCGGTGGCGAAGGCGGCCACAACGGGCTGCGTTCGATCAGCCAGGTGATGGGCACCCGCGACTACCTGCGCGTACGCATGGGCATCGGCCGTCCACCCGGCCGGCAGGACCCCGCCGACTTCGTGCTGAAGCCGTTCCCGTCCGCGGACCGGGCCGAGGTCGAGCTGATGATCCGCAACGGATGCGACGCCGTCGAACTGCTCGTCTCCCAGGATCTGGAGAGCGCACAGAACACCGTGCACGCCTGGTAGGCGTGCACGGTGTTCCCCTGCTCCCTGAGGAGGCCCGGAGCCTGCGAAGGGACAGTCCCCCTGCTCCCTGAGGAGGCCCGGAGCCTGCGAAGGGCCGTCTCGAAGGGTCACGCGTTCTCCTTGCGGAACACCGAAGTGCCCCACCAGGTTCCGAGGCCCGCCAGGATGAGCGCCGCGAAGACCCCCCATCCCACCTGAGCGCTTGCGAGGTCGCCGCCGAACGTGTCGCGCACGGCGTCGACGATCCAGCGGAACGGCATGAAATCGCTCAGTCCCTGCAACCATTCCGGTCCGAGCGTCATCGGCAGCAGGATTCCCGACAACAACAGCACCGGCATCATCACCATGTTGATGAGCGGGGCCATCACGTCCTCGCTCTTGGTGGTCAGTGCCAGGGCATTCGACGCCGCGGCGCACGCACCACCGATGAGCAGTGTGATGAGGATGCCGAGGATCACGCCGATCATCGATCCGCGCATGCCCATGGCGAATCCGAGAGTGACCAGGATCAGGGCCTGCACCAGCAACTGCAGCATGTCGCGCATCAGGCGACCGGTGAGCAGTGCGGTCCGGCTCGCCGGAGTCACCCGCTCTGCCTCGATGACCCCCTCGCGCCATTCCCCGATCAGGCTGAAGCCGGCGAACAGCGCCCCGAACAGTCCCAGCTGCACGAGCAGACCCGGCACCAGGAAGGTGTACGGATTGTCGGCGCCACCGGGGAACTGGGCGACCAGCGGTTTGAGCAACGGCCCGAACAACAGCAGATACAGGATCGGCTGCATGACACCGATCAGGACCAGGCGGGATTACGCAGGTTCATCCGGATCTGACGCCGGAACACGATGGTGCTGTCACGGACGAAACTGTTCATCGGGCGACCTCCTGCTCGGTGCGGCGGGTTGCGTCGTCGGAAACGGTTGCGGGAGAGACTGCATCGGGGTCGACCCCGGGCACGTCACCGACGGGATCGCCGGCGGTCTCCGCGTCGCGCAGGGACCTGCCCGTGAGGGTGAGGAAGACGTCGTCGAGGGTCGGGCGGATGACCTCGATGGAATCGAGCGAGATTCCCGACGCGTCGAGGTCACGGAGCAGTCCGGGCACGGCCCGGCCCGCGCGCGGCACCCGGCCGCGAACGTGGCGGCCGGCCACCTCGATCCTTCCGTCGCCGTCACCCCCGGTGACCGACGCGAGTTTCTCTGCGGCCGTGGTGACCGCCGCCGCGTCGGCGACCTCGAGCGACACCAGATCGCCGGAGACCTGGGCCTTGAGGTTGTCGGGGGTGTCGGCGGCGACGATCCGTCCGTTGTCGATGATGAGGATCCGGTCCGAGAGTTCGTCCGCCTCGTCGAGATAGTGCGTCGTGAGGAACACCGTCGCGCCGCGCTCGCTGCGCAGCCTGCGGATGTGCTCCCACAGGTTGGCCCGGGCCTGCGGGTCGAGGCCCGTCGTCGGCTCATCGAGGAAGACCAGCGACGGTTCGTGGACGAGGCCCATCACGATGTCGAGGCGCCGCTTCTGCCCCCCGGACATGTTCTTGGGCATCCGTTCCCACAGGCCGTCGAGCTGCAGTTCCGAGAACAACGCCTGGCCTCGCCGGGTCGCCTCGGCTCTCGACAACCCGTACAGCATCCCGTGGTCGACGATCTCGTCGCCCGCCTGCGCCTGGCTGAACGTGCCACCGGCCTGGGACACGTACCCGATACTGCGACGCACCGAAACCGGATCTTCGACGACGTCGTAGCCGTTGACCGTCGCGGTGCCCGCGGTGGGCCGCAGCAGTGTCGTCAGCATCCTCAGTGTGGTCGTCTTGCCCGCTCCGTTGGGCCCGAGGAAGCCGACCACCTCCCCCTCGGCCACGTCGAGGTCGACGCCGTCGACGGCTCGTACCTCGCGCTTCTTCTTTCCTTTCCCGGTATGGAACACCTGGACCAAACCGCGCGCATGAATCATGCGGACTCTCCTTCTCCCACTTGGCTGCCTGTCGTGCCGGACGCGCACCTCGTCGTGTGCTGATCGTCGTATCGAGCGGCCGATTTCCGACGCTGACGTGAGGTATCGACCGATCTGCGCCTCAGTTTTCATCGCAATGAGGACACATTCGGTCCTCTTCGGCGGTGGAGATCGGAATCGGCCGGTAACGATGTGCGAAGGGGAGGTGGTACTTCCCAGTAAGTGACCCGGTGAGTACCGTCGTATGGCGGGTCACATATTCGGAAGGAAGACCATGGCAGTCATCGCGGACACCTCAGGGATCAACAACATCGGCATGCTCGGTATCGGCGCCTATCGCCCCGAGCGTGTGGTCACCAACGACGAGATCTGCGAGCACATCGACTCCTCCGACGAGTGGATCTACACCCGTACCGGCATCAAGACCCGCCGCTTCGCCCGCCGCGACGAGAGCGTCATGGAGATGTCCGTCAACGCCGGACGCAAGGCGATCGCGAACGCCCTCCTGCACGGCTCCGACATCGACGCCGTCATCCTCGCCACCAACACGCATCTGCTCCTGACCCCGGCCGGGGCAACCAAGGTCGCCACCGAACTCGGCTGCAACGGCGTCCCCGCCTTCGACGTCACCGTCGGCTGTGCCGGCTTCGGCTACGGCATGGCCCTCGCGTCGGACATGATCCGCGGCGGCAGCGCCACCAACGTGCTGGTCATCGGCGCCGAGCAGCTGTCGATCGCCCTGGACATGACCGACCGCACCAACTGCTTCATCTTCGGCGACGGCGCCGGCGCCGTGGTCGTCGGCCCGACCGAGGAACAGGAACTCGGACCGGTCGTCTGGGGTTCGGACGGCTCGCAGTTCAACGCCATCCGCCAGGACTTCGACTGGGTGACCTTCCTCGACGGTGACCGCGTCCAGCGCCCCTACCTCCGCATGGAGGGCACCGCGGTGTTCCGCTGGGCCGCCTTCGAGATGGGCAAGGTCGCCGTCCGCGCCCTCGAGGCCGCGAAGATCGGCTCCGAGGACCTCGACGTCTTCGTCCCGCACCAGGCCAACGCACGCATCAACGAGCTGCTTGCCAAGAACCTCAAGCTGCGCGAGGACGCCGTCGTCGCCAACGACATCGAGTACACCGGCAACACCTCCGCCGCCTCGATCCCGCTCGCCATGGAAGACCTCCTCTCCACCGGCAAGGCGCAGCCGGGCCAGACCGCCCTCCTCCTCGGCTACGGTGCCGGACTCTCGTACGCCTCGCAGGTCGTCAAGCTTCCGCCGGTGCCGTTCGAGTAGGTCGCCCCTCTTCCAGATGCGGCAGTTGGTCCCGGATTCCGGAACCAACTGCCGCATCTGTTCTCAGGCAGCGAGCGCCTGACGTACGCGTTCGACGACGTACCCCGGACGTTCCGTGAGATCCGCCCAGGTGTAGTTGAGGACCGTCCAGCCCAGCGCGATGAGGTCGTTGCGACGACGCCGGTCGCGCTGGAAGGTCTCGGCATCGCGATGGAATGCCATGCCGTCGATCTCGACGGCGAGCATCCTGTCCGGGAACGCCACATCGACGAAGTAGCCGCCGACCGGGTGATTGCAGACCCAGCCCTCCACCCCGCCGTCGCGGAGAAGATCGACGGCCAGTCGTTCGGCCGCGGACCGGGCTCCTGTCTCGACCCCCGCCATCAACGGCGCGATCTCGGCAGAGTCCGCCTTCCCCCGCCGTCGCGCCGCTGCGGTCCGCAGCTGTTCCATCGACACGCGGCGGAGCAACAGCGCGGCGTCGAGGACACTGCTGTCGCTCTCGACGGAAGCCTCCAGCACAGACAGCGGCAACGAAGTGACGAGTAGATGGTCGCGGGTGACCGTCTCGGCGTCTACGAGCGGCCGGTACCGCACCCGCACCCCGTCGACCGGCGATCCGTGCCGGGATCGTGGCGCGGTCACCGTGAACTTCTTCGGCGGGTCGTCGACGATTCCGTGCCACCACGCAGCCCCGAGCCCGGACAGAGCGGCGTCGATGCCGACTGCAGCGACTGCGAGCCGGGCGCGGGTCCGCGGCGTCACCGGATGATCGGCCAGGGTGTACACCCCTCGCGATTGCGGCGTCCACAGACCGGACCCGACTCGCCTATGGACCCCCGACTTGGTCAGCCCGAACTCCACGGCGTCGGCGAATGTCACGACCCCGTCCCGAGCGAGCGCATGTTGACGAAGGCGGGATGGTGTCTGCACGCCTCTTGGACGCATCCAACCCGTCGCCGGGTTCCCAGCATATGAGATTGCGGCAACCAGTCCCGGATAGCGGCACCATCTGCCGCATCGTCATCGGAGGCGCCAGTTTGGTGGCCCCCGACCAGCCGAGTAGCCTCGAATCTCGTGAGTTCTGACGTCGCAACCGAGGTCAAGCGTCGACGTACCTTCGCGATCATCTCCCATCCGGACGCCGGCAAGTCGACGATGACCGAGGCGTTGGCCTTGCATGCGCGCATGATCAGCGAGGCGGGTGCGATCCACGGCAAGGCGGGACGCAAGTCCACCGTCTCCGACTGGATGGAGATGGAGAAGGCCCGTGGCATCTCGGTCAGCTCCACCGCGCTGCAGTTCAACTATGCCGCCGAGCACAGCGACGCGAACATTCCGAGCGTGATCAACCTGGTCGACACCCCCGGTCACGCCGACTTCTCCGAGGACACCTACCGCGTGCTGACGGCGGTCGATGCGGCGGTGATGCTCATCGACGCCGCCAAGGGCCTCGAACCGCAGACCCTGAAGCTCTTCCAGGTGTGTCGCCACCGCGGTATCCCGGTGATCACCGTCATCAACAAGTGGGACCGTCCCGGCCAGACCCCGCTGGAGCTGATCGACGAGATCACCGAGCGCATCGGCCTCACCCCGACCCCGCTGTTCTTCCCGGTCGGCATCGCCGGCGACTTCCGCGGTCTGCTCGACCGTCGCACCGGCGAGTATGTGCACTTCACGCGCACGGCCGGCGGGGCGAAGATCGCCCCCGAGGAGATCATGAGCGCCGACGACGCCGCGGCGCGCGAAGGCGACGAATGGACCGCCGCCGTCGAGGAGAGCGAACTGCTCTCCGAGATGGGTCAGGACCACGACCAGGAGCTGTTCCTCGCCGGCCAGACCTCGCCGATGATCTTCGCCTCGGCGATGCTGAACTTCGGGGTGCGGCAACTGCTCGAGGTGCTCGTCGAGCTCGCTCCGCCGCCGGCCGGTCGCCTCGACATCGAGGGCAACGAGCGCCCGGTGACCGACCCCTTCAGCGCCGTCGTCTTCAAGGTGCAGGCCGGCATGGACTCGAGCCACCGAGATCGGTTGGCGTACATGCGGATCGTGTCCGGCGAGTTCGAACGCGGCATGGTCGTCACGCACGCGCAGACCGGAAAACCGTTCGCCACCAAGTACGCCCAGGCCGTGTTCGGCCGGGATCGCTCCACGGTCGACACCGCATATCCGGGCGACGTGGTCGGACTGGTGAACGCGACCGCACTGGCCCCAGGCGACACCCTCTTCGACGGCCCGAGGGTCCAGTTCCCGCCGATCCCCTCGTTCGCACCCGAACACTTCTCGACGCTGCGCGCGACGACGGCCGACAAGTACAAGCAGTTCCGCAAGGCGATGGACCAACTCGACAGCGAGGGCGTCGTGCAGGTGCTGCGCAACGACACCCGCGGCGACATGTCGCCGGTCCTCGCCGCGGTGGGCCCCATGCAGTTCGAGGTCGTGACCGCGCGGATGAAGGCCGAGTTCAACGTCGACACCATCATCGAGCCGCTCGGGTACACGCTGGCCCGACGCACCGACGCCGAGAGTGCACCCGAGCTCGACCGCCAGCGCGGCGTCGAGGTGTTCACGCGCACCGACGGCGCGATCCTGGCGCTCTTCAGCGACAAGTGGCGCCTGCAGTACATCGAGAAGGAACATCCCGACCTGACGCTGCAACCCCTTGTCGCCGCGGTGGATTGACCCGATGAGGCGTCACCTCGTACGCACCCGTGGTGTCGGGGCGCTGATCGTGGTGTCCGCGACGGCGCTCCTGATCTCGGGCTGCGCCGGCGGTCTGCCGCCGGCCGCGACGTCGACGAGCGTCGCACCCACCCCGACCGCACGGCCGATCGATCCCGCGAAATGCGCCGAGAAACCGCTACAGGGCAATGTCGACCGCGGCGGCCACGGCCTCGACTTCCGTTCCGGCGACATCCGGATCGCGATCACCGAACAGGCAGCCACGACGGCCGGTCTCCCGGCAGCCGGCAACCGCGAGACCTCCGAGGAAGCGACCACCTGCTACGAGTTCGCGCGGTGGGGTCCGGCGCGGCCCGATGTCCCGCCGGATTCGCTGTTGTTCGTGTTCAAGGGAACCGGGACCGACGGCGCCCAGATCGAGTTCCCCGTCAGCGAATTGACCGGTGGCACCGTCCCGCCCGCCGGTGGCGGACCACGCCCCACCGCCGGCCCCCTGACCACACCGATCAATGCCCAGATCGGGGTCTCGGTCGACGGTGTCTACCACCAGTCCTCGGCGTGCCGGCTCAGCATCAGCGGGATGTCGGGCAAACTCGCCGCGGGTTCGTTCACGTGCCCGGAGGCCTCCCGCGTCGACGCCAATCCGTTCGCGCCCGACGACGACGTCGCCTACGACACCGACGAGTCGTCGACGAGCCGGAGACCCGACGCCGGCACCCCGTCGACAGTCGTCCTGTCCGGACGGTTCCAGGTCACTCCGTAGGGGTTTCGGCTCACGCACCCACGATCCGCGCGACCACCGCCGGGTCGACGTCGTCGATGGCGGCGGGGTCGAAAGACGGGTTGCGGTCCTTGTCCACCAGCACCGCGCGCACTCCCTCGAGGAAGTCGTTGGTCGCCGTGATCTGTTGCGCCGCATGCAGTTCCCGGTCGAAGCACTCGTCGATCCCCGACTGCGCGCCGGCGTTGATCATCGCGGCCGTCACCCACAGGCTGGTGGGTGAGGCCTTCTCCAGCAGGCCGATCATCTCCGCGGCCCAGTCGTCGCCGATCGCACCGCGCAGGCCGCCGACGATCGCGTTGACGTTGTCGTCGGCGAAGTACTCCCCGATCTTGCGCAGCGGGACGTCGCTGGTCTCGGTGGTCCCCGACGACGCCAGCGCATCGGCAAGGGGATCGCCGGAACGGATCGATTCGGCGACTCCGGCCAGATCGGCCGACGCGACGAAATGCGTTGCCAGGCCGACGGCCACCGCGTCGATCCCGCGGATACGGGCCCCGGTGAGGCCCAGCCACATGCCGACGCCCTCGGGCAACCGCGGGAGGAAGTAGGTGGAGCCGATGTCGGGGAAGAATCCGATCGCGGTCTCGGGCATCGCGATCATCGCCTTCTCGGTCACCACCCGGATCTCGCCGTGGACGCTGATGCCGAGGCCGCCGCCCATGGCCGCGCCGTCGATCAGGCTGACATAGGGCTTGGGGTAGTCGGCGACCATCTGGTCGAGGCGGTACTCGCTGTTGAAGTAGCGCGTGATCGCCGTGGTGTCCCCGTCGAGCGAATAATCGCGTATCGCACGGATGTCACCGCCCGCGCAGAACGCGCGGTCGCCGGCCGAGGTGACGAGCACCGTCTCGATCGAGTCGTCGTCACCCCACTCGCCGAGCGTGGCGTACATGTCGTCGATCATGGTCTGGTCCAGCGCGTTCAGGGCTTTCGGCCGGTCGAGGACGATCTCACCGACGCCGTTGGACACCGAGGTGCGAATGAAGGACATGCCCTCAACCGTAGCGGTGCCGGAGGTCCGGGTTCATCGCACCGGAATGAGACCGGGAGAAAACGCGTTGGCAGACCCGAGGACATCTACTACGGTGAATTCCGCAGTTGCCGGCGACACGAGGAGTGATCCCACCCGATGAAGAACTGAAGTGGCCCCCGCCGACGCGCGATGTCGATGAGACACCCGTCGGTGAATCCGAACCACTTCAGGAGTTCTCGTGTCCACTGCCCTGCCCTCTTCTGCGCAGTCCCCGTCTTCTCCGGGATCGTCGATCGTGTTGTCCGACGTCTCGTTCAGCTGGCCCGACGGCACCGTCGTCTTCGATCACCTCAACCTCACGCTGGGTGCGTCGACGTATTCGTTGATCGGCGCCAACGGTGCGGGTAAATCGACGTTGCTCGGCTTGATCGCGCAGCGCCTGCGCCCGGCATCGGGCAGTGTCAGCATCGCCGGCACCGGGCCCGCACCGGAGGTCGGGATCGTTCCGCAGGACCCGCAGTCGGACCCGGGATCGACCGTGTCCGCAGCGCTCGGGATCGACGGCATCCGCGACGCGATCCGTCGCATCGAGGGCGGGTCTGTCGACCCCGCCGACTTCGATGCCGTCGGCGACGACTGGGACGTCGACGAACGGGCGATCGGACTCCTCGAACAGATGCGTCTGCCCGCCGATCTCGATCGGCGGGTCGGCGCCCTGTCCGGTGGCGAGGCGACGCTGTTGTCGATCGTCGCCGCGCTCATGCGCCGACCGTCGGTACTGCTCCTCGACGAACCGACGAACAACCTCGACACCGGCTCGCGAACAAGGCTTTTCGATGCCATCGACACCTTCGCCGGCACGGTGGTCGTGGTGAGTCACGATCTCGAACTGCTCGAGCGCGTCGACGCGACACTCGAGTTGTACCGGGGGCGGGTCCGCGTGTTCGGTGGTCCGTACTCGCACCACCGCGACATCGTGGACGCCGAGCAGGAGGCCGCCGAGGCCGCGGTCGCCAACGCGGCCGGCGATCTGCGAAGACAGCGCCGTGAGCTGGTCGACGCCCGGATCAAGCTCGATCGCCGCGCCCGCACCGCGGCGACCGCCGAACGGGAGAAGCGGGTGCCGAAGATCATCGCGCACAAGCGCCGAAGCGAGGCCCAGGTGTCGGCCGGGAAGCTGCGCAACACCCATCGTGACGACGTCGCGGCGGCCGCTTCCCGTCTGGACGGGGCACGCGAGGAGATCCGGGACGATCGCACCGCCGGGATCGTGGTGCCGGAGGTCGAACTGGCGCCACGCACCCAGGTCGTCACCGATGATCGGTTGCGGATCGATGGTCCGGAACGGATCGCGCTCGTGGGGCCCAACGGATGCGGGAAGTCGACGCTGATCGCGGACCTCATCGCACGCGAGGCCATCGCGGTGCCGTATGCGTATGTGCCGCAGCAGATCGTCTTCGACGACCCGTCGCTGTCGGTCGCCGGCCTGGTGTCCGCGCATCACCCGGACAACGGCACTCAGGAGGTGCGTTCGCATCTGGCGCGGTTCCTGTTCCGCGGCGCCCGCGCCGACCGTGCGCTCGAGGAGCTCTCCGGCGGTGAGCGGTTGCGCGTCGGCCTCGCCGACGCGCTGCTCGGGGACCCGATCCCGAGGCTGCTGATCCTCGACGAACCGACCAACAACCTTGACCTCGACACGGTCACCCAGCTGGTCGGCGCGCTCGAGAGGTGGAATGGCGCGCTGCTCGTCGTCTCGCACGATGCCGGGTTCCTGGAGCGGGTCGGGATCGATCGTCGCGTCGCGGTGGGTGGGTCATCGTCAGCGCAAACCTTCGATCCATAGGTAGTTCCTCACGGCGCCTGAGCCGCCCCCACTTTGAGCGTCACCGGCCTCTCGTGATCGGATGACTGTTACGCACCGCAACAGCCATCGGGTGCGCCGCGACGATGACAGCCCAGGAGGTCGGATGACCACGATCGAGGTGACCGGTCGGCTCCAGCAGCAGGCCTGGGCCGACAAGGTGCTCCCGCCGGTCGAAGAAGTGCGGCCGGGGCTGTGGTCGATCCCGGTGCCGATGGGTCCCAACCCGTTGCGGTACGTCCTGGTCTACGCCCTCGCGCTGCCCGACGGCGGTCTCGCGCTCATCGACGTGGGCTGGCCGTCGGACGAGTCGTGGCAGGCGCTCGTCGACGGCATCCGGGGCACCGGCCACGACGTCACCGACGTGCGCTCGGCGGCCATCACGCACTTCCATCCCGACCACTTCGGCCTCGTCCCGAGGCTGCTCGAGCACACCGACGCCGAGCTGCTGATGCACCGCGACGATGCCTGCCACCTGCGCTATCACTCCGACGACGAGGTCGAACGTCAGCTCGACGAGGCCCGGTGGGAGTTGCGCGTGCTGGGTGCCCCGGCCGACGTCGCCGGACTCGGACTCGTCGACTTCGTCCGGCTACCCGACGGCCGGACCGTCGACCGAGAGCTGACCGCGGACGCCCCCCTCGACATCCCCGGCTGGAACCTGCGCGCCATCTGGACGCCCGGTCACACCCCGGGCCACCTCTGTTTCGCCGACGACGACGCGGGAGTCATCTTCACCGGCGACCACCTGCTGCCGCGGATCAGCCCCAACGTCTCGACCAGCCCGATGCAGACCCAGAGCCCACTCGCGGACTACCTCGTCTCCCTGGCGAACACCGAGCGGATGCGAGACCACGAGGCCCTGCCCTCCCACGAATACCGGTTCCGCGGTCTGGGTGCCCGGGTCACCGGGTTGCTGTCTCATCACGAGGAACGGCTCACCGAGATCACCGAGGCGGTCGCCGCGCGTCCCGAGTCCACCGCGTGGGAGATCACCCAGGCCGTCCGCTGGTCCCGGCCGTTCAGCGACCTCAACCTCACGATGAAACGCCTCGCGCTGCGCGAGACCGACGCTCACCTGCTGGTCCTGAGTGAGCGTGGAATCCTGTCATCGACGCCCGCCCCGACCGAGGCCGACCTCGCCGACGACGCGATCGAGCCCGTCCGGTGGTCGCTGGCGACGGTGTCCGAAGACCACACGAGCAGTTCGCCTTCCGCAATTCACTACACAGAGGAGAATCCCCAATGAGCGCCGTGCTCACCGAGTTCGCCGACGGCGTCGCCGTCATCACGATCAACCGTCCCGAGGCGAAGAACGCCGTCAACCTCGAGGTGTCCGAGGGCATCGCCGCGGCCATCGACGAACTCGAGTCGCGCGACGACCTCACCATCGGCATCCTCACCGGCGCCGGCGGTACGTTCTGCGCGGGCATGGACCTCAAGGCGTTCACGCGCGGCGAGCAGGTCTCGCTGAAGGGCCGCGGATTCGGTGGCCTCACCGAGGCCCCGCCGAGCAAGCCGCTGATCGCCGCGGTCGAGGGCTGGGCCCTCGCCGGTGGTTGCGAGCTCGCGCTGTCCGCCGACCTCGTCGTCGCCGCCGAGAACTCCAAGTTCGGCATCCCGGAGGTCAAGCGCGGTCTCGCCGCAGCCGCCGGCGGCCTCCTGCGCCTGCCCAAGATCCTCCCGTACCAGGTCGCGATGGAGCTCGCCCTGACCGGTGACCCGCTCACCGCCGAGCGCGCCCACCATTTCGGACTGGTCAACAAGGTCACCAAGCCCGGCGAGGCCCTCGACGGTGCGCGCGAACTCGCCGCGAAGATCGCCGCCAACGGACCGCTTGCGGTGCGTGCAACCAAGCAGGTCACCTCGATGGCCATCAAGTACACCGACACCGACCTGATCAAGAAGCAGTGGGAGTACCTCACCCCGGTCTTCACGTCCGAGGACGCACAGGAGGGTGCCAAGGCGTTCGCCGAGAAGCGCGCACCCCAGTGGCGGGGCCGCTGATCATCACAGTGGAAGGGCCGCTGATCGCGGGAAAGGCCGATCACTAGAGTGACTGAGGTGGACCTGCACCTCGTGACCTACTTCGTCGCAGTCGTCGACCACGGTGGGATCACGAAGGCCGCCCAGTCGCTCTACATCTCGCAGCCCTCGTTGTCGCAGGCCATCCGGACGCTCGAGAAGCGTCTGGGTGTGACCCTTTTCGACCGGACCGGACGGCGCCTCGAACTCACCGAGGCCGGACGCAAGCTCGACGACGCGGCGAGGCGCATCCTCGCCGACGTCGAGCGTGCGAAGCAGAAGGTCGACGCGGTGCGCGAACTGCAGGCCGGGCGTGTCGACGTGGTGACGTATGCGGCATTCAGCATCGATCCCCTCGTCGACGTCGTCCGCCTGTTCCGGGAGCGCTTCCCGAGTCTCGCGGTGCGAGTCCTCGCCGCCGACGGTCCGGCGGGTGTGCTCTCCGCATTGCGATCCGGCGCTGCCGAGATCGGCGTCATCGACTCATCCGCCGAACACGCGACGTTCTCCGCCATCCCGATGACGGAGCAGGAACTGGTGGTGGCCGCACCCGACGCGCTGGCCGCAGGACTCCCGGACACCGTGTCGCGCAGTGCCATCCGCTCGGTGCCGCTGGTCATCGACCACAGCGACCAGCACACCGCGACCCTGTTCGCCGACCTCATCGACGACGCCGCGCGCAACGTCGTCGTCGACTGTCCGCTGCCGGCGGCGATCTGGAATCTCGTCGAACGCGGCACGGCCGCAACGGTTGTGCCGCGCATCGTCGCCGACAAACAGCTCGCCGGTGTCCGGCAGCTCGCGCTCGATCCGCCGCTGACACGGCCGTGGGGACTCGTCCTGCGCTCGGGACTCCTCTCGCCGGCGGCCCTCGCCTTCATCTCCGCGGCCCGGGCCCACTCCGGCCTGAGCCCGGAGCCGACCGAGACCCGGGACTGGTAGGCCACCATGGAATTACGCCAGGTCGAATACTTCCTCGCCGTGGTCGAGAACCAGGGCATCGGCGGTGCCGCCACCGCGCTGGGCGTCGCGCAGCCGACGGTCTCGCAGGCATTGCGCGCCCTCGAACGCGAACTCGGCGTGCAGCTGTTCCACCGCATCGGTCGTGGCATGGTCCCGTCGGCGGCCGGCCGCACGATGGTCGGTCCGGCGCGCCAGATCATCCGCGACGTCGACGCCGTGGGCGATCTCCTCGCGGCCGAGGAGGATGAACTCACCGGTCATCTCGACCTGCTCGCCTCACCGGCGACGGCGGTCGGTCCGGTCGTCGACCTCATCGCCCGCTTCCGCGCCGCCTATCCGCGAGTGTCGGTGCGGCTCGGCGAATTACGCGATGAGACGCGGGCGGCGTCGTCCATCGAGGACGGTCACTGCGAATTCGCCGTCGCCCACCTGCCCATCGCCGGCGACGCGCTCGAGGTCATCGTTCTCGGTGAGCAGGAGTACGTCCTCGTCTATCCCGAGGACGCCGTGGTTCCCGACGGACCGATCCCACTGGGAAATCTCCCCGCGGTGCCGATGGTGTTCGTCCCGCGCGGGCACTCGGTGGCCGACGAACTCGAGGAGGCCATCCGCGTCGGCGGGGTCCGGCCACCACTCGCCGTGCTCTCCGAGCATCGGGAGGAACGACTCCCGATGGTGCTGGCCGGTATCGGCGGCACCCTGCTGGAACGTTCGATGGCCGAGACGGCCGCGGACCGCGTCGTCATCCGGGAGACCGAACCGCGTTTCGTCCGGCCGTTCGCGATCGCCTTCGACCCCGCGTCCCTGTCGCCCGTGGGTCAGGCCTTCGTCGAACTCGTTCGCGCGCAGGTCGATCCGCCGGCCGAGTAGCGCCGAGACCAACTCACCAGGCCCTTCGAGGCTCGTCGCTATCGCTCCTCACACCTCAGGGAGCAGTGGCGTGCCGTGCCCGTTCCTTCGGATCAGGGAGCGCGGCGCCCCACCCCGCCGGCCGAGTAGCCTCAACCGCAACGCAGCGCGGCGCCCCCACCCGCCGGCCGAGTAGCGTCGACCGAGCGGAGCGAGGACGCCGCGTATCGAGGTCGCTCAGGAGACCCGCTCGAAGATCGCGGCCAGTCCCTGACCGCCGCCGATACACATCGTCTCGAGACCGTAGCGGGCCTCCCGGCGCTGCAGTTCACGGGCCAGCGAGGCCAGCATGCGGCCACCGGTCGCGCCGACCGGGTGGCCCAGCGAGATGCCCGAACCGTGCACGTTGGTGCGGTCGAAGTCGCCTCCGGAACCGAAACGGCCGAAACCCCATTCACGGGTCACGGCGAGCGCCTGGGCGGCGAAGGCCTCGTTGAGTTCGATGAGGTCGATGTCGGCCAGGGTCAGACCGGTCTTGGCCAGTGCCTTCTCGGTGGCCGGCACCGGTCCGATGCCCATGGTGCGCGGCGGCACACCCGCGAGACCCCATGAGACGAGCTTGACGAGCGGACGCAGGCCGAGCTTCTCGGCGACCTCGCTGGTCGTCACGATCGCCATCGACGCCGCGTCGTTCTGGCCGCTGGCGTTGCCCGCGGTCACGGTGGCCTCGGGGTCGGACTTGCCCATGATCGGCTTCAGCTTGGCCAGGGACTCGACGGAGACGTCGGGGCGCGGATGCTCGTCGGTGTCGATGATCTGATCGCCGGCACGGCCCGGGACGGTGACCGGGATGATCTCCTCGGCCAGCACACCGTCCTTCTGTGCACGCACTGCGCGCGTGTGGGATTCGACCGCGAGCTCGTCTTGCTCGGCGCGCGAGATCTCGTACTCCTTGCGGAGATTCTCGGCGGTCTCGATCATCCCGCCGGGCACCGGGTAGTGCTTACCACCCGCGGTCGAGCGAGCGCGGACGAGGCTGTCGTGCATGGCGATTCCGGTACGCGCGCCGCCCCAGCGCATGTCGACGGAGTAGAACGAGGCGTTGCTCATCGACTCGGTGCCACCGGCGACGACGAGGTCGTTGTCGCCCGAGGACACCTGGTAGGCGGCCTGGATGACGGCCTGCAGGCCCGAGCCACATCGGCGATCGATGTGCATGCCGCCCACCGTGATCGGGAGCCCGGCGTCGAGGGCGACGACGCGGCCGATGGCCGGGGCCTCGCTGTTGCCGTTGCAGTGCCCGAGGATCACGTCCTCGACCTTCTCCGCGTCCAGGCCGGTGCGCTCGAGCAGACCCTTGAGCGCGGTCACGCCCAGGTCGACCGCCGTGAGGCTCTTGAACATCCCGCCGTACCGGCCGATCGGGGTACGTACCGGCTCACAGATGACGACGTCTCGCATGGTTGACCTTTCGCAGAATCTCGGGTGGAAGAGTGTGGGTGAGAACAGCTCTCACATGAAGCGGCCGCCGGTCACCTCGAGCACGGTGCCGGTCATGTACGACGACATGTCCGAGGCGAGGAACAGGGCGACGCTCGCGACCTCGCCGACCTCACCGGCACGGTGCATGGGGATCTCCGACATCTTCTGATCCCAGGCCTTCTGCGGCATCGCCTCGGTCATCGCCGAGCGGATCAGGCCGGGCTGGATCGCGTTGACCCGCACGCCGTGGTGCGCCATCTCCTTGGCGGCGGCCTTCGTCATGCCGACGATGCCGGCCTTCGCGGCGGAGTAGTTGGTCTGGCCGACCATGCCGACCTTGCCCGACAGCGAGGAGATGTTCACGATCGCACCGCGCTTGGCCTCGCGCATGATCGCGGCTGCCTTGCGGGTGCCGTTCCAGGTGCCCTTGAGGTGCACCGAGATCACCAGGTCGAAGTCCTCTTCGGTCATGGTGCGCATCGTGGCGTCGCGGGTGATTCCGGCGTTGTTGACCAGGACGTCGAGCGAACCGAAGCCGTCGACCGCCTCGGCGAGCAGAGCGTCGACCTCGTCGCCGTTCACCACGTTGCACTTCACCGCACGGGCGACGTCGCGACCACCGAGCTTCTCGGCGGCCGCCTGGGCGGCGTCGAGGTTGAGGTCACCCAGGACCACCTTGGCGCCCGCGTCCACGAAGGACCGGGCGATCTCGAAGCCGATGCCCTGGGCACCGCCGGTCACGACGGCGGTGCGCCCCTCGAGCAGCGGCTGGGCGGTGGTGGATGACATCTTCGGTCCTTCCCATGGGGTTCTGGTGCAAACGCCGACGGCGTGAGGCGCCGGGTTATGGCAGTAATCTAACCCGCATTTCCGGCGCCGAACGCCTCCGTTTCATACGCAACGGCTATCGGAGCGATCCCGCTTTCGTATTGGACCCCTCACCGTGGACGCGCAAGAGTGGCAGCATGACCGGAGTGATGCAACCAGCAACCGCGACCTCCCAGGTGAGCGCGGAAGACTTCGCCGACATCCTGGCGGCGACCCGAGAGTTCGTTCGGGAGGTCGTCGTACCGCGCGAGCAGGAGATCCTGGACACCGACGCGATTCCCGAGGACATCCGCCAAACCGCCAAGGACATGGGTCTTTTCGGATACGCGATCCCCCAGGAGTGGGGCGGACTCGGACTCGACCTGACCCAGGACGTCGAACTGGCGATGGAACTCGGTTACACCTCCCTCGCGCTGCGGTCGATGTTCGGCACCAACAACGGCATCGCCGGTCAGGTGCTGGTGAACTTCGGCACCGACGAGCAGAAGGCTGCCTGGCTGGAGAAGATCGCCTCCGGTGAGGTCGTCGCGTCGTTCGCGCTGACCGAACCGGGCGCCGGGTCGGATCCCGCCGGCCTGCGCACCAAGGCCGTCCGCGACGGCGACGACTGGGTCATCAGCGGCGAGAAGCGCTTCATCACCAATGCTCCGCTGGCCGACCTGTTCGTGGTGTTCGCGCGCACCCGCCCGGCCGACGAGAACGGCACCGGCATCGCGGTGTTCCTCGTCCCGGCCGACTCCGCCGGTCTGACCGTCGGTGCGAAGGACCGCAAGGTGGGTCAGGAGGGCGCCTGGACCGCCGATGTGCACTTCGACGGCGTTCGCGTCCCGAACTCGGCCCTCGTCGGCGGTAGCGAAGACGTCGGTTACAAGGCCGCGATGATGTCCCTCGCCCGCGGTCGCGTGCACATCGCCGCACTGTCGGTCGGTACCGCTCAGCGCGCACTCGACGAGTCGATCGCCTGGGCGGCCACCTCCACGCAGGGTGGTGAACCGATCGGTGAGTTCCAATTGGTGCAGGCCATGCTCGCCGATCAGCAGACGGGCGTGATGGCCGGACGCGCCCTGGTCCGCGACGCCGCCCGTGCCTGGGTCGACAACACCGACCGTCGTCTCGCGCCCTCGGCTGCGAAGCTCTACTGCACCGAGATGGTGGGCAAGGTCGCCGACCTCGCCGTCCAGATCCACGGCGGCAGCGGCTACATGCGCGACGTCCCGGTGGAACGCATCTACCGCGAGGTCCGTCTGCTCCGACTGTACGAGGGCACCAGCGAGATCCAGCGCCTCATCATCGGCCGCAACCTCTACAAGCAGGGCGCCAAGAACGCCCAGCGCTGAGCTCACGACGACAAGGGCCCGTCCTCACCTCGGTGGGGACGGGCCCTTCTTCGGAGCAGGTCAGGAGTGTGTCAGACGCTCCCGCAGGGCGACCTTCTGGATCTTCCCGGCCGCCGAGGTCGGCAACTCGTCGACGACGAAGACGTCGCGGATCTTCTTGTAGGGCAACACCTGTTCGGCGACGAACGCGGCGACCGCGTCCTCGTCGATGTCGTGACCGGCCTTGGCGACGAGGAACGCCACCGGCTCCTGGCCGACGGGCCCGGCCTCACGACCGACCACCGCGGCGGCCGCGACATCGGTGTGGGTCACCAGGATCTCCTCGAGCTCCCGCGGATACACGTTGTAGCCCTTGTAGATCAGCATGTCCTTGGCGCGGTCGCAGATGTAGATGTAGCCGTCGGCGTCGCGGTAGGCGATGTCGCCGGTGTCGAGCCACCCGTCGACGAACTGTTCCGCGGTCTGGTCGGGATGACCGAGGTAACCGTCGGTGACCTGCGGCCCGCGAACCCAGAGCTGTCCCCTCTCCCCCGCCGGCAGGACGACGGCCGGGTCACCGGCGGCGCGGATCTCGACCTCGGTGTCGAAGGCCGGCAGTCCGACGCTGCCGAGCCGGTACTGGCCCTCGGCCGTGAGCGGTGCCGAGGACACCAGGCAAGTCGCCTCGGTGAGTCCGTAGCCTTCGACGATCGCCGCTGCGGGGAAAGCCTTCTCGAGTTCTCCGAGCGTCACGAGATCGATCGGAGCGGCGCCCGACGAGACCACCCGCACCGACGTCAGGTCACGCGACTCGACGTCGGGGTGGACTGCCAGCGCATGCCACATCGCCGGGCTGCCGGTCACATACGACGCCCGGTACCGCTCGATCAGGGCGAGCATCCGTCCGGGTTCGAACCGTCCGGCGAACACATGGGTTGCGCCGCAGAGCAACAGGAACGACATGTTGATCAGCGCGTGCGCGTGGAACAGCGGCGACACGACGACGGTCGCGGCATCGCCCGGAACCACTCCACGGTCGGAACCCTCGCGCGGTGTCAACCGCAGCAGACCGTCGTCGCCGACCTCGACCGCGTGCCCCGCACGCCAACCGATCATCTGCGTGACGTTGCCCAGGACGTTGCGGTGCAGCACCCGAACGCCCTTCGAAACGCCCGTCGTCCCACCGGTGAACGCCACATGTGCGACGTCGTCGGAGGACACGGAGACGGCGGGGGCTTCCGAGTGCCCGGCGGTGAACTCCTCGAACGAGATCGCCCGCACGCCAACCGCATCCTCGACGGACCCGTCCACGACCACCACGGTGGTCAACGATGAATCGACGGCCGCCGACAGCAGTCGACCGGACTGCTCGACCTGCGTGAAGGCCGCCACCGCGCCGGTCTCGACGATCTGCCGGTGCAGGCCGGGCACCGGCTGCAACGGATTGACGAGCGTGACGGTGGCACCGGCTCGCAGCGAACCGTAGTAGGCGACAACGAATTCGATGCTGTTGGTGAGATAGATCAGCACCACGTCGCGTTCGGCGACGCCCGCCGACCGAAGGGCCGACGCCACCGCCGCCGAGCGCGCGTCGAGTTCGGCGTAGGTCAGCGTCGTGTCTCCGTCGACGACCGCCGCGCGGTCGCCGTACAGCGCTGCCATACTTGCCGGCAGCACCGCCATGCTCGTGTCCGGATAAGTGAGCGTCGTCGGCGACACGCCGCTCATCGCGGTGCCATGCGGATCGCACCGTCGAGGCGGATGGTCTCGCCGTTGAGGTAGGCGTTCTCCAGGATGTTCGCCGCGAGCTGTCCGAACTCGTCGGGACGACCGAGGCGCGACGGGTTGGGGATGCTGGCCGCGAGCGAGGCCCGCACGTCATCGCGCAGGCGAGCGAGCAGCGGGGTGTCCATGGTGCCGGGCGCGATGGTGTTGACGCGGATCAGCTTGCTGGCCAGGTCGCGTGCGGCCACGAGGGTCATGCCGACGATGCCCGCCTTGGAGGCCGAGTAGTTGATCTGGCCGATCTGCCCCTCGAAGGCCGCGACGGAGGCCGTCATGATGATGGCGCCACGCTCGCCGTCGATGGGTTCGAGGCGCGCGATGCGCTCGGCACCCAGCGACAATGCGTGGAACGACCCGACGAGGTTCAGCTTGATGACGAACTCGAAGTCCTCCGCCGACCCGGCCTTGCCGTCCTTGTCGAGGATCCGCATGCGCCGGCCCGCGCCGGCGCAGTGCACGAGTCCGCGCAGGCCGCCGCGCTCGTCGGCGACATCGAGAGCGGCCGCGAACTGTTCGGCATCGGTGATGTCGGCGGCGGCGAAGTTCGCCGCCGAACCCAGGCCGTCGGCGACGGCCTGTCCGTCGGAGGTGGGCAGATCGATCAGGGTGACCAGGCCGCCGGCGTCGATGACGCGCTTGGCGGTGGCGAGCCCCAGGCCGGAGGCGCCACCGGTGATCGCGACGGAGAGTCCCTTGAGTTCCATTGTGCTGATGTGCCTTTCAATGCTGTCTGGCGTCGGGTGAGGTCGGGATCAGAGGAGTTCCAGGATGGTGGTGTTGGCCATGCCGCCGGCCTCACACATCGACTGCAGGCCGTAGCGGATCCCGTTGTCGCGCATGTGGTGCACGAGGCGGGTCATCAGGATCGCGCCCGAACCGCCGAGCGGGTGGCCGACGGCGATCGCGCCGCCGAGCGGGTTGAGCCGTTCGATGTCCGCGCCGGTCTCGGCCTGCCAGGCCAGCGGCACGGGCGCGAAGGCCTCGTTGATCTCGAAGGCGCCGATGTCGTCGATCGACAGACCGGAACGCTTGAGCGCCTTGGCGGTCGACGGGATCGGGCCGGTCAGCATGACGACCGGGTCGTCGGCCGCGACCACCGCGGTGTGGATGCGCGCGATCGGGTTCAGGCCATGCGATTTCGCCGTTTCCGACGACATGATCAGGAGTGCACCCGAGCCGTCGGAGATCTGCGAGGAGTTGCCGGCGTGGATGACGCCGTCCTCGGCGAACGCGGGCTTGAGCTTGCCGAGCGACTCCAGGGTGCCCCCGCGGCGGATGCCCTCGTCACCTTCGAGCACACCGGAGATGGGAGCCAGCTGACCGTCGAACGCACCGCGGTCGACGGCGGCGGCCGCGAGTTCGTGTGAGCGCAGAGAATATTCGTCGACGCGCGTGCGGTCGAATCCCCACTTCGCGGCGATCGTCTCCGCGCCGAGACCCTGGCTGAACTTGTCGATGCCGTAGCGGTCGAGGACGGTGGCGGGCTGGTGTTCGCCGTTGGGGGCCGAGCTGCCCATCGCGACCCGGCTCATCGACTCCACACCACCGGCGATGACGACATCCTGCTGGCCCGAGATGACCGCGGCGGCAGCCATGCTGACGGCCTGCTGGCTCGACCCGCAGGCGCGGGTGACGGTGGTGCCGGGTACGGACTCCGGCCACCCGGCCGCGAGGATCGCGGTGCGGGCGATGTTGCCGGCCTGCTCCGACGACTGGCTGACACAACCCCACACGACGTCGTCGACGATCGCGGGATCGACGCCGGTCCGCTCGACGAGAGCCTCGAGGACGTGGGCGGACAGGTCGGCCGGATGTATTCCGGACAGGGCTCCGCGGCGGCGTCCGATCGGGGCGCGAACGGCGTCGACGATCACTGCATCGCGCATGAGGTCTCCTAAAGATGTCGGGCAGTGGATGAGGGAGTTTCAGTTGTGGAACCGAGGACGTCCGTGAGCGGAAATCACCCGTCCTGTCGAGCCGACCACGAAGGGGTCTGGCGGACAAGTCGATTCCCGCTCACGGACGATGAGGTGCTGCCTATGAAAGAAGCGTCGCCTCAGGCGGTGAGCACAGCATGCGGACGCAGGCGTGTGCGGTCGCGCGCCGGGTTGGCGAAGATCAGCGCCAGCACGGCGCAGACCGATGCGACCAGTCCGAGGACCTGGAACGCAAGCGGGAACACCGTGGCGGCGAAGCCATAGCCGACCGACAGGATCAGGACACACACCATCGGGGTGCTGACCGACGGCAGCAGGAACAGCAGGACACCGGAGATCAGGACGCCCACCGACGGGACGACGATGCGGAGCATCCGCGGCGACCCACCCTTGGTGATCATCCGGTCACTGGTGATCGAGATGAGCAGCATCAATACGAGACCGACGATCGACGGGAAGGCGAACATCGAACCGGACTGCAGCTGGCTGTAGCCCAGGCCGTCCTCGAAGTACGACGGCAGCCAGGTGAGCACCACCGAGACCAGGGCGTAGACGCTCATGACCAGCAATGCACCGGTGATGAAGGTCGGTGCGAGGAAGATCTTCACCCACGGGGTGGCCGGCTCGGCGTCGGCCGGCGAGGTCTCGCCCGTCGCCGTCTCGTCGACCTTCTTGGTCTTGCCGCCGGCGATGTAGGGGCCCGGGCGCCAGGTCGACAGCCACACGACGGCCCAGACCGCACCGGCGGCGGCGAGCACGAACAGCGCCCAGCGCCAGCCGAAGCTGACGGTGATGACCGTCAGGAGCGGGGCGATCGCGATCTTGGCGATCGATGCGGCACCGGCCAGCAGAGCGCCGGGCAGCGCCCGACGCGCCGGCGGATGCCATGCGTACGCGGCGGTGTGCAACAGCGCCGACGTGGGTCCTTCGGACAGGCCCAGCAGGAGCCGGCTGATGAGCAGGACCGCGAAACCGGCCACCGCGATCAGCGGCAGCATCGCCGCCGCCCAGCACAGGCCGAGGAGGACCAGCGACCAGCGCAACGTCATCCAGCGGTTGAGCAGGCCGGCGAAGAAGCCGCCGATGGTGAAGGTGAGGAAGAACAGGCTTCCGACGAGTCCGATCTGGGACGCGCTGAGACCCAGTTCTTCACGCAGCGGCTTGGCGATGATGCCCAGTACGGCCTTGTCGGCGTAGTTGATCACATACAGGCTGACCAGCAGGGATGTGAGTCCCCATGCGGTGAGCCGGGATTCGCCGAGCGGGCCGACGCCGCCGAATCGTCCTGGCGTCACCTCGAAATCGGTGGTGTCGGGCGCAGTGGGGGCTGCCGCGGGATCTTTGCCGGAGCCTGATCCGGAGGCGGTCGTGACCGTCATGGGGAAACCTCTTTCAGGCGAATGGTCTGAGAGTAGATGGACCGGGAATTCAGTGGGGCGGATCACATCTGCGTTCGATTGAAACTGTCGTCAATGTGAGGCACAACGTTCGCTCGGCGAACGGTCCGACTACAGCTGCCTATGTGTCGAGGGCCACAGCGCTGCGAACAGGCACCATTGGCTGGCCCTATCCGAGAGTTAGGCACGGAACAATCTGCCGCGGCCGTTCCATGACGACCATTGGCTCGCGCTATCGCACCCTTAGCGCATCGCGTCTACTTCCAGCGGTCACGGGACGGCATGCTTGGGTACGTTGCGTCTCACATCCGCCAGCCGGTGCGACCTGCACCGCTTACTCATGGGAGAGAACCCACCACCATGGCCCGCCTCGCGCAGACCCTGGGCCTCACCGAGATCCAGACGGAGATCGTCGCCAACGTGCGCTCCTTCGTCGACAAACAGATCATCCCCAATGCGCAGGAACTCGAGCATGCGGACGAATACCCGCAGGCCATCGTCGACGGCATGGGCGAGATGGGGCTGTTCGGCCTGATGATCCCCGAGGAGTACGGCGGCCTCGGTGAATCGCTGCTGACGTACGCCCTCTGCGTCGAGGAACTGGCACGTGGCTGGATGAGCGTCTCGGGCGTCATCAACACCCACTTCATCGTCGCCTACATGCTGCGTCAGCACGGCACCGACGAGCAGAAGCAGCGGTTCCTCCCGCGAATGGCCACCGGCGAGGTCCGGGGTGCGTTCTCCATGTCCGAACCCGAACTCGGCTCCGACGTCGCGGCGATCAAGACGACCGCCAAGCGCGACGGTGACGACAGCTACGTCATCAACGGACAGAAGATGTGGCTGACCAACGGCGGATCGTCGACTCTGGTTGCGGCACTTGTCCGTACCGAGGAGGGCGAGGAGCGCCCGCACAAGAACCTGACCACCTTCCTGGTCGAGAAGCCGGCCGGCTTCGGTGAGGTGGTCCCGGGCGTGACCATCCCCCGCAAGCTGGACAAGATGGGCTACAAGGGAATCGACACCACCGAGCTCGTCTTCGACGGCTACCGCGCACCGGCCACCGACATCCTGGGCGGGGTGCCGGGCAAGGGTTTCGCGCACATGATGGACGGCGTCGAGGTCGGTCGCGTCAACGTGTCCGCGCGTGCGTGCGGAATCGCCCAGCGCGCCTTCGAACTCGGCGTCAAGTACGCCCAGCAGCGCTCCACGTTCGGCAAGCCGATCGCCGAACATCAGGCGATCGCCTTCTCGCTGGCCGAGATGGCGACCAAGGTCGAGGCCGCGCACCTGATGATGGTCAACGCCGCCCGGCTGAAGGACTCCGGGGAACGCAACGACGTCGCCGCGGGTATGGCCAAATACCTGTGCAGCGAGTACTGCGCCGAGGTCACCCAGGCGTCCTTCCGCATCCACGGTGGCTACGGCTACTCCAAGGAGTTCGAGATCGAACGCCTGATGCGTGATGCGCCCTTCCTGCTCATCGGCGAGGGCACCAGCGAGATCCAGAAGCAGATCATCTCCAGGGGACTCCTGCGCGAGTACCGCGAGCAGTAACCAATCCTCCACTTCCCCAACACTTTAGGAATCACCATGCAGCGTCGCATCTTCACCGAGGACCACGAGGCCTTCCGCAAGACGATCCGGGACTTCATCACCAAGGAAGTCGTACCCGTCTACCACGACTGGGAGAAGCAGGGCCATCCGCCGCGCGAGTTCTACAATCGGCTCGGCGATCTCGGCGTCCTGGGCATCGAGGCCCCCGAGGAGTTCGGCGGCGGTGGCGTCACCGACTTCACCTACTCCCTGGTGATCGCGGAGGAGACCTCCGCGGCGGGCGTCACCTTCGGCAGCTACTCGGTGCACTCGAACCTGATCCTCCCCTACCTGATGGAGTACGGGACGCAGGAGCAGAAGGAGCGTTGGATCCCCGGATTCTGTTCCGGCGAGATCATGTTCGCGATCGCGATGACCGAACCCGGCACCGGCTCGGACCTCGCGAACATCGCGACCACCGCGAAGCTGTCCGAGGACGGCTCGCATTACGTGCTCGACGGCGCCAAGACCTTCATCACCGGTGGCGCGCTCGCCGACCGCATCCTCGTCGTCGCCCGTACCACCCCCTTCGATCCCGAGAACCGTCGTGCGGGACTGTCGATCCTGGTGGTCGACACCAAGTCCGAGGGATTCTCGGTCGGCCGCAAGATCGAGAAGATCGGACTGAAGGCCTCCGACACCGCCGAACTGTCCTTCGACTCGGTGAAGGTGCCGGTCGAGGACCTCCTCGGCGAAGAGGGCGCGGGCTTCAAGTACCTGAGCCACAACCTCGCCCAGGAACGCCTCACCATCGCGATCGGGGCGTCGGCCACCGCCGCCGCGGCCGTGCAGCACGCGATCGCCTACACGAAGGAACGCGACGTCTTCGGCAAACCGGTCGCGGCCTTCCAGAACACCAAGTTCGTGCTCGCCGAGTGCTCGGCCGAGGTCGAGGCGATCCGCGCGATCGTCGACCGCGCTCTCGAGCTGCACAACGCGGGCGAGCTGACCGTCCCCGACGCCGCCCGCGCCAAGCTGTTCGCCACCGAGACCGCCGGCCGGGTCATCGACAACTGCCTTCAGCTGCACGGCGGTTACGGCTACGTCCTCGAGTACCCGATCGCCCGCCTGTACGCCGACACCCGCGTCTCGCGCATCTACGGCGGCACCAGCGAGGTCATGAAGACGATCATCGCCAAGGATCTGGGGCTCTAGCAGGTCCGGCTTCCAGATCACGTTGCGTTTTGTCCCGCCAAACGGGACAGGACGCAACGTGATCCGGCGGGTGCCGTAACGCCGGACCCGCCGAGTGCGAAATCAGTGCCGAGAAGCAGCACCGAGAACGCACTCCGTGCACACGCGTGATCTGCTTGCCTTAATATTCGCTGAGCAAAGCAGCGGGGTCGGGACGTGGGAAAGTGCGGGATCAGTTGGTGCGGGAGTATCGGCGCGGGGTGCGCGCCCTGGCAGCGGTCTTGATCACCGCTTTTGTGACAGCACTGGTGGCCGCGACGGCATCCCCCGCGCAGGCTGCGCCCGTGCGCTACACCGGCGGCCCATACATCGCGATGGGCGATTCGCGGGCCTCGGGCGGATTCTTCACGCCGACACCCGAGTACTTCGACGGTTGTAAGCGGTCGGCGCTCAACTATCCGAAATACGTGGCGGCGATGACGCTGCCACGGCGTTTCGTCGACACCTCGTGCGCCGGGGCGCAGTCGGCGCACCTCTATCGCGCCGCACAGCACACCTCGCGCGGGGCGAAGGCGGTCCAGCTGAACCTGGTCCCCCGCGACGCCCAGCTCATCACCGTCAGCATCGGTGGCAACGACATGCAGTGGGCCGCGATCCTCGCGCAGTGCGCGATCCGCCAGCCCCTCACGGATCGACGCTGCCGGCACAACCCGCGGCACGAGAACGAGGTGCGGTGGCGCGTCCAGCTCATGGAGAACCGTGTCACCCCGGCGCTGCGGGCGATCCGCCAGAAGGCTCCCCGCGCGCAGATCATCGTCGTCGGACTCGGCGGATTCATCGGAAACAGCGGATGCTGGCCGCTGATCCCCCTCAGCGACCCCGACGCCCGGTGGATGCGTCAGGTGTTCCACCGCGCCAACGATGCGCTCCTGCGCGCGACGACCAAGGTCGGCGGCGCTTTCGTCGACGCCAACCGCGGGTCGCTCGGTCACGACCCGTGCAATCTGATCAATCCCTGGTACGAGAGCGCACTGTCGAATCGGATCGCGCTCCCCTACCACGTCAACCAGGCGGGAGCGCTCGCGATCGCCATGATGATCAACGGCGCGATCCGCCGGTAACCCTCCCGGACCCGGTCACTAACCTGGTCGGCGTGGCTCATCTTCTCGGCGCGGAAACCCTGGCTCTGGAATACCCGACGACCAAGGTCTTCGACTCGGTGTCCCTCGGCGTCAACGAGGGCGACCGTATCGGCATCGTCGGCCGCAACGGCGACGGCAAGTCGAGCCTGCTCGCCATGCTCGCCGGCCGCAAACAGCCCGATTCCGGTCGCGTCACGGTGCGTGGCGGAGTGCGTGTCGGTGTGCTCGACCAGGCCGACCGCTTCGACGACGACGAGACCGTCGGGCACGCCGTCGTCGGCGACCGGCCCGAACACGAATGGGCCGGGGACCCGCGCGTCCGGGATGTGATCGGCGGACTGCTCGGCGACGTGGAATGGACGGCCCCCACGGCTTCGCTGTCCGGTGGTCAGCGCCGCCGGGTGTCGCTGGCCCGGCTCCTCGCCGGCGAATACGACGTCCTCGCGCTCGACGAGCCGACCAACCACCTCGACGTCGAGGCCATCACCTGGCTCGCCGATCACCTCAAGCGCCGCTGGCCCGCCAACGCCGGCGGGCTGCTGGTCGTCACCCACGACCGGTGGTTCCTCGACGAGGTCTGCACCGTGACCTGGGAGGTCCACGATCGGATCGTGGAACCGTTCGAGGGCGGTTACGCCGCCTACATCCTGCAGCGCGTCGAGCGTGACCGGCAGGCCGCAACCATCGAGGCGCGCCGTCAGAACCTGGCCCGCAAGGAGCTCGCCTGGCTGCGCCGCGGTGCGCCCGCCCGCACCTCCAAACCCAAGTTCCGCATCGACGCGGCCAACGCCCTCATCGCCGACGTCCCGCCGGTCCGCGACACCGTCGCCCTGAAGTCGCTGGCCACCGCCCGCCTCGGCAAGGACGTCGTCGACCTGATCGACGTGTCGGTCTCCTACGGCGACCGCGACGTCCTCGACGGGGTCGAATGGCGCCTGGCCCCCGGCGAACGCACCGGCATCCTCGGTGTCAACGGCGCGGGCAAGTCGACCCTGCTCGGGCTCATCGCCGGCACCGTCGAGGCGACCGGCGGAAAGGTCAAGCGCGGCAAGACCGTCAAGGTCGCCACCCTCACCCAGCGGCTCGACGACCTCGACCGCTACCTCGACGACCCGGTGCGCGTGGTCATCTCACAACTGCAGACCACGTACACGTTCGGTGCGGGATCGAAGGCCCAGGAGCTCTCCCCGTCGCAGCTGCTCGAACGCCTCGGTTTCGACAGCGCCCAGCTCTCGACCCCGGTGCGCGACCTGTCCGGTGGTCAGAAGCGGCGTCTGCAACTACTGCTCATCCTGCTCGACGCCCCGAACGTGCTGATCCTCGACGAGCCGACCAACGACCTCGACACCGACATGCTCGCCGCCCTCGAGGATCTCCTGGACTCCTGGCCCGGCACCCTCATCGTCGTCTCACACGACCGGTATTTCCTCGAGCGCGTCACCGACCAGCAGTTCGCCGTGATGAACGGCAACCTCCGTCACCTGCCCGGCGGCGTGGACGAGTTCCTGAAACTTCGTGCGGCACAACAGAAGGCGACGGCTTCGGCGACCTCGTCGGGTTCCCGGGGGTCGTCGACCGCGACCACCGCCACGATCAGCGGCGCCGAACTGCGGGCGGCGAACAAGGAGCTGGCATCGCTGGAACGCCGGATCGACAAGCTGCACAGCAAGATCGACGATGCACGCACTTCTCTCGCCGACCACGACCAGGCCGACTACCAGGGCCTGACCGCCGAGACCGAACGGATCCGCGAGATGGAGTCCGAGCTCGCCGAACTCGAGGAACGCTGGATGGAGCTCGGCGAAACCATCGAGTGACTACCGCCCGAACGCCTCTCGGACGGCGGTCATGACGTCGGGCAGTGAGCCGTCGACGACGCTGCTGTGGTCGGCGCGCACGTAGGTCTTCAGGTCGACGTCAGTGCCGTCGCGGCTCATCGCCGACCGCAGTGAACGGCTCAGTGGATACGGCAGCACCGGGTCGAGGAGTCCGTGCGCGATGGTCACCTTCGCCGGGTAGCCGGAGGCCGGAACCTCGGCGTAGGCCCGCAGGGCGTCGCGGAACTTCTGGTCCTTCGTGAACGACGATGCGACAAGCGATCCCGGCGACACCGACCGCAGCGCGTCGACGACATCACCGTTGCAGCGGGCGCGCGACCGGTCCAGGAACCGCTTGCCGCTGTCGGTGAGGAAGTCCCCGACCCCGAGTTCGGGCTGCGAATGGTCCAGGCCTGCCAGGGTGTAGAGGAACGGGGCGCTCAGAACGTTGAGGGTGCCGAGTCCGGGTACGCGCGGTCCGAAGAGACCGAACAGGTTCTCCAGCGACGACACCGGAGCGATCGCGACCGCCCCCTTGACCGGCAATTCCGGAGCGTACGACGGTGCGCGGTGCGCCGCGTGCAGTGCCGCGTGTCCGCCCTGGGAGTGCCCGACCGACACCCAGGAGCCACCGAGGGCCGCGTCGACCGACCTGGCCGCGCGGATCATGTCGACGACCGAGTACGCCGCGGCCGCGCCGCCGAGATAGTCGGTCTCCCCAGCGGATCCGAGTCCGGCGTAGTCGGTGGCCGTCACCGCGTAGCCGGCTTCCAGCGCGGCCCGCACGGGTGCTTCGACCCCGTCACCCAACCGATGCTTCGTGGGTGCGCACTCGTCGGCGATGCCGACGGTCCCATGCGCCCAGGACACCACCGGCCATCCGCCGGGCGGCGGTGTGCCGCGCGGGACCCAGTAGACGCCGCTCGCCATCGCCGGGCGTCCACGCTGGTCCCGCGTGGCGTAGGTCAGCCGGGTACCGGCGGCCGCGGCCGACGGTAGCTGGTCGTCGGGAACGTCGCGGGTGGTGAACACGAATCCGTTGTCGGGGGCCGCGGCTGTCGACGGCGGCGTCGACGTGAGCGACCCGATGCCGACGAGCACGGCGACGGCGGATGTCAGCACGGCGGTCAGTGGTCTGCGGAGCACCCGCACAACTGTAGTGACCTCCGAGAAATGCGAGGTCAGCGCAACGCGATGGCCTCAGTCGGTGCCCAGGATGCGGGTTCCCGGTGCAGGACCGCTCGCGGTGCGGACCACGCGGGCGACACCGGCTCCCGACAGTTCGGCGGCCACGTTCACCGCGGACTGCTCGTCCGCGCACAGGAACGCACACGTCGGACCCGACCCCGACACGATCCCCTTGAGGGCTCCCGCATCCACCCCGGCCCGGAGGGTGCGGCGCAGCGTCGGCTGCAGGCTGAGGGCGGCGGGCTGGAGATCGTTGTGCAGCAACGGCGCCACCGCGCGGGGGCTACCCGACGCGAGCGCCTGCATGAGATCGTCGGGGCGACGCAGGAAGTCGCTGTCGTCATCGGTCTCGTCGGAACGACTCTCCCGCAGTCGGTCCAGTTCCCGGTACACCGCCGGCGTCGACAGGCCTTCTCGCGCAAGGGCGAGCACCCAGTGGAACTCGCCTCGGGAGAGCACCTGCATCAGCTGCTCACCGCGTCCGGTGCCCAGCGCGGTGTTGCCGTGGAGCGCGAACGGGACGTCGCTCCCGAGGTCGGCGGCGATCTCGGCGAGGTCGTCACGCGAGATGTCGAGCTTCCACAGATGCGCGAGCGCCACGAGCGCTCCGGCGGCGTCGGCGCTGCCGCCGGCCATGCCGCCGGCGACCGGGATCGTCTTCTCGATCTCGATGGCGACGTGTGCCGAACGGTCCGCCCACTCGGCCAGCGCTTGCGCCGCGCGGGCCGCGAGATTGGAGGCATCGGCGGGTACCGAACCGGCGCCCTCACCGCGCACGGCGACGGTCAGCTCGTGGGCGCGCGCGACCCGGACGTCGTCGTGCAGCGAGAGCGCCTGGAAGACGGTGACCAGATCGTGGTACCCGTCAGCCCGGCGCGGGCCCACACCCAGGTGGAGGTTCACCTTCGACGGGGCACGCGCGGTGACGGAATCGGTTACCACCGACAGCGACGTTCGCGACACAGTGATTCAGACTAGTCGGCCGCTTCGCAGATGCGCTCAGGGCCGCCACCCGCGGCGCGACAGTTCGCCCACGTGGTCGACGACGAGTACCGCCCCCGCGTCGCGTAACTCGGCTTCGGCGAAACCACCGGACCGGACCGCGACGCACTCGGCGGGGAGCCGATGCGCGGACGCGACGTCCCACACCGTGTCTCCGACGACGACCGCCCGGCCACCCCCCGCCTGCGTCAGGGCGACCTCCAGGATGTCGGGTGCCGGCTTCGAATCGTCCGCGTCGTCCGACGAGGTGACCGCGGCCAGATCGTCGTGACCGAACCCCAGCACTTTCAGTGCGGCGTCGGTGAATTCGGCCTTGCCCGACGATGCGAGCGCCACCCGGTATCCCGCGTCGAGCAGACCTCGGACGAAGTCGACGGCCCCGGGCAACGGCCGCAGGTCGGGCACCAGTTCGCGGTAGTGACCCTCCCAGTCGTCGCGGAGGGTGTCGCCCAGCGACTCCTCGACCTCGTCGCCGCAGATCTCGCCGACGAGCCGGTCGCCGCCCATTCCGATGGCACGGTGGACCTTCCACCACTGCGGGGTGAGGTCGTGCGCGGTGAAGGCCCGCATCCAGGCGAGTGCGTGGAGATAGGTCGAGTCGATCAGGGTCCCGTCGACGTCGAGCAAAACGGTGTCGACTGGAGCTCCGGCGTCTGCGTCGGGCATCTGCACCTTCTTTCCTGGTCGGTTGACGCGTGGTGAGGCGGTCCGTTTACCCGCACGGCTCGCGGGCTACACCGAAGCGACCGATCCCGGCCCACGAAAGACGTGCAGAGGAGTTCTGATGACACCCCGATTCGGGTACACCTTGATGACCGAGCAGGCCGGCCCCAAGGATCTGGTCCGCTACGCCATCGGCGCCGAGGGCGCCAGCTTCGACTTCGAGGTGTGCAGCGACCATTACTTCCCGTGGCTGTCCGCCCAGGGCCACGCCCCCTACGCGTGGTCGGTCCTGGGTGCGGTGGCACACGCGACCGAGCGCGTCGAGCTGATGACCTATGTGACCTGCCCGACGATCCGCTATCACCCGGCCGTCATTGCGCAGAAGGCCGCGACCCTGCAGATCCTCGCCGACGGTCGCTTCACCCTCGGACTGGGTTCGGGGGAGAACCTCAACGAGCACGTCGTCGGCATGGGCTGGCCTGCGGTCGCCGATCGCCAGGACATGCTCGCCGAGGCCATCGAGATCATCCGCACATTGCACACCGGCGAACTCGTCGACTTCCGCGGCGAGTTCTTCCAGGTCGACGCCGCGCGCGTCTGGGACCTCCCCGACCAGCCGGTGCCGATCGGCGTCGCCGTGGCCGGCGAGTCCGGTATCGACACGTTCGGCCCGCTGGCCGATCATCTGATCGCCGTGGAACCCGACCCGGACCTGATCTCGGCGTGGAACGCCCAGGCCGCCACCTCGACGATCGACGGCAAGGGCACCCGCGCCATCGGTCAGATCCCGATCAGCTGGGGCCCCGACCGCGATGCCGCCGTCGAACGTGCCCACGACCAGTTCCGCTGGTTCGCAGGCGGCTGGGATGTCAACGCCGATCTCCGGACCACCGCGGGCTTCGCCGCCGCGACCCAGTACGTCACCCCGGACGATGTCGCGGGCAACATCCCGTGCGGCCCCGACCTCGACCAGATCGTCGAGGCCGTGAAACCGTTCTGGAAGGCCGGATTCACCGACATCGCGCTCGTGCAGATCGGCGGCGAGACGCAGGACGAATTCCTGCGCGACGCCGCACCGGAGCTCCTGGAGAGACTACGGGCGGCGTCGAGCTGAGAATGTCGCACTGAAATCCCGGGCGGCCCAGCGGTTCCGATCAGACGGTGCGGGCCAGCCGCACGAAGTCGTCGACGTCGAGTTTCTCGCCACGGATACCCGGGTCGATGCCGGCGGCGCGCAACCGTCGTTCGGCCTCCGCCGGGGAACCCGCCCAGCCGGCCAGTGCCGACCGCATCGTCTTGCGGCGCTGGGCGAATGCTGCGTCGATCACCGCGAACACCGCCTGCCGGAACTCCGGGTCGGTGGGGTGGTCGTCGGTGCGCTCGATGCGCACGAGACCGGACTCGACCTTGGGTTCGGGCCAGAACACGTTGCGCCCCACCGCACCTGCGCGACTCACCCGGCCGTGATACCGGGCCTTCACACTCGGCACACCGTAGGTGCGGCTACCGGGCGGGGCGGCGAGCCGGTCGGCCACCTCTGCCTGGACCATCACCAGGGCGGTCGTGATCTCGGGGAACAGCCCGAGCAGATGCAGCAGTACCGGAACCGACACGTTGTACGGGAGATTGGCGACGAGCGCGGTCGGCACGACGGGCAGGTCGTCACGGGTGACCTGCAGTGCGTCGGCGAGTACGACGTCGAAGTTACTGCTCCGCGCCGGTGCGTACTCGGCGACCGTCTGCGGAATCCGTTGTGCAAGAACCGGATCGATCTCGATGGCAACGACCCGGCCGGCGGTCCCGAGCAGCGCGAGGGTCAGCGACCCCAGGCCGGGCCCGACCTCCAGGACCACGTCGTCGGCGCCGATCCCGGAAGCCGCGACGATGCGTCGGACGGTGTTGGCGTCGTGGACGAAGTTCTGTCCGAGCGTTTTGGTCGGCCGGACACCGACTTCGGCGGCGAGTTCGCGGATCTGCGCGGGTCCGAGGAGCCGCGGTGCGTCGCCTGGCGGGTCGTCGATCAGCGCAGGCCCAACTTGGACGTGCACGAGGGCCATGCGCCCCAGCCCTGGACGGCCTGGGTCTTCTTGGCGATCGCGATCTGCTCTTCGCGGGTGGCGAGGTCTGCGCGCGGCGCGTACTCGAGTCCGCCCCATCGTTCCCACGTGTTCTGGTCGAACTGCACGCCGCCGTAGAAACCGTTGCCGGTGTTGATGGCCCAGTTGCCGGTGGCCTCGCACTGGGCGAGGGCGTCCCACACCGAGCCCGGCGGCACGAACGGCGCGCCCGGCTTGGTGCCGATGCGGACGGTGGCGGCGACCGGCTCGGTGAGCACGTCACTCGTCAGCTTGTCGCGCTTGACCACCTTGCCGTTCACGGTGGTGACCTTATACGTCACGCGCGCCTCACCGGGAGTGCCCTTCTTCTCGACGACCTTGCGGTCACGGACGAGTGTCGGGTCTTCCTTCTTGATCTCCGGCGGGGCGACCGGCTCGTTGATGGTGACGTCCTCGGTCTTGATGCGCGTGACGATGACCTTCAGGTCGGGGGTCACCTCGGTGTCGGCAGCGGGGACGACCTTGTCCTCGGGCCCGAGGGGCGTTCCGAGGGCCTCGAGCAGTTCGCCGACGGTGTGGGCCGCGACCGTCGGCCGCTTCTTGGCCGGACCGTCGACGAGGTTCACCGGCTTGGGGAGCGCGACATCGATCTCGCCGCCGTCGACCGGCAGCTTGTCGGTGCCGAAGTCCGCCTGCTCGGCGGCATGGGTCAGTCCGCGTTCGGAGAGGAGCTGGTCCACGGTCGAGGCGTTGGTGATGACCGTCTCGCGCTTGCCCTCGACGTCGAGGGTCAGCTTCTTCAGACGGTTCACCGTGATGGTCTGTCGCTCGCCGAAACCGGAGTCGAGCGACGGGCTCACCTTGTCACCCCCGGCCGGTGCGAGGCCCTCGGATTCGAGCAGGCTCTCCACGGACATCGCCATCGTGGACACCTGACGGGTCTTGCCGTCGACATCGATGGTCACGGTCTTGTGCATCGCGACACCCATGACACCGCCGGCGGCGACGGTCGCGCAGACGGCTCCGACGGCCAGGCGGGCACGCAGGGAATCGGACCCGTTGATCTTCGAGAAGACCGACTTGGGTGACACTGAAGGAGGCAGAGAAGGCAAGGCACAACAATCTGGTCGGCAACAGGGCGCCGCCGCGACCAGAAGACCCATCCGCACTCCGGGATGCGTACGCACCTCGTCGTGAACCGCTGGTAGCCGGATGTAATCGCTCTGGCCGAGCGGGATCACAGTACGATAACGAACCGGCCAGATTATGGCAAAGGGATGTTGTAGGCGCGCCGCGCATTGGCGCCTAACAATCGCGCCATCTGCTCCTCGGACACCCCCCTGACCTCGGCGATCGCCCGTGCGGTGTACGGCAGGCAGTACGACTGATTCGGCTGGCCACGGTACGGATGCGGGGTCAGGAAAGGGGCGTCGGTCTCCACCAGGATCTGTTCGTCGGGCACCAGCTCCGCCGCGACCCGCAACTCCTCGGCATTGGCGAAGCTCACAGTTCCGGCAAAACTGAGGAAGTACCCACGGTCGACACACTCGCGGGCAACATTCCGGTCACCGGAGAAGCAATGCATGATCACGGTCTCCGGGGCGTCCTCGGCGGCCAGGATGTCGAGCAGATCCCGGTCGGCCTCGCGGTTGTGGATCATCAGCGGCTTGCCGACCCGCCTGGCGAGATCGATGTGCCAGCGGAACGTCTCGTGCTGCACCGCCGGCGACGCGCAGTCGTCGGACTTGCCGGGCCAGTAGTAGTCGAGGCCCGTCTCACCCACTGCGACGACCCGCGGATGACGGATCATCCGCTCGAGTTCGGCGGCCGTGTCGTCGTCGAGATCGCCCGCGTGCATCGGATGCAGCGCGACGGCCGCGTAGACCCGGTCGTCCCATTCAGCTGCCGCGACCGCCCAGCGGGCATCGACCATGTCGTCGGCGACGGTCACCACCTGATCGACCCCGACCGCCTGCGCACGGTCGAGGATGGCGTGTACCGACTCGGCGTCCCGTCCACCGCAGGCCGCCAGGTGGGTGTGGGCGTCCACGAGACCCGGCAGCGGAGCCGGATCGGGCGGCGGCTCGCGCCGACGACGCTTCTTGGCCGCCTTGTTGCTCAGGGTCTCCGACCCGGCGTTCCCGAGGGTCTCCGACCCGGCAGCGTCGCTCATGGCAAACACCCTGACACAGACCGGCGACACCACGCGCCCGGCTACAGCGCTACTGTGCCCTCGATCACGGTCGCGGTGTCGCCACCCACCCAGATGTCGTCACCGTCGTCGTGGATGTGGACGCGGCCGGCCCGTCCGATGGCCGCACCCTGCGCGGCGACATAACTCTCCGGCGCCTGTCCGGTCGCCCGGAGCCAGCTCGCGATCCCCGCGTTGAGGCTGCCGGTCACCGGATCCTCGGGTACACCGATACCCGGGACGAACGCCCGGACCTCGGCGAAGACATCTCCCGATCCGTAGAGCCCGAGCAGGCCGACCTTGTGGTCGCCGAGCGCGGGGATATCGGGACGGACCTCGAGCACCCGCTCCCCCGATCCCACCTGGATCACCATCCACTCCGGGCCGTTGTCGACCCACTCCGCGGCGCGAACCTCATCCCGGTCGACGCCGAGAGCAGCGATGACCTCTTCGACGACGCCGGGATCCACCGGACCCGACCGGCGCAACGGCGGTGCCGCGAAGGAGAGTCGCGGACCCGACCGCCGGATCCGGACCAGCCCGACGCCGCATTCCTGCACGACGTCCTCCCCCTTCGGTCGCCCGCCCGAGGTCAGCCACGCGTGCGCCGATCCCAGGGTCGGGTGGCCGGCGAACGGCAACTCCCCGTCGGGGGTGAAGATCCGCAGCTTGTAGTCGGTCGCCGGATCGGTGGGCGGCAGCACGAACGTGGTCTCCGACAGGTTGGTCCAGCGGGCGAAGGCGGCCATCCGATCCTCTGCGATGGGAGCGCCGGGACCACCCCCGTCGACGACGACCGCCACGGGGTTGCCCTCGGTACCGGTGGACGAGAACACATCGACCTGAGCGAAACGACGAGTCATCGCGCCATCTTCTCATCGCCGACCAGGAGAGACTGCCCGCCTCCCGGGGGCCGCTGCGCGACCTGGCCAACGAGGCCGGTCATACACTCGGGTTCGCGCTGCAGGCCATCGGAGCACTGGTGGTTGCGACGTTCCGCCGACGCCTGTCCATCGCCGAGACCCTGAACCAGACCGTCTTCATCGGCCGCGTCAGCACCGGACCGTCACTCCTGCTGATGATCCCGGTGGGCGTGTTCATCGCCGTCCCGGTCGGCGAACTCGCCGGACGCATCGGCGCCGGCGGTTACTCGGGCGCGGTCGTCGCGTTCATCATCGTCGGCCAGGCCTCCGCGCTCGTGTCGGCACTGATGATGGCCGGTGTCGCCGGCTCGGCCATCTGCACCGATCTCGGATCGCGCAAGATCCGTGAAGAGGTCGACGCCATGGAGGTCATGGGGCTCAACGTGATCGAGCGCCTCGTCGCACCCCGGCTCCTCGCCGCGATCATCGTCTCGCTGGTGCTGTGCTCGCTCATCACGGTCACCGGCGTCGGAGCCTGCTACCTGTACCACATCTACGTCCAGCACCTGCCCGCCGGCGCGTTCATGGCGACCTTCAGCCAGTACGGCCGGTTCTCGGACTTCGTGATGGCACTCGTGAAGGCGGCCACGTTCGCGTTGCTGTCCACGATCGTGGCCTGCTTCAAGGGATTACACGCACGCGGCGGCCCACGAGGAGTGGCCGACGCGGTGAACGAGGCGGTGACCTTCGGGTCGAAATCCCTTCTCTCCGGCGGAGGAACGCTCGGCATCGTGCTGGCCATGTCACTGGCGGCGGCGATGATGCTCGGCGTCGAGACCTACCGCGGACTGCAGCTGGTCGGCATGACCTCGCTGTCGGGCATGCTCTCGGCGATCGCCAACACCCGCGAACTCGCGCCCGTCGTCGTCGGAATCGCGTTGGCCGCCAAGGTCGGAACCGGATTCACCGCCCAGGTCGGCGCGATGCGCATCTCCGACGAGATCGCCGCGCTCGACTCGATGGCGATCCGGTCGATCCCCTTCCTCGCCACGACCCGCATGATCGCGGCGATGGTGTGCATCCTGCCGATCTACATGATCGGCCTGCTCGCGAGCTACATCGCCACGCGTCTCGTCGTGGTCTGGTTCAACGGCGAATCCTCGGGCGCCTTCGACTACTTCTTCCATCTCGCACTCACGCCGACCGACCTGCTCTACTCCGCGATCAAGGCGATCGTCTTCGCCGGTATCGTCGCGCTGGTCCACTGCTCCTACGGGTACTTCGCCTCCGGCGGACCCGAAGGCGTCGGCCAGGCGGCCGGACGCGCACTCCGCACGTCGATCCTGGCCATCGGGATCTTCGACGTGATCTTCACTTTCGGGTTGTGGGGCCTGGTCCCCGAGATCCCGGGAATGGGGATCTGACGTGTCGACCATGTTGCCGGGCAACCCCGTCTCCCGATTCGGTTACATCCTCCGCGCCCTGATCGCGGGCGCCCTCATCACCGCCTTCGCGGTGTGGATGGTGGCCCGCAGCGCCGGCACCCTCACCAGCGATCCCGAGGTGTTCGCCGAGGTGCCGGTCGAAGCCGGCCTCATCACCACCGGCGCGCCGGTCCGCTATCACGGCGTCACGGTCGGCGAGATCAGCGGCATCGACCCGGGCACCGTCTCGTCACAGGTGAAGATCTCCATCGACGGCGGCGCCATCGACGCGATCCCGTCCACCGTCACCATGCGTGTCCTGCCGCGAACCTTCTTCGGCGACATCTACGTTCAGCTGACCGAACCGGAATCCGCGGCGGGCGCCGCACCGCTCTCCGACGGTGACGAGATCCAGATCGACACGTCGGCCGAGGCCACCAACCTCTACAGCATCTACACCAAACTCGCCGACGTCCTCGCCGAGGTCCAGCCCGAGAAGATGAACATCGCGCTCTCCGCGGTGGCCACCGCGATCGGCGACCGTGGCGGCGACCTCGGCGTGATGATCGACGACTGGTGGCAGGCGTCGCGCACACTCGAGACGACCGTCAACCAGTTCATCGACGCCACACCGAAATTCCGTGCCGTGATGGAGAGTCTCAAACGCTCCACCCCGGCGATCACCGAGACGCTCGCCAACACGACCAGCATCTCCCGCGGCATCCTCGAGAACCAGGACGACCTCGCGTCGTTCTTCACCGCCGCCTCCGGTTTCGCCGGCGCGGTCGACCCGTTCCTCGCCGCCCAGCGCAACAACATCATCACCGTGCTCGACTCCACCGACACCATCCTCTCGACTGTCGCGGAGAACCCGTCGGGTGTCAGCAAGACGCTCGCCGAGGCCAAGAAGTTCGGTGCCGCCGGCGCGATGCTGTTCTCGAGCGGCCGTTTCGACATCACCGCGGTTCCGACGTTCTCGCAGCCGATGCCGTACACGGCCGCCGACTGCCCGACCTACGGTTCGCTGCGCGGCTCGCAGTGCTTCGGCAAGGGAACCGGCATGGGCACCGGACCGGTCCGACCACCGGGCGCGCCCAACCCGAAGGTGCTCTCCCCTCGTGAACCCACCTACACCCCTTCCGGTTTCGTCGGTCCCCCGGTCATCGACGGGACGCGTGAGGCCCCGACGCTGAGCCGCCTGGAGTCCGAACTCGGCGCGACCCCGGCGAAGAGCACGGGACCCAACCCCGCCACCACGCTGATGCTCGGCCCGATGGTTCGCGGCCACGAGGTGAAGATGTCATGACCACTCTCTCGCTGAAGACGATCCTGAAAGCCGGATCGTTCGTCCTCATCGGCATCATCGCCGCGGTGCTCGTGAGCAACACGCTGCGTGTCCCGGTGCACGGTTCCACGACGACCTACCACATCCAGTTCACCGACGCCGAGGGTCTGGTCGAGGGCAACCCGGTGACCATGTCCGGCGTGCGGGTGGGCCGCGTCGAGTCGGTGGCCTTCCAGCCGCAGGACGACGGTTCGGCCCTGGCCGACGTCGCCGTCTCGATCTCCGACGACCATCAGCTGCCGCTGCAGGTTCACGCGGCGATCCGTTACGGGGACATGCTCGGTGCCCGCTACATCGCGCTGACCGACAGCGGTGCGGACGGCACCGCGCGCGACGGCACGAGGATCCCCGTCGAGGGGACGTCACCGCCGGTGAACCTCACCGCCCTGATGAACGGTTTCGAGCCGCTGTTCTCCGCGCTCGACGCCAACCAGGTCAACGGTCTCGCACGTGGCTTCGTCGACACCTTCGAGGGGCGTTCGGGTTCGGTGCAGACGCTGCTCGGCCAGATCGCGTCGATGGGCAACAACCTCTCGGCGAACAGTGCGGTCTTCGCCCGGCTGGTGAGCAACCTCAACGTGCTGATGGGCACCGCGACCGGCACAACCCGCAGCTGAACGAACTCTTCCGCGGACTGTCCGTCCTCACCTCGGCGGTGGTCGGCGACAACGGCCAGCTCGCCACACTCCTCGACAGCGGGGACCGCGCCGTGTCGGCGCTCGCCGACATGATGACCGTCGCGGGCGACGACTTCCAGAAGTCGATGGTCGGACTCGAACAGGTCACGGCCAGTTGGGTTCCGAACACACCGGCCTTCACCGGGTTCCTGGACCGGCTTCCGGTGATGGCCGAGGAGATCAACAAGAGCGGACGATACGGGGGATTCATGATGCTCTACCTCTGCAACTTCACCTTGGGTGCCTTCGGCCTCGACGCCAACATCTTCGGCCCGCTTCATTCCCCGGTCTGCATGTGAGACAAGCCATGTCATCTCCCAGCAAGGTAGGAACCTAAGTCCGTGTTTCTGGTCAGGCTCATCGACGTCTTCGTCGGCATCTTGGAGTTCGTCTTCAAGTCCGACAAGCGCGCACAGGGTGCGTCACCCGCGGTCCTCGGCACGGCGGGCATCATCACCCTGGTCGCGCTGATGCTGATCGCGATCGGCATCCCCCAGCTGAGTTACTTCACCCGCACCAGCCCCTACACCGCAGAACTCGCCAACGCGTCGGGGCTGACGACGGCCGATCCGGTGCTGGTGGCGGGTGTCCCGGCCGGCCGGATCGAGTCGGTCGATCTCGCCGGAGACCGCGTACGCGTGGGTTTCCGGCTCGACAACGGTCAGCCGCTGGGCAACCAGACGCGCGCATCGGTCCGGCTCCGGACCGTGCTGGGCAAGCGTTACCTCGAGATCGTCCCGGCCGGATCGGGAAAGGTCGGTCCCGACAACACGATCCCGCTCGACCGCACCACGGTGCCCTACAGCCTCGACGACATCTCCGGCGCCGCGGTCACCGCCTCGCGTGACATCGACGAAGAGGCCGTGCGCGCGATGTTCGTGACCATGAAGGAGATCATGCCCCGCACCTCGACCCTGGACGCCTCGATGAAGGGCGCGACGGGCGCGATGGCCGCCATCACGGGAACGGGCACGCAGCTCGACCAGCTGCTCGCCATCTCCAAGCGGGTCGCCGAAGTGACCGTGCAGCAGAGTGATTCGATCTCGAGCGCGATGTCCAGCACGCAGGCGATCGTGCAGACCCTCGTCGTCCGGCGCGTCCTGCTGACCCGTCTGACCGACAACCTCCGCGCCGTGCTCGACCAGATGGCCACGACCTTCCCGAAGGTCCCGATGGGTCAGCTGGTCACCAACATCGAGTCGGTGACCAAGACACTGCGGGACAACGTGTCGTCGATCGACCGGATCCTGATGCAGCTGCCGCCGGCCATGCGCACGATCACCGATGCGACCGGCAACGGCAACTGGACCGACGTGGTGTCGCCGAGCGCGGTCATCCCCGACGGGATGCTCTGTGTCCTCGGCGTGATGCAGGGGTGCCGCTGATGACTTTCCGCCAGGTACGTGAGGTCCGCCTGCGCAAGCGCTACGGCGGCAAGATCTTCACCGCGCTGCTCCTCGTGGTCGCGATCATCGTCGGCACGTGGTACGTGTTCGGCCGCGATCCCCACATCCGCACCGTCCACGCCGATTTCGCGTTCGTCAACGGTCTGTACGAGGGATCCAAGGTCACCGTCCTGGGTGTTCCGGTCGGACGTATCGAGAACGTCGAGCCCGCCGGGGACCATGTCAAGGTCACCGTGACCATGCCGGGGGACATCGATCTCCCCGCCGACGTCTCGGCCTACGTGCTCAACCCGTCGGTGATCAGCGACCGTCACCTCGAACTCGGACCGGCCTACACCGGTGGGCCGCAGCTGCCCGACGGCGCGACCATCCCACTCGAGCGCACCCACTCCCCGATCAGCTTCGACCAGCTCCTCGACAGCATCAGCGTGCTGACGAAGATCATGGGTCTCGCCGACGCCGCGCCCGGTGCACCGGCGGACCCCAACGACATGGGTTCCCTCCTGGCCGCCACCGCCAAGTCGTGGGACGGCCGCGGCACCGGTTTCGGGACGACGATGTCCGGGCTCGCCTCGGCGTCGGGGATCTTCGGCGCCCGGACCGAGGACCTGCAGGATCTCATCGACAGTCTCAACACGCTGATGCAGACCTTCCACGCCAAGCAGGTCTCGCTCGACGGCCTCATCGAGTCGATGGGTCTGCTGAGCAGCCAGTGGGCGTCGTCCAACCAGGACATCGCCGGGCCCGTCAACGATCTCAAGGTCGTCTTCGACCAGATCAACGACTTCGTCCTCGCCCACGGCAACGACGTCGGCGTCGTCGCGGAGAACCTGAAGGTCCTCGGCGACACCCTGGTCGACAACAAGGCCGGGCTGGCCGAGTTCATGGACCTCGCGCCGCTGATGATGCAGAACCTGTCGAGCACGATCGGTCCCGACCGCCGTGGCCGCATCCGCCTGAACGTCTCGACCACACTGACCCAGTTCAAGACGCTCAAGCCGCTGTGCGATCAGTTCCCGATGCCGCTGTGCACCGGCGCCGGACTCACCAACCCGATCTCGTTCCCGATCAGCGCGTCCGACCCGCTGGGCATCGTCTCGGCGATCACCGGCGGCAAGCTCCCCCTGAAGGGAGGGAACTGATGACTGTGCGTGCCAAGAAGATCCGGGTCACCACCGCGGCGATCGCGGTGACCGTCGGCCTGTCGAGCTGCTCGGTCGGGCTGCAGGACCTGCCGCTCGGTGCCGGCGGCCGCAACTCCCTTCGACGTGACCGCCGAACTCATCACCGCCGACGGCCTGGTGTCGGGCGCCGACGTCCGGCACGGCCAGCAGATCGTCGGACGGGTCACCGACATGCGCCTGGAGGAACGGCATGCGGAGATCACCATGACGATCGCCGACGGCACCGACCTCCCGGCGAACACGACGCTCAACGTCGAACTGCCGTCGGCGCTCGGAACGCCGTTCGTCCGCCTGTCCGAGCCCGCGGACCCGCAGGGCCGGCTCACCGAGGGGTCGCATCTCAGCCTGTCCGACACCGGTGTCGGACCGCAGATCGAGAGCACACTCGCCGCGCTCGGCAACATCCTCGGCGGCAGTGGCGTCAGCCAGCTCCAGTCGGTGATGTCGAGCCTCAACACCGCCTTCGAGAACCGCTCCGACAAGGTCGGCGACCTGATCGACACGCTGAACCGACTGCTCGCCCGGTCGTCGAGGTACACCGACGACTTCAACGCGGCGATGGCGGCGGCCGCGGATGTCAGCGAGCTCCTCGTCGCGCAGCAGCAGACCGTCGACGACTTCCTCGGTCAGGTCCCGCAGGCGGTGACCGTGCTCGCCGCACAGCGGGATCAGATCGCGAAGCTGATGTCGCAGACCACGCGACTGGCGACCAACGTCGCGGCGATCACGCGCGGCCGTCAGGAGACGCTCGACCACCTCGTCGGCGACGCCGAACAGATGGTGAAGTCCTTGTCCGCGTTCAACACCGAGGTCGGCTCGACCCTGGACAACATGAACGCGTTCATGACGAACTTCGACCGCGCGATTCCGGGCGACTACCTGGTCTTCGACGGTTCGCTCGACATCCCGGGCGGCATCGACAAGATCCTCACCGGCGGTGTTCTGCTCGCCGGTCAGCCCCTCCCGACACCGGACGACCTCCGCAACGTGCTGTCCGGCGGTCTCGCGAACAAGAGGCCGGAGAAGAAGGCCGCGAAGAAGGCGGCGCCGGCGACGAAGACCCCACCCAAGACGACCCCTCAGACACCCAGCCCACGCCCAGGAGCCCCGCGATGACCACCAAGGCGAAGACCCGGCGCCTTCGGATGCCCCGCGTTCGGATGCCACAGGCGCGCACTGGGATGCTGCAGTTCCTGATCTTCCTCGCCCTCTCGGCGATCGTGATCCCCTACGGCATCAACTTCATCGCCGGGCCAGAGGGATTCGGCGACAAGATCGTCCTGACGGCCAGGATGGACGACGCGTTCGGGCTCAGCTCGGGCACGGGCGTCACGCTCCGCGGCGTCGACATCGGCACCGTGCGTTCCGTCGAACTCGATCCGGCCGGTGGCGCCGCGGACATCGAACTGGTCGTGCGCGGGGACACCCGCATCCCCGCCGACTCTTTCATGCAGGTCACGATGGCCTCGATGGCCGGCATCCAGAGCGTCGACATCATCCCGCCCGACAACAATCCCCCGTATCTCGAGTCCGGTGACACGATCGCCGCGCCGGCCGACAAACAGCCCAAGCAGATGGACGCCATCATCGGCGACGCCGCGTCGGTGCTCCGCAGCATCGGCAGCGGCAACCTCACCACGCTGGGCAACGAGTTCTACGCGGCCTTCGACCACGACGAGAAGGCCCTGGCCGGGATCGTGTCGAACGGAACCGCGCTCGCCGGGCTGGTCAACCGCAATGCACCGATCCTGCAGGGACTCTTCGACGAATGGCTACAGGTGCTGTCCGCGATGAACGACACCACCACGGCCTTCGAGGCCGGCATGCGCAGCGCCGCGACATTCACCGACCAGCTCGACGCCAACCAGCCGGTGTTCGTCTACCTGCTCGACAAGTCACCCGAATCGCTGACCCGCACACAGGCGCTGTTCGACAAGTACCGCGGCACCTTCGGCGGTGTGATGGCGAATCTCGCGGTGGTGGAACCGATCATCTCCGACCGCGACCAGTCACTCGCCGTCGGCCTGGAGACGATCCCCCAGGGTCTGCTGGACCTGCGTTCGATCGTGAAGAACGGGCGCGCCGACTTCGCGCTCATCGGCACCCAGGGACCCGTCTGTATGTTCTACGACCAGCCCCGCTACCCGGTCGGCGATCTCAACACCCCGGCACCGAATCTCGCGCGCTTCTGCCCGGCGGGCAACGGCTACGGACAACGCGGCGCGGTGAACGCCCCACGGCCGAACGACCTGGGCACGAGCACCTGGACATCCCCCGGCGGTGTCTCCGGACCACCGGCCGTCGCCGATCCACTACTCATCCCGAACGGCGTGGAGCTGCTGCAGTGGTGGCACGAACTTCTGGAAAGGGCACGAAATGGCAACTGACACAACGACTCGAACCGCAGCGGCGGGAACCGCCGCCGCGGATGCCGACGGGACCGCGGACGTCTCCTCGACCGGAACCGCATCCGCTGCGCGCACTGCTCCCCTGACCCGGAAGCCGGCCGGCCGGGGCACGATCGTCACCGGTGTACTCGCGTCGCTGCTGCTGGGTGCGACCGCCCTCGCCGGGTTCTTCGGTTACCAGTACGCGACAACCGATTCCTCGGCCACCTCGCCCGAGGCGAGCGCCGAGGCGATCGACACCGCCAAGGACTACGCGATCAAACTGTCCAGCTTCGACTACCGCGATCTGAACAAGAATCGGGACGCGATCACCGCGATGTCGACCGACGACTTCGCCGCCAAGTACAGCGAGATGGTCACCGCCCTCAGTCAGATCGTCACCGACGGCAAGGGTGAGTCCACCGCCGAGGTGTCGCACGCGGCCGTCGAGAAGATCGACGGCTCCTCCGCGACGGTGATCCTGTTCGCCGACCAGAAGGCACGCAACGTCGTCTCCCCGGACGGCAAGACCCAGCCGTACCGGATGGTGGTGACGCTCGATCGTTCCGGCGATCGCTGGCTGGTCGACAACGTCGAGACGAAGTGAACCCACACCGATCCGAGGAGTGACCACCATGGCCGCGAGCTACCTACCGTCGATCGAGGACACCGAGCCGGAACTGACGACCCGGCGCACCCGCATCCACATCACCACCCGCAAGCGGCGCGCGACCAGCCTGCGCAAACCAGCGCGCATCCAGGAGGCCATCGACTTCTGGTCGTTCGCCGGCGGTGCCGCGAACGTCGTCATGCAACTGGGCTGGCCCGAGGTCGCCTACGGCGTCATGGAGAGCAAGGTCGAATCCGGCGCGCTGACCAAGCATCCGTGGAAGCGGGCCCGCACCACCGGCCAGTACCTCGCGGTCGCGATCCTCGGCACCGACGAGGAGAAGGCCGCGTTCCGGGAAACGGTCAACTCGGCTCATCGCAACGTGAAGTCCGACGCGAACAGCCCGGTCAAGTACAACGCGTTCAACCGGGAACTCCAGATGTGGGTGGCCGCATGCCTGTTCGTGGGTATCGAGGACATGCACCTACTGCTCCACGGCCAGATGACCGAAGACGAGGCAGAGGAGTTCTACCAGTCGTCCAAGACCCTCGGCACGACGCTGCAGGTACCCGATGACATGTGGCCGGCGACGCGCAAGGACTTCGACCGGTACTGGAACCTCGCGTGCCAGCGCATCGTCATCGACGACACCACCTGCGACTTCCTCAACGATCTCGTCGACCTCAAGATGATCAACCCGCTGATCCGACTGCCGTTCGTGAGTCTCCTGCGCTTTCTCACCATCGGGTCGCTGCCGCCGATCTACCGCGACCAGCTCGGCCTGGAATGGACCGAGGACGACCGTCGGCGCTTCCAGCACCTGTTCACCTTCGTCTCGGTGGTCAACAAGTTCCTGCCCAAGTCGATCCGGTTCGGTGGCAGTCGCATGCTGATGCGGGACCTGCGACGCCGGATGAAACACGACAAGGCGATCATCTGATCTCGCGACGTTCACGTCCGGACCTCGCGCGGGTCCTCGACGAGCCGGTGATCTATCTGATGTGGCCCCGCGCGGCGCTGATGCAGCTGGCCCACGCGGGGGTGGCCCCGACCGAGGTCGAGAGCGGCGTGTACGGGGTCCGCGGCGCGGGCCGCTGGTCGGGAACCGTGAACTACCTGCGGACCGCGGTCGCCGGCGACGAGGACAGCGTGCGTGATCTCGTCCGCGAGGTGAACAAGGACCTCGACTTCGTCGAAGGGGACTACCCGGCGACCCTGCCGCGGTCGACGTCGGACGATCCGGAACACGTCACCGCAGGCGACGTCGCCGCGCAGGTGTTCGCAACCTATTCGATGCCCTGGCGGTACGTCCGACACCTCCCCCGCATCCGCCTGCTGACGTGGGGAATGGCCGGTGAACGGTTAAGGTCGATCTACGGAGTCGAATGGTCCGCCGGCCACGAGCATCGTTTCCGCCGGACGGTGCCCACGGTCCGCCTGCGGCAGGGTCTCTGCCCCGGACCGATCCGACGCCGACACGGCAGACGACAGCGCATACGCCGCGCCACCCGACTCAGGCGGACCGCGGTGACGGACCCCCACACCAACGGACGGAACGACCGATGACCCCCGGACCTCTCCACAGGACCCAGCTGGCCGTCGAGGTGGCCGACTACCTGCGCACGCGCATCATGACCGGTGTCCTGCGGCCGGGCGAGTTCGTCCGGCTCGACGAGACGGCGTCGGCCCTCGGTTGCAGCGTGACGCCTGTGCGCGAGGCACTCGCGACACTCCGCGGCGAGGGACTCGTGAAACAGGCCCTGCACCGGGGATTCATCGTGGAGACGCTGACCCGCGGTGACATCGTCGACATCTTCTGGATGCAGGCCGAACTCTCCGCACGTCTGGCCAGTCATGCCGCCGAGAACCCCGACCTGGCCGAACAGCTGGATGAGCTGGGCGCGATCGTCGACGATCTCGAGACCGCGGTCGAGTCGGGACGCGCCGACCGCGTGCTCTCCGCGGAGTTCGCCTTCCACCGCAAGGTGCACCTCATGGCCGAGAGCAAGAAGCTGGCCTGGTTCCAGTACTCGGCCAGCAAGTACAACCCGCTGCAGCTGTATTCGAACGACCCCGGGTGGGGCCGGGAGGCCGCGACCAGCCACCGGCGACTCATCGAGCTGTTGCGCAAGGGCGACACCGTGGGCATCAAGTCCGAGATCGTCGCGGCGTTCGACGACGCTCGTGACCGCCTGATCGACCAGCTGGAATCCATCGGTTTCTGGGACGACGAGCAGTCGCCCACCGAGGAAGCCCGCACGGCCAGCTCTGCGTGACGCGCGCTATCGCGCTTCGTCGCGCCTTCCCCGACTCGGACGGGTAGCGTTGCGCATCGTGTTGGGATTGCCAGAAGTGATCTCTGTCGCGCTCTTCGATCTCGACGGGGTCCTCACCGAGACCGCGGTGCTCCACCGCAAGGCATGGAAGAGAACCTTTGACGCCTTCCTCGCCGAACGCGCCGGCGGCGTCGATGCCCCCGGGTTCGTGGAGTTCACCGACCAGGACTACCTCGACTATGTCGACGGGCGTCCCCGTGAGGACGGCGTGCGGGCATTCCTCGCCTCGCGCGGGATCACCGATGTGGACCCGGCGACCGTGACCGCGATCGGCAGCCGCAAGAACGACATGTTCCTGGTCAGCCTCGCCGAGGAGGGTGGGCATGCCTATCCCGGCTCGGTGCGGTACCTCACCGCGGCACGTGAGGCGGGCCTCCGCATCGCAGTCGTCACGTCGTCGAAGAATGGAGGACCGGTGCTCGATGCAGCCGACCTGTCGGGATTCGTCGAGGTTCGCGTCGACGGTCTCGAGATCGCCGCGCGTGGACTCAACGGCAAACCGGCTCCCGACTCCTATCTCCTGGGAGCCGAGCTGATGGGCGTCGAGCCGGCCGCTGCCGCGGTTTTCGAGGACGCCATCTCGGGCGTACAGGCCGCTAGCGCAGGCGAGTTCGGCTACGTCGTCGGCATCGACCGCGTCGGCGGAGTCCAGGCCGAGGCGATGCGTGCCGCCGGCGCCGACATCGTCGTCAACGATCTCGACGAATTGCTGCCCGCATGAACCCGGATCAAGGACACGGGTTCGAGATCCACCCGTGGCAGCTGAAGTGGAGCGGCGGAGTCGATCTCGACATGCTCGGCCGCACCGAGACGTTGTTCGCGTTGTCCAACGGGCACATCGGCTTACGCGGAACCTTCGAGGAAGGTGAGCCGGTCGATCACCCGGGCACCTACCTCAACGGCTTCTACGAGTTGCGCGGCCTGCCCTACGCCGAGAGCGGCTACGGCTACCCGGAGTCCGGCCAGACGGTCGTGAACGTGACCGACGGCAAGATCATCCGTTTGCTCGTCGAGGACGAGCCGATGGATCTTCGGTACGGGCGTACCGAAGAGCACGAGCGGACGCTGGACTTCCGTACCGGCACGCTGCGCCGGCACACCCTGTGGACGTCGCCGACGGGCCGCACCGTGCGGATCAAGTCCGAGCGTTTCGTCTCGTTCACCAAGCGCACCATCGCAGCCATCCGCTATGAGGTGGAGCCCGTTGACGAGGACATGAAACTCGTTCTCCAGTCCGATCTGCTGGCCAACGAGCCGGTCCCGGCCCCGGGCAACGACCCGCGTCTCGCGGCCGCGCTCGACGCCCCGCTGGTGTCGGATCTCGCGACCTGCCGCAACTACTGGGGCATGCTGGTCCACCACACCAGGCAGTCGGGTCTGCACATCGCGGCCGGCATGGATCACGAGATCTACTTCCCGGACAAGGCCGACACCTTCATCCGCGCCGACGGCGACCTCGCCCGCCTGACCATCGCGGCGAATGTGCCGAAGGGCAAGAGCCTGACCCTCACCAAGTACATGGGGTACGGCTGGTCGGCCCGACGCTCGGTCCCGGCGTTGCGTGCGCAGGTCGACGCCGCGCTGGCGATGGCGATGGAGACCGGCTGGGACTCCCTCAAGGCCGACCAGGTCCGATACCTCGAGGACTTCTGGCGCGACGCGGACATCGAGCTCGACGGCGATCCCGAACTCCAGCAGGCGGTCCGGTTCGCGCTGTTCCACGTCCTGCAGGCCGGCGCCCGCGGACAGTCACGCGCGATCCCGGCCAAGGGACTCACCGGTCCCGGATACGACGGCCACACCTTCTGGGACACCGAGAGTTTCATCCTCCCGATGCTCACCTACACGGTGCCCGCGGCGGCCGGGGAGGAACTCCGCTGGCGCCATGCCACCATGGACAAGGCCAAGGCCCGCGCCGCGGAACTCGGGCAGCGCGGCGCCATGTTCCCGTGGCGCTCGATCAACGGCGACGAGTGCTCGGGCTACTGGCCCGCGGGCACGGCGGGCGTGCACGTGTCGGCCGACATCGCCAACGCCACCGCCCGGTACCTGCGCGCGACCGGCGACGAACAGTTCGAGACCGAGTGTGGCGTCGAACTTCTCGTCGAAACCGCCCGGCTGTTCGCCGGCCTCGGCCATCACGATGTCAACGGGAAGTTCCGCATCGACGGCGTGACCGGGCCCGACGAGTACACGGCCGTGGTCAACAACAACGTCTTCACCAACCTCGCGGCACAGCAGAACCTGCGCGACGCGGTGGCCGCGGTGCACCGTCGACCCGATCTCGCCGAGCAGTTCGGGGTGACCACAGCCGAAGCGGCGCACTGGGAGTCGTGCGCGGACGACATGTCGATCCCCTACGACGAGGCGCTGGGGGTGCACCAGCAGTGCGAGTCCTTCACGCTTCTCAGCGCGTGGGATTTCGAGTCCTCGGTCGGCCGCTACCCACTGTTGCTGAACTATCCGTACTACGACCTCTACCGCAAACAGGTCGTGAAGCAGGCCGATCTGGTGTACGCGACCTATCTGTTCGGCGACTCGTTCACCGCCGAACAGAAGCTCCGCAACTTCGACTACTACTACCCCATCACCGTGCGCGACTCGTCGCTGTCGGCATGCTGTGAGGCGGTCACCGCCGCCGAGGTCGGTTACCTCGACCTCGCCTACGACCTGCTCGCCGAGTCGGTGTTCACCGATCTGCACGACCTGCACAACAACGTCAACAGCGGCCTGCACATCGCTGCGCTCGCCGGGGCGTGGACGGACTGCGTGGCCGGTTTCGGCGGCATGCGCGACTTCGGCGGGCAGATCACCTTCGCGCCGCGACTGCCGAGGCGGTTGACCTACCTGTCGTTCCGCATGATCGTGCGGGAGTCGAAGATCGTGGTCGCGGTGGACAAGGAGAGCACCACCTACCGGTTGCTGTCGGGTCCGCCGATCGACCTGGCACACCACGGCGAGAAGTTCACGCTCACCTCGGCGCCGGTGACCATGAAGATCCCCGACTTCCACTACCGCGAGCCACCCAAGGCGCCTCCGGGCTGCGAGCCCTACCGACGCGAGATCTGATCGGGCCCGGCGCGTCCACCGCTTGACCTTCACACTGTGTCAAGGACTGCAATGCGGGGGTAGGAGGTGCCGACGATGACAACCGAGCACGCACTCAGCGACCCCACCCGTAGCGCCCTGTCCACCGCGCTGCACTCCCCCGAGGCCTCGACGCGGCTGCGGGCGGCGATGGCGGCGGGTACCGAACCCGACCCGCGCCTCGTCGACGACCTCGTCGCACGCTGCGGCACCGAACCGGATTTCTTCGTCCGGGACATGCTGACCTGGGCGCTGACCAGACTTCCGGCGGCGCTGACGGTACCGCGCCTGATCGGTGAGCTGGTCTCGGCGTTACCGCAGGCGCGTGCCCAGGCGCTGCACACGCTGTCGAAGATCGGCGATCGGACGGCGTGGCCGGCCATCACCGTCGAACTGCTGCACGACGCCGATCCCGACGTCGCACGGGCCGCGTGGCGCGCCGCGGTGGTCCTCGTCCCGGCGGACGAGGAGGTGGGACTCTCGGTCGAGTTGGCCGGTGAACTCGGTCGCCGCGGAATCGAGGTGCAGCGCAGCCTGAGTCGTGCGCTCGCCGCTCTGGGCGAGATATCGCTCGACGCACTCGCCTCGGCTCGTCGACATCGGGATCCACGGGTCCGCGCGCATGCCGCCGCCACCGCGCGGCTCCTCGACGATCCGGACAGCGACTTCGCGTATGAGCTCGAAATGGCCACACGGTTGGCGAACACCGGTGTACCGGTTCATGATTCGGGTCCGCCGTGCTGATCGGCGAGGTGGCGCGGCGTTCGGGTGTGAGCACCCGGATGCTGCGCCACTACGACACCCTCGGCCTCGTGCGGCCGACGGGCCGGACCACAGGTGGTTACCGCGAGTACTCCGACGCCGACATCGAACGCCTCCTCCATGTGGAGAGTCTCCGGTCGCTGGGATTGTCGTTACGCGACGTCGGCCGTGCACTCGACGATCCCGGCTTCGCGCCGGATGCGCTCCTGGAGCGGATGATCCAGGACACGGAGGACCGGATGGCCGCCGACGCCCGGCTACTGGATCGGCTGCGGCAGATCGAGGCCGCCGACGCCGACGACTGGTCGGCGGTACTCGATGTGGTCGGTCTGCTGCGCGCGGTGCATTCCGAGTACGCCGCCCACCGCCAGCGGGCGGCGTTGCGGGCGGGCGACGCCGGACTGTCCGCCGAGGCCCTGACGGACGCGCTGCTGGCCGAATCCGATCCCAACACGGCCGGCGCCCTCCGCTGGGCACTCGCGCAGACATCGGGTGCGCTCGACCAGCTCGCCGCGCGGGTGGCCGACCACGATCCGACGATCCGGCGCCGCGCAATCACCGCCCTCGCCTCGATCGAGGACGCCCGGGCGACCGCCGTGCTGGAGGGGGCGCTGACGGACCCCGATCCCGAGGTCCGGCGCACGGTCGCCCGGGCCCTCGGCCGTCGGGGGGTCGACGCCGCGGTGGACGTCCTCATCGAACTCGTCGCCGCCGGGGACCGCGACGTCGAGGCGGCCGAGACCCTTGCGACGTATGCGGACGACGACCGGATCGTCGGCCTGCTCGTCGATCGTCTCGGCGGCGACCCGGACCCGTCGGTCCGGCTGCGGCTGGTCCAGGCGTTGGCCGAGATCGCCGGCGACGCGGCGTCGAAGGCCTTGACCGACCTGGGGGACGACGCCGACGAGACGGTCGCGCGCACCGCGCGGGCCATCGGATCGTTACGATCCCCCTGAACGGCGCCGACCCGCGATTGGCTGTCACCGGCCGCCGGTCGGTACTCTGTGGAGCACTATGGCACCCGATCTGACCAGCCCTGATCTGTCCGGCACGGCCGAGGACGGCACCTCGTACGGTGCGGGGCGCCCGTACTACCTCACCACCGCGATCGCTTATCCCAACGGCGCACCGCACATCGGGCACGCCTACGAGTACATCTCCGCCGATGCCCTCGCACGGTTCAAGCGCCTCGACGGTTTCGACGTCCGGTTCCTCACCGGCACCGACGTCCACGGCCAGAAGATGCAGCAGACCGCGCTGGCCGAGGGCATCCCCACCGCCGAACTCGCCAACCGGAACTCCGACCGGTTCCAGTCGCTGCAGGAACGCCTCGGCTCCAGCTTCGACCGTTTCATCCGCACCTCCGACGCCGATCACAAGCGGGCGTCGGAAGAGCTGTGGAAGCGGATGAGCGACCGCGGCGACATCTATCTCGACAAGTACTCCGGCTGGTACGACGTCCGTGACGAGACGTTCTACGCCGAGGCCGACACCGAGGTCAACGACGCCGGCGAGCGCGTCGCCTCCGACACCGGTCACGTGGTGACCTGGACCGAGGAGGAGACGTACTTCTTCCGGCTGTCGGCCTACCAGGACAAGCTCCTCGAGCTGTACGAGGCACAGCCCGACTTCATCGGTCCCGACGCGCGGCGCAACGAGGTCATCAGCTTCGTCAAGGGCGGGCTCACCGACCTGTCGGTGTCGCGGACGACCTTCGACTGGGGCGTCCGGGTCCCCGGCCACCCCGAACACGTCATGTACGTGTGGGTCGACGCGCTGACCAACTACCTGACCGGAGTCGGGTTTCCCGACGATCCGGCGACCTTCGAGCGGTTCTGGCCCGCCGACCTGCACATCATCGGCAAGGACATCATCCGGTTCCACTGCGTGTACTGGCCCGCCTTCCTGATGAGCGCGGGCGTCGAGCTGCCCAAGCGGGTCTTCGCGCACGGCTTCCTGTTCAACAAGGGCGAGAAGATGTCCAAGTCGGTCGGCAACGTCGTCGACCCGGAGAACCTGATCGACGAGTTCGGTCTCGACCCGGTGCGCTACTTCTTCCTGCGCGAGGTGTCCTACGGCCAGGACGGGTCGTACTCCGCCGAGGCGATCGTGTCGCGCATCAACGCCGACCTCTCCAACGAGTTCGGCAACCTCGCCCAGCGCACCCTGTCGATGATCGGCAAGTACTTCGACGGTGTGGTGCCGGCGACCGGTGAACTCACCGACACCGACCGCGCGCTGCTCGACCGGGCCGACTCGCTGCTCGAGACCGTCCGCGAGCACTTCGACAACCAGGCCATCCACCTCGGACTCGAGGCGCTGTGGTCGACGCTGGCCGAGACCAATCGGTACATCTCGTCGCAGGAACCGTGGAAGCTCGCGAAGACCGACCTCGACCGCACCGGCACCGTGCTCTATGTGTGCGCCGAGGTGGTCCGCATCGTCGCGGTGCTGAGCCAGCCGGTGATGCCGGAGTCGTCGAACAAGATCCTCGATCTGCTCGCCGTCGGCGACGACCGCCAGTTCAGCGCCGTCACCACCCGGCTGGCACCGGGCGTCGCACTGCCCAAACCGTCGCCGGTGTTCCCGCGGTACGAGAACTGACCCGCCCTCGCCGCACATGGCCGCGTCCGCGCTCGATGCGCTCCGGGCTCTCCATGCCGAGACCCGCACCCGGGGACTCCCACCGCCCGCAGCGCTGATCGGCGACTGGCTGGACACCGACGCGGTGATCGCTCCGACAATCGAGGTCGTCCCGGGCTGCACCCCGCCCGACGACCCCGACCGCTTCTGGTTCGGCTACCTCGGATTCCCCGTGCGCGCCGAGGAGGCGTCGCTGCCGTCGACCGCCGGGGGTCTCACCGACGGCGTCCTCGTCCTGCGGAACGGCGTGTGGTCGACCCTCGGCACCGGCCTCCCCGACTGGGCGTACGCCGTACTCGACGCCCCGCATCCCGGTGAGGGGAAGCCGACGACGACCGACTGGACACCGCCGGCGCGCGAACCGCATCTGGCCGCGATCGATCGCTGTCTCGACGCGATCCGCGCCGGCGAGGTGTATCAGGCATGCGTGTGCACGCGGTTCACCGGCACGTTGTCGGGTCGGCCGGTGGACTTCTTCGCCGACCTCGCCGGTGCCACCACCCCCGCGAAAGCGGCTTTCCTCCAGGGTGATTGGGGTACGGTCGCCAGCCTGTCACCGGAGACCTTCCTGCGGCGCACCGGGAACATCATCAGTTCCTCGCCGATCAAGGGGACCCTGCCTGCGCACGCCGACCCCGACGCCCTGTCCGCCTCCGCGAAGGACATCGCGGAGAACATCATGATCGTCGACCTCGTCCGCAACGACCTGGGACGGATCGCCGTCACCGGCAGCGTCCGGGTGCCCGAACTGCTGTCGGTGGTGCCCGCGCCCGGCGTCTGGCACCTGGTCTCGCGTGTCGAGGCGATCGTGCGGCCCGGCACGGGCACCGCCGAGGTGCTCGACGCCACCTTCCCGCCCGCATCGGTCACCGGTACGCCCAAGCTGCGTGCGATGGAGCTGCTCGCCGACTGGGAGAGCAGCGCCCGGGGCGTCTACTGCGGCGCGATCGGCGTCGCCGGACCCGACCGCGCCCTCGATCTCAACGTCGCGATCCGCACGGTCGAGATCGCTCCGGACGGCGGCATCGCACTCGGTGTCGGTGGCGGAATCACCATTGATTCCGTCCCGGACGACGAGTGGCAGGAGTGTCTCGACAAGGCTGCCAGCATCGTTGCCGGCGACCGGACGCAGACGTTGCAGGATCGCAAATACCGGACTTGATTGGCGATTTGGGTAATATTTCTCCCATGACTTTGTCCATCCGGACGACCACCGATCTCACGGAGCTGGCCCGGGAGATCAATCGCGACCGCGAGGCGATCATGTCGGGTGCGACGCCGCCTCCCCGATTCGCGGATGAAGTGGCCGAGTCCTGGACCCGGGTGAAGGCCGCGGACAATCCCTCCACGCTCGACGACCACCACCGCGGACGGATCGACCGCGACGAGCTCGAAGCCCGCCGGTCCGCGCATCCGCTCCGCCACTCGGTGGACTCTCTCAAGCGGGTGTTCGCCCAGTCGGCCGACGACCCGCTGATGGCACTGGGCATCTTCGACACCGACGGGGTGATGCTGTGGCGTGGCGGCTCGCGCGCGGTGCTGCCCGAGGCGAACCGGCTCGGCCTCGTCGAGGGAAGCCGGTGGGATGAGGATTCCGCGGCGACGACGGCGGTGGGCCTGGCGATCCGCCACCGGCGACCCAGCCGCGTCTTCGGCGCGGAGCACTACAGCCGATCCCTGCACGGGCTGTACTGCACCGCGACGCCGGTCCACGATCCGCGCACGGGTGAGATGGTCGCGGTCGCCGGGCTGGCCGGACCGGCGATGCAGATGCAGCCCGCGGCTTCGGCGTTCACGAACGCCCTGGCGGCACTGAGCGAGCACGAGGTGACTCTCGCCCATCAGCGCACCCTCGCCGACCTCCGTTACCACGGCCGTGCCCAGCTCGCCGGCCTGCACGGGCCCGGTCTACTCATCGACGACGACGGCTGGGTGGCCGAGGGCCGCGGGTGCACGCCGCCGGTCCGGGTCGCCGCGCCGACGGTGGACATGCGTCAGTTCGTGCCCGGACTCGGGATGTGCGTCGTCGAACGACTCGGGATGGGCTGGCTCGTGCGTCCGGCAGGCCCCTCGGGTCCGGTCATCGCCGAACTCGACCTCGACGGCGAGCCGACGATCACGGTCACCGGTGACGACGACCCGTGGCGTACGGTGCTCACCCGGCGCCACGCGCAGATCCTGTTGCTGCTGGCCGACGCGGGCGACCATGGACTCACCTCACAGCAGTTGAGCCAGTTGCTGTTCGGCGACCAGAACCACACCGTGAGCGTGCGTGCCGAGTTGTCGCGCCTGCGCCGGGTGGTCGGCGCGCTCGTCTCGAGCCGGCCCTACCGGCTGGCGCCGCGCGTCGAGCTGCGGGTCAGCTCGGATCAGCTCGACGCCTATCGAGAACCGACTGGTAGACGTCGCGTCGCGAGGCACTCGAACCCTGCGTGACCTCCGCGCAGGCATCCTTGAGCCGCATCCCGCCCGCCACCAGTTTCTCGGCGCGGTCGGCCAGTTCGTCGATGTCGGGTTCGGCGGCCACCGCGCCGGCGATGACGACCGTGATCTCGCCCTTGACGCCGCCGGCCGCCCACCCGGCCAGTTCGGCCAGACCACCGCGGCGGACCTCCTCGTAGGTCTTCGTCATCTCCCGGCACACCGCGCCGCGCCGATCGGGTCCGAGGATCTCGGCCGCCGCGGCGAGCGTGTCCGCCAGCCGGTGCGGCGACTCGAAGAAGACGGCGGTGCGCGGCTGGGCGATCAGCTCGCGCAGCCATTCCGCACGGGCACCCGGCTTGCGTGGCGCGAAGCCCTCGAAACAGAACCGCTCCGACGGCAGCGCCGACACCGCGAGTGCCGTCGTCACCGCCGAGGGTCCCGGCAATGCCGTCACGGGCAGACCCGCCTCGGCGCAGGCCACCACGATCCGGTAGCCGGGGTCGCTGACCGAGGGCATCCCGGCATCGGTGACCAGCAGGACCGTCTCACCGCCGGCGATCGCCTCGACGAGGCCCGGTGTCCGGGCGGCCTCCACCTGGTCGTAGTAGCTGACGACGCGTCCGCCGATCTCGACGCCGAGCGCGGCGGCGAGCGACCGGGTGCGGCGGGTGTCCTCGGCGGCGACGATGTCGGCCGTCTGCAGCGCCGCCCTCAGCCGGGGCGACGCATCGTCCACCTGTCCCATCGGGGTGGCGGCCAGCACCAGCCGTCCGCTCGTCCCGGGCACGGCAGACCGGGGGTGGTCGGTGGACTGTGTGTCGGGCTGGGCGGCATTCATCGTCAGCCAGCTTACGAGGGCCCACTAGGATCGAGCGGGTGACCATGACCGCCGCGCGTGACACCGCCGTGCCCGTCGGTGTCCCGGTCCCCGCGGCGGTCCCGCCTCGTCGTCTGGGACCGGAGGTCCCGGCGGCGCTGTTCGGTGCCCCGGACCGTGGTCGCGGCCTGGTGGTGGGTGTCGTCATCGCTCTCATCGCCGCCCTCACCCGCTTCTGGAACCTGAGTCACCCCACCGACAAGGGCACGCCGGTCTTCGACGAGAAGCACTACGTGCCGCAGGGATGGCAGGTCCTCACCGGCGGCAACTCGATCGAGGACAATCCGGCATACGGGCTCGTGGTGCATCCTCCGGTCGGCAAGTGGATGCTCGCCGCCTCCGAGGCCGCCTTCGGGTACGGTCCGCTCGGCTGGCGGGTCGCGCCGGCGATCTCCGGTGTCCTCATCGTCGTCCTCGTCTACTGCGCGGTGCGCCGGCTCACGCGGTCGACTCTGGTCGGTGCCGTCGCCGGCGTGTTCGCGATCTGTGACGGGGTGCTGTTCGTGCAGTCCCGGATGGGGATGCTCGACATCTTCCAGACCCTGTTCATCGTCGCCGCCTTCGCCGCGCTCCTCGCCGACCGCGACCAGGTCCGCGAGCGGATGTACCGCGTCTACCTCGAGGGCCGGATGGACGACAGCCGGTTCGGTCCACGGCTCGGATTCCGCTGGTACCGCTTCACCGCCGGGGTGATGCTCGGACTCAGCTGCGGAACCAAGTGGTCGGGCGTCTACTACGTCATCTTCTTCACCGTCCTCGCGATCGGCTTCGACGTCGCGGCGCGGCGCGCGTACCACGTGCGGCGACCGTGGGTCGGCACGATCGTCCGTGACGTCGTGCCCGCCGGCGCGAGCCTCGCGGTGATGCCGGTCGTCATCTACTTCCTGACCTACATCCCGTGGTTCAACAGCGAGACCGCGGTCTACCGCTATTCCGAGGGCAATGCGATCGGCACCGGCGGCACCTTCGCCTGGGTGCCGGGGGCGTGGCGGTCGCTCTGGTACTACGAGGCCGGGATTCTCCAGTTCCATGCGGGACTGACCAACTCCGCGGGCAATCACCATCCATGGGAATCAAAGCCGTGGACCTGGCCGATGAGCCTGCGCCCCATGCTCTACGCACTCGAGAACGGCCCCGATCAGTGCGGCGGGGGCGAGTGCGTCCGCGCCCAGATGCTGATCGGACCGCCCGCCCTGTGGTGGCTCGCACTGCCCATGTTGCTGTGGGGTCTGTGGTCGTGGGTCGTCCGCCGCGACTGGCGCTACGCGGCGGTGCTCGTCGGCTACGGTGCGGGCATCCTGCCGTGGTTCCTGTCCCTCGACCGCCAGATGTACTTCTTCTACGCGACCGCCCTGGCCCCGTTCCTCGTCATGGGCCTCGCCTTGTGTTGCGGCGATCTGTTGCGCTCGACGGCGACCACGGCCCGCGCCCGACCCGAGCGCCGGGTGCTGTCGATCATCGTGGTCGCCGTCTACGTGGCACTCGTGGTCACCAACTTCGTGTGGCTGTGGCCGATCCTCACCGCCTCCCCGATCTCGCCGGGACTCTGGCGGCAGCAGATCTGGCTGCCGAGCTGGGGCTGAGCGCGACTACTTCTGGGGCTCGACGCCCTGCTCGGTGTCGGCGTGGTGCGCCTCGCCCAGCGGGTGGGCGACACCCGTACCGACCTGCTCGACGTAGCCCGGATCGATCTTCTCCAGGTGCTTGACGGCGTCGGCGTCGATCGACTCGAGTTCACCGGTGGCGATCGCCACGGCCTGTTCGTGGACGTGCTGATCGACCTGAGCCGACAAGACGTGACGAGACACGATCAGCGGGTCGCGCCGGAGGTCGAGGTAGAGCGACAGGCACATGCCGATCATCACCACGACGAACGGCAAGGCGGCGATGATGGCCATCGTCTTGATGCCGTCGAGTGCGTCGTCACCGCTGATCGCGAGGAGCAACGCCGCCACGACACCGGTGAGCACGCCCCAGAACACCGTCAGCGCGCGCGAGGGATGTTCGACGCCACGCTGGGACAGGGTGCCCATCACGAGCGAGGCCGAGTCGGCTCCGGAGACGAAGAAGATCCCGACGAGCACCATCACCAGTGCCGAGGCGACACCGGTCCACGGCAGGTGAGCCAGTACGTCGAAGAGGGTGTCCTCGCTCGCCGCCGTGGCCGGGTCGAAGTCGAGGACACCGTCGGTCTGCTGCCGGATCGCGGTGCCGCCGAACACGCAGAACCAGACCAGCGACACGGTCGTGGGCACCACCGTGACGCCGATCACGAACTCACGGATCGTCCGGCCCCGGCTGATCTTGGCCAGGAACATGCCGACGAACGGCGTCCACGACACCCACCATGCCCAGTAGAAGATGGTCCAGTCGGCCAGCCACTGCCGGCCCGCGTCGGAGGTCACCGTGGCGTCCGAACGGCCCGCGAAGGTGGTGAGGTCGGTGGCGTAGGCGCCCAGGGTCGTCGGCAGCAGATTGAGGATGAAGATCGTGGGTCCGACGACGAACACGAAGGCCGCGAGCACCACGGCGAGCACCATGTTGATGTTCGACAGCCACTGGATGCCGCGCGCGATACCCGACACCGCGGAGGCCACGAACGCTGCGGTGAGGATCGCGATGACCGCGACCAGCAGGAGCTTGGTCGGTTCGTTGACCCAGCCGACCTTGTCCAGACCGGAACCGATCTGCAAGGCGCCCAAGCCCAATGAGGCGACGGTGCCGAACAGGGTCGCGAAGATGGCCAGGATGTCGATGAGCTTGCCCGCGGGACCGTGCGAGACGCGTGGGCCGAGGAGACGCGTGAACACCGCGCTCATCAGCTGCGTCCGGCCGAGCCGGAAGGTGCTGTAGGCGAGGGCGAGTCCGACGACGGCGTACATCGCCCACGGATGGAAGCCCCAGTGGAACATGGTCGTCGCCATTGCCGTCCGGACATCGCCGGCATCGATCTCCGGTGGCGGACTTGCGAAGTGGTACAGCGGTTCGTAGGCACCGAAGAACATCAGGCCGATTCCCATTCCGGCGCTGAACATCATCGCGATCCAGCTGATGGTACGGAACTGAGGTTTCTCCCCGGTGAGCCCCAACGGGATTCGTCCGTACTTGGAAACCGCCAGATACACCGCGAAGATCACGAATCCGGTTGCGGAGAGGATGAACAGCCAGCCGAGGTTGGTGGTGATCCAGCTCAGGATCTCACCGGTGGTCGAGTTCAGACTGTCCTTGTCCCCGATGCCCCACACGACGAACGCGATGACGAGTGCAGCCGTGATCGAGAAGACCACCGGATCGATCCGTGGGCTCCCGGGCCGACTCCCCCGATCACGCCGGCGCTGGCCATCTCGCGCGCGACGAGTCGTCGCTGTCTGTTCACTTGTCATTACCCCACCAAAGCAACGTCGGCGCGTCTGTTCAAGTCGCGCGCAACGCCCGCTGGACCATCGAGACGATCGTGTCGTCGTCGAGTCCCAGCTCACGGGCGGTCCCGACGTACGTCGACGCGGCCGCGAAACCGGCGTCCTGCGCGTCGTGGCGCCCCGCCTTGACGAAGGAACCCGAGCGTCCGCGCGTCTCGATCACGCCGGCCGCCTCGAGTTCGCGATATGTCTTGGCCACGGTGTTGGGGGCGAGGTCCAGGTGCGCGGCGAGGGCCCGGACGGTCGGCAGGCGCTCACCGGTGAGCAGCGTGCCGTCGGCGATCAGCTCGACGATACGCAGCCGCACCTGCTCGAACGGTGGCCGGTCCGATGCCGGGTCGACGGTCAGATGGGCCAGCAGCGATGTGGTCATTGTCGTCCCCTCACAACAGATCACGCGCCAACGGGCACGACATGCACCGGGGCCCACCGCGACCCGAGCCGAGTTCGCGGCCTTCGATCTCGATCACCTCGATCCCCGAATCACGCAGGCGGCGATTGGTTTCCACGTTCCGGTTGTAGGACACGACGACTCCCGGGGACAACGCGAGCGTGTTGTTGCCGTCATCCCACTGCTCGCGCTCGGCGGTCACCGGGTCGAGACCGGTGTCGATGACGCGGAGTTTGCCGATCCCCATGGCCTCGGCCGCCGCCTCGACGAAAGGCCGTTCCCCCGTCACGTGAACGGCGTCGGTGGCCGCGTCGTGGGACAGGGTGAACGCCGACATGTGGTCGCGGATGTTGGGGTACATCACCACCGCATCGGTGTCGACCATGGTGCAGACGGTGTCGAGATGCATGAACGCCCGCGCCTGCTGGATGGGCACGGCGAGCACGGTGTGGGCGAGATGGTCGTCGAAGAGGCTGCGCGCCAGCGCTTCCGCCCCGGCCGGCGTGGTGCGCTCGCCGACCCCGACGGCGACGACACCCGGCGCGAGGAGCAACACGTCGCCGCCCTCGACCGGCGCGACCTGCGACTCGTAGGCGCGTCGGGCACCGGTGAAACGGGGGTGATGGGCGTAGATCAGATCGGTCAGAGACGTCTCTCGCGCTCGCGCGGGCAGCGCGAGGGAGGTGATCGCGAAGCGCGACCCGATCCAGAACGAACTGTCGCGGGTGAACAGCAGGTTCGGCAGCGGCTCGATGGCGAACTCGGGGCCGTGATGCATCCGGCGGACCAGCGACGACCGTTCCGCCGACGGCGTGATCGGCAGTTCGTCGAACGTCATTCCGGCCATCAGCACGTCGGCCAGTTCCGCGGGCGCGAGTCCCCGCAGGTGCCTCGCGAGATCCTCGGCGAGATGAGATCCCAGACGTCGCGCACTGACCGCGGCCGCGATTCCCTGGATGCGGGCGGCCCCGCTGTGTGCGATCGTCTCGGTCAGCAGGTCGCCGAGCAGGTAGACGTCGACACCGCGATCGCGCAGCACCTCGGCGAAGGCGTCGTGTTCCTCCTGCGCACGGTCGACCCAGGGCAGGCCGTCGAACAAGAGTTGATCGCTGTTGCGCGGGGTGAGGCGCCGCAGTTCGTCACCGGGGCGGTGCAGCATCACCGCGCGCAGGGTGCCGACCTCCGAGTTCGCCCCCAGAGCGTAATCCCACTCGCCCGCGGTGTCCTGCTGCCCCTCACGCGTCATCGCTCAACCGTAACGCCGGACCCTGACCGACGACCGCAGGCGCGGTCTCCCGGGCGAACAGCCACGCGACCAGGGCGATCGCCGCGACCACACCGGTCAGCACGAACGCGGGGCCGAAGCCGACCCGATCCGCCACGAATCCGACGATGACCGGCCCGGTCACCGCACCGAGGTCCGAGGACATGCCGTACGCCGCGAGCGCCGATCCGCCCTGCTGACGATTGCCGAGGACGTCGGCGAGGGCCGCCTGATGAGTCGGCGCGAACAGACCGGAACCGACACCGGCGAGCACCGACAGTGCGAGCGCGATGGGGACGTTGGGCGAGAATCCCAGTGCGATGGTGGCGACGACGGTGATCGTCAGACCCGGCAGCATGATCGGCCGACGGCCGAACCGATCGGACAGGCGACCGGCGATGAGGATCGCGAGGACGTTGCCCGCGGCATAGATCGCCAGCACGATCCCGGCCATACCGGCGCCTGCACCGAGCCCCTCGGTGATGAACAACGGAACCACCGCGACCCGCACACCCATCGACGCCCAGCCCTGCGTGAAGTTCGACGCGAGGATGGCCCGGTAGGCACTGTCGCGCAAGGCCGTCCGGAAGCCGATGAGTCCGGCCGTCGGGCCCTCGGCCTGGTCGGGGGCGATCACCTCGCGCAGCTGGGTGGCCACGACCGCGGACGCGACCAGAAGCGCGACCGCGTACACGACGAACGGCACGCGCAGGCCGAAACCCACCAGGGCCGCGCCGATCAGCGGTCCGGTGATGCTGCCGATCAGGAAACCCGCGGAGAAGAAGCCCGACACCCGCCCGCGAATGTCGCTGGGCGCCATCCGGATCAGCAGGGCCATCGCGGAGATGCTGAACATCGTCGATCCGATGCCGCCCAGGCCGCGGAACACCAGCAACTGCCAATATGTCTGCGCGAAGGCACAAGCCAGTGTGCTCGCGGCGACGATGAGGAGTCCGGTCAGATAGATGCGCCGTTCGCCGAACACCGACACGAGTCGTCCGCCCGTCGGCGCGAACAGCAGCCGCATGACGGCGAAGGCCGACACCACCGCGGTGGCCGCGGTGAACGAGACGTTGAAGGCGCGAGCGAAACTCGGGAGGGCGGGCGCGATGAACCCGTAGCCGAGTGCGATGACGACGTTGGCCGACAGCAGCACCCAGATGCCGCGAGGGATCTGCCTCATGGCATCTCGGGCAGGTCGTCGAGGGCCTTGGCGGTGAGTTCACGGCCGATGTCGATCATCTCGGCGGCCTTGTGGAAGTCCAGGGTCCGCACCGCACGACGGGGCACCCGGATCAGGACGTCGGGCGGATAACCGGCCACCTGATAGCGGGTCAACGCCTCCTGCATGATGTCGAGCGACCGGCTGAGCACCTCGACGCGACCCATCCGGCCGGGCTCGCCGGCGGCGTCCGGTGACAGTGCGCCGGTGTCGACCACGACAGCTCCCTCCTCGTCGGAGGTGGCAGCGGGGGCGATCTCGTCGGCCCCCTCGGTCCCCGCCACGTCACCGGCCTCCGAACCGAAGCGGTCACGGACCGAGCGCACGAACTCGTTGTCGAGGATCGGCGCGACGTTGCGTCGGAGCAGGCCTTTCGTTTTGGACTGCCGGCTGGCACCCGTCTCGGGCCCGCCGTCGGAGCCGATGATCACGCCGATCGTCACATCGCTGGGGACGCCCGAGGTCGGTGCGACGGGCACCGGGTCGAGGATGCCGCCGTCGGCGAGGAGCCGTCCCTTGTGCTCATGCGGGCTGATCACGCCGGGGATCGCGATCGATGCACGCAGGGCGTCGGCGAGATTGCCGCGCTGGAACCACACGGCGCGACCCGCGAACAGGTCGGTCGCGATGGCGGTGAACGGGATCGGCAGATCCTCGATCACGGTGTCGCCGAGGATCTCCCGCACACGGGTGAGAATGCGTTCGGCTCCGATGACGCCGGGTTTGGTGAGTGAGACGTCGAGCAGCCGTACCACGTCGAGCTGCGACAGTCCCGAGATCCAGTCGACGTAGTCGTCGAGTTTGCCCGCACAGTACAGGCCCCCGACCAGCGCGCCCATGGACGATCCGGCGACCGTGACGATCTCGAAGCCACGTGCCTCGAGTTCGGCGATCACCCCGATGTGCGCGTATCCGCGAGCGCCGCCACTTCCCAGAGCAAGCGCCACGCGCGACGGTCGAGCCATGCCGCAACCCTACCGCCGACGGTTTCTCGACTCCCGTTCACTCGGTCATGAGACGACGCGGTCCCGGACCGAGTTTGTTCAGTTCGTCTCCCGGGTTGAGCAGGTGACATTCCCCGAGTGACAAGCATCCGCACCCGACGCAGGAGCCGATCATGTCGCGCATGTTCTCCAGCAGGGAGATGCGATGGTTGATGTCGTCCATCCAGCGTTTCGACGCCGCCTCCCACATCGACTTCGACGGGGACTCGTGGTCACCGAGTTCGGCGAGCACCTCCCCGATCACCGACAACGGGATGCCGGCGACCTGTGAGGCACGGATGAACGCCACCCGCCGCAGCATCGCCCGGTGGTAGCGCCGCTGATTGCCGGCCGTCCGCCGGCTGAAGATCAGTCCCTGTTCCTCATAGAACCGGACCGCCGACGGCGCGATACCCGCGCGCTGCGCGAGCTCCCCGACCGAGAGCTCGAGTCTCTTCAGCGTCATGGGTCGATAGTAGGCAGCTCACCTGGTCAGCCGCGCACCACCAGCACGGGGCACTCGGCCTGGTGCATCACCTTCTGGCTGGTCGAGCCGAGCATCAGTCCGCGGAATCCGCCGCGTCCCCGGCTGCCGACGACGATGAGCTGGGCGTCGGTACCGGCCGCGTCCAGCAGCGCCTTCGCCGGCTCCTCCGGCAGCACGTGCCGCTCCACGCGGACGTCCGGGTAGTCCTGGGCGTATCCGGCCAGTCGCTCCGCGAGCACCTCGACCGCGTCCTGGGTCATCCGCTGGACCTCCTCGGGCCCGATCCCGTAGCCGTGCAGGGCGTCGGCGTCCAGCGGCGTCCAGGTGTGGACGGCCACCAGCGGCGCGTTGCGCAGCGACGCCTGCCGGAACGCCTCGGCGACCGCGACATCGCTGATCGGCGATCCGTCCACACCGACCACGACCGGCCCGGTGTCCGATCCCCCGGCGGCGACGATGGCCACCCGGCCGTGGGCGTGGGCCGCGACGCTGATGCTCACCGAACCGAGGAACAGTCCCTTCACGCTGCCGAGCCGGCGCGTGCCGACCACGATCATCGCAGCGTCCTTGCCCAACTCGAGCAGCACGCGGGCAGCGTCACCGTCGACGATCGAGGTCGCGACGCTGACGTTCGGCGCAACCTCTTTGGCGACGGCGGCGGCGGCATGCACTGCGTCCGACGCGTCTTGACGGATGGCGTCGATGACGTCCTGCGGAATGATCAGTCCGGGAGCGTAGTCGCTGGTGCTCGCGTCATAGGCACCGACGATCTTGAGATCGAGCCGCTCCGCCGCCGCGGCCTTCGCCGCCCACCGCACCGCGCCTTCGGCCGCCTCGGAACCGTCCACACCGACGAGTATCGCGTTCATGTCCCTCGCTCATCTCCTCTGGTCACGACCCCGGCCGGGGCCGGTCGTCAAACTCCGGCCGGGGGCCGGTCCTCACTTCATCCTGCTCCCGCGGACCGCGGGCAGCAATGAGCACTAAGTCCTTCTCACCGGGTATCGAGCGGCGTGTAGCGTGGGAGTCATCATGACCTCCCCGACGCCGAACTCCCCGACACCGAAGAACGGCAACAACGACTTTCGCGCGATCGTGATCCACATCGCCATCACCGTCGCGTTCGGTCTCGGTCTCCTCATCGTCGCACACGCCTCGTCGCAGTCTCTCCAGAACGCACTCTTCGTCGTCGCGCCGGTCGTGGTCCTGATCGGTGCGATCGCCATGCTGGTGCGGACGTACCGGGTCTGGAAAGCCGGTGGCCGATGGCAACTGTGGCAGGGCGGGTCCTGGTTCCTGCTGGTGTTCTTCATCGTGATGCTGTTCAATTCGGCACCCGTGCTGTTCGAGTCGAACACCGAATAGCGCCGGCCCCGGCCGGTACAATTCGAGCTCTCAGACCACCGGGAGCCAAGCGTGTCCTTCGATGCCAGTCACGGCGATTCGCCCGCGCGAGGCTCGGTTGTTCCCGGCTCGGTGGTCGCCGGTCACCGCATCGAACGGGTGCTCCACGAATCCGCGGTGAGCACGACCTGTCGCGCGGTCCCGGTGCAGTCGGGTCCCCCTTCCTCCGGCCCACCCGGACCCGAACCCGTAGTCCTCACCGTGGTCGACCCGGCGCGTTCGGCAGATCCACATTTTCGTGACTGGTTCGCACGTTCCAATGAATTGGCTTCCGGCGCCAGACATCCCGCGATCGCCCGAATCGCCGGCCACGGACTGACCGACGGCCGGCTGTGGGTCGCCACGGCGCCGATACCCGCCACCGACGCCGCCGAACTGATCCGACGCCATCCCGACGGCATCGACATCGACCTGGCGGTGCGCATCATCGGTGCCGTCGGAGACGCCCTCGACGCCGCACATCGCCGCGGGCTGGTCCACGGCGGCCTCACGACCGCCGACATCCTGATCTCGGCCCGCCCGGATTCGGCTTCGTCGGAGATCACCGCCTCCGACATCGCCGGCCCCGGTGCCGTCACCCTGCGCGGTTTCGGCCTGACGCCACCCGCCCACGATGAGGACACCCCGCACCCGGAAACCGATGTCGCCGCAGTCGGCCGAATTCTCGTCGAGCTGCTCACCGGCACCACTTCGGTTGCCAGACACCGTATTACGGGAGCGGTATCCCCCGCTTTCCACTCGGCGCTCGCCCGCGCTCTCGATCCGCAGCCCGATCACCGCTATCGGACCTGCGCGGAGTTCGTCCGGGCCGCCGACCTCGCCCTCCACCTGACTCACACGGACGGGGAGCCACCGACCGAGGTGATCAGCTCACCGCCGCGGGCCTTCCAGCCGGCGTGGAATCCCGATCGGCCGACCGAACTCGTCGCCGGCCACCATCCGACACGTCAGAACAGACCCGACACGCCACCGCGACGCCCGACACTCACGCCACTGGTGGTGGCGCTCGTGGTGGTCGCGATCTGCGTGGGCACGGTGATCGTCCTCGGCGCCCGCAACGCGCCACCACCGTGGCCGCCGGCGGTCGCGCCGATCGCCGACGCCTTTCCGCGACTGCTGCCCGATTCTCCCGACCAGCAGGGCTGGCGGGATGCGGCCTGCGAGGCCGTGTTCCGCGACGGCCTCGACGCCATCACGTGCTCCGACGCCGAGCAGGTGACCTACGTCGTCTGGCACACGGCCACACCCATCGCACGGGACACCGTCACCGCACCGCTCGAGGGGTTTCCGGGTGACGAGATCCAGTGGCGGGACGGTCCCGCGTCGTCGAGCCGGGACAGTCTCGCCGACGGCTGGGTCGTCACCAATTTCGTCGCGCCGGCGCGTGAGCCGTACACGGTGATCACCACATGGCCCGGTCATTCGGGACGTCAGATCCTCGACGCCTGGTGGCGCACCGCACCACTCGGCTGAGCGACAGTCCGCCTCACCGACCCCGGAGCGCGTCGACCCGCTCGGCGACCTGCAGCGCGGTCGACGGCCGGCTTCCGGCCAGGGCAAGACAATTGGCGATCAGCGTGCGCTCGTCCCGATTCAGGTTCTCCGACAGTGCGGGTGGCGTCGACAGTGCAGCTCGGATCGCCAGCAACGGCTGGGTGTCGGGCACCTGGCCGTACACCCCCTCGTCGGTGAGCGCTCGATGCAGACAGGCGCCGAGTGACCAGATGTCCGTCGCGCGGGACGGCACATCGCCCGCCAGGAGCGCCGGGTCCATGTACTGCACCGCACCCGGCTGAGCGAAGCTGGTGATCGGTTCGTCCGCCGCGAGAACCCGGGCGAGCCCGAGATCGGATATCTTCCCGCCGGTCTCGGTCACCATGATGCTCGACGGCGTGATGTTCGCGTGGGCGATGCCGGCTTCGTGCAGGGCGTCGACGCCTCGCGCCGCGTCGGCGACCGCGGCGAGCCGCTCGTCCCGGCTCAGGGGGCGCGCGGGTGTGCCGAGTGATCCGAGCGGGAAGTATTCCATCGCATACATGAACTGGCCCTGGAGAACTGCGTCGTACAGACCGGCCAGGTAGGGCGAGGCGACCGCGGCGAACGCACGCAGTTCGCGCACGCCGCGGCGGTAGGCGTCGTCGCTGCACACACCGCTGAAGACCTTGACCACCACGCGATCGGTCGACAGGCCCAGCCGTGCGGGGGGTACGGCGAGATAGAACGTTCCGTTGCCGCCGACTCCCAGCTTCTGGAGCACGGTGAAATCCGCCAGCTGTTGCGGGATCTCGACAGTGGCCATGTCAGTGCCTCTCTTTCGCGGCAGATCCGGCGTCGGTGGTCTGCGTGGTGTCGGTGGTTTGCGTGGTGTCGGTGGCGTTCGTGGTGGAATCGGCGGATGCCGGAGCCTCGGCGTACAGCGTGGCCATCCGGTCCCCCAGGGCTTCTTCGCTCGTCTCGGTGTTGTCGACGACGGTCACCGGGGTGTCCGAGCCACGCCCGCGGGCGTCGTCGTCGGCGGCGGAGACCGTGAAGGCGCCGTCCTCACCGCGGTGACGCTTCGGTTCGACGAGGGAGACCCGGACCCCGCGGTCGACGACGGGTCTCAGGTCGGCGAGCCACCGGCGACGGGAGCCCGCGGAGACGATCGTGAGAGATCGCGACCCGAACAATGCCAGACCCGCCCCCACCACGGCGGCGGTGCGACCGCTGCGGTTGTCGGCGACCACGCAGGTGATGACGCTGCGGCCGGGTCCCACACCCGCCGAGGCGTTCTCGTCGACGATCGCCACCGGCGCCGCCCGCAGCATCTCACCGAGCTCGCGATCGGCGGCGTCGATGACGATCACGTCGGCGTTGGCGTTTCGGGTCATCGCGTCGAGGTCGGTGGCCGGGTCGGCGCTGAACCGGCACAGAACCGACACCGACCCAGCGCCGGTCAGCGAGGCACCGAGCAGGTTCAGTTTCTCGACGACCGACGCCATGGCCGCGAAGTCGGGCACCACCGGCACACCGACCTCGAGGCGCTTCGCCGGGCTGTCCGTCGCGGTGAGCAGACCCGCCAGCACGACGTCGTAACCCGTTGTGCAATCGAGCAACCGGCGGTGCCGTGCACGCAGGTCGTCGACCGTGCCGCCGGGATCGCGCAGGACCACCAGCACCCGCGGTGCGGTCGCGGCGGCCAGCGCTCGACGCTCGGCCGCGGCGATGTCGTTCGCCACCACCACGTCCGGATACACCAGGCGGAGCAGCGGTTCGGTCAGCACCGTGGTCACCAGCGCCATCACCACGAGCATCGCGAAGAGGTCGTCGCTGAGGACGCCGAGGTCGCGTCCCGCCGAGAGGATCACGAGTTCGGTGAGACCCCGGGTGTTCATGAGTACGGCGATCGCCGCGCTCTGCCGCGTGGGTATCGCGCTGGCCCGCGCACCCGCGTAGGCGCCGAGGAACTTGCCGGCGATCGCGACGACCAGCACGAGACCCAACTGCCAGAGCCCCGACAGCCCGATGCCCGCGAGGTCCACGCTCAGGCCGGTGACGACGAAGAACATCGGCAGCAACAGCAGCACGCTGACCTGTTCGAGCCGTTCCAGGATCTCCCGGTGCAACTGCTCGGCACCGACTTTCGGCATCACCGCGCCGAACATGAACGCACCGAAGATCTGGTGGATGCCGATGACGTCGGTGACCGCCGAGGACAGGAACACCCCGATGAGGATGACCGCCAGGATGTCCGGGCTGAGACGTCCCGCCGAGTCCCGCCACTCGACCAGCTTGGCCAGCAGTGGGCGCACGATGCCGAACATGACCGCCGCGTACACCAGGGTCATCCCGACGATCTTGGCCACCTCCAGCGGATCACCGCCCTCGATGATCGCGATGATGAACGCGAGCAGGGTCCACGCGAGGATGTCGTCGACCGCAGCAGCGGCCAGACTGAAGACCCCGGGGACGGTCCGCATCATCCCGCGGTCGGCGAGGATGCGGGCGAGCACCGGGAAGGCGGTGATCGACATCGCGACGCCCATGAACAGGACCATGCCGAGCCGTTCGATCTCGACTCCGCCGACGGTGTCGTGCGACGGGTACAGCAGAAGTCCCAGCGCCGCACCGAGTCCGAACGGCAGCACGATCGAGCACGCCGAGATGCTCGCCGCCGCACGCTCACGACCTCGCGTCAGTCGCATGTCGAGTTCGAGGCCGACGATGAACATGAACAGCACGAGACCGATCTGCGCGAGCCCACCCAGGAGCGGACGCACCTCTTCGGGGAACAACCACTCGTCGGGGTTTCCCGGCAGGAGACCCAACAGACTCGGCCCCAACGCGATTCCGGCCGCGATCTCACCGACGACGGCCGGCTGGCGCACCGCACGGGCGATCATCCCACCGACGCGGGCGACCGCGATGATGACCGCGACATCCAGGAGAAGGAACGCGACCGTGTGCTTGTCCATGTCAGGTCCTGGCCGTCTCAGATTCGGGCATGGTGCGACTCGAAGATGAAGTGGCGTCCTCCGATACGCACATGCGACCCCGGAACCAGTACATGGGGACGATGCGGGAGCAGGCGCACCTCCCGGTTCCCGCTGCTCGGGTCGGCGACGAACGTGCCGTTCGCCGAACCGAGGTCGACGAGCTGGACAGTCCACTCGACCAGCCGGATCTCGACGTGGCGGCGCGACAGCTGTCCGGTCTCGTCCTGGACGCGAATCGGTTTCGGGCTCCCGGCCCGTCCACCGCCGGATGATCCGGGTTCGCGGCCGATGACCAGGTCCTCGTCGAGCAGGAAGGTGAAGCCGTTGTCGAGTAGGAGCCAGCCGAGCGGCGGGCGCTCACCTTCGACGAGGAAGGTCGTCAGCTGATCCATCCGGATGCCGCAGACCCCGCACAGCCACGACTGCGGGTGGTTGAGATGGCCTCGGGAGCATCGGATTCCGTGCACCTTGGCCCGCGAGGCCTCGATCTTCACGACCTCGGTCGCGGGCCGCTGATGCTCTTCCTTCGGCAACGGGGCCCGCGGTTCGAGATGTTCGGCGAACGGGTCGGGCTGGGCGAACGGCGACTGCTGGACCGCGGGCGCGGCCGGCATCGGCTCCGTGGGGAGTGGCTCACCGGCCCCCGGCTGCCCCACCGGGGTCCCGCCCAGCGGGGTCGAGGTGAACGGCAGGGGCTCCGCCACCGGCGCGGCATGCGCCGGTGGCGACAGTTCGTCGACATCCGGTCGCATCCGCTCGGTCGTCCCCATCTGGTCCGGTTCCTGTTCGGGCTGAGGCTCCGGCTCGGGCTGTGGTTCGGGCTCGGGCTGCGGTGCCGGCTCGGGCTGCGGTTCGGGCTCGGGCTGCGGCGCAGCCGCCTCGGGAGCCGGGATCCGCGACGAGGCGGGAAGCGGATGGAATTCGGTGCCGCGCAAACCCAGCGGCGTGTGCAGCAGAGCCCCGGAGGCGGGGACGACGCCGTCGACGAGGTCGAATCGTTCCTCGCCGACCTCGGCCGGGACGGTCCCCTCCAGGTACAGGCCGAGCCCCTCGAAGGGCCACGGGACGGCCTTGTCGTAGGTCTCGCCGGGAGCGGGCTCGATCCGTTTGCCGTCGGTCTCCCCGTAGACCCTGCCCGACAGGAAGATCGCGATCCCGACGTTGTCGGGTGCGGCGAAGGCGATGTCGATCTGCTCGTCGGCGGTCAGTACGAGTTGCGCGAGCGCGCGGACGAGATGACGGCCGCGCCGGGGCGCGGAATCCGGTACCGAAACCGCTGATTCGATGTCGAGGAGGTCGGTGATGAACGCGGCCGGCACCGTGTCCGCGATCAGACAGAGGAATGCGGGTTTGCGGATCACGATCCCGGCACCGGGGATCAGCGTCACCGTGGGGGTCACGCTCGGGATGTCGCCCGGAATGGTCACAGGAACCGTCCTCCTTGGAATCGCCAGTGCGGGAAGATCACTCGTAGCGGACCGTTGACCGCGACCCACACCAGCAGCCAGGTGGTGACGAACTGGACCGCGAACACGAACGGCGACGGCCGGAGCTCCTCGGGCAGCAGCCCGGTCACGTCGATGACCAGCCACACCACGATGCCCTCGTTGATCGCGGTGAGCAGCCCGAACAGGGTGGGCCAGTCCTTCTCCCAGCGGAACTGCTGCAGGAAGTGGTAGATGAACTCCCAGGCGACACCGAGCACGATGACCGTGAACAACACCGTGAAGGCGACGCGGTAGACGTCGAGGATCGTGGGATCACCCGAGGAGATCAGCCACAGGAACGGCACCAGGACGATGGTCCACAACCCGCCGAGGATGCCGAGCACCAGCACGCGGGTCTGGATCCGTCCCCACAGGGTGGGCAGCATCAGTCGACTCCCTTGTTGTTCATCCACCGCCACCACTGGGCGGTCGACCGCCACGGGGTGAGGCGCTTGCAGAATCCCTGCCGGGCGAGATCGTCGACGATCTCGAGCGCGGCGATCTGCAGACCGAGGAACGTGTCGACACCCGGGAAGTACCCGCCGAGGGTGGCACTGCCCGATGCGTACAGCTTCCCGTCGCCGTTGCGGGTGCCCTTCAGCTCGAAGTCGCGTTCGACGTCCATCCGGCCGACCGGGTTGATCCCTGCGCCCGTGTGGTCGAGAAGGTCTCGCAGCAACCGGTGTTCGCGCACGTCGGCCTCGAGCCCGGTGCAGTCGATGACGTAGTCGGCGTACAGCTCGACGGTGCCGTCCGGCCGGTGTTCCTGTCGGATCGGGGCGTGCGGGTCGACGCGCACGGTCGTCACCACACCCTGGCCGCCCGGTCCCGGCACCAGGCTCTCGGCCTTGCCGACCGCCACCCGGTACCACCCTTCCCGGCGTCCGCGCGCGAGCTGTTCCTGCCAGTCGTCGCGGACCGGGGTGTTGGTGCCACCCATCTGTTTGTAGGCCTCGGCGCGTTCGTGTCCCTCGAGTTTGCGCATGCGCGCCTTGAGCTGTCCACCCCACACCGACTTCGGATAGTTGAAGCCCTGGTAGGCCCACCCGTCTCTGCCCTTGCGCCGCATGAAGATGTGCGGTCCGTGGGGTTTGTCGTAGTAAGTGCGGAACAGATGCACGATCTGCGTCTGGAGGCCGAGCGCATCACGGTCGTCGATCAGGCGTTGCAGTACACGGGATGCGACGATCCCGGCGCCGCGGATGACGACGGTGCCCGGTTTGCGCTGCAGCGACTGGTAGACGTGTTCGTGCGATTCGTAGGCGTTGACGACCTTACTGGCGTCGCGATAGGTCTCGCGGAACGCCTGCAGGTCCGGCAGCAGCTTGATTCCCGGATAGCCGATCGCCACATGCACCCAGCGGCTGCGGAAGGCGACCCGCTTGGTCGGCGAACTCCCTTGCGGCGGTGTGAGGATCGTGAAGTAGCCGCCGCCCGCGCGGCGTCGGATCATGCGAACCTGCCCGCGATGCAGCGACTTCAGATAGCCGATGCGCCGGCACTCCTTCTCCATCGACTCGAACGCCTGCCCCGCCCTCGGGGTGTAGAAGTTCGCGAAGACGGGCTCCACCAGCACATTCCACAGCGGCTTGATCTTCTTGTCGGCCCACGCCTCGCGGACCGCATACGACGGGAACCCCCAGATGTTGTCGGGTGTCGACGCCGAATCCGACCGCAGCCGCTCGCCCCGCGGGATCTGCGACACCCGGGTGAGGTACTCGTAGCTGCGCCACGGCACGTCCTGCGGCCCGAGGACCGCGATCTGGTCGAGCGGAACGCCACAGATCCGCAGATAGTCGACGGTCACGAAGGAACCGATCCCCGAACCCACGGTGACGAACGGGACGTCGACGACCGGGATGCCCGCCGCCTGCACCATGGCGTCGGTCCACACATCGGTCTCGACGAGTTCGGGTGTGAGGTCCCCGAGGCCGCCGGGTCCCGGCCGTGGAGCGCGCGGCGGCGGACCGGGCGCGTACGGGACACGACGGGACATCGCTTTCCTCCGATGAGGTCGGGTGGCACGGATTGTGCGGTAACTCTAACGTGCGAAGCGGTCCGCAACGGCGTGAAACCAGCCGAACGAATTACGTCCGTCTCAGCTGGTCAGCGGGCAAACCGGACCGGGTCGGACCACGGAACGTGACATTGAGTGTTGACAAATAGCGGAGCGTCGAAATACGTTCGACTCATCCGCTGTGGCCATCCGCACATGGCCCGGCCCACCTCGAAGGACGCGACGATGACCAAAGCATTGACGAATCCGCACACCACCGGCGACGCCCCCTCGCGCTACGTTCCCGAACCCGATAAAACGGGCTCCGAGCACGACTACGGCCAGGTGCTCGACGACCTGTCCGCGGCCTCGGTGCACCGCAACTTCGACCCCTACGTCGACATCGACTGGGATGCGCCGCACATGGCGATCACCGCGGACGACCCGCGCTGGATCCTCTCCTACGAGGTCGACCCGATCGGTCGTCACCCCTGGTACCAGCAGCTGCCGGAGAGCAAGCAGATCGAGATCGGCATGTGGCGTCAGGCCAACGTCGCCAAGGTCGGCCTGCAGTTCGAGTCGGTGCTCATCCGTGGCCTGATGCAGTACAGCTTCTCCCTCCCCAACGGCGCACGCGAGTTCCGGTACACCACGCACGAATCCAAGGAGGAGTGCAATCACACCCTGATGTTCCAGGAGTTCGTGAACCGCGTGGGCATGGACGTTCCCGGCGCGAAGATCGGGTACCGGCTGATCTCGCCGCTCGTCCCGCTCGTGTCGACGGTCTTCCCGGTCGTGTTCTTCTTCGGCGTACTCGGCGGCGAGGAACCGATCGACCACATCCAGAAGGACTTCCTGCGGACCCGCGTCCGCCTGCACCCGACGATGGCCGCGGTGATGCAGCTGCACGTCGCCGAAGAGGCGCGCCACATCTCGTTCGCGCACCACTTCATCCGCGAGCAGGTCCCGCAGCGCAACCGCTTCCAGCGTTTCCTGCTGTCACTCATGCTGCCGCTGGCGATGCGCATCCTGTGCGGTGCAATCGTGGTGCCGCCGCGTTCCTTCGCCCGGGAGTTCGACGTCCCCCGTGAGGTCATGAAAGACATCTTCTGGCGGTCCGAGGAGTCGAAGCGCTTCCTGCGCAACGTTTTCGGAGACGTCCGGATGCTCGCCGACCAGAGCGGACTGATGAACCCGGTGTCGCGCCTGCTCTGGCGCGCACTCGGAATCAGCGGTCGCCCTTCGCGTTTCCGCAGCGAGCCGACCTACACGGCAGCCTGACCCTCACCGGCCTGATCCGCCCTCCTCCACACAGGTAGCGAACCGACCCTCATGCCTCACGTCGTCACCCAGGCGTGCTGCGGCGACGCGTCGTGCGTCTACGCATGCCCCGTCAACTGCATCCACCCCACCCCGGAAGAACCCGACTTCGGCATCGCCGAGATGCTCTACATCGACCCGGCGACCTGCGTCGACTGCGGGGCATGCGTCAGCGCCTGCCCGGTCGGTGCCATCGTGCCCGGCCATCGCCTGCCCGACGGCCAGGAACGGTTCGCCGAGGTCAACGCTCTGCAATACCGCGACACCGTCGACGGTGCGGCGCGTTTCCCCGTGGACCCCGCACGACGACTCCCTCTCGCCCCGATCGACCGTCCGCGGCAGCTCGCGGTCGAGCGCCGGGTGTCGATCGGCATCGTCGGCTCCGGACCGTCGGCGATGTACGCCGCCGACGAGCTGCTGCGCCATCCCCAGGTCTCGGTGACGATGTACGAACGCCTCGACCGGCCGTTCGGTCTCGCCCGCTTCGGTGTCGCCCCGGACCACCTGCACACCCGCAAGGTGATGCGCCTGTTCGACGACATCGCGCGCAACCCGAATCTGGAGATCCTGCTCGACACCGAGGTGGGACGCGACATCACGCTCGACGACCTCCGGGCACGTCACTCGGGCGTCATCTGGGCCGTCGGCGCCCCCACCGACAAGACGCTGGACCTGCCGGGGATCGAGCAGGCCGGCGTCACCAGCGCCACGTCGTTCGTCGGCTGGTACAACGGCCATCCGGACTTCACCGACCTCGACGTCGACCTGTCCACCGACCGGGTGGTGGTCATCGGCAACGGCAACGTCGCACTCGACGTCGCACGCATCCTCGTCGCCGACCCCGCCGCACTCGCCGACACGCCCATCTCGCCGGGCGCACTGGCCGCCCTGCGGCGGTCGTCGGTGCGCGAGGTCGTCGTTCTGGGACGGCGCGGACCCGTCCACGCCGCATTCACGTTGCCCGAGCTGATCGGGTTGGTGGATTCCGGTGTCGCGGTGACGGTCGATCCCGCCGATCTCGAGTCGCCTCCGGTGGACGGCGAACTCGACGCGACCACCCGCGCCAAACTCGACATCCTGGCCGAATGCGCCGCTGCCGGTGAACCCGAGGGGCGTCGGATCAGGCTGGCGTTCTTCGGTTCTCCGCTCGAGGTGCGCGGGCAGGACGGACGCGCGAACGGTGTCGTCGTGGGCCGCAACCGGGTGATCGTCGACGACGCGGGCGCGACCGTGATCGAACCCACCGGTGAAAGCGTCACTCTCGAGGCCGGACTCGTGCTGACCTCGGTCGGTTACCGCGGCGTCCCCGTACCGGGCCTGCCCTTCGACGAAGCAAAGGGCGTCATCCCGCATCGCGCCGGCCGGGTGTTCGACGGCGACGAACAGGTACCGGGCACGTACGTGACCGGCTGGATCAAGCGTGGACCGTCGGGCTTCATCGGCACCAACAAGACCGACTCGGCGGAGACCGTGTCCTCGCTGCTCGCAGATCTCGAAGAGGACGCGCTCTCGGATAGATTGATCGACCATGGGGCCCGCGTACCAGCGCACCACCGTGCGCGCCGATCTGTCCGCTCTTCCGGCTGACCTCGCGGCGGCGCTGCGTGACCATGCCGAGTCGCGGCAGCTGACCATCACCGATGACCTGCCCGCGTGGATCACCCGGAGCATCAATCCGCCGTCCACGTCGCTGACCGGCAAGCTTTTCGGGCGGCGCGCCAACCCTGCCGATCCCGACTCTGAGCACCAGACACTCGTCGCACTGCACCCGACGCACCTGCTGGTCGTCGTCTCCGGGGCGAATCGCGGGATCTCGGCGCTGTCGGTGCCGCTCGCCGTCGCGTCGGTCGAGACACCGGAGTCGGCGGACGGGTTCGCGGTGACCGGGTTCGCCGGTCAGGACGGCCGCCCGGGCAGTTATCACCTCGGCGTCGGCGAGCCACACGGCGCGGAGTGCCTTGAAGCGGTGCGTGCGGCGATCGTGGCCGCGAAGAACCGGTGACCGGTCGTTCTCTGCGGTGTCGGTTTCGTCCGATTGAGTGAGACACCCTGAAGCTGGACTCCAGACCTGGGATCGCGGCGAGAGAAGCCCGTATGACGTTGTGCGCGCGCCAGATAGCTGCTGTAGCTGCACACGATTCCGAACGAGGTGTCGCACGTCGCAGTGCGCACGAGTACTCTTGCGCCTCATGTGGGGGGACGAACCACGCGTGACGGGGATGTTCTCGAGGTTTGATTACACCGACGCCGCGCTGACCACCGGGGAACGTTTTCTGAAACTCGTCGAGGGGGTCGACGAGCCGGAGACGCGTCTGCCGGACATGCCGGGCTGGACGCTGGTCGACTGCCTGGGGCACGTTGCCCTAGCGCCGGCCCGGTTTCTCGCGCTCGCGCGCGGCGAGGGCGAATGGTGCCGACAGGCGATCGACGTCCCGGATTTCAACGCGAAACAGATCGCGAACCTGCCGACCCGTGACGTCTCGGTGCTGGCACGCCAGCTGAGAGAGGGTCTCGACATCCTGGTCGACACCGTCTCGCATTTCAATGCACAGGTACCGAAGATGCGGTTCGACGGCGACCGGCTCATCCGGGCCGACGCCGCGCTGGGCATCCTCATCGGCGAGTTCGTGGTGCACGGGCACGACATCGCGCGTGCGGTGGGCGCGCGGTGGTGGGTCGAGCCCGACGTGGTGCTGATGATCATCCGCGGCCGACAGCAGGTGCTGCCGAGCTGGGTGGACCCGACGGCAGCGGCGGGACACGACGGCACCTATGACATCCGATTGCGCGGGTGTTCGGAGCGCTACCTCTACGAGTTCACCGACGGTGAGCTGACCATCAACCCCGACGATCCCCGACGCGCCGAAGTCCACGTCAGCGTCGACCCCGCCGCGGCGCTGCTGATCGGTTACGGCCGGCTCTCCCCCACGTGGGCGGCGCTGACCGGCCGGGCATTCGCATGGGGAAGCAAGCCGTGGCTTGCGCCACGGCTTGCTCAGAAGTTCTTACCCGCCTGATTCAGCGGTTGGTTCGGTTCAGCGGTTGGTCGGCGAACCGGCCGGACGGCTGGCGCGACGTCCGCCCTGCGAACGTCCACCCGCACGATGCTGGTCGCCGGAACGGGGCTAAGCCGCCGAGCGACCCTGTCCTGCCGAACGGGACTGACCGGCGGAGCGGCCGTCGGAGGCACGCTGTCCACCCGACCGGCGCTCGCCCCCGCGGCTCTCGCCGCCCTGACCGCGTGCCCCGCCACGGCTCTCACCGCGGGCGGCGCCATTGCCGCGACCTTCGCCGCGAGCACGCCCCGGGTGTCCGCCGCGGCGACCACCCTGCGAACGACCGCCTTGCGAACGACCACCCTGCGAACGACCACCCTGGCCACCACCACGGGCTGCCTCGGCGGCCGCGCGCTCGGCAGCCGACACGCGGGGGGCCCGCTCGCCGACGAGCTCGTCGACGGCGCCGGCCTTGGCGTCGACCTGCTTCGGGGTGACCTTGATCTTGGCCTTGCGGAGCAGCTGCGAGACCTCCCGACGCTGCTCGGGCAGGCACACGGTGACGACGTCACCGGAGCTGCCGGCGCGCGCGGTGCGGCCCGAACGGTGCAGGTAGGCCTTGTGCTCGGCGGGCGGATCGACGTGGACGACCAGCTCGATGCCGTCGACGTGCACACCGCGGGCGGCGACGTCGGTGGCCACGAGGACGCGCACGTCTCCCTCACCGAAGGCGGCGAGGTTGCGATCGCGCTGGGCCTGACTGAGGTTGCCGTGCAGGTCGACGGCCGGGATGCCCTGTTCGCTCAGCTTCTTGGCGAGCTTCTTGGCCTGATGCTTGGTGCGCATGAACAGGATTCGGCGGCCGGCGCCGGAAGCGAGTTCGGCGACGAGGTCGGCCTTGCCCGCCGACGACACCTCGAACACGTGATGGGTCATGGCGGCGACCGGCGACTCGGCGGAGTCGACCGAATGCAGGACCGGGTTGTCGAGGAAGCGCTTGGCCAGCTTGTCGACGCCGTTGTCGAGGGTTGCCGAGAACAGCATCCGCTGACCCTCCGCCGGGGTGGCGGCGAGGAGCTTGGTGACGACCGGGAGGAAGCCCAGGTCGGCCATGTGATCGGCCTCGTCGATGACGGTGATCTCCACCTCGTCGAGCTTCACGATGCCCTGGCGCATGAGGTCTTCGAGGCGTCCCGGGCAAGCGACGACGATGTCGACGCCGCGGCGGAAGGCCTGTTCCTGGCGGGTCTGCTTGACGCCGCCGAAGACGGTGGTGACGGTGAGGCCGACGGCGGCCGCGAGCGGCTCGACGACAGCCGCGATCTGGGTGGCCAGTTCACGGGTCGGCGCCAGGATGAGGCCGGTGGGGGCACCGACGTAGCGCTTGACCTGCATCTCGGCGAGTCCGGCGACCAGCGGGATGGAGAAGGCGAGGGTCTTGCCCGAGCCGGTCTTGCCGCGGCCGAGGACGTCCTTGCCGTCGAGGGTGTCGGGCAGGGTGTCGGCCTGGATCGGGAAGGCGTCGGCCTTGCCCTGCGATGCCAGAACCTGGACCAGTTTTGTTGGTACGCCGAGGGATTCGAAGGAAACCTGGGGAGCGGTGGTGTCGGCGGGAGTGGTGTCGGCGACCTGGTTTGCAGGTGCCGAGGGGGTCTCGAGGACAGCAGTCATTATGTGAGCAGAGCTCTTCCTGTGCGTGGCACGCGAGCAGGACGACAGTTCACTGCCGATGGTCGGTGCCGATGGCGAACACGCGGGTACGCGGGCTCGTTCGCCGTATGAAGTCAATGGCAGGCGGTGGACATCTGAAGTCCGACCCGGCGACCACCTGAGTGGGCCCCGACCTGCGAGAGAAGCGTTCTACGACGCGTTGATGCAACCCGTCATGGGTGCAACACTGCGATCGACACTACGCGCCGGTAACGAAAGAAGCGAATCGTTGTGACCGAGGTCGCGGCTCAGAACGTCTCGCTCAGCATGACGGCGACGGTGCCGGGTTCCAGCGCGTCGAAGACATGCTCGACGTCACCGGGATAGGAGATGTAATCCCCGGGGCCGAGTTCTTCGGCGGCGTCACTCGGCCCCAGCCGTGCACGCCCGGCGCTGATGACCACGTGTTCAACGACGCCGCGCGCATGCGGCGCGGAAACCCGCGGCTTGCCGGGTTCTGCCCGGATGACATACATGTCGCGTCGGGAGCCGGGCGCGGCGGTCGACAGCAGGGTGGCCGAGTAATCGGCGTCTGCGGCGGGGATGAGGGGCCCCTCCCCGAACCGGATCACCTCGACGGTCGGCGCGGGTGAGTCCAGCAGCGCCGAGAACTGCACGCCGAGTGCCGTGGACAGCGACCACAGCGTCTCGACGCTGGGGTTCCCCTCGCCCGATTCGAGCTGGGACAGGGTCGACTTCCCGATACCCGCACGACGCGCCAGCTCGGTGAGCGACAGTCCGGCACGTGCACGTTCGCGCTTCAGCGACGCGGCGACCAGCGCTTTCGGGTTCACCTGCCGAGATTCGTTCATCAAACCGTCCGATCGTCCATCTTGACGAACACCTGTTGTGTGTTCACTATGATAGTCATGCGTTCGGCATGGAGAACAATCGATTCGGCGACCCTGCGCGCCGTCGTCGTGATGTGCCTGTCGGTACTCGTGATCGGCGCGTCGTACGGGGTCGCGGCCCACAGCGCCGGCCTCGCCCTCTGGCAGATCGTGCTCATCGCAACCGTCGTGCTCGCCGGGTCGTCAGAGTTCGTCTTCGTCGGCGTCCTGGCCGCCGGGGGCGTCCCTGTTGTCGCCGCCCTCGCCGGACTCCTGGTCGTCAACACCCGCAACTTCGGGTACGGGCTCGCGGTGGGCAAACACCTGCGCGGGCTCCCGGAGGCCTTCCTCGGAGCACACCTGATCAACGACGAGACGGCCGCGATGACCACCGCGGAATCCGAGCCGCGGCGCGCCCGTGCGGCATTCCTGCTGTGCGGCTTGGGAATACTCATCTGCTGGCCGGTCGGAGCCGGGCTGGGTGCCCTCCTCGGGAGCAGCGTCGCGAGTCCTGAAGCGCTGGGACTCGACGCCGCATTCCCCGCTCTGCTTGCCGCGCTTGCCATTCCGGCCTTGCGGACGCGCGCCACCTGGGCAGCGGTCGCCGTCGGGGGTGCCGTCGCGGTGGCCTCGACGCCGTTCCTGCCCGCCGGTTTGCCGATCCTGTGCGCACTGGCCGGATTCGCCGCCGTCGAAGCAGCCCGGCGGCTGCGGCCCCCGCCGCTCGAGCCGTGTCGAAACCACAGTGAGGCACCCCGATGATCTCCGAATTCTCCCTCGGCATCGGAATCGCCGTCCTCGCTGTCGGCACCTACCTGATCCGGCTGGCCGGGCCGCTCCTCCGCAACCGTCTCACGGTGTCGGCGACCGCGGAGAAGCTGATGGATCGGGCCCCCGTGGTGTTGCTCGTGGCGGTGGCGCTGACCGGGGCCGTATTCGCCGGTCACGACTTCGCCGGCTGGGCACGGCCCGCGGGCGTGGCCGTCGGCGTCCTCACGGCCGTCCTGCGCGCGCCGATCGCGGTCGTGGTCATCCTCGCCGCCGCGACCGCCGCTGGCCTCCGCGCGCTCGGCCTCCCCTGAGCCGACCTCGTCAGGCATGCGCCTGGGCCGCGTACTCGCGTGCGCGCCGATCGAGAACCACGGCGACCTGGGACGGCGCGTCCTCGCCGATCAGGAGTCTCAGACGGCCTGGTTCCGGGTCGGCGATATGCGCGACGAGACGCTCGGCGACCGCGGCGGGCGAGGTGCCTCCGCCGGTAGCCCCTGGATCATGGGGCCAGGGCACAGCGGCGGTGCCGAGGCGCTCGGCGCGGATGGCGTCGTACACGTTCTTCGGCTGACTGAATCGCATACTGCCCGTGGCCCATTCCGTATCCATGGACCCGATCTCGGCGATGGTGACTCGTACCCCGAACGCTGCCACCTCGTCGGCAAGGGCTTCACTGAAGCCTTCGAGTCCCCACTTGGCGGCGTTGTACAGCCCGAAGAACGGCATCGCGCCCACACCTCCCACCGAGGAGATCTGAACGATGTGCCCAGAACGCTGCTCTCGCATGACGGGCAACGCTGCCTGACTCATCCACAACGGACCGAGTAGGTCTGTGTCGATGATGGCTCGCGCCTCGCCTTCATCGACCTCCTCGATGGCCCCGACCAACCCGTAGCCCGCGTTGTTGACCAGGACATCCAGCCGGCCGCATTCGGCGACAGCCCGTTCCACGGCGACATGGCAGGCCTGCCTGTCGGTTACGTCGACCCGGAGAACAGTCAGTCGAGGGTCAGTGATGGGAAATTCGACCCGTCGCGTGGTGGCGACGACGTTGTGTCCTGCCTCGAGTGCTCGACGCACAAGTGCCAACCCAAGGCCCTGTCCGGCTCCGGTGATCATCCACGTCTGTGTTCTGGTCATGCGCCCATTCAAACACAAACGAGACGCTGCGTCTCGTTTTATAGTGGACCAGTGCCGCATCTACGAACCGTGAAGAAAGTCCATGCCGCAGTGTTGCGGCTTGCGCTGCGCGCCGGACCGACGGCGCTGACCATGGAGGGGATCGCGGCCGAAGCCGGCGTGGGCAAGCAGACCCTGTACCGCAACTGGCCCTCGGTCACGGCGATCGTGTTCGACGCGCTCGCCCACGACAGCACCCCTCCCCCGGAGAGACCCGCAGATACGTCGGTCACGGCTGCACTCAGCGCGGCCGTCGAGGAGATCTCGACCGAACCGCGGCGTTCTCTACTCCGGTCGCTGGCCGCCTCGATCCAGACCGACGATGCGGTGGCGCAAGAATTTCAGGAGCGGCTCCTTGCGCCTCAGCTTGCCCAGATGCGGGAACTCGTCCGTGGCGAGGGCGCGCGAGACCCTGTCCGGGTCACCGAAATGCTTCTCGCCCCGATCTTCTACCGCTGGTTCATGCAGCTGCCTCAGTTCGACGACGCGGCGCTTTCGGAACACGTCCGAGCCGTGATGGCATTCGACCGGCAGCGAGATTGAGGGAGGTGGGTCGGCGGCCGCGCTGAGCGGTCAGGCGGCGACAGCGGCTGCGTTGCGCTCCTTCCATTCCCACACCGCGTAGATCACCTCGGTCGCATACCCGAGCTCGAGCCTCCCGCCACCGACCGGCACCGTCGCATCCGAGGCGACATCAGCATTGGGCCTCCACTGTCCCGGTGCCCGCATCGACGGAGCCACATCGATCGGTGCCCCGTCCGGCCAGTGAAACGAAAACCGTTGCCCGCCATGCGCAGCGATACCAAACTCACCCCGATGCAACGCCCGATGACACGACCCACACAACAAAATAAGATTATCCGGATCCGTCGCCCCACCCGCCGACCACAACACCACATGATGAGCATGCAAATGCCGCGTCCGCTCACACCCCGGCATCTGACAACACCGATCCCGCACAAACAGCGCCTTCACCAGCGCCTTGTTCGGCGCCCGCTTCTTTCGACCCAACCCCAACAACGCCAACCTCCCCGGACGACCAGACACCCTCGCAGACAACACCTCACGCCTCGCCGCACCACACGACGCCTCCCCCACCTCCGCCGCCGACAACGCCGGACCATCATCGAGATGCGCACTCTCCACACCGTCGCCGGCATGGATCAGGATCTCCGCCCCCGGCGCAAGATCGGGCATCGCGATCCCCTCATGCACCATGTCCGCCATCGCCACCACCGCCGGCGCCACATTCGACGGCACATGCCGCCACAAATCCCGCCGATTCGCCGGCCGAACCTCCGAATCGGGCTCACCCGACACCGTCTCGAGCGCACCCGCAGCGTTCCGCGGAACACCCGCCGGCACCGGCAGATCGTCGTCGCTCACCGTGCGGGTGCGTTCATACTCCGCCCGCACCGCCCCCGCCAGAAACCGCGCACCGTCCAGCGGCGTGAACCGCAACGACACCGACAACGTCCCATCGGCATTCCACTTCCACCGCCCCGCCGACTCCCGCGGCGCCACCGGCTCATCCGTCCCGTTCGCCGCATCGATCTGACGCATCGCCCGCACCGCCCGCTCCACCTGCGACGCCGTGCACGACAACGCCAAATTCACCAACTCCTGCTCCCGCACGTCAGTCGCCACCCGCGTCAACGCCCGCACCTTCGAATACGACAGCCGCCCCTGCGCGAACGCCGCACGGATCACCGGCAACCCCCGCAACGCCCGCGCCACCCGCACCTGCTCATGCGCCGTGCGCTGAGTGATCCCCGCTTTCCACGACAACCACTGCGCCAACGATGAAATCCCCGGCCCCGACCACGACCGCCGTTCCTCCAACACCGCCACATGCGCAAAGAACTGGGCCGTCAACGCGGTGATCTGCGCCGCGTACCCGATCACCCGTGCCTCCAGCACCTCATCAGCCAACGACGACGGATCCGCACCATCGAACATCGACGCCACACCCTCACCACGCAACACCGAAACAGACACCCCAACCCCCCGCTGTTCGAACAGATATACGAACAACCTAGCCCCGCCCACCGACAACCCGCAGGTCACCGAGACCCGAGTGTTCCGCGGAACACTACTCAGCGGACGACAGCCGGGTCGGCGCAGCTGTCCGGAACGTCGACCAGTGAGCACGGCACCGGCATCCGCGTCGGCCGGTAATCGGCAGGCACTCCCCCGGCCCGCGTGATCTCCCGGTAAGCGGCGACGCCGTCGGTGGGACGCCGTGTCAGCGACGGGTCTCGCCGGACGTCGACGGTGAACAGACCGAAGCGCGAGTCGAAATCGCCCCACTCGTAGTTGTCGGTGAGACTCCAGTAGTTGTAGGACTTCACGGGGATGCCGTCCTGCTTGGCCCGCTGCAGCCAGTACACCGTGTCACGAAGGTGGTCCGAACGCCGATAACCGTCGGGGCGTCGGCCGGCCGGATCGGTGGCCAGCCCGTTCTCGATCACCCGGATCGGCTTGCCCGGGAACTGCCCCGCCACGTGGCGGAGCACGTAATAGATGCTCTCGGGCGCCTGTGAGCTCTTCCAGAACTCGCCGAGTGCACCGTAGGCCACCGACGCATCGGTAACCGAGAACGAGTAGTAGTGGTCGACGCCGACGAAGTCCAGGGTGTCGCGCATCCGTTGCGGGAAAATCGATTCCAGCCACGGCTGGAGTCCGGCGATCGGATAGTAGGCGAAGTTCGACGACACCTCCGCGCCCGGCTGGACCCGATGGATGTGCCGGTAGACGGCCCGATGCGCCGCGACGATCCCGTCGACCATCCGGCCCAGGTTCTGTGGCGAGACCCCGCCGTACTGGAGTTCGCGCCGAACGTACTCGGTCGGTTCGTTGAACGTGATCCACAGCGGGTCGGCCCAGGCATACCGGTCGACGACCCGGGAGGCGAACGCCACCATGTCGTCGGCCATTCCGGGGCGATTCCACCCGCCGAGATCCACCGCCCAGCCAGGATGTACCCAGTGGTTGAGCGTGATCATCGGTCGCATGCCGGCGTCGACGACTTTGCGGATCACCCTGTCGTAGAACGCCCAGCCCGCCGGATCATCGTGTCCGCGTGTCGGTTCCACCCGCGACCACTCGACCGACGTGCGGTAGATCCCGACACCGAGCGACGCGGCCCGGTCGATGTCCTCGGCGTGACGATGGTAGAAGTCGACGGCGTTGCCGACCGGATCCTCGACCTTGCCCTGCTTGCCGTACCGCAGCCAGTTCGAGTCCCGGTTGTATCCCTCGGACTGGAAGCCGGATTGGGCGACGCCGAAATCGAAGTCCGGACCGAGCGGCGGAACCGCGGCTCGCGCCGGCGAGGAGACACCGACGGGCAGCAACAGCACTGCGGCAAGCGCGATCACGAGCACGGCGGACACCCGCGGTAGACGCCGAACGCCGGGACGGAAGGGTTCGTGCACGACGGTCAGAACGGGCTACCCGTGAACGGTGCGACCCGCTCGCACGGCACGCGTCGAGGGTGCTCGGGATCGAGCGCGTTCAGCACGAAGTACGCCGTTCGCCGCGACCCCGCCATACCCGCATGCTCGGTGTAGTCGACCGACATCCCTCCTGCACAACGATGTTGCGGACATTCGATCCACCTGGCGGAAGTCCGTACCAGTACGGCACCACCAGTTCATCGTGGCGCGTGGCGATGTTGGTGTACTCGATGCCCGGCAGGTAGTAGCCACCCTCGGCGACCCTACGCAGGAACGCGGCACCGGGGTCGAGGTCGAAACACGCCTGGCACAGGGGAACCTGCTCGGGCCGGACACCGAGACCGCGTACGAACGGGCCGATGGCATCGGCGCCGGCGACGGTCGTCCCCCGCCACACGGGTGCCAGCGAGACGTACTTGTCGATGTTGTGTTGGCCACCGAGATACTTGGCGTAGTACGCCGGCACCACGGTCCCCTGGGAATGTCCGACGATGTCGACCTTCGACGCGCCGGTGGCGCGACGCACCTTGGTGACGAAGCCGCCCAGTTCGCGTGCACTCTCCGACATCAGGCCCATCCCGCCGATCGCACTGATCGGCCACGGGGCGCCCTTGAGCGCGCCGTAGGTGGGCGTGAAGACGCAGTATCCCTCGTTCTTCAGCAGCGGGACGTAGGTTCCCCAGTTGGTCTGCTGCGATCCGCCCGTCCCGTGTACGAGGATGACCGGGTGGGGGTGACGCGTCGACGGCTTGCAGTTCCAGTCGTTCGCGCCGGGCAGCGAACCACCCGGGTCGGTGAGTTCACCGGGGATTCCGGAGAGGAAGTTGTAGGTAACCGGCAATGTGTCTGCCCGCGCGGGCGTGGCGGTGGCGACCAACACCCCGGCCAGCGCCGCCACGACCAGCCCCAACAGCAGCTTCGAGGACCTCATCGCTGAGAAACTAACAAAGACCTGCGGACCTGGGTGGGCGTTTACCCAGACCGGTTGCCGGACTCCCCGTCAACAGGAACCGACCGGCCCGAACGCGCCGATCTCGAAGACCGCCCCCGCGCCCATTGGTCGGGTGAGGACGTCCACACCGTGGCACGATGAGAGGTCTACGGGAAGCCATGCGGTCATGCGCCTAGGACCAGATGAGGATCACGCAGACATGACGAGCACATACGACGGCCAGGTAGCACTGATCACCGGCGCGGCCCGCGGCCAGGGCCGCAGCCACGCGGTCGCCTTCGCCGAACGCGGGGCCGACGTCGTCCTCTGCGACCGCTGCGAGGACAGCCCCGCGGTCGGTTATCCGCTGGCCACCGAGCCCGATCTGGCCGAGACCGCGCGTCTGGTCGCCGCCACCGGCCGCAGATGCATCTCCGTCCGGGCCGACACCGCCGACCGCGCCGCGATGGATGCGCTGGTCGCACAGGCGCATTCGGAGTTCGGCCGCATCGACATCGCGGTCGCCAACGCGGGCGTGTCGGTCGCGGCACCTGTGCAGTCGATGAGCTCCGGCCAGTGGGCGGAGGTCATCTCCTCCAATCTGACCGGTGTCTTCAACACGGTCGGCGCGGTGGCGGGCGGGATGATCGAACGCGACTACGGACGGATCGTCACCATCTCGTCGATGCTCGGCCGGGCCGGTAACACCAACATGGCGGGGTATGCGGCATCCAAATGGGGTGTCATCGGTTTCACCAAGAGCGCGGCCCTCGACCTCGCCGGTCACGGCATCACCGTCAACGCCATTGCGCCCGGGAACATCTCGACGCCGATGATCCACAACGAGGCGCTGTACTCGATGATGCGCCCGGACCTGCAATCCCCCACGATCGACGACGTCGCGCCCGTCTTCGAATCTCTCCATGCACAACCGGTCCCCTGGCTGGAGGCCGCGGAGATCACCCGGGTCGTGCTGTTCCTGACCGAGCCGGACAACGCTCACATCAGCGGTGCCGTGATCCCGGTCGACGCCGGAAACGCCGCGCGCGTCACCGGCTGACGCGCATCTCCGGTCACGGTCGCCGAGGCATCACGCGTCCAGATGAGGTCACACGGTGTTTTCCTCGTCGCGATGGCGGAAGTCGCGCACGGTCGCGACGGCCGACGCGAGGACGAGAACGAAGCCGGTCACCAATAGTGTCACCGCGACGTAGTGCATGACGCTCTCGTAGTGGCCGAGGTCGAATTGCTCGGCCGCGATTCGGAATCCGACCACGACGAGCCAGGCGAGGAACGCCATCGTGAGCGTCCGACGCTGAAAGACCGCACTGCGACGCCGATGCTCGTGCTCGGCGAGATCGTCGATGGCGGCGAGGACGATTCCGCTCATCCGCGTGTGTGCCGGCGTCTCGGGCGACAGCTTGGCCAGGATGTCGACCTTCTGGGACAGCTTCTGGTGCCGGTCGTTGGCGTCGAGTCGCGCGATGACCGCTCCGATCATCGCGACCAGCAGCGTCCCGGCGAAGGTGAGCATCGCGGCGGTCATAGGCGGAAACCTACAGCGACCCGGGCTCGGAAGGCGGCCGAAACCGCAGCATCCCCGCCACGACGGACCGCTGCGTCCCGGGTGGCGGAGACCGGAAAGCGCCCTCCACGCGATGAACGACGACGATAGGTCGCTCGGATGTGCCCGAGTTCGAACCTCAGGGATCAGGACGTGGACAGCGACCGGCGAGCGAGCTCCAGAATCCGCTCCGCACGACGGTATTCCAGCGAATGCAGCTGACTGTCCGGGGACACGGTGTTGCTCGCCTGACGCAGCAGGATCGCTGCCAGGGACGACACGGTTCGCGGGGGGATGACCAGCAGGGTCACCTCGATCCCCTTCGCGGTCAGAGTCATCAACGGCGGCGTCGCGGGCGAGTCGGGCGAATCCAGGCCGGGGTATCGGCGGAAACTCTGCCAGTTGACGTCGATGCCGGTCACCTCGCCGATCTGTGGTCGCGCGGCGGCGAGGACGCCGGGCAACTCGTCGGCGAGCTGGACCGTGTACGGGTACCAGGCGCCGCCGATCGCCACTGACGGATCGACGCCGAACCGCACTCGAGGCGGACCCAGAAGCGGCGGGGCGCTCATCGACGGGCCCCCACGGCCGGGACGATGAAACCACGCGAGACGGGACTCACATTTGCCACCTGACATGCTCACCAGACGGAAAACGGTCTGTCTGACACCGGAGACGCCGACAGCGGCCTGTCGGATGTTCGATCCGGATGTCTTCGACATTACCCCGGCCGTGCTCCGAGCCGTCGACCGGCGCGGACATCCGATCGACGGCGCCCAAACGTCGGCTCCCAAACGACAGCGCCCAAACGACAGCGAGGGCCCCGGCGTGCGCCGGAGCCCTCGGACTCTGTGGAGCTAAGGGGAATCGAACCCCTGACCTACTCGATGCGAACGAGTCGCGCTACCAACTGCGCCATAGCCCCGGAGGGTCGCATTGCGACCAGCCGGGAGCCACTTTAGCAGCCCCACCGCGCGGGATCCCAAACGCCTGGACCCATGG
>NZ_BANS01000025.1 GCF_000332995.1 Gordonia amicalis NBRC 100051 = JCM 11271
AAACGCGGGTCCCAGTGATGTCCGTTGGCGACGACGAGGAGGTCGAACCGGCGTCGTTCACCGTGTTGGGTCTCCAGCTCCCAGCCGCCGCCGTCGAGCCGGCGTGCGTGTTCGACGCCATTGGTGAACTCGATCGAGGGGATGAGGTCGAAGGCCTCTGCATAGGCGTCGAGGTAGGCCTTGATCTGCGTGTGGTGCGGGAAGTCGGGATACTCGTCCGGCATCGGGAAGTCGCGGAAGGACAGCTGGTGCTTGGAGGTGTCGATGTGCAGCGACCGGTAGGCACTGCTGTGACCGTTCGGATTGCCGAACGCCCAGTTGCCGCCGATGCGGTCGGAACTCTCGAAACACGTGTACGGGACGCCGTAGTCGGTGAGCATTTTGCCTGCGGTCAGACCGCTGATCCCGGCGCCGATGATCGCGGTGGTCGGTAAGCGCACGCTTCCCCCTCTGGACAGACATCAGTTCTGGACAAACATCGGGTGTAGACACAATCTGGTTTGTGTCTACACGATGGTCGGGGCCGTGTACACAGATTCCGCGAACTGTCTACGGCCTTGTTAGTCTTCGCCGGAGCACACACGCCACCACGAGCAACGCAGACCGCAGAGCAACGCAGGAGAACCCGTGACCGAGACAACCAACCCGTCGGTTCACGACCGCCTGCTCGACGCCACCGAGAAGTTGCTGGCGGACAAGGGCATTCGCGCCACCACGATGCAACAGGTCGCCGAGTCGGCCGGGGTCTCCCGAGCCTGGCTGTACCGGCACTACCCGGACAAACCGTCCATGATCGGCGCCACCATCGTGCGACTGACGGAATCGTTCTGGCGGGACGCGCGGACCGCGCTCGACGACATCGGCGATCTCGCCGGTCAGCTGACCGCCGGTGTGCGGATCGGCCGTGGCGCCTACGACGACCCCGGCACCCTCCTGATGCGGCTGCGTACCGAGGAGCCGACAGAGTTCGCCGAATGCGCGGGCGTCGGCGTCGTGAAACTGGTCCCGGACCTCGCCGGCTTCTGGTTCCCCTACGTCGAGGCGGCCGCCGGCCGGGGCGAGATCCATCCCGCGCACGATCTGCACGAGGTCGCCGAATGGGTTGCGCGCGTGTTGATCAGCCTCGGAACCACGCCGAGCGAGACCATCGACATCGACGACGCCGGACAGGTCCGGCGCCACCTCGACCGTTTCGTGATGCCCGGCCTGCGCACCGACCCCGGCGCCTGACGGACCGCTAGACGACCGCCGGTGCGAGCTCGAGTTTGCCGGCCAGCTTGGCCAGGTATCCGCTGGCGCGCTCGACCGAGTCGTCGGGAAGGCCGTACAGCACGGTCGTGACACCGATCTCGCGCCACTTCTCGAGCTTCTCGGCCACCGGCTTGAAGTCGAGGACGACGACCTGCGGGTCGCTTTCCCGGCCGGAGTCGGCCCAGATCCGCTTGAGCAGCGCCACCGAACCCTCGATGTCGTCTTCGCCCGGCGTGGTGATCCAGCCGTCGGCGCTGCGGGCGATCCACTTGAAGTTCTTTTCCGTGCCGGCACCGCCGACCTGCACCGGAATATGCGCCTGCGTCGACTTCGGCCACGCCCAACTGGGACCGAACCTGACGAATTCGCCGTCGAATTCGGCTTCCTCCTGCGTCCACAGCGCCCGCATCGCCTCGAGGTACTCGCGCAGCATGGTCCGGCGACGCTTCGGTGGCACGTGGTGGTCTTCGAGCTCGTCGAGGTTCCACCCGAATCCGACGCCAAGGGTCACCCGGCCACCGGAGAGGTGGTCGAGCGTCGCAATGGTCTTGGCGAGGGTGATGGGGTCGGACTGCACGGGAAGGGCCACCGCAGTGCCCAGTCGAATCCGCTCGGTCACCGCGGCCGCGGCCGCGAGTGACGTCCACGGGTCGAGGGTTCTCATGTACCGATCGTCGGGCAGGGTCTCGTCACCGGTCTGCGGATGCGCGGCGTCGCGACGAGTGGGGATGTGTCCGTGCTCGGGGACGTAGTACGACGCGAAGCCGGCGTTCTCGATCAGCGGCGCCAGGATGTGCGGCATGAGGCCACGATCACTGGTGAACTGTACGATTCCGAAATCCATGAGGGCCTCCCCGGGCGCCGTTGCTGCCGCCCTCTCAGAATCGGACGGTTGACTGGACACCAGTCTAGGTGATGGGCGCCACAGAGACCAGGGGTTCAGACCCTTCGAGGCTCGTCGCTTGCGCTCCTCGCACCTCAGGGAGCGACGGTCCGGCTAGGGCGCGACAACGAGCCGTTGCCGGACATCACGGAAGATTCCGTTGGCGACGCTGGTGCGGCTCACGGCATCGGCGGCCAGGACGACAGCCGCCGAGGTCCAGCAGCTCTTCTCCACCGGCCAGCGCTTGCCGTCCGCGAAAACCAGTCCCGTCCAATATGATCCGTCGGGATCGCGCAGGTGCTGTATGGAGGCGATCAGCTCGACCGCATCAGCTGTGTCGCCCAGCGCGTCGAGAGCCAGTGCCAACTCGCAGGTTTCGGCGCCGGTGACCCATGGGCGGTGGTCGACGCACCGCACACCCTTGCCGGGGACGACGAACTGGTCCCAGCGACGGGCGATCAGTTCCTGACCCTCCTGGCCGCGCATCGCACCGCCGAGGATCGGGTAGTACCAGTCCATCGAGTGTTCGGACGGGGGCGTGAAGATCTCCCACTCGTCCCGCACGATGTCGGCGCGGATCACATCCCCGAGCCTGGTGTGGGCGACGATCCAGTCCTCGTCGGGCTGATCCATCTGACCGGCGATCCGGATCGCACAGTCCAGAGCCTGAAAGATGCTGGAGTTGCCCGTGATCAGGGCTTCACCGAACATGGCGCCGGTGCGGTGGTCGCCACCCCACCGGAACGCGCCGTCCTCGCGCTGGAATCGGAGGACGCAGTCGATCGCCGACCAGACCGCCGGCCACATCCGTTGCAGGAAGCCATCATCCCCGGTGATCAGGTAGTGATGCCACACCCCGACCGCGATGTAGGCGCAGAAGTTGCTGTCGGTGCCGGCATCCTCGACCTTGCCGCACACAGTGCGGATCGGCCAGGAACCATCGGCTCGCTGCTTGCGCCGCGACCACTCGTAAGCGGCCTCGGCCTCGGCGTGAAAACCGGTGACCGACAACGCCATCGCCGATTCGATGTGGTCCCACGGATCGGTTTGCCCGCCGGGGAACCACGGCAGTGCGCCGGATTCCTCCTGCATGCCGACGATCGCTGCGCCGGTGGCGCGCATCTGCTCGGCGGTGACCACTCCAGGGACAGCCGGAGCGACCGTCATGAAGACGCAGCAATCTCGGGCTTACGGAGATACAGGGCCACGGACTTCCCGATGAACGGGTTGAGCACCTGCTCACCCACCCGGGTCAGCCACGGCTTGCTCATCATGTCCCAGACGAGCAGCTGGTGGTAGCCCTTCACCAGCGGGTTGTCGTTGTTCTCCACGCCGACAGCACATTTCAGCCACCAGTACGGAGCGTGCAGAGCGTGTGCGTGATCGGTGCCGGTGACCTCGAGGCCCGCCGTGCGCAGCTTGCCGGCCAGTTCGGAGGCCTTGTAGATGCGGACGTGTCCGCCCTCTACCTCGTGGTACTCATCCGACAGGGCCCAGCAGACCTTCTCCGGCCAGTACCGCGGCACCGTCACCGCGGCCACCCCACCGGGCTTGAGAACGCGAACCATCTCGCTGATCGCACTCTCGTCGGACGGAATGTGCTCCAGGATCTCCGACATCAGCACCACATCGAAGCTGTTGTCCGCGTACGGGAGACGCAGTGCGTCACCGACCTCGGCGCGCGCCTTGGCCGAAGCGGGCACATGCCCCTCGGCCGTCATGGCGTCGAACATCTCCGCGACATCGGCCATGTCGCTCTCCGACATGTCGAAGGCGATGACATCCGCGCCCCGCCGGAACATCTCGAAGGAGTGTCGTCCCTGACCCGCCCCGATGTCGATCGCCTTGGTGCCCGGGCCCACGCCCAGACGGTCGAAATCAACTGTCAGCACTCGATGTCCCTTCTGTTGCTCGCCGGTGTCCGGCCAGCACGGTTTCGTAGTGGGCCGCCGTCTTCGCGGCCACCGCCGCCCAGCTGTAGTTCTCCTCGGCCCGGCGCCGTCCGCCCGAGCCCAGACGAGCCCGCAGCTCGGCGTCGTCGAAGAGTCGACCGATCGCCTGCGCCAGACGCCCGGAGTCCCGCGGCGGAACCAGCAGCGCGGCTTCCTCGCCCGTACCGACGACCTCCGGGATCGCGCCGGCGCGAGTGGCCACCAGCGGTGTGCCACAGCTCATCGCCTCGACCGCCGGCAACGAGAAGCCCTCGTACAGGGACGGCACGCATGCAACCTCGGCCGAGGCCAGGAGTTCCGCGATCTCGGAGTCCTCGAGCCCCGAGACCACCGACACCCGATCGGCGATCGCGAGATCCTCGATCATCGCGGCAGACGGTCCATTCGGGTCCAATTTGGACACCAGTACCAGTTGCACGTCGTCGCGTTCGGCGGCGAGCTTCGCCACCGCCTCGAGCAGGTACGACACCCCCTTGAGAGGTGCGTCTGCACTGGCGATGCTGACGATGCGTCCCGGTACGCGTTCGGTTCCGGGCGTGAAGATCTCGGTGTCGACGCCGAGTGGAATCGTCGTGATACGGCCCGACGGGATGTCGAAGGCCTTGCGGATGTCGACCTCGCTGCTACGGGAGACGGTGAGCAGTTCCGGGATCCGGCGCGACACACGTCCCTGCATACGCAGGAAGGAATGCCACCGCCACGCAGTGATCTTGCGCCAGCCCTTGGCCGCGCGGACCGCGAGGGTGCGGTCCCGCGTGATCGGGTGGTGGATCGTCGCGATCAGCGGGAAGCCCGCCTTCTGGATGTCGAGCAATCCGTAACCGAGACACTGGTTGTCGTGCACGATGTCGAAGTCGTCGCGCCGCTCCTTCAGCAACCGGGCGACCCGGAGGCTGAAGGTGAGCGGCTCGCCGAAGCTCGCCGTCCACATCGATCCGACCTCGAGCAGGTCGATCCAGTCGCGGTACTCGCTCAGTCCCGGGGTACGGAAGGGGTCCGGCTCGTCGTAGAGCCCGAGGCTCGGCACCTTGGTGATCGTGACACCGGCGTCGATGGCCGACTGGTCCAGTTCCGGGTACGGCTGCCCCGAGAAGATCTCGACGCTGTGCCCGAGAAGCGCGAGCTCTCGGGACAGATGACGGACGTACACCCCCTGCCCACCGCAATGAGGTTTGCTGCGGTAGGACAGCAGTGCAATCCGCACGGTTACTGCGCCCCGGCGGTGGCAGCCGCCTCGAACTCGGAGATGCTCACGAACTTCGCACGCGCACGGCCGGCCGCCTTGCCCGCCGACTTCTCGGCGGCGTCGATGGCCTTCCACCCGGCGAGGTCGATGCGGTTGGCACCGCGATCGGCGACGAGCGCGGCGACATCGTCACGCGGGGTCGACGGATCGGCGATCGTGCCGGCGACGAAGTCGTCGATCACGGCGCGCGCCGTCTCCTGACCACACAGCCGATTCATGCCGATCCCGCCGGTGGCCCCGCGCTTGATCCACCCGGTGACGTACAGGCCCGGCATGACCTCGCCGTCGGCGGCCACCTGGACCCGCCCGCCGGCATTCGGGACGACGCCGCGTCCCTCGTCGAAGGGGAGGTCGGTGACCGGGACGCCCCGGTAGCCGATGGCTCGCAGCACCAGGCCCGTCTCGAGGTCGAACCGCTCATCGGTCGGCGTCACGGCCACTCGCCCGGAGGCGTCGGTGTAGGCATTGCGCACGCACGTCAGCGCGGTCACCTCTCCGTCACCGGCGATCTCCACAGGAGACGTCAGGAAGCGGAAGACGATGCGCTTGTTGCCGGGCGTCTGCGGCCGTTCGGTGAACTCGCGGGCCAGCCGGATCTTGGTTGCGATGGTGGAGTCGAGCGTGTCGTCGGCCAGCGCCGCCTCGGTGGCCGGGTCGAGGGCGAGGTCCTCGGGATCGATGACCACGTCGACCCCCTCGACGTCGCCGAGGGCCAGGAACTCGCTGTTGGTGTAGGCAGCCTGGGCGACGCCTCGCCGGCCGAGCAGCACGACCTCCTTGATGTTCGACTCACGCAGCTTCGCCAGGGCGTGGTCGGCGATGTCGGTCTTGGCCAGCTCGTCGGGATCGGTCACGAGGATGCGTGCCACGTCGAGCGCCACGTTGCCGTTTCCGACCACCACCGCGCGCTCCGAGGACAGGTCGACATCGAGGTCGGCGAAGTCCGGGTGGCCGTTGTACCAGGCGACGAACTGAGTGGCCGCGACGGAGTTGCGCAGGTCCTCCCCCTCGATGCCCAGCCGCTTGTCGGTGGCGGCACCCACCGCGTAGATGACCGCGTGGTAGCGCGCGACGAGTTCGTCGTGGCTGATGTGCTTGCCGACCTCGACGTTGAGGTAGTAGTCGAAGTTCTTCTTGGCGGCGACGGACGCGAAGGTCTTCTCGACGCCCTTGGTGGCGGCGTGGTCCGGGGCGACGCCCGCGCGGACCAGGCCGTAGGGCGTGGGCAGGCGATCGAACATGTCGACCTTGATGCTCTGCTTGCGCACGAGTTCCTCGGCGGCGTAGAAGGCGGCCGGCCCGGCGCCGATGATCGCCACGTGCAGCTCCTTGTCGGGCAGCTGCGGCGACTTGCGCGGCGGGACGAGCCCGCCCTCGACGTCGTGGTCCTTGTAGTAGTCCGCGTTGATCTGCAGATACGGCTCGTCGCGCTCGGTGAGCTGATCGTCGGGGACGATCGCCTCGACCGGGCACTCGTCGATGCACGCGCCGCAGTCGATGCAGGTCTCCGGGTCGATGTAGAGCGCCTCGGCCGTCAGGAATTCCGGCTCGTCGGGCGTCGGGTGGATACAGTTCACCGGACACACGCTCACGCAACTCGCGTCGTTGCAACATGGCCGGGTAATCACATGCGCCATCTGCTGTTTCCTCGTAATCCAACACGTAGAACGTGTTCTAGTTTCGGCCTTGACTGTATCTTAACTGCAAAGATACCTGCGACCCATTGAAGGGACTCGAGTGAGCCAGGTTACTTCAGGTGTACAAGCGGGATCATTACCGGCCCGCAAGGACGGCGCCCGGTTCTACCAGGCGCAGTACCGGGTCCGGACCGGTGATGTCGATCAGGACATGCGGGTGCGGCTCGACGCCGTCGCTCGATATCTGCAGGACATCGCCAACGACAACCTCGAGGCCACGGAGTTCGGCAAGACCGAACCGTTCTGGATCGTCCGGCGAACCGTCATCGACGTCATCCGGCCGATTTCCTGGCCCGGGACGGTGACGGCCCAGCGCTGGTGCGGGGCCCTGTCGACGCGGTGGACCAACATGCGGGTACGTCTGACCTCCGACCACGAGACCAACCGGTTCAATCCCGACCCGCGTCCCGAGGGCCTGATCGAGACCGAGGCGTTCTGGATCAACGTCAACGACAAGGGCGTGCCCTCGCGGCTGTCGGACGAGGCCTTCGAGATGCTGTCGTCGATGACCGACGAACACCGTCTGCGGTGGAAGTCGATGAACCCGGAGAAGGCTCCGGCCGCCGAGGACATCCCGTTCCCCGATCGCGAGCACGTCCTGCGCATCACCGACTTCGATCCGTTCAAGCACCTCAACAACGCCGCCTACCTCGAGGCCATCGAGGACGAGCTGGTCGAACACCCCGATCTCGTCGACATGCCGCACCGGGTGGTCATCGAGTACCTGCGGCCCATCGTCCCCGGGACGCGCCTCACCCTTCGTCGCGTCCGCGAGGGCGACCAGCTGACGGTGTGGCTGCTGGTACCAGGGTCCGGCGACGAGCTGGTCGTTGCCGCGAGTGTGGTGGTGGGGCCGCTACCGGCCTGAGGCGCGGCGCTACTGACCGCCCTGGAGGAGCAGTTCCATCAGCTTGATCGGGGCTGCGCACGGGTCCCCCTGGGGCGCGCTGCGGGGTTCGACGAACCAGGTGAAGATCCCCCGGCTGGGCGCCCGCGCGGTGACCCCGCAGACGCCCGGACGGTCGGGACTGCGCTGGGTGAAGGCGGACTGGCTGGCGACCTTGATGTTCTCGGTCTGGAATCCGAGCTTCTTCGCCGTCTCCTTCTCGAGGTTGACGTTGCCCCATTCGAACCAGTTGAACGTCACGCTGACGACGTCGGTGGCACCGGACACCAGCCAACGGCAGATGGCACCGCTGAAGGATCGCTCGGCGAATCCACCGCCGGCCACGACGTCGGCGATCATGGCGTCGGGGAGCACGTCGCATTCGAGGAGCAGCTTGTCGAACTGATCGGTGTCGATGTCACTGCTGCCGGACTGTCCGGCGGCGCCCACCGGCACCGGCTCACCGTCGACCGTTCGTGCACACCCGGCGAGCGCGGTCAGGCCGAGGAGAAGGGCGATGAGAACCGCCAGCGGCCGCCTCATGACGCACGCTCGATCGACAGTGTCGCCAACTCCCGGGCGGCGTCGCAGATCTGCTCGATCGGACGGGCCTGCTGTGCGTCGCCGCGGATGGACCATTCGAAGAAGTCGGCCCCGAAACCGATACCGACCTCACAGATCTGACCGGACTGGGTGTAGCCGATGAACCCCTGATGACCGTCGATCTCGAGCTTGTTCGTGACATCGCGCGACAACTTGACGTTGGCCTCTTCCCGGCCGATGGGTGAACCCCGGTACCAGTTGAACGAGGCGACCGCGCCCGTGCGCGAGCCGGTGGTGTCCCACTCACAGACCGAGGTGTTGTTGACGGTCTCGGTGAGCCCGCCGAAACCGGTGATCCGGGTGACCTCGTCCAGCGTCACCCCACCGCATTTGCCGAAAAACGGTCCGGAGCCCGCCTGGGCGGGGGCCTCCGGGGTGTTCGGCTTGTTCGGGTCGGCCGGCGCGTCGTCCGAACAACCGCCGACCAGCAGCACGACGACGGCGAGGAGTGCGACGAGGAAGCTCGAGTCGCGGAGCCGATCGAGTTGTCGCCGTTCACGTTTGGTGGGCCTGCCGGCGCCGCGGTCACGACGGGGCTGGCTTGCGAGGATCTCCTTGGGCGGAGGTGGAGGGGACCGGTCGACGAAACATTCGGCGGCCATCGGCGCGGACACCCGCTTGTTGATCGTCTTGATCACCTCGACGATGCGTTCGCGCCCGGCCAGACGGACACGGATCTCGTCGCCCGGAACCACGGGCTGAGCGGGCTTCGCGGTTACGCCGTTGACCCGCACATGGCCACCCCGGCACGCCGCACCCGCCGCGGATCGGGTCTTGGTCAAACGGATCGCCCAGATGTAGGCATCGACGCGCGTGGACATGGTCAGCGACCCGGCCGCCCGGCCGCCGGGCCGTGGTGACGACCCGAATAGTCGATCATGTGCCCGCACTCCCTTCACCCGCGTGCGCCCGCCGCCGACGCGCACGGCGTCGCGGTCGAGCTCAGTGGCCACCACTGTAGCCGCGCCCGCCGTCGAGTCGCGGTTTCACCGCGCGGGCGACGTGCTCACCGTTTGCGGGTCAACAGATACACTCCGCCGCCGACGGCGAGGACGGCGAACAGGATCGCCAGGAACGTCTGGTCGAGCAGCAGCAGGACCACGAACACGGCGATGCCCGGCGAGACCGCGACCAGGCTCATCACCGGATGCTCCCGGACGACCTCCGACACCGCTCTGCTTCTGTCGCGATCGATCGCCATCACGACCTCCTCATCGGCTCCGCGTGGCGTCCAGCCCCGCTTTTCGTCCAGAGTAGTGGTCGACGCCCCGGCACGGATCGAGTGCAATGCCGGGGCGCCGGTCTGGGGGGCGGCCGGTGTCAGGCCGCTTCTGCGCCGGAGCTGCTCGCCGAGTCCGAGCCCGAGTCCGATGCGCTGGCGGAGTCGGTGTCCGAACCCGCGTCGCCGCCGGCGTCCGGACCCGCGTCGCCGCCGCTGTCCGAACCGGCGCCGTCGGAACCGGAACCGCTGGAGCCGCTGCCCGATTCACCGCCGTCGTCGGTGCCCGAACCGTCGTCGTTGCCCGCACCGTCGTCCGAGCCCGCACCGGTGTCCTCGGCGTCCACCGCGGTTTCGGGGGCGCGGTGCTTGCCCTCGTAGGTGGCGCGATGCTTGCCGACGTATTCCTCTTCCTCGACGACGTCGCTGCCCGACTCGCCGGTCTCGGGGGCAGCGAGCTCGGGGGCTTCGGTGTCCGCAGAGGTGACCGACGCGAACCCGGTGGGGGCCGAGGCCGCGACCCGGGCGACGGTGTTCGACTGCGGGATCACCGCGTCGTCGGTCGCCGGGATACCGAAGGGGAACTCGTAGCTCGGTATGTGGATCACCGGGACGATCTCGCCGGTGTCGAGCTGACCGAAGGAGATGACCGGGCGGCCGAGACGATTGGGCCGGAGTTCGCCGTTCACCTCGACCAGGGGACGGAAGGTGACCGTGGAGCCGAGCCAGTCGACGGTGATCGGCCCGGTGAAGCCGTAGTCGCTGGTGAGGCGGAGGAAGTTGCCGCTGAGCAGGCCGTGGTCGCCCCCGACACTGAGCCGGGCGAAGTCCTTGGAGAGGGAGAACCAGTCTCCGTCGAAGTCGACACCTTCGCCGCCGAGCAGCGCGGACGCCAAGCCGGACAGGATCTCGAGACCTGCGCCGCCCAGTACGCCGGTCGGGTCCGCCAGGAGCGCAGTCGGGTCGGTGAGCGCGAACTGCACCTCGCCGTTGGGCTGCTGGTAACGGAAGTCGAAGGTTCCGGCGACATTCGCACACGCGCCGACGCCGTCGGCGTAGCCGGCGGTGAGTCCGCCGTAGCAACCGACGCCCGTGATCCCCGGGATGGTGGCCAGAGGTTTGCCGAGAACGGTCACGTCGAGATCGCCGGTGTTCCACGCGTGGGCCGAACCGATCACCGCGAAGGCGAACGCCGACCGGCCGTCGCTGGCCCCGGCGGTCGCGATGCTCAGCGGCAGGTAGGAGACGGCGGTGGCATCACCGTCGCGGTATGCGAGGGCAAACTGAAAACCGTTGCCCTTGACCGTCGCCGAGCCGGTGGTGTCGGGTTCGGGTGTGATCTCGGAGGGCAGCTCCGTCTGGAAGATCGGCACGAGAATGACGTTCGCGGCATCCTTGATCCACTGCGGAATACCGTCGTAGAGCTCCTTGAACGAGCCGTACACGCCGACCGGGACCAGCTCGAGGCTGTCGGGCAGCACGACCGCGACGCCGAATCCACCGAGGTCGGTGGACGAATCGGAGCAGTCCGCTCCCCCATTGCCACCGCCCGATGCGCAGAGCTCGATCCGCCACGCCTCGACGAGCTCGGCCAGAGCCTCGTTGTTGATGTCGGCGAAGAGGTCGCCCAGCGGATTCGTACCGTACTCGTTCTTCAGGTCCTTGATCTGGTTCGCCAGACCGGAGCCGGTCGTGGGGGTCGGCCACAACGACAATGCCTCTGCCGCGGCCGGTTCCATCGCCTGTCCGGCGCCGATCGCGGCGACCGTGGCGAGCGCGGCAGCACCCGCGACGACGCGGTGCTGGCGCTTCTGCTTGCGGTCCGCGCGGCGCGCGACCTTCTCCGAACGCTGAGTTCCGTTCCGCCCCATGCTGGTCACTCGTCCAACTTTCTTCTCCCACCCCTTGCGCTGAGCAAGTTAAGCACCGGGGATCGAAAATTGGTAGCCGACGCGGCGCCACGGCACGAAAGCGACCTGCTGGACAAACGACCAGGTCGGAAGGTTTGCGCGAGACGGATGCGGCCGCCCCGATCCGTATGACGTCGAACCCGGATACCGGGCTCGACGTCATACGGATGAGATGCGGGTGGGCGAGGTCGGGACTACCAGCGGTCGCGGTCGAGTTCCGTTCCGGCAGCACCGGCGTCGGCCGCGCAACCGAAGCCGACGATCCACCGCGCCGGTCCCGTCTCGCCGGCGGCCACCTCGACCTTGCCCAGCATCATCGGTTCCGGCAGAGCGGCGAGGAACTCGCCGAGCGCGGCCGGCGACAACCGCCAGATCTCGCCCCGAATGGCCCGTCCGGCAGCAGGATCGCGGATCAGGCCCGGTTTCGGCGGGATGGTGTCGAGCGCTACGAGTCGGTAGGTCGGGGTCGTGGTGATCTCGCCCGCCCATCGGGCGCCACGCTCGCTGAGCTCGTGGGTGAGCGGCCCGCCCCGCATGTGCGCGCCGAAGACCGCGAGCTCGATCGACTCCGCGGTCTCCACCCACGACGCCCGGATGTCGGGAGCACCGAGGAACCGGCCCGCCACGTCGACGAGGACCGCATCCTCGTGTGCCGTGCCCAGGAAGGTGACGCCGAATTGCGCCTCGGTCCCGTCGGTTTCGGATACGACGCCGCTCGGGACGGCGAGGCCGCAGAGATCGAACAGATTGCAGAAGTTGGTGTACGTGCCCATCCGGGAGTTGACGCCGACCGGGTCGTCGGCGACCTCGGCGATCGTCGGGTGCGCCGGCGCGGTCGGGACCATCAGCACGGTGGCGTCACCCCACTCCTCCATGGCCTCCGTCCGGAGTTCGGCAAGGCGGCGGCGCGCGCGGAGGAGATCCACGGCGGTGAATCGAGCTGCGGCACCGATGATCCCGGCTACGGTGGGGTCGAGCCCGGCATCGTCCGGGTCCGCCGAGTCCAGGAAGTCACCGACCGCGTCGTGCCGTTCGGCGACGAGCGCGTCCTCATACAGAAGTTTCGCAGCCGCCAGGAAGGGCGACAGGTCGACGGTCTTGATCACGAGTCCGGCGGCCTCGGCCCGCAGCACCGCCTCGGCGAACGCGGCGCGCCAGGCCTCGTCGAGTTCAGGCAGGTCGGCGGGCACGGCGACCACGGGACGTTCCGGTGCGGCCAGCGGCGCCGACGAGCCGAACGGCCTCGGGCCCTGCGCTGCAGCCATAGCCGACATGGCGCGGTTCGCCAGTGGGAGGTCGGCGGCGAAGATCGTGACCGTATCATAGCTTGCACACGCCGGCACGACGCCGTCGGTCGAGATCGCCCCGACCGTCGGCTTGACGCCGACGAGCCCTTGTAGGCCCGCGGGTACGCGGCCCGATCCGGCGGTGTCGGTGCCGATCGCTATGTCCGCGAATCCGAGCGCAACCGCCACCGCAGATCCCGAACTCGAACCGCCCGAGATGCGATCGGGTCGTCGCGAATCACGCACGGCGCCATGAGGACTGCGCGTTCCCACGAGTCCGGTCGCGAACTGGTCGAGGTTCGTCTTCCCGATCACCACGGCACCGGCCGCCCGCAGTGCCGCGACCGCGGGTGCGTCTGCGGTCGGCGTGGAGGCGTAGCCCGGGCAGGCCGCGGTGGTCGGCAGCCCGGCGACGTCGACGTTGTCCTTGACCGCGAGGATCGTGCCGGCCAGCGGCCCGCCGGACGCGAGTGCCGCATCGAACTCGGCCGCGACGTCCGCCTGCGGACGCAACGTGAGGAACACCTCGGGACGGTCCGCCGCGGCGATCCGGGTGTAGACCTCGTCGACCTTGCTCATGCCACTCGCTCCTCGTTCCCCACGCCGACCACTGCCGTCTCGGCGCCGTTGCCGTCGTCGGCGAATTCACCCTGCGCCGACCATCTCTGACGCTCCTCGGCCCGGGCGATCTCCATCTTCTCCCGCCGAGAGGCGATGTCGGCGGCATTGTCTTCGAGGTACTGCTGGTGTTCTGCCAGCGAGAAGACACCGTCGACGATCTTGGTACTGTCCCCGCGTCCGGCAGCGACGTGGGCGCGCATGTCGAGGAGTTCCTCGGCACTCACCGGGTACCAGTGGATACGGTCGAAGAAGCGCAGCAACCATGGGTGTTCGGGATCGAAACCGGGAGCCGGCTGCGGGTGGCGATGGTTCCACACCTGCGTGGTGCGTCCGACGAACTGATAGCCGCCGGGACCCTCCATTCCGTAGATGCACAGGTAAGCACCGCCGATGCCGACCGCGTTCTCCGGCGTCCAGGTCCGCGCCGGGTTGTACTTCGTCGTGACGAGCCGGTGGCGGGGGTCCAGCGGAACCGCCACCGGCGCACCGAGATACACGTCGCCCAGGCCGAGTACCAGATAGCTGGCGTCGAACACGGTGCGATAGACGTCGTCGACGGAGTCGAGGCCGTTCATGCGGCGGATGAACTCGATGTTCCACGGGCACCAGGGAGCGTCGGAACGCACACCGAGCATGTAGCGTTCGATGGCCTCCCGGGTGGCCGGGTCGTCCCACGACAGCGGCAGGTGAACCGTTCGGCTGGGCACCACGAGATCTTCGGCGGCGGGAAGCTCGCTCTCGCATTCGGCCAGCCATTCGAGCATCTGCGTCTGTGACCACACATCCGGGTCCGCTTTCACCTGCAGCGACCGGATGCCGGGCGTGAGATCGATCAGACCCCGGGGCTCTTCGGCGGCGATGCGCTCACTCAGCGCGTGCACACGTGCCCGGAGCGCCAGGTCGAGCTGCATCTCGCCGTATTCGACGAGGATGTTGTCGTCTCCGGAGCGGCGGTACGTCACCGACGTCGACCCGTCGGCGGTCGTCGTCGAGCCGAGGATTCCGTTGTCGGCGTCGCCGCCCGAGGACAGGACGTCGACGAAACTGGCGCGCCGGCCGAGGCCGGTCTCCTTGGGCGAGGCGGTCTCCGCACTGCGCACGGCCACGAAGCGGATCGTGTCACCGGGCTTGAGCTGACCGAGCTTCCACCGCTGGGCGGTCACGACCGTCACCGGGCACACGAATCCGCCGAGGCTCGGCCCGTCGGGTCCGAGAAGGATCGGTGTGTCGCCGGTGAAGTCCAGGGCACCAACGGAGTACGCGTTGTCGTGGATGTTCGACGGATGCAGTCCGGCTTCGCCGCCGTCATTGCGCGCCCATCGCGGCTTGGGACCGATCAGCCGGATGCCCGTCCGGTCGGAGTTGAAGTGCACCTCGTAATCGGTGGCGAACAGGTCGGCGATGTCGGCCTCGGTGAAGAACTCGGGTGCGCCGTGCGGACCGACGGTCACCGCCAGTTGCCAGGTGTTGGTCAAGGCGGGCTGCTCGTCGCCGAGGATGCGCCGCGCCGGACCGGTCGGACCGCCCAGCAGTGCGAGCTGATCGCCCGCCGCGAGCGGCCGGCCGTCGAGTCCACCGAAACGCCCCATCGTGAAGGTCGAACGGCTACCGAGATAATCCTCCGCGTCGAATCCGCCCGACACCGCGATGTATGCCCGCATGCCCAGCGACCCGACGGTACCCACGTCGAGGACGTCACCGGCAGCCACCGACAACGGAACCCATTGCGGCACGGGCCGTCCGTTGAGCGTCACGGCGACCGGCGCACCGGTGACCGCCACGACGGCCCCGGCCTCGAAACGCAATGCCGGACCCATGAGGGTGATCTCGAGGCCGGCCGCCGCCTCGGGGTTGCCGACCGCGAGGTTGGCGAGCCGGAACGACAGGTCGTCCATCGGCCCGGAGGGCGGTACCCCGACCTTCCAGTACCCGGTACGACCGGGCCAGTCCTGGATGGTGGTGAGCGGGCCGGACCGCAGGACGGTGACGGGGGCCGGCGTGGGGGCCCCGATGGAGGCAGACATGGTGTGGTCCCTCGGTGAGTCGGTGAGCTGTACGGATTCGACGCGGCGGAGGTGTCAGGCGGCTGGTCGGGTCACGATGACCCGGACCGCGGTCGGGTCGAATCCGTTGCACGGGTTGTTGATCTGCGGGCAGTTGGAGATCAGCACCAGGGTGTCGGTCTCGGCGCGCAGCGCTAGGCGCTTTCCGGGCGCCGACAGTCCGTCGACGATGCCGAGAGACCCGTCGGGGTCGACCGGCACGTTCATGAAGAAGTTGACGTTGCCGACCAGGTCGGCCTTGCCCAGTCCGTGCCGGCTGCCCTCGATCAGGAAGTTCTCGACACACGCGTGCTGATGCTTGGTGTGGTGGCCGTAGCGGAGGGTGTTGGACTCCTGCGAGCACGCACCACCGACGGTGTCGTGGTTGCCGACCTCGTCGGCGACGATCGTCATCAGCGGGTCGCCCTCCTGGTCGCGGATGACGGTGCCGGTGGTCAGGAAGATGTTGCCCTGCGCGGCGATCGTGGCCTGCGCCGAGTAGCGCTTCGTGTGGTCGTCGGCACCGTAGAAGAGGGTGTCCACGGCCTGGTTGCCGTGTAGGTCGACGATGGTGAGCACGTCGCCGGCCGCGACGACACCCGACCAGGGGCCGCGTTCACCCACGGTGGCGTCGTGGACGACCGTGCCGGTGACGAGGGCGAGGCCGGCGGCGGGTGCCGCGGCGAGATCGATGGTGGCGGTCATGAGTGTTCGGTCCTCTCGGGATGGGGAGCTCAGAAACGAGCCGCGGCCCAGGCGTCTTCGGAGTTGGCGACGGCCCGTTGGTATTCGGGGTCGGTGTGTGCGACGCCGGCCAGCAGCGCATCGAGTTCGGCCTGGGCCTTCCACGCGAGCAACTCGAGCGAGGTGGTGTCGAAGGTCGGCGACGGGTCGACGGGGTGTGCGGTGTTCACGATCGCCACGACGCACGGCAGGTGCAGGATGAGGTCGACCGACTTGTCGGCACCGGCGGAACCGGTGGAGCGCAACGAGCCGTCGTCCTCGACCTTCACCCCGTGGAAGAACGACACCGAGGGTGCGACGTCGGTCGGCGTCAGGCCGTGCTTGGCGGCGGCGAGAGTGAACATCTCGCGTCCCGCCGGGGTTGCCGAATGTACATGTCCGTCGCCGTATTTCGCGATGTTGCCGGCGAGAGTGGTCGTGCCGCAGAGGGCGTCGTGATGGCCGGACTCGTCGGCGACGACGGTCGCCAGGACGCGTCCCTGATCACTCAGCAACGGATGTCCGGCGCCGAGATAGGCCTGCCACGGGACCTTCACCGTGTCGGCGACATTGAGCCGCTCCCACGGTGCGTCGGCGCGCCACAACAGGATGTGGGCGCAGGCCGAACCGGCGACGTCGTGCAGGCGCAGGCGCGTACCGCGGGCCAGGACCTTGCTGGTGTAGCGCCCACCGGGAACGGCCTCGGCCCAGGTCAGGGATGCGGGCTCGATGCCCGCGGGTGGGTTCGGCCAGTTCGACGCCGGGACGACCGGCATGCTGTCGGTGATACGGCCGGCCTGCGACCGGGCATGCTCGCGGGCTCCCGCGGTGGTCCCGGTGGCGGTGATGGTGGTCATTCTCGTGACTCCTCCGAGTTGTTCAGGAAGCGGGGAAGGTGACGGGCTTCGGATGTTCCTTGCCGCGTGGGAAACACGCGATCCCGACGAGGACGGTGACGGCGATGCAGATCGGTCCGGCCCAGCGCAGGATCGGCATCTCGCCCGCGGGATCGAAGACCTCGGCGCGTGGCCAGGCCAGGTTGATCACCATGAGCGCTCCGTAGAGCACCGCGAGAGCGTTGACGACGATCCCGAGGCGACCCAGGCTGAACAGCTTCTTGCCGCCGGCGTCGACGCCGCCCCGGTGCGGCCAGCCCTGGAACCGGCGGTAGAGCATCGGACCGGTGACCGCGAGGTAGGCCAGGTAGATCAGGATGATGCAGACGCTGGCGAGTGTCGCGAAGATCGCGGAGTTGCCCACGTTGACCAGCAGGATGCCGATGCAGAGCACACCGATGAGGATCGACGGCGCGATCGGGGTACCGGTGCGGCGGTTGACGTGGGACAGCTGCGCGGAGAACGGGAGCCGGCCGTCGCGGGCCATCGAGAACATCAGTCGCGAGCACGCGGTCTGGATGGCGAGGGTGCAGATGAAGATCGCCACCGCGACGTCGCACAGCAGGACCTTGCCCCAGAAGCTGCCGAGCACCGAGTCCAGGACGTAGGGCAGTCCGCCGGTCGCGAGTTCCTCATCGAGCGTCGGCGCTGCCATGAGCGCACCGAGCAGCATCAGTCCACCGCCGACGGCGGAGACGGTCAGAGCCATCCGGATGGTGCGCGGTGCGACCCGTCGCGGGTCCCGGGTCTCCTCGGCGAGCTCGCCTGCGGAACCGAATCCGACCATGACATATGCGGCCATCAGGCCGGACACGATGAACGCCCAGATGTAGCCGGGTTGCTGCCCGGGGACGCCGGTGTCGAAGACGACGTCGGGGCCGCGGCGGGCGTGGGTGAACAGCGCGAGGATCACCGCGGTGACGCCGACGAGTTCGCAGATGACGCCGATGCTGTTGACGCGGCTCATCCAGGTGACGCCGACACAGTTGATCGCGGTGACGATCACCAGGAGGATCGAGCCGAGCAGCACCGCATTCGCCGCACCGCTGGTACTGGTGAGCGTCGGGTCGTCACCGACGATCTGAAAGCCCGTCCACACCGCAGGCAGGACCACCTGCAGCGCGATGGCCGCGGCGGCGGCGGTGACGATCTGCGCGATCATCATGAACCATCCACCGAACCAGCCGATGACCTCACCGCCCAGGCGGCGGGACCACTGGTAGATGGCACCCGAGATCGGGTACCGCGCAGCGATTTCCGCGAAGCACAGGGCCACCAGGAACTGGCCTGCGTAGACGATCGGCCAGGTCCAGAAGAACGCCGGTCCACCGAATCCGAAGCCGAGTCCGAAGAGCTGGAAGATCGTGGTCAGAATGGAGACGAACGAGAAGCCCGCAGCGAAGGAGGCGAATTTGCCGAGCGAGCGGTGCAGCTGCTGCTCGTAACCGAATTCGGAGAGGTCGTCGGCGTCGAGGTCGCCGGCCGGCGCGGTGGCCGGTGGCGCAACAGCCGTTTCCGGGGTTGAGGTCATGGTGCGTTCCTTCTTGTCGAGGAGCTCCTCGTCGAGCGCGAATCTGTCAGTTGACAGATAAGCGAACGAACATTTCTTGCGGTTGACAGTTTTGTTCCGACCGCGAAAACGGGCGTAACGAGTGCGTTAATCGATGCAGGTCGAGGTATCGCAACGGCCTCCGGAGTCGCTCACACATGGTCCACTGGGTCGAGAACATCCACCAACGCAGGAGGAATCATGGCGACCGGCGCGCGCTCGGCCACCACATCCGGCGGTCCCGGGCGCCCACGCCTGGTGCCGTCGAGACGTCGGGGCGAGACCGCCCGCGACGAGATCCTCGACGCCGCCGCCGAGCTCTTCACGCGCCACGGCTACACCGGGACATCGACGCGGATGATCGCCGAGGCCGTGGGCATCCGTCAGGCATCGATGTACCACTACTTCGGCACCAAGGACGACATCCTCGCGAACCTGCTGGAGACGACCGTGCTCGCCTCGGTCGAACAGGCCCGCGCTCTGCTCGACACCGAGGGACCGGCGTTGGATCGGCTGCTCACACTGGCCCGGTTCGACGTGGAACAGCTCGCCCGCGCACGCTGGAACCTCGGCGCGCTCTATCTGCTACCCGAGGTGGGCGAACCCCGATTCGTCGAATTCCGCTCCGCGCGACAAGAACTCGCCGCCGCCTATGCGGCACTGACGTCCGCGGCGCTGGGCGATCCGGCGGACAAGCGCTGTCTGCTGCCGTTCCGCCTCGTGGAGTCGGTCATCATGATGCGCGCCGACGAACAGCGCGGCGAGCTCGGCAGCCACACCGCCGAGGGTCTCGTCGGCACGATCGTCGGCGCGATCCGGATGCTGACCGAACACCGGCCCTGACCGGCCGACGGCCCAGCGGAGAGCAGAACGACCCTGGCGCAGTAGGTCACTGCGCCAGGGTCGTTGCTCTGGTCCGATCAGCAGCTGCCGACCACACCTCCCTGTAACGCGACCTCCGCCATCCGCAGCAGCGAACACGGCACCGCATCGCGACGGGCGGACTGGGCGGGCGCGATCCTCTTCACCGCCGGCGTCGGCGTCACGCGCCGAACCGCGGGCACCGGGGCCGACCGCGTGACGGCGGACACCGGGGTCAGCTGCCTGATGACGGTCGCCGGTACCGGCGGGGCCACCTGGGCCGGAGCCCGGTCGAGAGAGACCGACGTCGGCTGGGGACGCGTGGCCGGCTTCCGGTTGAGCGGCACCTTCCACCCCTTGTCGTAACCGTGCGCCGCTCCGATGGCGACACCGGCCGCGACTGCCGGCAGCGCGACCAGAGTGGCGACGACAGCGGTCCCGACCAGCGGACCCACGACGAGACCGGTAGGCCAAAGCGGAAGTGTGAGAACGAGTCCGAGTCCACCACCGACCACACCGCCGACGGCCAAGGCCAGCGGAGCCGCGACACCGGCGCCGATCACACCACCGACCGCGGCGTCGCCGACCATCTGTTCGGCGACCTTGTCCGCACGAGCCACCGAAACCCCGTTGCTGCGCAGGACGTCGGAGATACCCGCCACGAGTTCACCCGAGCCGGCACTGATGTCCGCGGCCAGCTGCCGGGACACGACGCTGGGGCGACGTAGCTCGAGATTGCCGATACGCACGACGTCACCGGTTCCGGCCGCTCGATCGGCGACCCGACGGGCGGGCCCCAGCGGCGTCGGATGCACCGACACATCACCCGGCAGAACCCGCGGCCAGGTCGACGTCACGACCGACTCCTGTTTCCCGCCAACGGCCTTCGACACCACCACCTGGGACACCGGACGAAGGTCCGGCAACCTCCCGATCGGCGGGGCCCCGGCGAGAATCCCCGCCGAGGCGAGGTCCGGTGTCGGCGGCCCGGCCCCTGGAGTGGCTGCGTCGGCAGGTGCGGTCACCGCGAACGACGCGGCCATCGCACATCCCAACAGTACGACCGCTGGGCGTCGAACGCGCAAGCCCTGGAAGCGCATTCGGCGTAGCTCGGTCGAAGTCCCTGACCTGCTCATGGACTACCTCATTTCTGGATGGTGAATCTCCCATTGTTGAAAAACGCTAGACCCGGAACGGCCGTCCTCGTGGCCGTTTTCGCGAGTCATGTATTCGTCGAGAATCGCGGCGATCCGGATGATCGCCTCGTTCTCGGTCATCCCGAGGTGGTGCACGTCGACGTCGACGTTCGAGATGTTCCCGCGGACATACGGTGCCCATCCGTCGTGCCCCACCGCGTCCGCACGACGGTCGCGGACCGCGGTGAAGTACCGCAGGTCGACGTCGACGACGGGTGGCTGCCAGTCCCCGGTCGCCCGGATCAGCATGTTGTACGCCTCGGTGAGGTTCTCGATGGATTCGGCGTCGATGCCGAGTCCGCCGCCGAGACGCGCGGCGATCTGTTCGGCCGCCTCCTCCGCGGTCGCGTCGGCGCTGACGAAGTCGATGCCGAGGACCGGTCCGAGGTTGCTGATGAGTTCACCGGCCGTGATGGTGGTGATCGCCTCGGTGTCGACCGCGTCGGCCTCGGTGTCGAGCATCGCGAGCAGCGCGACCTCTTCCCCTGCTGCCCGCATCTCCGCGGCGACCGCGTGCGCGATCGTGCCGCCCAGCGACCACCCCATCAGGTGGTACGGCCCGTGCGGCTGCACGGTGCGGATCTCGTCGAAGTAGCGGCGGGCGAGCCCGGCCACGGTTGTGGGACCGTCCTTCTCGCCACCGATCTGTGGTGCCTGCAGGCCGTACACCGGTCGTCCGGACGCGAGGTGCCGGCCGAGGGTGTGATAGGCCCACGAGAGCCCGGACGCGGGATGAACGCAGAACAGGGGCGGCCTCTCACCGCCCGGCCGGATCGGCAGCAGGACGTCGAACCCCAGCGGTGGCAGCGCATCGAATTCCATGGATTCGCCGGTGCCTTCGCCGTTGCCCATCCCGTCCTCGATCCGCCGGGCCAGATCGGCCGGACTCGACGCCGACAGCATCCACCGGACGGGGATGTCCATGTGCAGTTCGCTCTTCAGGTCGTTGACCACCTGGACCGACCGCAGCGAGTTGCCGCCGAGTTCGTAGAAGTCGTCGTCGACCCCCACCCGTGGCACCCCCAGGACGTGTTCGAAGGTGCGGACAATCTCACCTTCCAGCCAGGTCGACGGCTCGCGGAACTCCGCGGTGTTCAGCGCCGGCTTCGGCAGGCGCTTGCGGTCGAGCTTGCCCGACGCGGTCAGCGGCACCGTGTCCAGCACCAGCACCGCGGTGGGCATCATGTACCCCGGCAGTTCCGTCGACGCGTAGGCCGTCACCTCGTCGGTGTCGAAGTCGGCGGCGTCCGGGGAGTCGATGCCCGGGGTCGCGGGCACCAGGTAGACCGCGAGGAACTCGACGGTGTCGGTCGAGGTGACCGTGGCGACCGCGCGGGCGACCTTCGGGTGTTCGGCGAACACCGCCTCGATCTCCCCGAGCTCGATTCGCAGGCCACGCAGCTTCACCTGGAAGTCGCTGCGGCCCAGGTACTCCAGATCCCCGCTCGGCCGGCGGCGCACGAGGTCGCCGGTGCGGTACATCCGCTCCCCCGGCGCGAACGGGTCGGGTACGAAGCGTTCCGCGGTCAGGCCGGCTCGTCCGTGATAGCCGCGAGCCACCTGGGTCCCGGACAGATACAGATCGCCGGTGACGCCCGTCGGTACGGGCTGCAACCGCGAATCGAGAACGTAGGCACGGGCATTCCACACCGGCTTGCCCATCGGCACGGCCCGGGTGTCGTCGGGATGCGCGGCATACGCGGTGGCGTGCACCGTGAACTCCGTCGGACCGTAGAGATTGTGCAGCTCCACCCCGGGCAGCATCCGCCGCGCCGCGGCGACCACGTCCGGGCCGAAGGCCTCGCCCGCCACGAGGAGCGCCCGCAGCGAATCCAACGAGCCGGTGGTCGCGGCGCCCGCGAACACTGCCAGCATCGAGGGCACGAACGAGGTGATGGTCACGCGCTCCCGGGCGATCGTGTCGGCGAGGTAGTCGGTGTCGGTGTGTCCGTCCGACCGCGCGATCACCAGGCGCGCTCCCACCGCGAGGGTGGCGAACAGCTCCCACACCGAGACGTCGAACGTGGCCGGCGTCTTCTGGAGGACGACGTCGGTGACGTTCAGCTCGTACTCGTCGCTGATCCAGAGAACCTGGTTCACCACCGAACGGTGCGACACGGCGACGCCCTTCGGCCTTCCGGTGGAACCGGAGGTGAACAGGACGTAGGCGAGATGGTCCGGTGTCAGCCGACCGAGCCGGTCGTCGTCGGTCAGCGGCGCATCGTCGAAGGCGTCGAGTTCGACGCCGTCGAGCGATGTCAGGACCACGACCGGGTCGGCGCACTCCAGCATGTAGTCGATCCGCTCGGCCGGATGATCGGGATCGACCGGGACGTACGCTCCACCGGCGGCGTGCACCGCGTACATCGCGGTCACCTGGTCCAGCGAACGCCGCATCCGCAGCGCCACCAGTGAATCCGGGCCGACCCCGCGGGAGACGAGCCACCGGGCCAGCCGGTTGACGCGGCCGGCGAACTCCGCGTAGGTCAGGACGGTCTCGCCGGCGGTGATCGCCGGGCTGTCGGCGAACCGGACCGCGGAATCGGCGAAGAGCGACGCCAGCGTCGCCGTCGGATCGATCGCGTGGGCGGTCTCGTTGCACCGCACCAGGACCGCGTCCCGTTCCGAGTCGTCGAGCAGGTCGACCTCGAGCACTCCTCGCGCGGGATCCTCGGCGAGCGCGGTGAGCATCCGCACCAGGCGTTCGCCGAAGCCGGCGACCGTCGATGCGTCGAAGAGGTCGGTGGCGAAGGTGATCCCGCCTCGGAGACCGGCCGGCGCGCCGCTCGCGTCGTAGGTGTCCGACACCGTCACCTGCAGGTCGAACAGCGACATCCCGGTGTCCGGCTCGACGGCGGACGCCGACAGCTCCGGTAGTTCGATGTCTGCCGAGGCGGTGTTCTGGAACGCGAGCATCACCTGGAACAACGGGTTGTAGGCGTCGGACCGGACCGGGTTGAGCTCCTGGACGAGTCGCTCGAAGGGGACATCCGAGTGCCCGAAGGCCGCCAGATCGGTGTCTCGAACGTCGTCGATCAGTTCCCGCAACGACATGCCCGGCCGCAGCTGTGTGCGGAGGACCAGGGTGTTGACGAACATGCCGATCAGATCGTCGAGTTCGCGCTCGCCTCGCCCGGCATACGGGGTGCCGATCGACACGTCGTCGGTCGCCGCGAGCCGGGCCAGGAGTGCGGCCAGCGCCGCGTGGAAGACCATGAACAGCGTGGTGTTGTGGGCACGCGCGACCTGCTGCAGCGCGGCGTGCAGATCGGCGTCGACGGTCAGCGGCACGTTACCGCCGGTGTAGGACTGTGTCGGCGGCCGCGTGCGGTCGGCGGGCAGTTCGAGCAGCGCAGGCGCGTCGGCCAGCTGCCTGGTCCAGTAGTCGATCTGCGCGTGCAGAAGCGAGTCGGGGTCATCGGCGGCACCGAGGACCACCCGCTGCCAGAGCGCGTAGTCCGCGTACTGCACCGGCAGCGGTTCCCAACCGGGTTCCCCACCGTTCGTGCGGGCCGCATACGCGTTCATCAGATCGCGGGCGAGCGGCGTCAACGACGAACCGTCGGCACCGATGTGATGGATGACGACCGCGAGCACCCACTCGTCGTCGCCGAGCGAGAACAGGCTGATCCGCACCGGGACCTCCGACGTCACGTCGAAGGGCCTGGCCAGCAGCCGGGACATCGCCTGCGGCATCTCCGATTCGGGAACCGACGTGACGACGACCGGGACACGGTCGGCGGCGGGCGGCAGGATCACCTGCGTGGGTTCGGCATCCACATAGGGGTAGACCGTGCGCAGGATCTCGTGACGGTCGACGACGTCCCCGACGGCCGACCGGAGGGCGTCGACGTCGAGGTGTCCGGATAGCCGTACGACGATCGGGATGCTGTACGCCGGCGAGTCGGGTTCGATCCGGCTGAGGAACCACATCCGCTGCTGCGCGTACGAGAGCGGGATGCGTGCGGGTCGTTCCAGCGATCCCAACGGGATCCGGCCGATGGCCGTGTGGGATTCGGCCCGTGCCGCCAGCTTCGACACCGTCGACGCCTCGAAGATCATCGACACGCCGACATTGGTGCCCAGGGCCGCGCCGATCCTCGACACGACACGGGTCGCGGCGAGACTGTTGCCGCCGAGGTCGAAGAAGTCGTCGTCGGCACCGACCCCGCCCTCGATCCCGAGGACTTCGGCGAAGACCCCCGCCACGATCTCCTCCACCGGGGACGCCGGGGCGCGGAATCGCCGGGTGGTGATCAGCGGTGCGGGAAGGGCCTTGCGGTCGAGTTTGCCGCTCGGCGTCAACGGGATCTCGTCCAGAACCATGACCGCGGCCGGGACCATGTACGGCGGCAGCGAGTCCAGGAGGAGGGCGCGCAGCTTCTCGCCCGAGACCACCTCACCGGGAGCGGGCACCACATAGGAGACCAGCCGCATGCCGACCCCGCTGTCGCGGCGCGGCACCGTCACCGCGAACGACACCCCGGGATGCTCCCCCAGCGTGGCATCGATCTCGCCGAGCTCCACCCGGAAGCCGTGAATCTTGACCTGGAAATCATTGCGTCCCAGGAACTCCAACGACCCGGCGGCATTCCAGCGGACGACGTCACCGGTGCGGTACATCCGCTCCCCGGCCCGACCGTGGGGATGGGCCACGTAACGCGATGCCGAGACGCCGGGCCGGTTCAGATAGCCACGGGCCAGCGCCGGACCGGCCAGATAGAGTTCGCCTGCCACACCGACCGGGACGGGCTGCATCCGCGCGTCCAGGACCAGGGCCTGCATCCCGGCCATCGGGGTACCGATCGTCGACCGTTCCCCCGCCTTCAGCGGCTCGGTCGCAGTGGCGACGATCGTGGCCTCGGTGGGCCCGTACAGCACTCGGAATCGGCGTGCGCGGACCGGGTCGTCGCCCACCCACCGGGTGATCAGATCCGTCGGCACCTCGTCGCCGCCGGACATCACCTCTCGCAGGTCGTCGAGACCCGTGGGATCGACCGACGCCAGCGCCGCGGGGGTCACGAACGCGTGGGTGACGCGTCGGCTGCGGAGGAAGTCGCCGAGTTCGCTGCCGCCGCGTACGTCGGTCGGCGCCACCACGAGTGCCGACGACGAACTGATCGCCAGCAGGATCTCGAGCAGTGAGGCGTCGAAGGACGGCGAGGCGAAATGCAGGACCCGGGAGTCGGGTCCGCTCGCGGGATCGACGAACAGCGAGGACAGATAGTCGGCGACCCCGGCGTGGGTGACCGCGACGCCCTTGGGCACCCCGGTCGATCCGGACGTGAACACGACCCACGCCGTGTTCGCTGCGCGCACCGGCCGGATCCGTTCGGCCTGTCCGACCTCGCCGTCGTCCAGCGCGTCGATGCGCGCGGCGTCGGCGGGATCGTCCGCGACGACCCAGTCGATCGTCCCGGGTAGTCCGGCGCGTGCACCGAGCGTCGTGATACCCAGCGTCGCACCGGAATCGGTGACCATCTGACCGATCCGAGCGGTCGGGTAGTGCGGATCGACCGGCACGTAGGCGGCGCCGGACTTGACCACGGCCCACCAGGCGATGACGGAGTCCAGGGACCTCTCGACCGCGACGGCGACCGGCTGTTCGGGTGCCGCGCCCCGTCGGATGAGGTGACGTGCCAATCGATTCGAGCGTCGGTCGAGTTCGGTGTAGGACAGCTCGACGCCACCGGCGACCACCGCCGGCCCGTGCGGGTTCCGCCGAACCGCAGCGGCGAAGACCTCCGGCAGGAGTACCGATGAGGGCGGCGCCTGGTCACCGGCGAGCCGCGGCCGTCCGACACGCGACAGCAAGTCGGTACGTTCCGCGGAGTCGAGCCAGTCGATCTCGCCGACGGGTGTCTCCGGATCGTCGACGATCGCTTCCAGTATCCGGCACAGACGCTTGACGAAGCCCTGGACCGTCTCCGGGTCAAAGAGGTCGTGCGCGAACATCATCGCGCCCGAGATGCCCTTCGCCGCACCGTTCTCGCCGTAGGCGTCGGCGACCACGAGCTGTAGGTCGAACTGGCAGACACCGGTGTCGGCCTGCACCCGCGACACGGTCACCTCGGGCAGTTGCACGTCGACCTTGGAGAGGTTCTGGAAGGCGAGCGCCACCTGGAACAACGGGTGGTGTGCGGTCGAGCGTTGCGGGTTCAGCTCCTCGACGATCCGCTCGAACGGGACGTCGCCGTGCTCGTAGGCGTGCAGGTCGGTGTCCCTGACCTCGCCGAGAAGTCCGGCGAAGGACTGATCGCGGTCGAGGGATGTGCGCAGCGCGAGCGTGTTCACGAACATGCCGACGAGCGGTTCGAGTCCCGGCTCGCCGCGGCCGGCGACGGGGGTGCCGACGACGATGTCGTCGCCACCGCTCAAGCGGCCGAGAAGCGTGGCCAGCGCGGCGTGCAGGACCATGAACAGCGACGCGTTCCGCGATCGCGCCAGTTCCAGCAGGCGGCCGTGGAGCCGGGCGTCGATCTCCACCGGGACGTGGCCGCCGGACAGACTCGCCACCGCAGGTCGCGGACGGTCGGTGGGGAGATCCAGCACATCCGGGATCTCGGCCAGCGTCGACCGCCAGTAGTCCAGCTGCGCGTGCATGAGGGACTGCGGATCGTCGGGCTCACCGAGCACTCGACGCTGCCAGAGCGCGTAGTCGGCGTACTGGACCTCGAGCGGTTCCCAGGCCGGTTCCTGTCCGGCGAGCCGGGCTGCGTAGGCGGACATCACATCCCGTGCCAGCGGCGCCATGGACTGTCCGTCACCTGCGATGTGGTGCACGACCAGGATCAGCAGGAACTCTCCGGCCTGGTCCAGGAAGGGACCGCCGACCGCGGTGCCGGGCTCGCCGATGCGCAGGAGTCCCACGCGGATCGGCACCCTCGTGGTCACGTCGAAGCCGCGACGTACGAACTCGCCCACCGCGTCTTCGACGGCGCTCTCGGGCACGTACCGGATCTCCACCGCTGCTGCCACGTGGTCGAGCACCAGCTGGTGCGGCTCACCGGCGTCGTCCGGGTAGATCGTCCGCAACACCTCGTGCCGGCCGATCACGTCGGCGAGCGCATCCTCCAGCGCCGCGATGTCGAGGTGTCCGGCCAGCTTCAGGATCACCGGGATGTTGTACGCGGGTGATTCCGGCTCCATCCGGTTCAGGAACCACATGCGCTGCTGCGCCAGCGACAGCGGGAGGCGCTCCGGTCGCGGGCCCGGGATCAGCGGTGCCCGCTGTCCTTCGTGCAGCGATCCGGCGAGCGCGGCCAGGCTCGACACGGTGGGCGCCTCGAACAGGGCGCGCACCGGGACACGGACGCCCAACGCCGCACCCACTCGCGCGGCGACCACCGACGCGCTCAGCGAATCGCCGCCGAGGGCGAAGAAGTCGTCGTCGGCACCGACCCGAGCGATGTCCAGGACTTCCTCGAAGGCGGTGGCCACCACGGACTCCGCGGGATTCGACGGTGCCCGGAACTCCGTTGCGGCGAACACTGGTGCGGGCAACCGGCTCCGGTCCAGCTTGCCGGTCTGTGTGCGCGGGACCTCGTCGAGTACGACGACCGCGGCCGGGACCATGTATGCGGGCAGCCGCTGCGACAGCGACTCCCGCAGGTCGTCGCCGGAGCACTCCGCACCCGGTACCGGCACGACGTAGGACACCAGCGTCCGCGGCATCCCGTTGTCACTGCGGGCGATGGTGGCTGCGTACGCCACGTCCGAGCGGCCGCCGAGGAGCGCGTCGATTTCCCCGACCTCGATCCGGGTACCGCGGATCTTGACCTGGAAATCGTTGCGTCCCAGGAACTCCAGCTGGTTGTCGACGGTGCGCCGGACCAGGTCGCCGGTCCGGTACATCCGGTCGCCGGTGTCACCGAACGGGCACGCGACGAACCGGGCCGCGGTCGTCGTCACGTTCCCGACATAGCCGTCGGCCAGTCCGGGCCCGAACAGGTACAGCTCCCCGACGACGCCCTGGGGCACCGGGCGCATCCAGGTGTCGAGCACGGCTGCGGCGACCGGACCGACCGCACGGCCGATCGTCACCCGGCCACCCGGTTCGAGCGGTTCGCTGGCCGTGGCCCAGATGGTGGATTCGGTGGGGCCGTAGAGGTTGATCATGGCGCGTCCCGGCGCCCACCGCGCGATCAGTTCGGGGCCGACGGCCTCGCCGGCGGTCGCGAGGACACGCAGCGTGTCGAGTCCCGCATCGGGCACGGTCGCCAGAGCCGAGGGTGTCACCACCGCGTGGGAGACATGTTCCCGACGGATCAGCTCGGCGAGTTCGGGGCCGCCGTAGACATCCGGCGGCGAGACGACCAGGCGCCCACCGGAACCGTGCGCCATCAGCATCTCGAACACCGAGGCGTCGAAGCTCGGTGAGGCCACCTGCAGAACGCTCGACGTGGCATCGCAGTCGAGGATGCGATGCTGTGCGTCGACGAGCCGCGCCAGGCCGCGGTGGCTGACCAGCACGCCCTTCGGCGTGCCGGTCGAACCGGAGGTGTAGATCACGTAGGCGGTCTGTCCGATCCGGATCGGACCGCCCCGCTCCACATCGCTGATCGGCTCGGCGGCTTCGGCGTCGAGCATGCACAGGTGCCGTTCGTCGTCGAGTTCGAGCCACTCGACGCCGGGGGGCACGCCGGGACCGTCCAGGGTAGCGGTCCCGGCGTGCGTGAGACCCAGCCTGACATCGGCATCGGCATCGGCATCGGAGAGCAGGTATCCGATCCGTTCAGCAGGCAGGGTCGGGTCCACCGGCAGGAATGCCGCACCCGTCTTGGCCACCGCCCAGAGGGCGACGACCGCGTCGAGCGATCTCGGCAACACACAGGCGACCACGTCGTGCGACCGGACTCCTTGGCGCAACAGGAATCTGGCCATTCGGTTCGACCGCTCGTCGAGCCAGCGGTACGACACCGACGCGCCACACGTCACCGCGATCGCGTCGGGGTGGCGGGCGACGGATGCGGCGAGGATGTCGGGCAACGTCTCCGGGTGGTGACCCCGCGGCGGCGCCGGCCGATCCAGCTCGCCGCCGACATGCGCGAGCATGCCCAGGCGGGCGTCGGGGTCGTCGGCGATCCGGGACAGGCACTCGACGAAGAGGTCGACGATCTCCCGCGCCCGGCTGGGGTCGAAATCGTCGCGGCGGAAGCGAAGCGTGATGGACAGGCCCGGTTCGCCCTCCCCCGCATCGTTTTTCGGTGCCACGACCAGACTCAGGGGGTACGGGGTGGCGTCGACGCCGGTGAGCCCGTCGACGCGGAGACCCGCCGACGAGACGAGTTCCTGCAGGCTCGACTCGCGCAGGGGGAAGGACTGGAAGGCGAGCGCGGTGTCGAACATGTCGGCCAGTCCCACCGCGCGGTGGATGGCGGGAAGGCCCACGTAGTGGTGGTCGAGCAGTTCGGCGTTGTGGTCCTGGGCCTCGACCAGCAACTCCCGCAACGACGTCGAGGGATCGAGCCGGACCCGGACCGGGACGGTGTTCAGGAACATCCCGAGGGCCTGGCCGACCCCCGGCAGTTCCGGCGGGCGTCCGGCGACGGCCGAACCGAGGATCACGTCGGTCTCACCGGTCAGCACACGCAGGACGAGTGCCCATGCTGTGGACACCGCGGTACCGACGGTGACCGCGGAATCGGCGGCCACGGAGCGCAAACGCAGGAACTCCTGTGCCGGCAACTCCGCGCCGACCTCGCCGGCCCGATCTCTCGACATCGCGGCACCGTTCCGGCTGACGCGGGTCGCCGCGTCGACGTCGGCGTAGGCCCGTGTCCACGCCGCGATGGACGCGTCGTGGTTCTGCTCGGCCAGCCAGCGCAGGTAGTCGCGGTAGGAGGGGGCCGAGCCGGCCGTGTCGATCCGCTCCGGCTCGCCGTAGAACTCGAGGAGCTCACCGATGAGCAGCGGCATCGACCAACCGTCGAGGATCACGTGGTGATTGGTGATGTGCAGCGCGAACGCCTCGGCCTCGAGACGGACCAGGGTGAACCGGATCAGCGACGGGATGCTCAGGTCGAACCCCGCGGCGGCGTCCTCGGCGGCGATGCGTTCGGCTTCCTTCCGGGCCCGGTCGGCGGACCGGCCGGTGAGGTCGATCTCGCGGAAGGCGACGTCGGTGTGCCCGACCACGACCTGGCGTGGGCCCCGGGAGGTCTCGACGAAACCGGCACGCAAGATGTCGTGACGGTCGACGAGCGCCTGTGCGGCACGACGCAACCGCGCGCCGTCGAGGTACCCCGACAGCCGGATCGTCGACTGCACGGTGTAGTTGTCCGAAGCGTCGGGATCGAGCGTGGAATGGAAGTGGATGCCGGCCTGCGTGGGCGACAGCGGCCAGATCTCGGCCAGATCCGGGTAGCGATGGTGGAGGAGCTCCGCATCGGAGTCGCAGACATCCCCGAAGTCGTTGTAGGAGAGCGCATCGCGGTTCTCCAAAGGTGCGACGTCGGTCTCGACTGCTCGAGCGGGGTCGCCGGACTCGGGGCCGTCGAGGTCGGCGAGGGCCGCCAGCGCGGCGACCGTCTTCGCCTCGAAGACCTGGCGGCCGGTGATCGTCAGTCCGACCGACTTCGCCAGCGCCACAAGCTGCATCGAGACGATGCTGTCGCCGCCGAGGGCGAAGAAATTGTCATCGGCGGTCACCGTGTCGACGTCCAGGACCTCGGCGAACAGTTGGGCGACGAGCTTCTCGGTGGGGGTCGACGGCTCTCGGCCGCCGGCACTCTCGGCGCGGAAGTCCCACGCGGGGAGCGCCTTTTGATCAACCTTGCCGGTGCGGGTGACCGGCATCGCCGGCAACTCGAGGATGACGGTCGGCACCATGTAGCGCGGCAGGGATTCCGCGAGGTCCGTGCGCAGCGCGGTCACGTCGAGCTGCTCCCCCGGCGTGCCGACCACATAGGACACGATGACCGGCCGGCCCGCCGGTCCCGGCTGGACCAGGGTGACGGCCTGCGCGACCGCGTCGTGCCGTGCGAGATGTGCGTCGATCTCGCCGGTCTCGATACGCAGACCGTGGATCTTGACCTGCTGGTCGTTGCGTCCCAGATAGTCCAGTTCGAGTCCGCCGCGTCCTCGGATCCACCGCACCTGGTCACCGGTGCGGTAGATGCGCTCGCCGGTCGCCGACCGGGGATCGGCGACGAACCGGGATGCGGTGAGGTCGGGACGGTCGAAGTACCCGCGGGCCAGACCCGGTCCGCCCAGGTACAGTTCGCCGGACACGCCGACCGGAACCGGCCGCAGCCATGCGTCGAGCACCACCGCGGACACCCCGCGGACCGGCCCGCCGATGGTCACCGGTTGTCCGGGCTGCAGGTCGTCGGCCGCGGTGGCCCAGATCGTGCATTCGGTGGGGCCGTAGTGGTTCATCAGCCGGCGTCCGGGGGCCCAACGGTTCACGATGTCCGCGCCGGTCGCCTCCCCGACCACCGCGATCGTCGTGAGCGACGGCACCCGTGCGGGGTCCATGGTGTTGAGGGCGGTCGGGGTGATGATCGCGCACGAGATCTCCTCGGCCCGCACCAGTTCCTCGAGATCGGTTCCGCCGTAGACGTCCTGGGGCGCCACCACCAGGCATGCCCCGTTGCCGTGCGCGAGCAGCACCTCGGAGACGCAGGCGTCGAAGCCCGGAGACGACACCTGCAGCACTGCCGAACCCGCTTGCACGCCGAAGTAGTCGCCCAGTTCGGTGACCCGGTCTCGCAGGCCCCGGTGATCGATGTGGACCGCCTTCGGCCGTCCGGTCGATCCGGAAGTGAAGATCAGGTACGCACTGCTGTCGGCCTCCACCGTGGTCGTCGACCAGTCCGCTTCCGCCCCTTCGTCATCCGCCCGTTCGGCGGCGTCCAGAACGAGCCAGTCGACGCAATCCGGGAGGTTCTTCGTGACCTCCTCGACCGTGATACCGAGCGTGCAGTGCGAGTCGGCCAGCAACTCGGCCAGGCGGTATGCGGGATTGCCGGGATCGAGTGCGACGAACGCTGCTCCCGACTTGGCCACCGCCCACATGGCAACGATCAGTTCGACCGACCGCGGGAGCGCCAGCGCGACGAACCCCTCGGGTCCGGCGCCGCGGCGCACGAGTTCACGGGCGACACGGTCGGCCCGTCGGTCGAGCTCCCGGTAGGTCAGCGTGCCCTCTCCCGAACGCACGGCCGGCATGTCGGGGTGGCGGCGCGCGGTGTCCGACAGGATGCCCCGGAGCGTCCGCGGTGTCATGGCCGGCGGACCCTCGACGCGGGACAGCGCGGCCCGTTCGGTGTCCCAGCAGGGAGAGACCGCCGCGACCTTCCGGCCCGGGTCCGCCGCGATCTGCCCCAGCAGCATCGCGAAACGTTCGAGCAGGAGTGACGCGCTCTGCGCGTCGAGACGATCGGCGGAGTACTTCAGGATCAGCTCGTAGCGGCCCGGATCGCCCGCCCCCCGTCCGGCGGTCACCGGTCGGGGCGGGGTGACCTGCAGGCTGACCGGATACGGGGTGGCGTCGTGCGCCACGATGCCCTTCCACCGCAACCCGGCATCCGCCAGGGCGCCCGCGACCCCCTCGGCGTCGATGGGATAGGACTCCAGAACCGTGGCGGTGTCAAAGATGTCGGCCATCCCCGCGGCGCGCTGGAGTTCGGCGAGCCCGATGTTGCGGTGCTCGAGCATGGTGGCCTGCTGGGCCTGCGCCCTGGTGAGCAACTCCGTGACGGTCTCGTCGGGATCGAGCCGGACCCGCACCGGCAGGGTGTTGATGAACAGGCCGATCATCCGCTCGATGCCCGCGATGTGCGCCGGCCGATCGGAGACCGTGTTGCCGAACACCACATCCGACCGACCGGTCATGGCGGAGAGCAGCAGTGCCCACGCCACCTGGATGGCGGTGTTCGGGGTGACGCCGTGGGCGCGGCCGAGTCCGAGCACCGCGTCGGTGGTGGCCACGTCGAGATCGAGGTCGACCTGCGCGACGTCGTCCGCGGCGACCCGGTCCGGGTTGCCGGTGAGTCGCGTCGGGCTCTCGATGTCGGCCAGCATCTCCTCCCACGCGGCCGTCGTCGCCTCATGGTCCTGAGAATCCAACCACTGCAGGTACTCCCGGAAGGACCGCGGTGCGGGCAGCCCGGCCGCTCCGCCGTCCGCCGAGTCGGCGATGTACAGCGCGAGCAGGTCGTGGACGAGCAGCGGCATCGACCAGCCGTCGAGCACGATGTGGTGGTTCGTCAGCAGGAGCAGGAACTCGTCGTCGTCGACGCGGATGAGGTGGAACCGCACCAGCGGCGGCTGCGACAGGTCGAAGGGGGTCGCCGACTCGGTGATCAGCCGGCGCAGCTCACGATGCCGCTCCTCGGCGTCGACGATGCCGGTGAGGTCGGAATCGGTCCAGTCGACGGGCACGTCGCGCAGCAGGATCTGGCGTGGACCGGAGCGGGTCTCGACGAAGGCGACCCGGAGACTGTCGTGGCGGTCGATGAGCGCCTGCGCCGCCTGCCGCATCCGTTCCGGCCGGACCGACCCGCCGAGGGTGACCTCTGCCTGCACGACGTAGCCGTCGGCGCCACTCATGCCTCCGGCGCTGTTCTTGGCGTCGATGCCGTCGAAGGTGGCGTGGAACAGGAGTCCGGCCTGCAGGGCGGTCAAGGGCCAGACGTCGACCATCGACGGGTGGTCGCGCAGCCAGCCGTCGATCTCCTCCTGGGTGGTCTCGACGAGCGGGAAGTCCGACGGGGTGTGACCGCCCACGTGATCGGCCTGCGCGAGTCGGGCGAAGGCCTCGAGAGCCTGCACCCACAGCTGCGACAGTTCTTCGGCCTCGGCGCGGTCGAGCACCAGCGAGGCGAATTCGAACACGGCGTCGAGTTCGAGTCCGTCCGGACCCGGCTCGGCGATCGCGTTGATGTCCAGGATGGCCGGCAACGCCATCGACGGGTCGGCCGTCCCGGCCAGCGCGTCGAACTCGCGTGACGGCGTCCACGGTCCCACGAGATCCCGGGTGCCCGCGCGGCCCAGGTAGTTGAAGCTGATCTGCGGTTCGGGACGGTTCTGGAGTTCGTTGCAGCCCACCGGGTCCAGGTGCCGGACCATGCCGTAGCCGATGCCGTTGTCGGGCACCGCGCGCAGTTGTTCCTTCACCCGCTTGATCGCCGCGCCGGCGGCTGCCCCGCCGGCGAAGGCGTCGTCCAGATCGATGCCGGCCAGGTCCAGGCGGACCGGGAAGCGAGAGGTGAACCAACCGACGGTCGCGGTCAGGTCGGCACCGGGGACCGCGGACTCCTCACGACCGTGCCCCTCGAGCGCGATCAGTTCGCTGCCCGATGCCTCACCGCGCAGAGACCGCCAGCGTGCCAGCGCGAGTGCCAGGGCGGCGAGCAGCGGGTCGTTGGGGCTGCCGTGGAACCGGCCGGGGATGGTGGTGACGACCGACTCGGTGACGTCGGCGGGTAGGCGCACACGCACGCGTTCCGCGGTGGCGGTGACGTCGCGATCGGGGTCCAGCGCGCGGGCACCCAGCGGACGGTCACCGGCCGCGAGGATGTCCGACCACAGGTCGAGTTCGGCGGCGGTACGGCCGGAGGACCGTTCGACCAGGCCGTGGACCCAGCGCCGCACGGAGGTCGTCCGCGGGCTGAGCTGCGGGTCGGCGCCCGCCGCGATCTGACCGTGGGCGATCGCGAGGTCGCCCAGGAGGATTCGCCACGACACCCCGTCGACGGCAAGGTGGTGGATGACGAGCCACAACAGATCCGGCTTCGCACCGCCACGGTCCCGCATCCACACGAAACGCGTCAGCAACCCGGCCGTCGGGTCGAGGAGATCGGCCGCGGCCTGCAGGTGCTGGTCGATCTCGTCGGCGTCGCGACGGTCGAGCCACACCTCGGCGAGCGTGGAGTCGACGTCGACCGAGCCCGGTTCCCGCACCTCGACGAACCTCTCGCCCGAGTGGACGTCGCGCAGTACCGCGCGCAGGATGTCGTGACGGTCGACGAGGGCGCCCAGTGCACGAACGAGGTCGGCGCGGTCGAGGTCGTCCGGGAGTTCGACGAGGGCGGCCTGGGCGAAACGGGAAATGTGCCCCCGGTCGAGCATCGCGTGCATGATCGGCGCCAGCGGGAACGATCCGACGCCCGCCCCGGGGAGTTCCTGCAGGGCGTCGTCGTCGGCTGAGTCGGTGGCCCGCACCGCCAGGGCCGCGACGGTCTTGCACTCGAACACGTCCTGGGTCGAGAACGCCAGTCCGGCGGCCTTGGCGCGGGCGACGAGCTCGATCGAGGAGATGCTGTCGCCGCCGAGGACGAAGAAGCTGTCGTCGGCGCCGACCTCGTCGACCCCGAGGACGTCGGAGAACAGCTGTGCCAGTCGGTATTCCCCGGGCGCCGACGGAGGCCGTCCGGTGCGCGCGGACGCGAAGACCGGAGCGGGTAGTGCCTTCCGGTCGACCTTGCCGAACGGGTTGAGCGGCAGGGCGTCCAGCGTGGTGATCACCGCCGGGACCATGTGCGGCGGAAGCGATTCGCGCGCGAATCGGCCCAGCTCCGGGACATCGATCCGGTGGTCGCGGACGGGCGTCACGTAGGACGCGAGGACGGTTGCGCCGGAGTTGTTGCGGACCGGCACGGTGATCGACGCCTCGACGTCCGGGTGACCGATGAGAACCGCGTCGATCTCGCCGGGCTCGATCCGGAACCCACGGATCTTCAGCTGGAAGTCGGTGCGTCCCAACAGTTCGAGCGACAGTGCAGAATCGTCTCCGACCCACCGTGCGAGATCGCCGGTGCGATACATCCGCTCCCCGGGCCGGCCGTGGGGGTTCGCGACGAAATGGTCCGCGGTCTGCGCGAACAGGTTCGCGTAGCCACGCGCAAGACCCGGTCCGGTCAGATACAACTCGCCCGCGGTGCCGACGGGGACCGGCTGCAACGCAGGGTCGAGGATCACCATCGACGCGCCGCGCACCGGCCGGCCGGCCGTCAGACCCTCGGGAGGGTCGAGGACCCCGCTTGCGGCGGTGATGGTCGCCTCGGTCGGTCCGTATTCGTTGATCATCCGCGCGCGCCGCGTCCAGAGTTCGACGATGCGCGGCGCGGTCTTGTCGCCGCCGACCATGACCGCCCGCAGATCGGTCAGCTCCTCGGGCTCGACCGTGGCCAGCATCGCCGGCGTCAACGTCAGGTGGGTGACACCCTCGTCGGCGAGCAGGCGTGTGAGCCGCTCGCCGCCGATCACGTCCGGCGGCACGACGATCAGCGCGGAACCGCTCGCGAAGCAGGTCAGCAGCTGTTCCATCGACGCGTCGAAGCTGGGCGAGAGCGCGTAGGACACCCGCGACTCCGGGTCGAGGCCGTAGGCCTCGGACCGGTCGGAGATCAGGTTCGCGAGTCCGTTGTGCGTGACCTGGACGCCCTTCGGCACACCCGTCGATCCCGAGGTGTAGGTCACGTAGGCGACGTTGTCCGCACGCAGCGGACGAATGCGGTCGCCGTCCCCGATCGCCGGGCCCGAGGCGAGGGCGGCCCCCTCCCCGAGACCGCCCTCCCCTCGGGATTCGTCCCCCCGGGAATCGTCACCGTCGACGAGCACCGTGGGCATCGACTCCGGGAGTCGATCGGTGAACTCGTCGGCGGAGATGGCCACCGCGGCGCCGCTGTCGGCGACGATGTGCTCGATTCGCTTGCGTGGGTAGTCCGGGTCCACCTGGACGATGGCAGACCCGGACTTCGCAACCGCCCACGCGGCGGCGACGGACTCGGCGGACCGTCGGAGAAGTATCGCGACCGACGTGTCCGGCCCGCAGCCCAGGGCGATCAGGCGGCGCGCCATCCGGGACGAGACGGCGTCCAGTTCCCGATAGGTCAGGCGGACTCCGTTCGACGAGATCGCGACCCGGTCGCCGTGACGAGCCACGCTCTCGGCGAGGATGTCCGGAAGAAGCCGCGGCGCAACACCTTCCGGACCACGAACGGGCAGAAGCGCAGCGCGTTCGTGATCGTCGAGCAGGTCGAGCAGACCCACCTGGCGCTCCGGCGGACCGCCGAGGAACTCGTGCAGGAACATCAGGAACCGGCGGTGGTGGTCGGCGAGTTCGGCAGCGGTGTAGACGTTGGGGTTTCCCTGGAAGTCGATGTGCGTGCTGTCGTGCCCCGCACCGGGATAGATGTTGACGAACAGATCCGAGGTGGGCCCGGACGTCAGCACGTGCAGGCGTCCCACCACGTCGCCGAACACGACCTCGCTGTCGACCATCATCAGGTTCACGGCCGGACCGAACGAGGACGCCTCGTCGCGGGCGATCCCCATGTCACGGAAGATGTCCTCCTGGCGGTACCGCTGCCGCCGGAGAGCGCTCAGCAGCTCGCCTTTCACGGCGGTGACGACCTCGCTGAGCGTGTGCCCCGCGACCGGGACCCGGAGCGGCACGACATTCGCCACCATGCCACCCGAGCGACGGAGGACGGCGGAATGCCGGCCCGAGACCGGCAGACCCAGAAGGACCTCGGGACTCCCGGTCATCCGGGCGAGGTAGGCGGCGAAGGCCGCGACGATCACCGGCGTGACCCCGCCGTCATGCGAGGCGTCGTCGAGGAGTCGGGCGGTCTCGTCGGGCAACGGGGTGCTCACGAGGGTCGGATGCAGCGTGGGCTTGCCGAGTCGGCCGGCGAGACTGACCACCGGGCGGGGCACCCTCGAGGTGTTCGCTCCAGTACTTCCGGTCGTTCTCGTAGCGGGTCGAGCCGGGATATGACGCGTCCTGCTCGATGATGTCGGCGAGATCGCTTGCCGTGCAAGGCGGTGGGGCCTCGCCTCGGATGCCGGCGTTGTACCGCTCGGTGATGCGCCGGACCATCGTGACCGCCCCGAACCCGTCGAGGGCGATGTGGTGTGCACGCAGGTACCAGAAGTAGTGGTTCGTCCCCACCTGGTACACGATGCTCGTCATCAGATGGTCGACGAGCAGATCCAGAGGCCGCGAGTAGTCCTCCGACATCAGGCGATGTGCGGTCTCGACCGGGTCGGGCTCCCCGCGCAGAAGGATGGCAAGGTCTCGAAATGATGACATTCGGCAATTGGTCCAATCGGATGACATTGCCCTGACCGCCTGCTATCCGCGCAGATTTCTGCATCTCCACTGCCGCAGAAACAGATTCGGATCCAGATTCACAAACCCGGGGGTACGGTCCCGAAAACGTTTGTCGGGGAGGTGGTTTCAGGCGACACCGGAAGACGGTTAATAAGCACAAATCGCCCAGAGTGCGCATATCGTCAATCTCATTAGATTGGGTAGCTAATGGGTATGAATAATTTGACTAACGACGCCGTGACCATTTCGATATTCAATCTCCACTTAGATTCTCAACCGCGACAGAAGGTCTCGATTCAGACGGTGTCGTTCCAGGAAACTACAACGACCCAGACGCATGTACATCTGCGGCAACCACATTGCCGCGCTGCTCCGTAGGACCTTTGTCACTCGGCGGGTGCCTTTGGTCATCACGCTGTCCCCCGTTCGGTTCACCGCGTGCCGACCGTTGCGCCGCAGTCGCCGAACCGGCCTCTACCGGGCAGGCACCGACCGCGTGCGCCAGACCCGGCGGAGGCATCCCGCTCGCGCAGGGCTCAGGTCCACGGACTGGCCCTGCTGCTCCTCGCCGCCCACTACCCCGCCGGGCGGACCCCGTCGCGGCCAGGTACGCCGTGATCGACGGTTGGCGCGCCGTCGATCGGCGACGCCGCAGGCCGATTAGGGTGGTGATCATGGCAGGGCGCAGCATGGACTTCGATCCCATCACCGAGGCACGGGACAACTGGACCCAGGCCGGGTGGGGCGACGTCGCCGACGGCATGGTCGCGGTGACCTCGGTGATGCGCGCGCACCAGATCCTGCTCGCCCGCGTCGAGGCCACGTTGCGACCGTTCGATCTCAGCTTCTCCCGGTTCGAACTCCTTCGGCTGCTGGCGTTCTCACGCCAGGGCGCACTGCCCATCACCAAGGCCAGCGACCGTCTCCAGGTTCACGTCACGAGCGTCACCCATGCGATCCGTCGCCTCGAGGAAGGCGGCCTCGTCCGACGTGTCCCGCACCCGACCGACGGGCGCACCACCCTCGTCGAGATCACCGACCTCGGCCGCTCCACCGTCGAGGACGCCACCAAGACCCTCAACGAGAAGGTCTTCGCCGACGTCGGCATGACCGACGACGAGATGGCCGGCCTGGTCGGGGCGATCCAGTCGTTGCGGAAGCACAACGGGGACTTCTGACCGAGATCGGTGTTGCGTTTTGTCCCGGCAACCGGGACAGAACGCAACGTCATCACGAAGCGGCCCGCAGTAGAGCACTCCGAACTGCCTCGACGACCTGCTGCGGCCGTTCGGTCAGGTCCGCCCACGTGAAATTCAGGACTGTCCATCCGTCGGCGATAAGCGCATTGCGCTTGGTCCGGTCCCGCTGAAATGTGTCGGCGTCGCGGTGGAACGCAAAGCCATCGATCTCGACGGCGAGCCTGGCCTGCGTGAACGCGAAATCGAGCAGGTACCCGCATACCGGCAGATTGGCCGTCCATCCGTCGATGCCCTCACGACGGAACAGTCCAGCGGTCAGGCGTTCAGCCTCAGAGCGTGTCCCGTCCTCGAGTTGATCGAGATACTTCGACACCGCTCCGGATCCGGCGCGTTTGGGGTATCGGCCATGTGCGGCCCGGAGGTCGGCGAGCGTCACGTCCTCGGAGAGCAGCACCGAGTCGAGGACGCCGATCCCGAGATCGACTGCCGCGTCGAGGACGGACAGCGCGGGCCTGGTGACGCGGAGGTCGTCTTCGACGGTGACGTCCTCGTCGGCGAGGTCACGGTGCCGTACCAGCGCAGTCGCCGACGACCTCGCGTGGCGCCCGCGACGTCGCGTGAGCACCAGATGTTTCGCGGGCTCCCTGGGATGCAGCCTCAGCCACCAGCACGCCGCGATCCCACCGAGCGCGGCGTCGTCGCCGACGGAGAGCACCGCGATCCGGGCCTGCGCCCGTGCCGAACGATGATGGCCGGAGACCAGGTAGACAGCGGGCGCAACCGCGGTCCAGTCCCCCGCTGCCCGGCGTCGGCTGATCGCGGACCGGCTCAGCCCGGCCGCGTGCGCCTGCGACGTCGTCAGCACGCCGTCCTGGCGAATGATGAGCTCGTTGAGGTCGACCACGGAACTTCGACGCAGCACGCGTCGACGCGGTTCCACCTCCCCCGAGCGCAAGAAATCCCGTTGCGTTTTGTCCCGGTAACCGGGACAAAACGCAACGGGATTTCAGGAGCCGTCAGGCAGGTACTTCGAGACCTAGTGCAGCGAGGTGATGATCGCGCTGAAGTCGAGGTCGGCGTGCTGCTCGGCGAAGCCGCGGTACAGCTGTGCGGCGTGGGTCCCGAGCGGTGCGCGGGCGCCGGTGCTGGCGACGGCGTCCATCGCCAGACCGAGGTCCTTGTTCATCAGTGCGGTGGCGAAGCCCGGCTTGAAATCGTTGTTCGCCGGCGAGGTCGGGACCGGGCCCGGGACCGGGCAGTTGGTCTCGATGGCCCAGCAGTTGCCGGTGGCACCGGTGACGACGTCGTAGAGCGCCTGCTCGTCGAGGCCGAGCTTCTGAGCGAGGACGAACGCCTCGCCGACCGCGATCTGCTGGACGGCGAGCAGCATGTTGTTGCACACCTTCGCCGCCTGGCCGGCACCCGCCGCACCGCAGTGGATGATCTTCCCCGCCATCGGGTCGAGGGTCCCACGCGCCGCGGAGAAGGCCTCGTCCTCGCCGCCGACCATGAAGGCCAGGGTGCCGGCCACGGCACCCTTCACCCCGCCGGAGACCGGTGCGTCGACCTGAGCGAAACCGTGGTCGACGGCGCGACGGTGGATCTCCCGCGCATCGTCGACCGAGATGGTCGACGAGTCGATGAAGAGCGCACCGGTCGGGGTGACCGGGATGATCTCGTCGTAGAGCTTCTTCACGATGCCGCCGTTGGGCAGCATGGTGATCACGACCTCGGCCGCGGCCACGGCCTCGATGGCGGCGGGGAACGTCTCGATGCCGTTGGCCTTGGCGGTCTCGACCGCCTCGGGAACCGGATCGAACCCGTGCACCGTGTGCCCGGCCTTGACCAGATTGGCGGCCATCGGGCCACCCATGTTGCCGAGGCCGAGGAAAGCGATCGTCGTCATTGTCTTTGCTCCCTAGAGTGTTTGCCTGCGAAAACCATTGCGTTGCAGCGAGTTCGCGTCAGCTCTCCCGGTAACGGGACGCGATCGAACGGCCGAGGACGACCCGCATGATCTCGTTGGTCCCCTCCAGGATGCGGTGCACACGGAGGTCGCGGACGATTTTCTCGATTCCGTACTCGGACAGATACCCGTAGCCGCCGTGCAGCTGCAGCGCCTGGTCGGCGACGTCGTAGCAGCTGTCGGTGACGAAGCGTTTCGCCATCGCACACTGCTCCACCTTGTCGGGGGCGTTGTCGTCGAGCGCGGTCGCCGCGTGCCACAGCATCAACCGTGAGGTCTGCAGCGAGGTCGCCATGTCGGCGAGTGTGAACCGGATGGTCGGCTCGTCGAGCAGCGAGTTGCCGAACGCCCGACGACTCGAGACGTAGGCGGCCGCCTTGTCGAACGCCGCCTGGGCACCACCGAGTGAGGACGCCGCGATGTTCAAACGGCCACCGTTGAGGCCGTTCATCGCGATGCCGAACCCGATGCCCTCGGTCTCGGCGAGCAGGTTGGCCGCCGGGACCCGCACCTCGTCGAGGATGACCTGCGCGGTGGGCTGTGCATGCCAACCCATCTTGTGTTCCTGCGCACCGAAACTCAGTCCGGGAGTGTCCTTCTCGATCAGGAAGGTGGAGATGCCCTTGGGTCCGGCGTCGCCGGTGCGGGCCATCACCACGTACAGGTCCGACGACCCGGCACCGGAGATGAACTGCTTGACCCCGGTGAGGACGTACTCGTCACCCTCACGCTCGGCACGGGTGGCTAGTGCCGCCGCATCCGATCCGGCACCCGGTTCGGTGAGGCAGTAGCTCGCGATGGTCTCCATCGTCGCCAGTCGCGGCACCCACTTGTTGCGCTGTTCGTCGGTGCCGTAGTGATCGATCATCCATGCGCACATGTTGTGGATGGACAGGAACGATGCGACCGCCGGATCGGCGTAGGCCAACTGCTCGAAGATCCGCACGCCGTCGAGACGGCGGAGTCCGCTGCCCCCGGCGTCCTCGGAACAGTAGATGGCACCCATCCCCAGTTCGGCCGCCTCGCGGAGCTCAGGCACCGGGAAGTGGTTGGACGCATCCCATTCCAGCGCGAAGGGCGCCAGTTTCTTGGCCGCGAAAGCCGCTGCGGTCTCGACGATGACGCGTTCGTCACCGTCGAGCCGCGCGACTGCGGCCTCGGCAAGTGTGGTCATCTCGGCCGCACTCAGTCCATCGTCGGGATGACGAACTCGGCGCCATCCTTGATGCCCGACGGCCAGCGCGTCGTGACAGTCTTTGTCTTGGTGTAGAACTGGATCGACGCCGGGCCGTGCTGGTTGAGATCGCCGAAGCCGGAACGCTTCCAGCCACCGAAGGTGTGGTAGGCCACCGGCACCGGGATCGGCACGTTGACGCCGACCATGCCGACCTCGACGCGTGCGGTGAAGTCGCGGGCGGCGTCACCGTCCTGGGTGAAGATAGCAACACCGTTGCCGTACTCGTGATCCGAGGCCAGCGCGAGGGCTTCTTCGTAGTCGTGCGCGCGCACCACCACGAGCACCGGACCGAAGATCTCGTCGGTGTAGATGCTCATGTCCTTGGTGACGTTGTCGAACAGGCTTGGTCCGATGAAGAAGCCGTTGGAGATGTCGTCGTCGCCGTACTGCTGCTCAGGCGTGCCGATCTCGCGGCCGTCGAGAACGAGCTCGGCGCCTTCCTCGACACCCTTGGCGATGTAGCCGCGGACACGATCGAGTGCGGCGGCGGTGACCAGCGGGCCGTAGTCGGCCTTGGGATCGAGGCTGTGGCCCACGCGCAGTGCGTTGGCCTTCTCGAGCATCTTCTCGCGCAACCGGTTCGCGGTCTCCTCACCGACCGGCACGGCAACGGAGAGGGCCATGCAACGCTCGCCGGCACTGCCATAGGCGGCGCCGATGATGGCGTCGGCGGCCTGGTCGAGGTCCGCGTCGGGCATGACGACGGCGTGGTTCTTGGCACCGCCGAAGCACTGCGAACGCTTGCCGTGTGCAGCGGCGGTCGAGTAGATGTACTGCGCGATGTCGGAGCTGCCGACGAAGCCGAGAGCCTTGACGTCCGGGTGGGTCAGGAGCGCGTCGACGGCTTCCTTGTCGCCGTGGACGACCTGGAAGACACCGTCGGGAAGCCCTGCCTCGGTGAACAATTCGGCCAGGCGGACCGGCACGGACGGGTCCCGCTCGCTGGGCTTGAGAATGAAGGCGTTGCCGCAGGCGAGTGCCGGGCCGGCCTTCCAGAGCGGGATCATCGCCGGGAAGTTGAACGGGGTGATACCCGCGACCACACCGAGCGGCTGGCGGACCGAGTGGACGTCGATGCCGTTGCCGGCACCCTCGGTGAACTCGCCCTTCAGCAGATGCGGGATGCCGATGGCGAACTCGATGACCTCGACTCCGCGCTGGATGTCACCGAGGGCATCGGCGTGGGTCTTGCCGTGCTCGAGCGACAGTGTGGTCGCGAGCTCGTCGGCGTTCTTGTTGACCAGGTCCACGAAGCGCATGAGGACGCGGGCACGACGCTGCGGGTTCCACGCCGCCCATTCCTTCTGCGCCTTCGAGGCGGTGGCGATGGCGGCGGCGACCTCGTCGGTCGACGCGAGCGGCACCTGGGCCTGCACGGCACCGGTACTCGGGTTGAAGACGTCGGCGAAGCGGCCACCCTCGGCGGTGACGCGCTTGCCGTTCAGGAAGTGCGGGATGGAAGGGACAGCGGGAGCGGACACGGAGATCACCTTTGATTCTTCTCGGGCGTTGCCTGGTCGGGGTCTCGGCCGGGGGCCTGACGCGTTGTTCGGGGTTTTCGGACCTGCCTCGTCGGCGTCGGAGCCGGCGGCGAGCGCCCCGTTCCGGAGTTCGGGGTTATGGCCTCTGTCACCACATAGTAGGACATCCAAGTATTTCTTCCAACCCCCTTCCCACCTGCGATTTCGCAGCGAGGAGCGGGTTAGGTTACCCTCGCTGCGAAAAGCCGACGTCGAGAGGAGTTCTGCAAATGTCGGTCGTCATCCTCTACGGAACCGAGACCGGAACGGGCGAGCTCGTCGCGGACGCCATCGCGGACGCGCTCGACCAGCACGATCCCTCGATCTACGACATGAGCGAGTACGCGGTCGAGGACCTTGCCCCGGAAGACTTCCTGGTGATCGTCTGCTCGACCTACGGCGAGGGCGAGCTCCCCACCGGTGCCGAGCCCTTCGCCGACGAACTCGAGAGCGTCAACCCCGATCTCGGCGGGCTGCGCTTCGCCGTGTTCGGGCTCGGCGACTCGATCTACGACACCTTCAACCGCGGCGGCGAGATCATCGCCGAGATGCTGACGAAGCGTGGGGCCGTCCAGGTCGGCGAGCACGCCCGCCACGACAACTCGTCGTCGATCAAGCCCGCGAAGCAGGCCGAAGAATGGGCCGAGGGCATCGCGGAACTCATCGAGGGCTGATCAGAACAGACTGGTCGACTCCGAGCTGATCATGCCGCCGGCCGTCCCACGGTCGGCGGCATTGCCGTCTCTGTGGCCACCGCCTGCTCCCATCCGCGGACAGCCGACAGCTTCGCCAGCTCACACACCGCGCGGATCATGATCGCGAGCACGATGCCGAGGAACATCGCGGTCGGCACCGAGACGTTGAGGTTCTCGCCGAGCAGCAACACGCCCAGCACCATCGCGACCGCCGGTTCGGCGACCGTCATGGACGGGAACGACGTCTGCAGGTCGCCCGCCCCGAAACCCAGCTGCTGCGCGACCACCGCACAGACCACCACCAGCACGAACAGATAGATCTCCGGCTGGACGAAGGTGCGCCAGAACTCGTGGGTCATCTGGTAGATCACCGCTTTGACCAGCAGCGCCGAGACCCCGAACATCGTGCCCGCGACGAGTCCGTAGAACAGCGCCTTGTAGTGCGGGCTGGAGCGTCGCGCCAGGATCACCAGGCCCACGACCATCCCGATGACGGCCCCGACGGTGCCCCACAGCAGGAGCGCATCCGGTCGCCGGAGTGACGGTTCCGGTCGCGAGACGATGAGGAACGTCGCGACGCAGACGACGAGCACCCCTCCCCACGCCCACTCGATGCGCGCGGGATGCCGGTGGTCCGCCCAGGCCTCCAGCGGCAACGCGAACAACACCGCGAGCACGACGAGCGGCTGTACCAGCAGGATCGACCCGAGCCCCAGGGCGGACGCCTGCAGGCCGAAGCCGCAGAGCGCGATCCCGGCACCCACCCACCATCCGACGGTGATCGCACCGTTGACCCGGGACGCACGCTGCCGCAACACGGTGCCGGCGGCGATCATCAACGCCGCCAGCACCGCCAGTAGCGCGGGAACCCAGGAGTGCACGTCCCCAAGGGTAAGGGCGTCGGGGACCCCGCGCCCGAGTCGGGCACCTGCCGGCCGAGGATGCACCCGGTGTCGCAACCCCGACAACCAGCGCCGACGACGTACATTCGAGTGCATGCGGTATCGGTCGGATCTGGAACGCCTGGCCACTCTCGACGCAGCCGCGATCGAGCGGGCCTGCGCCGACTGCACGACCCTGGACGAACTCATCGGTTGTGCCGTCGACGAACACCTCGAGTTCGATGCGCTGGCCGACGAGGCCGAGATGCACGACGAGCGCGAGCACGCCGCCTTCCTGCGCCAGGAGGCCGCCGCGTGGCGCGCGACCGTTCGCCTGTTGCGCACCATCGCCGCCGATCCGGACGCCTATCCCGCGGAGTCCCGGCGGACCGGCACCGCATGAGCGGCACACGCACCTTGATCCTGATGCGTCACGGCAAGTCGGCTTATCCTCCGGCGACGCGCGACCACGACCGCCCGCTCGCCGGACGCGGCGACCGGCAGGCCGCCCTCGCCGGGCGCTGGATGGGCGACGAAGGCCTGCGCATCGACGCGGTGCTGTGCTCGACGTCGACCCGGACCCGCCAGACCCTCGAACGGACCGGCGTGCGGGCGCCGGTCACCTTTGTCGAGGACATCTACGGCGGGGACGCCGACGACGTGCTCGAGTCCATCCGCATCCACGCGCCGGCCGACGCGGCCACGCTGCTCGTCGTCGGACACGAGCCCGGTATGCCACAGACCGCGCTGACGCTCGATCCGGCCGGTCCGATCGATCGGTTTCCGACGTCCGCGTATGCGGTACTCACCGTCTCGCAGCCATGGGAGCGCCTCGGTATGGCGCCGGACCCCGACGCTCACCTCGTCGGCGTGCGGATACCTCGGGAGGAGTGACCGCGGCTGCTCGACCCGACCCCGAGCGAGCATAGGAGCGCGTATGCGCGAGACCCAGCGGACCATCATCGAAGCCCTGGGGGTCCGACCCTCCATCGATCCCGCCGACGAGGTGGAGCGGCGGGTGGGCTTCCTCGCCGACTATCTCCGCGCGGTCGGCGCGTCGGATTATGTGCTCGGCCTGTCGGGCGGCGTCGACTCGACGCTGGCCGGGCGCCTGGCCCAGATCGCGGCGGAGCGTGTCCGGGCCGATGGCGCCGACGCGGTGTTCGTGGGCATGCGTCTGCCGTATCGGGTACAGCACGACGAGCACGACGCCGCCGCCGCCGTCGAGTTCGTGGCGGCCGACGAGACGCTGACCGTCAACGTGGCGCCGGGAGTGGATGCCCTGAACAGCGAGATCTCGGGGGCGATGGGCGCGCCGCTCACCGACTTCACCAAGGGCAATGCCAAGGCACGACACCGCATGGTCGCGCAGTACGCCGTGGCCGGCGACCGCGGGCTGCTGGTGATCGGCGCCGACCACGCGGCCGAGAACGTCACCGGTTTCTTCACCAAGTACGGCGACGGCGCCGCGGACATCCTGCCGCTGTCGGGTCTGAACAAGCGTCAGGGCCGATCGCTGCTGCGTCACCTCGGTGCGCCGCAGCAACTGTGGGAGAAGATCCCGACCGCCGACCTGCTCGACGAGAAGGCGGGCCAGACCGACGAAGACGAACTGGGCCTGACCTACGAGATCATCGACGACTACCTCGAAGGCCGCGAGGTCCCGATCGATGCGGTGGAGAAGATCGAGGCCGCCTGGCACCGCAACCGGCACAAGCGCACGACTCCGGTGGAACTCGACGACTCCTGGTGGCGGGCCTAGCGAGCCGGCGCGCGATCTTCGGGCACTCCGCGGTTTACTGTTGTCGACGTGTCTGTCTACGCAAACGGCTTCGTTCGGGTCGCGGGTGCGGTGCCCGTCCTCACGATCGCCGAACCCGCCGCGAATGCCGCACGCACCGTCGAGCTGATGCGGCGCGCCGCCGACGACGGCGCCGCTCTGGTGGTCTTCCCCGAACTCGGGCTCTGCGGCTACAGCATCGACGACCTGTTCCATCAGGACGCGCTGATCGACGGGTGCCGCGACGCACTGAGCGAGATCGCCACGGCCAGTAGGGGCCTCCGACCACTGATCGTGGTGGGTCTGCCGATGGTCGTCGGCGACGGACTGTTCAACTGCGCGGCGGTCATCCACGACGGCGAGGTGCTCGGCATCGTCCCGAAGTCGTATCTGCCGAACTACCGCGAGTTCTACGAACAGCGATTCTTCTCGGCCGCCCGCGATGCGGTGCCCACCACCGTGACCGTCGCCGGCAAAGAGGTCCCGTTCGGGGCGGATCTGATCTTCGAGGCGACCGATCTGCCCGGTTTCGCACTGCATGTCGAGATCTGCGAGGACGGCTGGGTGGCGATCCCGCCGAGCACCTGGGCGGCCCTGGGCGGCGCGACCGTGCTGGCCAATCTGTCCGGCAGCCCGGTCACCATCGGCAAGGAGTCCTACCGGAAGAACCTCTGCACAGGCCATTCCGCGCGCACGATCTCCGCGCACGTCTACGTCGCGGCGGGTTACGGCGAGTCGACAACCGATCTCGCCTGGGACGGTGACGCCCTCATCACCGAGAACGGCTCTCTGCTGGCCCGGAGCGAACAGTTCGCGACCACCGATCAGGTGATCTCCGCGGACATCGACCTCGACCGGCTCCGGCAGGAACGCATGCGGATGATCAGCCTGCGCGACCAGGCCGGCGATTACTCCGATCGACTGAAGTCGTTGCGGCGCATCGGGTTCTCGTTCGGCGAACTGAGCGGCGACGACGATGTGCTGCGCCGGGTCGTCCCCCGATTTCCTTATGTCCCGGCGGATTCCGCCGATCTCGACGAGCGCTGTGCCGAGGTCCGGCACATCCAGGTGCAGGGTCTGGCCCAGCGGTTGCGCTCGACGGGCATCGACAAGATCGTCATCGGCGTCTCCGGCGGACTCGACTCGACTCTCGCACTGCTCGTCGCGGTCGACACCTTCGACCGACTCGGCCTGCCCCGCACCAACATCCTGGGTTACACGATGCCCGGTTTCGCCACCGGCGGCGCGACGCTGCGCCGGTCTCACATCCTGATGAACTCACTCGGTGTGACCGGCAAGGAGATCGACATCCGGCCGTCGTGCGAGCAGATGCTCGCCGACCTCGACCACCCCTACTCCCGCGGCGAGAAGGTCTACGACGTCACCTTCGAGAACGTGCAGGCCGGTGAACGCACGTCGCATCTGTTCCGGCTGGCGAACCACCACGGCGCCATCGTCCTCGGCACCGGCGACCTGTCCGAACTCGCGCTCGGGTGGTGCACATACGGTGTCGGCGACCAGATGTCGCACTACAACGTCAACGGCTCGGTGCCGAAAACCCTCATCCAGCACCTGATCCGGTGGATGATCAGCAACAGCCACCATTCCGCGGAGACCACCGAGGTGCTCGCCGAGATCCTCGACGACGTCATCTCCCCCGAACTCGTCCCGGCCGGCGACGACGGGAAGATCCAGTCCACCGAGGACACCGTCGGCCCGTACGAACTCCACGACTTCTTCCTCTACTACGTGACCCGGTTCGGGTATCGGCCGACCAAGGTCGCCTACCTCGCCCGGCAGGCCTGGGGTGACCGCTCACGCGGCCCGTGGTCGGAGCTGCTGGTCGAGGACAAGCGCAACGAGTACGACACCGCGACCATCGAGCACTGGCTCGGGATCTTCCTGAAGCGCTTCATGGGCAACCAGTTCAAACGCACCGCCATGCCCAACGGCCCCAAGATCGGTTCGGGCGGTTCGCTGTCACCGCGCGGCGACTGGCGTTCGCCGTCCGATGCGTCGGCGCGGGTCTGGCTCGACCAGCTGGCGGGCGGATCGGACCGGGTGTAGCGCCCACCGGTCACGCCGCGCGCGGCGCGGCTCAGTCGCAGGCGGCGAGCAGCTGTTTGAGCTGATCGTCGAAGGCGTTGGCGATCTCCCACGGGTCGGGGGTCTGGTCGGTGCACGCCAGGATGCCGATGTTGAGGTGTCCGTCGGCGGAGAACACCGTGATGTTCAGTCCGAGTCCGTGGAAGATCGGCCCGAGCGGGTAGACGGCGGTGACGCGTGAACCGAGGAAGTAGAGCGGGAAATCGGGGCCGGCCACGTTGGACACGAGGACGTTGAAGATCGGCGGATGCGCCGAGGCAAGCTTCCGGTTGCCGTAGAACTTCATCGCCGTCGACAGTGTGACCCCCGGTGCGAACTGAGCCCAGGACCGCAGGATGTTGGCGTCGATCTCGGCGTGGTGTTCCTTCGACTTTCGGCTGAACTCCGCCTGCTTCTCGAGTCGCTCCACCGGATCCTCGACGTCAGTGGACAACTGGGTGAACATTCCCGTCACCTTGTTGGTGCCCTCGACCACGAGGTCGGACTCGTCGGCACCGTGGACGGACACCGGCACCATCCCGACGAGCGGCCTGTCGGGCAGCTCGTCGTGTTCGAGTAGGTAGGTGCGCATCGCACCGCCGACCAGCGCCAGCACGACGTCGTTGAGCTTCACCCCGAAGTGGTTCTTCACGCGCTTGACGTCGTCGAGCGACAGTTGGCTGAGGCCGATGCTGCGGTGGGGCGTGATCGCCGAGTTGAACCGGGTCCGGGGCGCCATGAACGGTGCGGGCATGGCGGACTGCCGTTGAGCCCGGCGCAGCCAGCCGACCGGGACGCTGACCGTCCGCGGCAACAGTTTCGCCATCGCCAGCGGGCGCTGGACGAAGTAGTTGATCGCCCCGGTCGCGGCGATCGTTGCGCGCGACGGCGGGCCCGCCGATTCGTGGACCTTCGACGAGTCGAGTTCGGGTGGGTCCGGTGTGAGAGTGCACATCTGGGCGAGCATCTCGGCGCTGGTGACACCGTCGGTGCCGGCGTGGTGCATACGCAGCATCGCGCAGATGCGGCCGTTGGAGAGCCCTTCGATGATCCACAGTTCCCAGAGGGGCTTGCCCCGGTCGAGGGTCTGGCCGGCGAGATGACCGCACAGTTCGGCGACCTCACCCGCACCGCCCGGCGCGGGCACCGCCACGCGATGGACGTGACGCTGGATGTCGAAGTCCTCGTCCTCGATCCACACCGGGTGGTCGATGTTGAAGATCGAGTTGTCGAGCTTTCGGCGGAAGGCCGGGATCGCGGCGACGCGCCGCTCCATCTCCTCGCGCAGCCTGTCGAAGTTGTACCCGCCGGGCATGGTGCTCGGATCGATCTCCACGAGACCGATGACGTGCATCAGCTGGCTCCGGGTCTCCAGGTAGAGGAACGAAGCGTCCAAACCACTCAACCGCTGCATGACATCAACCTCTCGTCTCCCCGCACCCGAAAGCCCCCACGCCATCATGCCGCACGCCGGAGACTCCGGAAGCGTGTTCGTCCCAGTCGATCGACCAGGTTGTCCTCCACCGCCCGGACAGGACTCAGATCGGCATCGAATCGACCATCTGGAGGACGTTCTGGGCCGGGGTCTCCAGCACCACGATCATCGCCAGTTCCCGAGCCGGGTCGTCGGTGATCTTGAAGACGCCGCGACCGTTCTCGTCGATGAGGCCGGTGCCGTGCTTCCACCGCACCGGCCGCGAGGTCGCCGACGAGCGGGAGTACTCGGCGTTGAGGGCGTCCTTGGAGGCGAACCAGAACACGCCGAACGGGCGGTCGACCGCCCCCGCGGCGCATCGCACCACGAACACGGTGCGCACCTTGCCGTTTCCGGTCTCCGACGGGCCGACCTCGTCGCGGCCGCCGGCGTACCTACGGACGCACTCGGCGTTGCCCCATCTCGCGGCGGTGTCCGGGGTCTGTGGGAGGAGCTCGGGGAACTGCGCCACGAGCGGCGCGAAGACCCCCCAGGTCGCGCCAGTGCGTACGGACTGCGACGGGCTCGGCGGCGAGACGGTGTCGCCGTCCAGCGCGGCCACCCGGTAGGTGTGTTCGCCTGCGGGCACCGAGGCGTCGACGACCTCGGTCTCCGTACCGCGGTACACGACTATCCCGTCGTCGCGGACGAGCTGATTGCCCGTCGCACCCGGCACCGCATCCCAGGTCGCGACGAGGCGTCCGGTTCCGGCGTCGAGTTTCAGGCCGGTCGGTGCATCCGGCACGTCGACGCTGGTGAGCGCACGTACCGAGAAGAAGGAGCCGACGGCGAGCAGCACCGCGGCGACGACGATCGCCGCGATCGTCCACGGCCGCACGGTCGGTGAGTTCGGCGGGGTGGTGGGCGGGCCCGCGGGTGGGGTGGTCACAGGTTGTGCCATCAGATCGGCAGCCTCTTCAGCAGATCGGCCGCAGCGGCAGCCGGTTTGCCGGGCACCACGACCCACACGACCGACTTGGCGCGGTCGCCGGTGTCATGGGCGAGGATGGCCTGCCCCTGATCACGCTGCTTGTCCGAGAGGTACAGCGTCCCCGTGAAACCCTGCGCCGTTGTGTAACCGGTGCCGCGCAGATTGTAGGCGGTCACGTCCGCCGCCGCCCGCGCCTCCTCGGGTGTGTCGTACACGTCGACGATCACCTGGTAGTCCGCATTCTTCGCCTCGTCGTCGCGGTAACGGGTGCACCACACGGTGCGCTTGGAGGACTCGAACGCGAGGTCGCCGTCCTCGCCCCAGCACCGCATGCCGTCGAAACCGTTGGTGCTCAACGGAGATGCCGGCACGAGGTCGTGGTAGAGGTCGGCGATGGGTTGAAGTTCGCCCCAGGTCATGAAGACGTCGACAGCCTCTGAGTTGCGGGAGAACTCCGAGGTCCGGCCGTCCTCGTCCTGCGCAGCGACCTGGTAGGTGTACGTACCCGGAATCGGGCGCGGTGCGGTGAATTTCGTATCGGGACCGGAGTAGATGACCTCGTGGTTCTGGGTGACGACGTAGTCGGTCGCGTCGTCGACGTGACCCCAGGACAGTTCGACGGCGGTCGTCGTCACCTCGGCGTCGGGTGCGTTCGGGGTCTCCAGTGTCCCCGCCGAGGTGCTCACGAATCCGGCACCGGCGCCGAGGATTCCGGCGATCAGCGCGACCGCCGCCCCGATCGCGACGACCGTGGCGCCACCTCCACGCCGGACGGGCCGGGCCGGTTCCGCGGCATGTGTGGGCTCCCATCCGTGCAGGGTCTCGGTCGAGACCATCGGCGGCCCCAGCCGCTCCCGGGCGGTCGGATCGGTCGCCCAATCACGGTACGCCGCAGATGAAGTCGGATCTCCGGCGGCAGGCATGCCCGGAGCCGACCCCGAAGAACCCGGAGACGCATGGGGATCCGGCTGCATACGCGGCCCGACGAGGGTCTGACGGGTGTCGAAGGCATCGTGCAGGGCGTCGGCGAACTCGCCGGCGGTCGGGTACCTGTCGTCTGGGTTCTTGGCCATCGCCCGAGCGAGGACCGCGTCGACCGCGGCCGGGAGCGCCCCATTGCGACTGCTCGCCGGCGGCGGCTCGTGGTACATGTGCGCGGTCATCAGGCCGTGCAGCGACGTCGCATCGAAAGGCGGTGCGCCGGTGAGGAGTTCGAAGGCGGTGGCGCCGAGCGAATAGATGTCGCTACGGGCGTCGACGCGTCGGCCCTCGATCTGCTCGGGCGACGCGTAATGCATCGTCCCGATCGTGATGCCGGTCCCGGTCAGGTTCGTCACCTCGTCGAGCACCTGCGCGATGCCGAAGTCGGTGACCTTGACGGCCTCGGGTGTGAGGGAGCCGGTGTTTCCGGGACGGTCGCCGCCGAGACCCGGGGTGACGAGGATGTTCGCCGGTTTGATGTCGCGGTGCATGATCCCGCGACGGTGCGCGGCGTCGAGCCCGGCGGCCACGCCGCGGACGATCGTGCACGCCAGCCGAGGGTCGAGGGGCGCGTCGGCCGCGAGCATCCGCGCGACGTCGACACCGGGCACGTACTCCATCGCGATCCAGAGCTGACCCTCGAAGACCCCCCGGTCGTAGACGGTGACGACATTGGGGTGGTGTAGCGGCGCGACGATGTCCGCCTCCCGCTCGAACCGGGCGCGGAACACCGGATCGGTGGCGTGTCCCGACCGCAGGACCTTGAGTGCATCCGACCGCGGCAGCCGCGGGTGGGCCGCCTTGTAGACGTCGCCCATGCCACCGCGTCCGAGCACGTCAAGGACGCGGTACCCCGCGATCAGGTCCCCTACCTGGTACATGACGTCCTCACCGATACCCCGTGCACCCGCGGCTTCGGGCGGATGCATAGGCACCGAATGCTACCGAGTGTCACCAAACCCCGGCCGGGTACACCGTCCGAACCCTACGATCGGCGTCGATGGAATCCACCGAGAAACTTCCCGACGCCCCGGGCGGGGCCTTCAGCGCGACCGAACTCGACGAGGCGTTCGCCGAATTCCAGCGCACGGTCGCCGAGGTCGCGGTCAGCGGTGACTGGGACCGCTACGCCGACATGTTCACCGAGGACGCCGACTTCGTCGAGCACGCGCTGGGGACGCTGCGCGGCCGCGAGGAGATCCGCGCCTGGGCCTGGCGCACGATGACCGCCTTCCCCGGAAGTCACATGACGGGCTTCCCGTCGCTGTGGCACGTCGTCGACGCCCCGACCGGTCGGGTGATCTGCGAGGTCGACAACCCGATGCGCGATCCGGGGGACCAGAGCCTCATCACCGCCACGAACATCACCATCCTCACCTATGCGGGCGACGGTCTGTGGAGCCGCGAGGAGGATGTCTACAACCCGATGGAGTTCGGCCGGGCAGCGATGCGGTGGTGTGAGAAAGCCCGCGAACACGGCAATCTCGATGAGCCCGCCGCCACGTGGATGGAGACCAGCGGCGCCTTCTTCGCCCGGTCCCACAAGAAGGGCTGACGCCGGGAAAAATCCCCGCCGACCTGCGACGAGGCGACCGAACCGATCGCCCAGGACAACCGTGACCGACACCACCGTGCACGGTCGTAACGTCGGCACCATACGGACACGACAGTGTCACAGACGGACTTGGGACCCGATCGCAAGTGCCGTAGGCTAGGGCTTTGACCAGTGGAGGAGGGCTGCGCAGTCGCGCGTCCGAGACCACCCAAGGTCCGCCCGGGTGGGCGTGACCCGCCCACGACGACGCCGCTATCCCACTCGCGGCACCGTCGCGAGGCAAGAAAAGACGACACACGTACGACATACGCGGACACCCTTCGGAGGACATCTATATGGCACGCGAGCTGACGCAACTCGAGCTTCTCAAGGAACTCGCCCCGGTTGCCGAGGAGAACGTCAACCGTCACCTCAAGACCGCCAAGGACTGGAACCCGCACGACTATGTCCCGTGGGACGAGGGTCGCAACTTCGCGGCGCTCGGCGGCGTCGACTACGACCCCGAGCAGTCGCAGCTCGACGAGGTCGCCAAGGCCGCGATGATCACCAACCTGCTGACCGAGGACAACCTCCCATCGTACCACCGCGTCATCGCCGACAACTTCTCGATGGACTCCGCCTGGGGCCACTGGGTCGGTCGCTGGACCGCCGAGGAGAACCGCCACGGCATCGTCATGCGCGACTACCTCGTCGTCACCCGCGGTGTCGATCCGGTCGCCCTCGAAGAGGCGCGGATGATCCACATGACGAACGGCTACGACCCGATGCTGGCGACCGCCGGTCGCGTCGACGAACTCGAGGAGCACGCCGACGAACTCGGCCTGCTGCACTCGGTCGCATACGTGACCTTCCAGGAACTCGCGACCCGCGTCAGCCACCGCAACACCGGCAAGGCCTGCAAGGACCCGATCGCGGACAAGATGCTGCAGCGCATCGCGGCCGACGAGAACCTGCACATGATCTTCTACCGCAACATCTGCGGTGCGGGCTTCGACATCTCCCCCGACCAGACGCTGCGCGCGGTCACCGACATCGTGACCAACTTCCAGATGCCCGGCGCCGGAATGCCGAACTTCCGCCGCCACGGCGTCCTGATGGCCAAGCACGGCATCTACGACCTTCGCCAGCACCTCGAAGAGGTCGTCATGCCGGTTCTGCGCAAGTGGAACGTCTTCGAGCGCGACGACTTCACCGCCGAGGGCGAGAAGACCCGTGAGGAGCTCGCCGCCTTCCTCGAGCAGCTCGAGAAGGACACCATCCGCTTCGAGGAGATGCGCGACCGTTCGCTCGCCCGCGAGGCCAAGAAGCGGGAGCAGCGGGCATCCTGAGCACGACCCTCTCCAGCAGCCCGGCGCCTTCGACCTCCGAAGGCGCCGGTTCTGCGTCCCCGGCCAAGCTCCGCATCGGCTCCATCGAGCTGGCGAGCCCCGTCGTCCTCGCGCCGATGGCGGGTGTCACCAACGTCGCATTCCGCACGCTGTGCCGCGAACTCGAGCTCGCCCGCACCGGGACCGTCTCCGGTCTGTACGTCTGCGAGATGGTGACCGCCCGCGCCCTCGTCGAACGTCATCCGGTCACGATGCACATGACGACCTTCGGACCCGACGAGAGTCCGCGATCGATGCAGCTGTACACCGTTGACCCGGAGTACACGTACCAGGCGGCGAAGATGATCGTCGACGAGAACCTCGCCGATCACATCGACATGAACTTCGGCTGCCCGGTACCCAAGGTGACGCGCAAGGGCGGTGGCTCGGCCATCCCCTACAAGCGGACGCTGTTCCGCAAGATCGTCGCGGCCGCCGTCCGTGCGACCGAGGGCACCGACATCCCGGTCACGGTCAAGTTCCGCATCGGCATCGACGACGACCACCGCACGCATCTCGACGCGGGGCGCATCGCCGCCGAGGAGGGTGCCGCCGCGGTCGCCCTGCACGCCCGGACCGCGTCGCAGCGCTACTCCGGCGAAGCCGACTGGGATGAGATCGCCCGCCTCAAGGAGCACGTCACCTCGGTGCCGGTGCTGGGCAACGGCGACATCTTCGAACCAGCGGACGCGGTGGCGATGATGAACCGGACCGGGTGTGACGGAGTCGTCGTCGGCCGCGGCTGCCTCGGACGCCCCTGGTTGTTCGCCGAACTCGCCGCCGAACTCAACGGATTCGAGGCACCCAGTCCCCCGAACCTGGGCGAGGTCGCCGAGATCATGGTCCGGCACTGCCAGCTCCTCGTCGACCACCACGGCGAGATGAAGGGCTGCCGCGAGATCCGCAAACATGTGGCGTGGTACCTGCGGGGATTCCCGGCCGGCTCGGAGATCCGTCGGCGGATGGCGCTCGTCGGCAGCGTCGACGAGCTGCGCGAACTGCTGTCCGAACTGCCTGCCGACGCACCGTTCCCGAGTGACGGTCATGGCCCGCGCGGCCGCCAGGGTTCGCCGGCGAAGGTCGCCCTGCCCGACGGCTGGCTCGACGATCCCGACGAGGACGTCGTGCCCGCCGGTGCGGAGATCATGCACTCCGGCGGCTGACACGTTCTGCGAAAACCGTCACAACGACGGTCCGGCTGAGTTCGATTCTCAGGTGCGATCAGTAATATGGCGCGAAGGTCCCGGCCACCCGGGGCCCTGCGTGCGTGCGTGCCGCGTCGATCAGCCCCGACGCGCGGTCATGCGCATTCGAGACCTACGGGGTAGAGGAACGTGCATTGAGTCGGACATCGGGACCGGACGAACCGGAGGCGGGAGACGAGGCCAACCGGTCTCGTCGTGGCCGTCGTGCCGGGCGTCCCGACGATGCCAACGACCGCCGTCCGCCGGTGGACCCCGGCGCTCGGGACGCCTCGCCGCCGGGAGCGCACCCGAGTCTCCGCGAGCCGCGTTCCAGTGATCGCTTCGTCCGCGGGCGGACCCGACTGACCGTCCGCGAGCTCATGGAGCAGATGAACGCGGAGGAACCCCGGACGCCCCCGGCCGACTCCCCCCGCCGCGGACGCTCCCGCGCCGGTGCGCCCGACCAGGCACCCCCGCCCGGCCCTTACGCGAACATCCCGCCGACGACCCGCAGCCGGTCCCGCCGCTTCAACCCGGCGCAGCCCGATCAGGTCCGGCCCCCTCGTCCTCCGCTCGGACGGAGCGACCAGGGCCAGCCCGCGGCCGACGATCGTCCCACCGAGATCCACCGCTTCGACAACGACGTCACCCAGAAGATCCCCACGATCGGTGACAAACCCGGCGAGCCCGCACCCGACCTGTCGGACCGCGCCACCGCCCAGCGCGCCTTCGAGGAGTCGCGTGCCCAGGACGCGCTGGTACCCCCGGCCGCGACCACGCCGGACGAACCGCCGACCCCTCGCGAACCGCTCGAACGAACCCCCGACCTGACCGGTCCACTCCAACTCCGCCAGGCGCCCCGCCACCACCCGGGGCGCGGCGGCGACCGTCGCGGTGCACTCGTCCGAAAGACCACCGCCACCGGACGCATCCTGGTGGCCATCGCATGTGTGACCGCCCTGGTCGGCACCGGTTTCGTCTGGAACTACCTGCAGTCGTGGAACGGCAACTGGCGCAATGTCACCGCCGTCGACGCCGAAGACAAGAACATCCGCAACAAGGACGCCCAAAACGGCGACGAGACCTACCTGATCGTCGGCACCGACACGCGTGGCGGCAAGAACGCGAAGGTGGGTGCGGGCACCACCGCCGATGCCGAGGGCGCCCGTTCCGACACCGTCATCCTGGTCAACGTCCCGGCCAACCGTGAACGCGTCGTCGCGGTGTCCTTCCCACGCGACCTCCAGGTGGACCAGCCCGCATGCAACTCGTGGGACAACGAGACCGGCAAGTACGGCGCGGAGATGCCGGCACAGAGCGGCGTGAAGCTGAACAGCGTCTACTTCTACGGCGGCCCGCAGTGCCTCGTCCGGGTGCTGACCCAGATGAGCGGCCTCAACATCAACCACTTCATCGGCATGGACTTCTACGGCTTCGAGCAGGTCGTACGGACGATCGGTGGTGTCGAGGTGTGCTCGACGGTGCCACTCTACGACTACGAGCTCGGCAACATCCTCCGCAAACCCGGCAAACAGAAGCTCACCGGGCGCAGGGCCCTCAACTATGTCCGCGCCCGCAACATCGCCTCCGAGGGCAACGGCGACTACGGTCGCATCAAGCGTCAGCAGCTGTTCATGTCGTCGTTGCTGCGTTCGACGCTGTCGGGCAACGTGCTGGCGAACCCCAACAAGCTCAACAGCATCGTCAACACGTTCATCAGGTACAGCTACGTCGACGGCGTCGACACCCAGTCGCTGATCAACCTCGCCGAGTCGATGCAGGGCATCGAGGCCGGTCGCGTCTCGTTCCTGACCATCCCCACCTCCGGCACGACCACCGACGGTTCCAACAATGAGATCCCACGCACCGACGACGTCGATGCGATCTTCAACGCGATCATCGACGACCTGCCGTTGCCCGGCGAGAAGGTCGAGAAGAAGAAGCCGACGTCCAAGGCGCCCTCGCGAGCTCCGAGTTCGAGGAACTCGACGGAGACCCCCGGACGGATCAACGCCACCGCGCAGAATCCCGGCAACATCGGTATCCGCGTGCTCAACGGGACCAGCACCACCGGTCTCGCCGCCGAGGTGTCCGACCAGTTGAAGCCGTACGGCTTCGACGTCCGCGGTGTGGCCGACGCCTCGGAGAGCCGGGACGACACCGTCGTGCGGTACGGCACCGGACAGCAGAACGCGGCCGCCACGCTGGCCGCCATGTTCCCCGGCGCCGAGATCCAGCTCGACCGGACGGTCAAATCGGGGGTCGAACTCATCCTCGGGTCCGACTTCACCGGCGAGCTGGGATCGGTGCCCGACGCCGGGGCCACGGTGAACGTCGAGCAGCTCGCGCCGGCCGAGAACACCGGTGATCTGCCCAACGATCTCGCCGTCACCAACGCGGGCGACACGACCTGTACCTAGCACGATCGTCCGGATGAGACGACGACGACGTCACCGCGCCGGTCGTTCACGCTGCGTTCATCGCCCGTGAGCGAAGAAGACCGTTCCCCGACGTACCCTGGGTACATGCGTACTGCCTACCAAGAGCAACTCGAGGAGCTGACCAACGTCCTGGGTGAAATGTGTGAACTCGCGGGTACCGCGATGTCGCGTGCCACCCAGGCGCTCCTGCAGGCCGACCTCGCCGTTGCCGAAGAGGTCATCGGCGACAGCGAACGGATGGCACAGTTGTCGGCCCGCGCCGAGGAACAGTCCTTCGCTCTCCTCGCTCTCCAGGCCCCGGTCGCCGGCGACCTCCGCGGAGTCGTCAGTGGTTTCCAGATCGTCGCCGACGCCGACCGGATGGGTGCCCTCGCCCTCCACGTGGCCAAGGTCGCCCGTCGTCGCCACCCGGCAAAGGCCCTCCCCGAGGAGGTCAACGGCTACTTCGCGGAGATGGGCCGGCTCGCGGTGACACTCGCCAAGAATGCGCATGAGGTCTTGGTGACTCGCGACCCGCAGGCCGCGCTGCGCTTGCAGGAAGACGACGACGCGATGGACGATCTCCACCGCCACCTGTTCACCGTCCTGATGGACCGCGAATGGCAGCACGGCGTCGCCGCGGCGGTGGATGTGACCCTGCTCGGTCGCTACTACGAACGCTTCGCTGATCATGCCGTGCTGATCGGTCGCCGGGTGGTGTTCACCGCCACCGGCAAGACCCCCGAACAGTTCCAGAACATCGGGTGATCTTCCTCGCTCACCCTTCCCGGGGAGCGAGGGCACACATTTCGAGAGGCCGAGGATTCAGTTGGATGAACTGAACTCGGTCTCTCTTCATGTCAGTGAAGATCTGGCGCGTTTTACGCCCGGGAACGATTTCACAGCTGCACATGTCCCCGTTATGGTGGCGGACATGGGCCAGAATCAGCCGATCGAACCCGATTTCAATGCGATGACCGACGAGGACGCCGCGGCAGCCGCCCACCGACGGCAGATCATCACCTACCTCGGCGTCATCGCATCGCTCACCGCTCTGCTGGTCATTCTCCTGATCAACATGTGAGCAGCAGACAGGGCCCCTCCCGTCACCGGGAAGGGCCCTGTTCGCGGGGTTGGTGCGTGCGTCAGCCGAAGCGCCCCGAGATGTAGTCCTCGGTCTCCTTCTTCGTCGGATTCGAGAACATCGTCTCGGTGTCGCTGATCTCGACCAGCTGTCCGGGCTGACCGGCACCCTCGAGATTGAAGAATGCGGTCTGGTCGCTGACGCGGGCGGCCTGCTGCATGTTGTGGGTCACGATGACGATCGTGTACTCCTTCTTGAGCTCACCCATCAGATCCTCGATGGCCAGCGTCGAGATCGGGTCGAGCGCCGAGCACGGCTCGTCCATCAGCAGCACGTCCGGGGAGACCGCGATGGCCCGCGCGATACAGAGCCGCTGCTGCTGGCCGCCGGAGAGTCCGCCGCCGGGCTTGTCGAGACGGTCTTTGACCTCTTCCCAGAGGTTCGCGCCGCGCAGACTGCGCTCGGCGACCTCGTCGAGCTCGGCCCTGTTGCGCACACCCTGGAGGCGCAGGCCGGCGACGACGTTGTCGCGAATGGACATGGTCGGGAACGGGTTGGGTCGCTGGAACACCATGCCGATCGTGGCGCGCACGCTCACCGGATCGACGTTGCGGCCGTAGATGTCCTCGCCGTCGAGCAGCACGCTGCCCTCGGCGTAGGCGCCGGGGGTGACCTCGTGCATCCGGTTCAGGGTGCGCAGGACCGTCGACTTGCCGCAGCCCGACGGGCCGATGAAGGCGGTGATGCAGCGCGGCGGCACCTCGAGGGTCACGTCCTTCACCGCATGGAAGTCGCCGTAGTAGATGTTCAGGTCTTTGATGTCGAGGCGCTTTGCCATGACGTTGTCCGTTTCTACAGTGTCGACCCGTTCACCGGGCCGGGGGTGGTCTCAGAGTCACCGAGACTCAGGATGTCTTGGGTGCGAAGATCTTCGACACGACCTTGGCCCCGAAGTAGACGATGGCCACGAGGATGACCAGGCACAGGGCCGCGCCCCAGACCTTGTCGAAGGCACCGGGCCCGTTGTTGTACTGCTGAACCATCATCAGCGGCAGTGATTCCTGGTTGCCGTCGAAGGGATTCCAGTTCATCGCGCGCGTCGAGCCGACGAGGATGAGCACGGGTGCCGATTCCCCCATCACGCGGGCGATGGCCAGCATCACGCCGGTCACGATGCCCGAGAGGGCCGTCGGCAGCACGATCTTCGCGATGGTCTTCCACTTCGGGATACCCAGCGCATACGACGCCTCGCGCAGATCCTGCGGGACGATCTTGAGCATCTCCTCGGTGGCACGGACCACGAGCGGCACCATGAGCAGCACCAGCGCGATCGCCACCACGAACCCCGAGCGGGGCAGTCCGAGGCTGGTGCGCCACACCGCATAGACGAACAGGGCCGCGACGATCGACGGAACTCCGGAGAGGATGTCGACCATGAACGTGGTGACCCGGGCGAGCAGCGACTTCTTGGTGGCGTACTCGACTAGGTAGATGGCCACGAAGATGCCGAGCGGGATCGAGATCACGGCGGCCAGTGCGGTCTGCATCAGCGTTCCGACGATGGCGTTGGCCGCGCCGCCCTTGCGCTCGGGCAGGGTCCACCAGTCGATGTCGAGCAGTGGTTCGATGCCGCGGATGACCAGCGTGGCGACCAGCCACACGAGCGGGACCAAGGCCATGAGGAGTGCGGCGATGACCGAGGTCCGGACGATGTGATCGGTCAGGCGCCGACGCTTCGCGAGCGGGGCGAAGCCGGTCGGCTTCTTGACCGGGTCGGCCGATCGAGAGGGCGTTGTGACGGTCATGGTCACTTCTTTCCGGCGACGACCGCGCGTGCGGCGGCGTTGACGATGAAGGTCAGGACGAAGAGGGTGAGTCCGGCGGAGATGTAGGCGCCGGTCTTGGCCGGTGAGTCGAACTCGGCGGCGTTGTTGGCGATCTTGGTCGCGAAGGTCTCGCCGCTCTCCATGAGGTTGAAGTTCATCGGGCCGGCGGTGGAGATGATCAGCAGCAGCGCCATCGTCTCTCCGAGCGCGCGACCGAGGCCGAGCATCGAACCGGAGATGTAGCCGGAGAAGCCGAAGGGCAGCACCGCCAGCTTGACGACCTCGAACTTCGTCGCGCCCAGGGCGAGAGCGGCCTCACGGTGCCCCTTGGGCGTCTGCATGAAGACCTCACGGGTGACCGCGGTGATGATCGGCAGGATCATGACCGCGAGCACGATGCCCGCGGTGAGCAGCGTGCCACCGGTGGACATGTTCGCGACCTGGGTGGGCTGCTGGAAGAACGGCAGGAAACCGAGGTGGCCGACGAGCCACTCGTTCACCGGCACCAGCGCGGGGCCGAGGACGAGGATGCCCCACAAGCCGTACACGATCGAGGGCACCGCGGCGAGCAGGTCGACGGTGTACGTGATCGGTCCGACGAGGCGCTTGGGGGCGTACTCGGTGAGGAAGATCGAGATCCCGAGCGCGACCGGCATCGCGATGAGCAGGGCGATGACGGAGACGACGACCGTCGCGTAGAACAGCTGTGGGATGCCGAACGCGAGTTGGTTGCCGCTGGTGATCCAGTCACCGGTGTAGGTGAAGAAGTTCTCCTCGTTCTTGGCCAGCGACGGGATGGCCTGCGCCAGGAGGAATAGCGCGATGAGCCCGATGACGAGCGAGACGACGAAGCCCGAACCGACCGCCAGGTTGCGGAACACCTGGTCGGCCACACGGTGACGCGCCCCGGAGTGCAGGTTGCTGGGTGTGGCGCCGTCGGGCGACGACTCGGGAAGGCTCGTCCCATCCGAATCCGGCGGGATCGCACCACTTTCTTTGCTCAGCGACGTCATGCGTCCCTCTTGTGCTTCCGCTCTGGTCATTGGGGCCACTTCCCGGTCCACTGCTCACAGTCCGTGCGACACGCGAAGAGTCGTGTCAGTGTGTCAACCGCACATGCGGGGCCGCAATTCCTGGCGGCCCCGCATGCACTGTTCCGTTGTGTCACGTCAGGCGTTGCCGCTGCCGGCAAGCGCGTCGATGCTGCCCTGCAGCTTGGCCTTGAAGTTCTGCGGCACCGGCACGTAGCCGATCTCCGCGAGACCGGTCTGGCCGTCGCCGAGGATCTTCGTGAACGCATCCTTCAGGGTGGCACTGGTGGCCTCGTCGGAGTAACCGGCCGAACAGACGATGCTGTACGGCGTCAGCAACAGCGGGTAGGCACCCGGGGTCTTCGACGCGAACAGCGCGTCGGTGTCGACGACGAGGTCCTTGCTGGCCGGGTTCTTGAACTCCAGCGCGTCGAGGGCCTTGCCGGCACTCTCCGCGTTCAGCTCGACCGGACCCGCTCCGAAGTCGATGTCGGCGACACCGAGCTTGTTCTCGGTCGCGAAGCCCCACTCCACGTAGCTGATCGAGCCGGGGGTCTTCTTGACCGTGTCACCGACACCGGTCGACTTCGACGCGCCCGAACCGACGTTCTTGGGAGCGAATTCCTTGCTGTGCTCATACGGCCAGTCGTTGGGCGCCGAGTTCTGCAGGAACCGCTGGAAGTTGTCGGTCGTGCCCGAGCTGTCGGAGCGGTAGACCGGGACGATGTCGCCGCCCGGCAGCTGCGCGCCCGGGTTGAGTGCGGCGATCGCCGGATCGTTCCACTTGGTGATCTTGCCGTTGAAGATCTTGGCGATGACGGCGGGATTGAGCTTGAGGTCGTCGACGCCCTCGAGGTTGTAGGCGACCGCAACCGGTCCGACGACCATCGGCAGATGCCAGGCGTCGTTGCCGTTGCAGCGATCCTTGGCCTTGGTGATCTCGTCGCCCTTCAGGGCCGAGTCCGAACCCGCGAAGTCGACGTCGCCGGCGATGAACTTCTTGATGCCGTCACCGGAGCCGCTGCCGGTGTAGTCGAGGACGATGTCGCTGTCGTCCGAGAGGATCTGACTGAAGTGCTCCATGGCCTTCTGCTGGGCGGTGGAACCCTCGCCACTCACCGTCTGAGTGTCTCCCCCACCACACGCCGTCACCAGGGTCAATGCCGCGATCGCCGACACCGCCGCCAGAGCGCCGTTCCGCTTGATTCTCACCGCAGGTGTTGCCTTTCCGTATCGTGCTCCGTCCCGAGGCCCGGGCGTCCGGAGTGTCCGAAAAGGAAAGCTAGGCGCGCCGGGTGGCCGAATCCCCGACAGAAGGTGAACGGAAGGTGAACCACCCGAGGCGGTCAGGTGCGAATGGCGTGCCGCGACCTCCGGGACCGGATGGAAGTGATCTACGCAACGCAGGTGTCCTTACTTGGCGGGAGCCACACATCGGCGACATCGTCGGGGCGATGCGGACCGCGCTCAGCCGCGGGCTTCACCCGTAGGCGACATCGACGGCATACCTGGTGAAGCCCAGGCGTTCATACGTGCGCAAGGCCGCCGTGTTGTCGCCTTCCACGTAGAGGTTGATCTCGGCGACACCGCGCCGTGCGAGGTGGTGGAGTCCGGCAAGCGTCAGCAGCTTCCCGAGCCCGCGCCCCTGCGCCTGCGGATCGACACCGACGATGTACACCTCGCCGAGATCGGCATCGTGCTGTTTGGTCCAGTGGAAACCCAGGAGCCGTGCCGGATCCTCGGCGTCGAAGGCGAGGAACAGACCTTCGGGATCGAACCAGTCGGCCGCGACCCGCTCGGCGATCTGATCGAGCTCCCAGCCGCCCTGTTCGGGATGCCAGTCGAAGGCGGCGTTGTTGACGCGCAGGATCTCTGCATCGTCGTCCGACCCGGCATAGGTCCGGAGTGTGAGACCCGGATCGACGACGAGTTCGGGGAGCTCGTGTCCCTCACCGACCGGGCGCCGTAGTTGCAGGAGTTCGCGCCGCTTCTGCAGTCCCATCGCCGATGCGAGCGCGACTGCACCGGGCAGATCGCCGTGCGCCCACACCCGGGCCGGGAGCCCTTCCTGCTTCGCCGCGGCGAAAGCGGCGTCGAGCAGCGAGCGTCCCAGTCCCTCGCGCCGCCGCTCGGGGTCGACGACCGCCTCGATCATCGACGGCTCGCCGTCCCGACCGGGCACGACGTTGGCGTAGGCACCTGTGGACCACACGTGGATGACCGGCGAATCCGCGTCGGTGTCAATCGCTTTGACCGCCTCGTCCGAGAGCGGAGCGACGCCGTCGGCAGAGGTCGCCGCACGCACCATGCGACGTGCCTCGGCGACGACCTCCGCGGGGGCGGCACCTCGTCGTACCTGCATTCGGTCAGTTTCCGGCGCTGGCACTGAACTCCTCGTCGAAGGTATCCGGACCGTGGAGGGTGTCGTCGAACTCGCCCGGATCAACTTCCGGGGCAACGTCTTCCGGCACTTCCTCGACCTCGGCCTGGGCCCCCCGACCGCGCGTGGGCCGCACCGCCTTGTATCCGACGTTGCGGACCGTGCCGATCAGCGATTCGTGTTCGCTGCCGAGCTTGGCGCGCAGACGGCGCACGTGCACGTCGACCGTGCGCGTACCGCCGAAGAAGTCGTACCCCCACACCTCCTGCAGCAGCTGAGCGCGCGTGAACACACGACCTGCGTTCTGCGCCAGGTACTTCAGGAGTTCGAATTCCTTGTAAGTCAGATCGAGGGGACGTCCACGCAGTCGCGCGGTATACGTCCCCTCGTCGATGACCAGCTCCCCGAGCGTGACCTTCCCCGACGTCTCCTCGGCGGCCACTCCGCGGGTGCGCACCACCAGCAGGCGCAACCGCGCGTCGAGTTCCGCCGGTCCCGTGCCCGGGAGCAGGAATTCGTCGATGCCCCAGTCCGCATTGACCGCGACCAATCCGCCCTCGGTCAGCACGGCCGCCACCGGCACCGAGGAGCCGGTGCTACCCAGCAGCCGGCACAGTCCTCGTGCCGCCGCCAGATCCGCGCGTGCGTCGACCAGGGCCACGTCCGCGTTGCCCGCCTCCATGAGTGAGGAAACCTCCGTCGGGGCGACACGCACGTTGTGAGCGAGCAGCGACAGCGACGGCAGGACCGACTCCGGATTGGGATCGGCCGTCAACAACAAGAGATCCACCTAGCACTCCGATCTCGTTCGTCCCCGTCCCAGACCATCCAATCCGCCCACCACGCTGTGAACGCCTCCGCACACGCCACCGCAGATTGTTTACTCTGGCTTACCAACGTGTGCGAGATAGGTGACAGAATAGCGCCATCCGCGCACTTCGCTGTTAACAAGTCGAGTCGGGGCGATCGGTGGACACGCCGGAGAGGATGGTCGTCCGAGCATGCCGGGCATCCGGAAAGTCCTCGTCATCGCGGTCACCGTGGCGGTCGTCGCCGCCGGATCGGTGCTGCTCGTCGACGTCGGCGCGGCCATTCGCAGCGAGCACCGACTCGCCCGTGCCCTCGCCGAATCACCGCGCGTCCCATTCGATCCCGAGGTGACACTCGCCGGGTTCCCGTTCCTCACCCAGGCGTCGAAGGGTGACTACTCCGGGGCGACGATCGCCGCTCGCGGTGTCGAACTACCCGGTTGCGAACCCGCCCGCGGCATCTGCCGAGGCGAACTCGGCGCCACACTCGGCCGTTTCCAGGGCCCGGAACGAGGGGATTTCACCGGGAGTGATGTTCTGCACACATCGTCGATCTCGGCCTACACCCGCCTCGACGCGGTCACCCTCGCGCGTTATCTGCGGATCACCGATCTGACGGTGAGCACGCCCGCCCCAGACGGCAAGGCCGGGGGCGGTGGTCCCCAGGACGGCGTCGTCTCCCGTTCGGAGGGTGTCGTTTTCACCGGCACGGTCGCCCTGCCGCCGGACGCCGGGCTCGCCGCCGATGATCCCCCTTCGGCGTCCTCGTTCACCGGGCCGAAGGTTCGGGTCAGCGTCGCGGTCGACCTGTCGGTCTCCGACGGCGCACTGGAGATCCGGGCCACCGACTTCTACACCGGACCCGAACGACACGTGGACGCCGACGTCCCCGAGCAGATGCGCGCAGCTGTACTCGACCGTTTCAGCATGGTCCTCCCCCCGCTCCCGATGGCCTGGGGACTCGTGGCCCAACGTGCGGAGAGCTTCGGCGGCGACGTGCAACTCGTCGCCGACTCCGGCCCCGCCGGCCTCCGGCCGGGCCGGTTCTGACAACGCCGTACGCAGCGCACACACCGCTCTGCACGCGGCCTTTCTGCGCTGGTCAGAGCGCAATCCACCCGGGGGTTCGGACTCCGATCGGCACTGTTGTACCCTCGTGGGCATGCAACAGCGCCGTGAGTACTTGCTCACACGCCGCCGGGCGATCGACTTCTGTCGTGTCGCCGATTGTTGCTGTCGCACGCACCGCTGACGGTGTGCCCTACATGCGCTGCCACGCAGTCGCATCATGCGCACCGCCGATGACGACGGGGTGCGTCTTCACCGAGGCCTGAGTCCTCTCTCCACACGCCTCCTCGCTCATCACAGATCAGAGCCCGCGGGCGTCTGTCCGCGCCTCGCCGCTGTTTCGCCACACAGATCCATCCACCACCAGATATTCATCCGAAAGGAACCAGACATGGCACGTTCCGACGTCCTGGTCAGCGCCGAATGGGCTGAACAGAACCTCAACGCCGACAAGACCGTCTTCATCGAGGTCGACGAGGACACCTCGGCCTACGACGGCGGCCACATCCCCGGCGCGATCAAGCTCGACTGGAAGCAGGACCTGCAGGACGGAATCCGCCGCGACTTCGTCGACGCCGATCGCTTCTCGAAGCTGCTGTCCGAGCGTGGCGTCGCCAACGACGACACCGTGATCCTGTACGGCGGCAACAACAACTGGTTCGCGGCCTACGCCTACTGGTACTTCAAGCTGTACGGCCACAACGACGTCAAGCTGATCGACGGCGGCCGCAAGAAGTGGGAGCTCGACGGCCGTCCGCTGTCCTCGGATGCGGTCACCCGCCCGGCCACCGAGTACAAGGCCTCCTCGCCCGACCTGAGCATCCGCGCGTTCCGCGACGAGGTCATCGACGCCATCGGCACCAAGAACCTGGTCGACGTGCGCAGCCCTGACGAGTTCTCCGGCAAGATCCTCGCGCCGGCGCACCTCCCGCAGGAGCAGGCACAGCAGCGCGGCCACGTCCCCGGCGCCATCAACATCCCGTGGTCGACCACCGCGAACGAAGACGGCACCTTCAAGTCCGACGAAGAGCTCACGGCTCTCTACGCGGGCAAGGGATTCGACGACAGCCGCGAGACCATCGCGTACTGCCGCATCGGCGAGCGCTCGAGCCACACCTGGTTCGTACTGACCGAGCTGCTCGGCAAGAAGAACGTCAAGAACTACGACGGAAGCTGGGTCGAATACGGCTCGCTGGTCGGCGCGCCGATCGAACTCGGAGAAGGAAAGTAACAACTATGTGTGCTGCACCCAAGCAGGGACAGAAGCTGCCTGCCGGCGTCGACGTGGAGAAGGAGACGGTCCTCACCGGGCAGGTCACCGACGGCTCGGGCAACCCGGTCGCGGGCGCCTTCGTTCGTCTGCTCGACTCGACCGGTGAGTTCACCGCCGAGGTCGTCGCCTCACCGACCGGCGACTTCCGCTTCTTCGCCGCCCCCGGCACCTGGACGCTTCGCGCCCTGTCGTCCGTCGGCAACGGCGATGCGTCGATCAGCCCCGAGGGCCCCGGCATCCACGAACAGGACATCACCGTCTCCAAGTGATGCACTCCTCGTCGTGGGTGTCCGAGACCTCACGACGCCGCCCGGTCACCGCACTGCGGTGACCGGGTTTCGTCGTTTTCGGGTCCCTCGAGTGGCGACCCGCTGAACCCTCCGCAGGAGCCCGGGTTAGAATTTGCCTCGTGGTCCTCTTCTTCGAAATCCTGCTGATCCTGGCCGCCGTGCTGATCACCTGGTTCGGTGTCTACACCCTCTACCGCCTGGTCACCGACGAGTCGTGACGTCCCACCCGGGAACCGGTGGAGCCGCCGACGAGCCTGCCGGCTCCGTGCCCATGGGCGACGGTGTCACGCCGCCATCGGGCGACGGTGTCGCTGTGCCCGCGGGCGAAGGTGTCGCCCATCGTTCCGGTGACGAGGCGATAAGCCAGGCCGAGGCACGGGCCGTCGAGTCCGGCAGCCGCGAGCGCAACGTCCCCACCTGGGACGACCTCCCGCTGCCCGCCGACACCGCGAACCTTCGCCTGGGCGCCGATCTCCATCCCGGCCTGCTGGCACTTCTGCCGCTGGTCGGCGTCTGGCGCGGCGAGGGCGAAGGCCACGACGCGGACACCGACACCGACTACCACTTCGCGCAGCAGATCGTCGTCTCGCATGACGGCCAGAACTTCCTCACCTGGGAGTCGCGCTCGTGGGTCATCGACGACGACGCCGTCTTCGTCCGACCAGACCTCCGCGAATCCGGTTTCTGGCGTATCGGCGAGGACGACACCATCGAGTTGCTCCTTGCCCACGCCGAGGGTTCGGTCGAGCTCTTCTACGGCACTCCCCTCAACCAGACCTCGTGGGAGTTGGCGACCGACGTCGTCATCAAGTCCCAGTCCGGCCGCCGCGCCGGCGGGGCGAAGCGCCTCTACGGTCTGGTCCCCGACGGTGACCTGGCCTACGTCGAGGAGCGCGTCGACACCGACGGCGACCTCATCCCCCGTCTGTCGGCCAAGCTCCGACGCCACGTCGGTTGAGCATCTCGCGGGATCAGCGGATTCCCGGGAGCCCCTCACCGATGAGTCCGGCCGCAACGTCGTAGATCCGAGAACGCCAGGTACAGATTCCGCTTCGGAAGGGCGCTGTAGACCAGCGACCCGAGCATGATCACGACCGACCCGTACGCCGTCGCGGCGCCGGGTCGGCCCGCCCAGCCGGGGTGAACCGTCCCCGACGCCGAGATGTAGGGTCCGTGTCCGGGTGAACCGCCGCGCCGCGGCCCCACCACGGAGAACACGTCGCTGTGGGTGGAGTACGGGGCGATCTTGAAGTCGACCCGCTCATGCGGCCCGCATTCGACGACGGTGTACTCCGCTCCGGAACGATGAACGACCGCGACCCAGGTGTCACCCGCATTGCGGACCGTGAATGTCGTTCCGCCGGAACGAAATTGGTACGTTATCCGGTCCTCTACAGGGTCCCGCAGCCGGCAGCCGGCGAGTCCGCTGACCCAGTCGGCACTCCATGGTGTGAGGTAACGCTGGTCGAAGAATTCCCGCTCCGACGGGATCGGGATGGTCACCGGCATCGCGCGACCCCGGTGGACCCACACCCCTCCGTAGATCACCGGACGACCGTCGGCTCGACGGGGTGCCTGTACATAGGTGAACGAGTCCTCGTCGGACAGGGTGATCGTCTCACCGGGTCCGAGGCGGCGGAGTTCGACGCGGCCATCGAAGAAGATGAGCGCGGCCGCGGAGCCGTCACCCCGGTTGTGGATCGTCACATGCTCGTCGTCCGCGTGGAAGAGCCCGGCGGCGTGGGGATCGGCGAAGGCGAAACGCGGTGGTGTCGCGGTTCCGAAATCCGTGTCACCCGGGCCCCAGTAGCCGTCTTGCCAATGGCTGTCGCGGGCGGCCGCTTCATTGGTTTCAGGGCCGTCGAGACCGGGTTCGATCGGGTCTTCACGGACAGCGTTCGTGGTGACCATCGTTCTCTCCCTCTGGCCGGTGTTTCCTCTGGCAGGTATTCGTGGCACGCACAACGGTGGACTGCTCCAGTTCACTCCCGCTGGAGCCCGGTCTCACGAGTAGTGCGCTACGCGGATCACCGATGGCCGTCGTGCCGGGAACGAGTGGTGGGCGGACATGAGGGCCCGAGACACGGAACGGCCCCCGCATCGCTCGAACGAGCCTCGTGCCGACCGGACCGGGTCGGGATGCGGGGGCCGGGTGACCACCTGGTATTCGTCGGCGCTGATGAGGTGGTGACCCACCTCCGGCGACACGAATGCCACACGGTCAGCTGCTAACGGATGGTCACCTCACATGTCCGATGAGAAATCACTATCAGACCACCTCCTTCCCTGTGTAACCGCGAAAGTACGCCCGCTCTCGGCGTCCCGCAACGGGATTTTCGACACGGCTCCGCCCTTCGCTCGACACCGGTTCGATCGGGGCACGCGGCTCGATCAGCTGGGTCAGACGGGGTGGATCAGGGCACGGGTACTGCGGGTGCGCCCGATCCCGGGACCGGCGCGGCCGGCGGCGCTGCCGGGGCCGGGGAGGGCGCCGGCGACTGTCCGGGCACCGGCTTGGCATCCGGCGGCAGGGACTCGACGACCTCGAGCTTGGAGCGGAAGGTGTCGTCGGTGATGACCTCGATGTGGTTGATCATCCAGCGCCCGCCCTGGCGTTCCATGTCGAAGGTCAGCCGCGACGGGTTGATGCTGACGAGTTCCTTCTGGCCACGGGTGACCGACTGGTTCATGAAGATCAGCACCTGCGAGGTGTCGGCGGTGTTGGTGACCACGCCGGCGTCCTGGATGGTGACCTCCGAGACGACCTGCTGCTTGCGAACCTCCGCGGCCAGGTTGTTCTCGGTGATCAGCTTGGTGTACTCGGGTTTGGCCGGGCCGGTGAGCACGCTCATCGACTGGTCGATGTGATCGCTGACGTTCCCGGCGTTGTACCCGAACATGGTGTTCGCGTAGTCGCGGGCGGTGGCGAGCGAGGATTCGCGCGCTTCCTCCTCCGCACGGCCCTGGGTGTACCGGTAGCCGAGGAACGCGGTGGCCGCGACGGTCGCCACCACGAGGACGGCCAGCACGATCAATCCCAGGCGCGCCTTGCTGAGCCCGGATGTCTTGCCTGCCATCACGCCACCCACTCGAAATCCGTCATCTTCAGGTCGCCGTTGATCCGGGTCATGTCCACACGCCAGCGGAACACCTTGTCCTGGGCGGGGGTCTGGCCGTCGAGCGACTGCTGATGCCAGCCGAACACCATGATCACCGAACCCTCGTCGGGTTCGGCCTTGGTGACCGCCGAACTGAGGATGATCGACTTGGTCTCGAGCTTGCCGTCCCGCACGAGCGAGGCGACCTGCTGGATGTTGTTCTGCACTTCCTGCTTGACCTTGCCGCTGGTGTCGTCCTGCACCGACCTCAGCGTCTGGTCGACGGTGTCGGGATTCATGCTCGTCAGGTTGATCAGCACCTGCGAGGCGAACGCCGAGTACTCCGCCCGCAGATCGTTCTGCTCGTTCTGCCGGGCGATGCCCAGCGCGAACACCACCGAGGCCACCGCGCAGACGACGATGACCACGATCGCGACGACGACGCCGACCACGGCCCGCGGCGATCGCCGGCCCGACCCGCGGTAGCGAACCTTGCCCTTGCCGGCCTTCTCCGGGGACTTCGACGCCAGACGTGCCCGACGTCGCTCGCGGTAGCTGACCGTCTTCTCGACCTCGGAGGGATCGGGAGCGATCTCCGACCCGGCGTCCGGCTCGGCGAGTGGCACTGCGGGGGTCGTCGTCTCCTCGGCCGACTCGACCGGGGTCTCGGCGGCGGCGGTCTCGGCAACGGGGGTCTCGGTAACCGGGGTCTGCTCCGCGGGCTTCTTTCCGGCCGGGCGGCCACGTCGGATCGGCGCCGACCGGACCGGCCTCGTCGGCTTCCGACGGTCGGTCTGGGCGGTGCGACTCGGTGCCGTGCCGGCCGGGCTCGTGGTGACCGGGGTCGACGTGGTGCCGTCAGGCGTCACGGACTGACCGTCCTGCTGATCATCGTCTGCCATGTACTGCTCTGTCCCTGCCCTTCACTCCCCGTGCCGGCGTTGTACGTCTTGCCGTCGGGTCCGATGAAGTTGCCCGACTCCGGATCGTATGTCGTGGCGTACACCGCGGGCTCCGGGGTGAAGTCCTTCGGTGTGCCCGGTGTCACGGTACCGGAGGACGCCGGCTGCCATTTCAAGCCGAACGGAAGACCGCTCTGGAACGGATCGACCGATCCCGGCAGCGGTTTGTAGCCCGTGCGGCACTCGGCCGGCGTCGTCGCGCGGCGGCCCGGGAACTCCGCACACGGGTAGTTGCGGGCGCCGCGCACGGCGACGTTGGAGTTCTGCGGCACCCGGCAGAGCATTCCCGGCGGCAGCTCGCGCGCGGTCTGCGCCGACGGCCACCGCCACTCCTCCTTGGGCAGGAAGCCGATGTTGCACACCGGCCGGTCCTGGAAGCCCAGCGAGAAGTTCACATTCGGCCCGTAGTTGTTGGTGCCGGTGTTCAGGGCGGTGATCAGTGAGTTCATCAGACGCGGATAGAGCACCAGGATCTGCTTCCAGTTCGGCAGGTAGATCGCCTGGGTCTGGGCGATCGTGCCCAGATTCGACACCAGCAACGGGTACGAACCGCCGAGCGATTCGAACAGTTTCTGTGCCTTCGACGTCGTCGACGGCCCCTTGCGGAGGATGTCGCCGATCTCGGGACGATCGGCCCGCAGCTGGTCGGTGAACGCGGTGACGTCACGGGTCCACGCCCGGATGTCGTCGGCCGTGCGGGACTGCGTCGCCAGCAGCGGAGCCCCCTGCTCGACGAGTGCGATGGTGGTGTCGGTGTTGTTGTTGGCCTCGCCGATGAACAGGGTCATCGAGTCGAGGAGCCGCTGCAGCGCTTCACCGGTGCCGTTGAAGGCGACGAAGGATTCGTCGACCAGCGACCGGAGTTTGGTGTCGCCGATCTCCTGCAGCATCGCGTCGGCCTGGTCGAGCATGGTCGAGATCTCCACGGGGACCTCGGAGACGGTGACCTCGGTGCCGTCGTGGAGGTACCCGGTCGGAGCGTCGGCCGGCGGGTTCTTGTTCGGGGTGAACTCGACGAACTGCTCACCGATCGCCGAGACGCTGCGCACCGATGCCACCGCCGACGCCGGGATGTCGGTGCCGTTGTCGATGACGAGCGTCGCCGCGACGCCGTCGTCGGTGAGCTTGACCGAGTCGACCTTGCCGACATAGACGCCGCGATAGCTGACGTTGGCGTTCTGGTACAGGCCGCCGCTGGTCTCCATGTTCAGCTGCACCCGATAGCTGCCCACGCCGAACATCGACGGGATCCGGATGTAGAACAGCGCCATCGCGACCATCGCGATCACGGTGACGATCGAGAAGATGATCAGCTGGATCCGGACGAATCGAGTGATCTTCATCAGCGCCCACCTCCCGCATACGAGGGCACCGTCGGCGGCGCCGTGGGCGACGGCACCTGCACCGGTGGAATGAGATTGGCCGGAACCGGTTCCGCGGTGTCGGGAAGCTTCTCACCACCCGGGATCAACGGCGCGGTGAAGGGGTTGAGTCCGCGAGCGGCCGCACCGGCCGGGCGGCCGAACACGCCTTCTGGGCCGGTGACGCCCAGGCCGGCGAACATCGTCTCGCTCAGCCGGTCCACCGTGAGGTCGAGGGTCAGATCCGAGTTCACGAAGTCGCCCTTGACGATTTGGCGGATGGTCGGCTCGTAGAACGGGAAGGTCAGCAGGATGTTCAGCGACTGCGTCATCGCCGGTCCCGAGGCCTGCAGCTGATCGAGGGCGGGTTCGATTCCCTTGACGATCGTGACGATGTCCTCGGAGTTGGCGCCGAGGATGTCGTTGGCGGTCTTCGACAGTTTCGACACCGAGGCGAGGGTGTCGAGGAACTGCTGACGCTGGTCGACGAGCAGCTGCAGGATCTGCGGGCTCGCGTCCAGCGCTCGTTCGATCGTGTCCTTCTGCTCGTTCATCGTGCGGGACAGGCGATCAAGCCCCTCGGTGGCGCGGATGATGTTGTCCTTCTGGGCATTCAGATCCGCAACCAGGGTGGTCAGCCGCGGGATGAGTTTCTTGATCTGCGTCTCACGTCCGCCGAACACCTGGCTCATCTCGTGCACGATGTCGCCCACCTGCGACAGCCCGCCGCCGTTGAGGACCACCGACAGCGAGCTCAGCACCTGCTCGGTGCTCGGGTAGGTGCACGCCGCGACCTGTTGCGCGGCATTGATGTCGGGCACCGTCGGCACCTTGGGATCGGTGACGATGTTGGACTGTTCGGGACACTTGGTCAGCGGGATCTCGTCGCCCGCTTCGAGGCGTCCGCCCTCCGGTTCGGCGGGCTGGACTATCTCCAGGTGCGTCGAGCCCAACACACTGGTCATCCCGACCATCACATGCGAACCGCGCGGGACGATGACGCCGTCGTTCAGACGGATCGTCACCTGTGCGTTCCAGTCCTTCACCGCGATGTCGCCGACGCTGCCGACGTTCGCATCGTCGATGAGGACCGGGGCGTTGTTCACCAGTCCGGCGGCGGACGGGATGAGGGCGGTGATCTGGTAGGAGCCGCCGCCGGTCCCCTCCGCACCCGGCACGGGCAGCGAATTCGGTCCGTCGAAAGAACATCCGGCGAGGAGCGCGGTGAGCGCCACCGCGCCTGCGGCCAGTCCGCCGCGTAGGCGTGCCGAGGTCATCGGTCACCCCCGAACGGCACCAGGAGGTTTCCGAGCGGCGAACCGGCGTTGTCCCGCCGCGTCTCGTTGTCGATGCGCCGCACGCCGGCCTGCGCCCGCGCCTTCACGTTCGCATTCTGGTACTGCAGCTGACTCGGCAGCGCATTGGTTCCTTGCACCGGGTTGGTGAGGAAGGGCGGGTAGTTCATCGAGATCGACGACAGCACCGGCGCGAGGATCTCGACGCATTTGTCGATGTCCTGCATCGACGTTCCCGGACGGTTGGTGGCATCCATCGAACCACACAGCAGCGTGATCAGGTTGGTGCCGTTGCCCAGGCCGAAGACGCCCGACAGCGAGCCGGAGAGCGGGTTGTAGATGTTGTAGAAGTTCGCGAGCTGGTTGGGCGCGGAGTGCAGCACGCCCTCGACCTGCTCGTTCTTGTCGGCGACGATCTTGGTGGTCGCCTGCAGCCGTTCCACCGACGAGGCCAGTGCGTCCTTGTTGGTGTCGATGAAGCCCTGCACGTCGGTCATCGCCGAGTCCAGGCCCTTGAGCGCCTCGTCGAGCTCGGTGGTGTTGTCGGCGAGAACCGAACTCACCGAGGCGAGCCGGCCGTTGAACTGCACGAGCTGCTCGTGGCTGCCCGACAGCGCGTCGGTCAGCTTCTGCAGACTCTGGATCGTCGAGAACAGATCTCCCCGGCCGGCGGCGAGGGTGCCGATGACGTCGGAGACCTCGCGGATCGACTTGTTGATCGCGGCGCCGTTGCCCTCGAGATTCTCGTCGAAGACGTTGACCGCCCTGGCCGCCGAGCCCTGGTCGGGACCCTCCGGACCGATCGCCTCGGTCAGCTTCGTGAGCTGGGCCTTGATGTCATCCCATTCCATCGGGACCGCCGTGCGATCCATCGGGATGTCGTAGCCGTCGGACATCACCGGGCCGCCCGAGTAGACCGGGGTCAGCTGGACGAAACGCCCCGACACCAGGCTCTGCGCAACGATGACCGCCTTCGCGTCCTCCGGGATGTCGACGCTCTTGTCCACGCGCAGTTCGACTTTCACGTCGTTCTCGCGGGGCGTGATCTTCGAGACCCGGCCGACGTTCACACCCAGGACCCGCACGGGATCACCCTCGTAGAGGCTCGCGACCGATCCGAAGTAGGCGGTGAAGGTGTTCGTCGTGGACCGGAGGAAGACCGTCCAGCCGACGACGACCAGGGCGATCACGAGTACCACGGCGAGCACACCGAGCAGCACCTTGCGTCCGATGGTCATGTTCACCGCCCTCTCGTGGTCGGCGCCGGCGTGGGATAGGTCGGGGATGGCAGCGGGCCGCGTGGCGAGTCCGTGCCGTCGGGGGGACCGAGCTTGTAGTAGTCCGGGATCAACGGGAAGCCGGTATACATCAGCGACTGCCAGACCTGCGGGTAGCGTCCGCGCAGCGCGTTCAGGAAGGTCGCGGTGTAGTCGCCGAAGCTGTTGAGGCCCACCAGGGAGTCGAAGTTCGGACCGGACGCCACCGCCTCGCCCAGGGTGTTGGCGAAAGGCCCGAGCCGATCGATCGTCTCCTTCAGGTTCTTCTCGTTGTCGGTCAGGATCGTCGCCACCCGGTCGAACTTCTCGAGCACCGGCGTCAGCTGTGCGTTGTTCTCGGCGATGAAGCCACGCAACTGAGCGGTCACGTCGCCGATGCCCTTGATCAGCTGGTTGAGCGCGTATCTCCGCATCTCGATCTCGCCGACCAGGGCGTTGGCGTCGATGAGCAGCCGGTTGATCTGGTCGTTGCGGTCTCCGACGATCTTGCTGACCTGATTGGCCTTGGCCAGCAGGGCACGGAGTTCCTGGTCGCGGTCGGCCACGGCCTTCGACAGCCGGGCGACGCCGTCGACCGCGCCCTGCACCTGGTCGGGTGTCTCGGAGAAAGTCACCGACAGCGTGTTCAGCGCGGTGTTCAACTGGTCGGTCTTCGTCCCCGAGATCGTGTCGGTAGCGCCTTCGAGTGCGTCCTGCAACGAATACGGCGCGATGGTGTTGCCGAGGGTGATCGATCCCCCCGGCTTGATCCGTTCGCCGCCGTGCGGGATGACCGTGAGGTTGCGCCGGCCCAGCACGGACTCGGTGCGGATGGCGGCCTGCGTCTCGTCGCCCATCTCGACCTCGTCGTTCATCCGGAACGAGACCTTGACCTTGGTGCCCTGGTCGGTGCCGGCGAGTTCGATGCCCTCCACCGTGCCCACCTGCACGCCCGACACCACCACGATGTCGCCCTTGGCGAGTCCGCCGGCGTCGTCGAAGTAGGCGCTGTAGGTGCTGATGGGTGCCAGGTACGGCAGCTTGTCCATCTGCATGGCGGTGATGACGACGAGCGCGATCACCACGATGCCGATGACACCCACCTGCGCCCGGGTGCGTCCGCCGCGCTTCTGCTCGCGCGCGATGTCGGCCTCGTCGGATTCGGTTCTGCGGCTGGAGAACATGCCGCCGAAGGGAAGACTCATGAGCCGTCACACCTTCCGCCCGCGCGGGTGGTGTCGCCCATGACGTTGTTCGAGGTGTAGATGATCGTCTGTCCGCCCGGCGCGGGGAGCAGTAGTCGGATGCGGCAGAAGTAGATCTGCAGCCAGGCACCGTAGGAACCCAGGTTCGACAAGGTCTTGTAATCCTCCGGCAGGCGCGTCAGCAGATTGCGGACGAATGGCTCGGCGGCCAGCAGCTCCTCCGACACCCGACCGGTGTTGGCGACCATCGACTGCAGCGTGGGACGGGTTGTCGAGAGCAGATCGGCGAGACCGTTCGTGACCCGCGACGTCTGGGTGAGGGCATTGCCGATCGTGCCCTTCTGCTCGGCGAGGCCGGTCACCAACTGCTGCAGCAGGTCCACGCTGGTGTCGAGTCCCGCGCGGTCGCCGTCGAGGGTCGCGAGTGTCGTGTTCAGGTTGTTGATGACGCTGTCGATCAACTGGTCGCGGTCGGCGAGTGCATCGGTGAACGACGCGGTGTTGGCCAGCAGGGTGTTCAGCGCCCCGCCCTGGCCCTGGAAGACCGCGATCAGCGAGCTGGTGAGCGCATTGACGTCGTCGGCGTTGAGGGTCCGGAACAGCGGTTTGAAACCACCGACGAGTTTGTCGAGGTCGAGTGCCGGTTCGGTCTGGGTGATCGGGATCTGCGCACCGTCGCCGAGGAAGCTCGAGGTGTCACCGGTCCCCTGCTGGAGTTCGAGATACCGGTCGCCGGTGAGGTTCTCGTACCGGATCAGTGCCCGAACGGATTTCGGGAGCGGGTACTGCTCGTCGACGGAGAAGGTGACCACGGCCTCGTTTGCCCGGTTCAGTTCCACACCGCCCACGGAACCGACCTCGACGCCGGCGATCTTGACCTTGCTGCCCGACTTCATCGCCGATGCGCTGGTGAAGACCGCGGAGAACTCGTTCGACGCCCCGGAGCGGTACCGGCTGAAAACCACGACCAGCGCGACGAACACCAGGATCATCACGACGGTGAACGCGCCGAGTTTGATGAGGGTCGCGCGGAACGCGCGTGCGCGGTTATCCACGGGGCGGCTCTTCGAACAGGATCTGGAACAGCTTCTTCGAGTTCACCTTCGGCTTGGTCCTGGGCTCGTAGGGCTGAGGAGCGTTGTCGCCCACGAAGAACGGGGCGTGTTCGGTACTGCCCGGGTCGGAGAGACCACCGGCGCAGGTGGGCGGTGCCTCGACCCCGACCTTGGGCAGGTCATACGGGTAGGCGTAGGGGTCCTTGCCGGGGAACAGTCCGGCGTCGAGCATCAGCATGCCGTTGCGGCCACCCATGAACGGTTTGGCGACCTCCGAGGCGATGGCCCCCGCGGTGAGGAAGCACTTGATGCCCGGCGAGTTGTAACCGAGCAGCGCAGCAATGGGATTGAGATCCGACAGCGCGCCGATGAGCGTCTTCTTGGTCGGCGCGATGACACCGTCGATGGTGTTGGCCATCCCGGTGGCGTTGATCAGCAGCGCGTCGAGGTTGGAGGTGTTGTCCACCAATGTGTTTCCGACGACGGTGAAGTTGTCGACGGTGCGCATCAGGTCCGGCATCGAGTCCGCGTAGACGTTGGTGACGGTCGCCCCCTCTCGGAACAACCGGTTCAGCGCCGGCAGGTGCGGATTGGTCTTGCCCAGCAGCGTGGTCAGCTGCTCCAGGGCCACACCGATGTCCTCACCCTGACCCGACAACGCGGTGTCGACCGCACCGAGGGTGGCGTTGAGTTTCTCGGGCTGCAGGTCGGCGAGCACCGAGACGAGTTGCTGGAAGACGGTGTTGAGTTCGACGACCACGCGGTCGGCGGGGATGACCGCGCCCGCGGTGAGTTCTCCCTCGGCCTCGCCGGGGACGACGAAGTTGACGGCCTTGGCGCCGAAGATGGTGTTGGACTTGATGTCGGCGACCACGTTACCCGGGATCTTCGACATCTCGCTGTCGGCGATGTCCAGGGTGAGGATCGCGTCGCCGCCGCGTTCGGTGATCTCGCCGACCCGCCCCACCTCGACCCCGCGCAGTTTGACCTTGGCGTCGGGATTCATCACCAGGCCGGCGCGCGGTGCGACGAGCGTGACCTGTTGGGTTCCCTTGAACGCGCCGAGGAACGACGCGCTGGCGCCGATGATCAGGGCCAGCAGCGCCGAGACCATGACGACTGCCGCCAGGCGACGGGTGGTCCGTGTCCGTTCTTGTCTCTTGCTCATCGCTCAGCCCGCCAGGTTGAACTTGCCGTCCGCGCCGTAGATGGCGAGGGAGGTGAGCAGGGTGATGACGACGACCACGACCAGCGAGGCACGAACGGCGTTGCCGACCGCGACGCCCACGCCGACCGGACCGCCGGAGGCGTTGTACCCGTAATAGGTGTGGATGAGCATGACCGCCACGGCCATACAGATGGCCTGCACGAACGACCACAGGATGTCCGACGGGATCAGGAAGGTGTCGAAGTAGTGGTCGTACACACCCGGCGACTGTCCGTAGAGGAACACCGTCGCCGAGCGGCTCGCGAGAAACGATGCCAGGGACGCCAACGCGTACAGCGGGATGATCGCGATCAGACCGGCGACGATGCGGGTGCTGACCAGATACGGGATCGAGGAGATGGCCATCGTCTCGAGGGCGTCGATCTCCTCCGACACCCGCATGGCGCCGAGCTGCGCGGTCGCGCCGGCGCCGATGGTCGCGGCCAGCGCGATCCCGGAGATCACCGGCACCGCGATACGCACGTTGATGAACGCGGAGAAGAAGCCCGTGAGGGCCTCGACGCCGATGTTGGCCAGCGAGCTGTAGCCCTGGACGGCGATGGTGCCACCGGTGAACAGCGTCAGGAAGCCGACGACCACGACGGTGCCGCCGATCATGGCGAGTGCCCCTGTGCCCATGGAGATCTCGGCGATGAGCCGGAGGGTCTCCTTTTTGTACTGCTTGAGCGCACGGGGGATCGACACGATGCTGTCCCAGTAGAACAGTGCCTGATCGCCGATCTGGTCCCAGTCCTCGCCGGCTCGTTTCACCGCGACGCGCGCGGTCCGGAAGCGGGTGGTGAACGGAAGTACCATCGCTCAGCCCGCCGTTGCTTTGAGTCCGACGGCGGTGACGACGACGTTGACGACGAACAGTGCCATGAACGAGTACACGACGGTCTCGTTGACGGCATCGCCGACACCCTTCGCGCCTCCCTTGACGTTGAGTCCCTGGTAACAGCCGACCATGCCGGCGAAGAGGCCGAACAAGGCGGCCTTGACCATGGAGATCATCAGCTCGCCAAAGCCGGTGAGCAGGGTCAGATTGGCCACGAAGGCGCCCGGGTTCACGTCCTGGAGGTATACGGAGAAGACGAAACCGCCACCGATGCCAATGGTGCAGACCAGGCTGTTCAGCAGGAGGGCGACGCCCGTCGACGCCACGATGCGCGGGACGACGAGACGGTGGATCGGGTTGATGCCGAGCACCTTCATCGCGTCGATCTCTTCGCGGATGGTGCGGGCGCCGAGGTCGGCGCAGATGGCCGTGGCACCCGCACCTGCGACGATCAGCACGGTGACGATCGGGCCGATCTGGGTGATGGTGCCCAGGGCCGCGCCCGCACCGGACAGATCCTGCGCACCGATCTCGCGCAGCAGGATGTTCAAGGTGAAGCTCACGAGCACCGTGAACGGGATTGCGACGAGCAAGGTCGGCACCATCGACACCCGGGCGATGGCCCACGACTGTTCGACTGTCTCCCGCCACTGGAACGGACGACGGAAGAGCTCACGCGCCGAATCGACGCCGAGCGCGACGAAATCCCCGATCCCCCCGAGGGGTGTTGCCAGTTTGTTCAGCACCAGCGGACCCCCTTCACCCTCGCACCATCGCGAAACCTATCACGCAGAATCCCGGCGATTAAGTCAGTTGACCAGAGCGCTTGCCGAGAACGTACGTCCCGGATCTCGGTCGGCGAAGTAGCCGGTGAGAGTCTTGGCCAGGTCCTCCGAGTCCCACGCATCGCCGTCGGCGGTGAACACCTCGTCGATCGTGGGTGCCGCCATGAGGGTGACCTTGGGGCCGTATACGACGAACACCTGTCCGGTGACGCCGTCGGCTTCGGGGCCGGCGAGGTAGGTCACGAGACGGACCACATGTGCTGGATCGAGCGGATCCACGCCATCGCTGGGCGCCTCTCCGAAGACGTCCGCGGTCATCGCGGTCCGCGCGCGCGGGCAGATGGCGTTGGCGCGAACGCCGTAACGCTTGAGTGCACGCGACGCGGACAGCGTGAGCGCGGTGATGCCGGCCTTGGCGGCACCGTAGTTGGCCTGCCCCTCGGGACCGAGTAGACCGGCCTCCGAAGAGGTGTTGATGATCCGGCCGTAGACCGGACCACCAGCAGCCTTCGACGCCGCACGCCAGTGCGACGCCGCATTGCGATTGAGCAGGAAGTGGCCGCGCAGGTGCACGCGGATGACCAGGTCCCACTCGTCGTCGGTCATGTTGAACAGCATCTTGTCGCGAACCACGCCCGCGTTGTTCACGACGATGTCGAGCGAACCGAGCTGCTCGGTCGCCGCGGTCATGATGGCAGTCGCGGTGGACGAGTCGCTGATGTCGCCGGGCACGGCGATCGCTCGACCACCGGTCGCGGTGATCGTGTCGATGACATCGCTCGAATCGAGCGCTGCCGGAAGGTCGTTCACGACGACCGCGGCCCCTTCTGCGGCGAGACCGATGGCCTCCGCCCGACCGAGACCTGCACCTGCACCGGTGACGACCGCGACGCGACCGTCCAACGAGTAACCCACCCGACATCCTCCTGAGCTGAAACTAGAACCTGTTCTAGCAGGATTCCCGATCAGATGGAACCGAGCGGGAGTTCCAGCTCTGTCAGTCCTCGACGACCGAGAGTGCGGACTTCGGGCAGTTGGCCGCCACCTGCCGCAGTTCCTCGACGCGGTCCGCGGGGATCTCCTCTTGGAGAATGACCAGGTAATCGTCATCATCCGGGTCGAAGAAGTCCGGTGCCATCCCCACACAGATGGCGTTGGACTCGCACAGGTCGAAATCTGCCTTGATACGCATCAGAACCTCCTCCTCACCGGCTCGTCGCCTGTTGACGGGGCTGCCAGAACAGGTTAGAACGTGTTTCAGAAACTAGACGAGCCTTCCCCCATAACTTGACCACAAGCGGGGTTCGGACGCTAGCCACCCACCCATGGAGTTTCGATGCGAATCGCCTATACCGATCAACAGTCCGAGCTCCGGCGGGAGCTGCGTGGCTACTTCTCGTCCCTGATGACCGAGGAGCGCCGCGCGGCGCTGTCCGGCGGCGACGGCGAACTCGGCGAGGGGGACGCCTACCGCGATGTCGTTGCGCAGATGGGCGCCGACGGCTGGCTCGCCCTCGGGTGGCCCACCGAGTTCGGCGGCCAGAACCGCTCGATGATGGATCAGCTCATCTTCACCGACGAGGCCGCCATCGCAGGTGCCCCGGTTCCCTTCCTCACCATCAACTCGGTGGCGCCGACGATCATGCACTACGGCACGGAGGACCAGAAGGCCTTCTTCCTACCGCGCATCGCGGCAGGCAAGCTGCACTTCTCCATCGGCTATTCCGAGCCGGGCGCCGGCACCGACCTCGCTGCGCTGCGCACCACCGCGGTCCGCGACGGCGACGACTACGTGATCAACGGCCAGAAGATGTGGACGAGCCTGGTCCCCTACGCCGACTACATCTGGCTCGCCTGTCGTACCGATCCGTCGACGCTGCAGGAAGGCGGCAAGAAGCACAAGGGCATCTCGGTGCTCATCGTGCCGACGACCGCCGAGGGTTTCGATTACACCCCGGTGCACACGATGTCGGGGGTCGACACCAGCGCCACGTACTACCAGGACGTGCGGGTACCGACGTCGGCGATCGTCGGCGACGGGGGCGGCGGGTGGCCGCTGGTGACCAACCAGCTCAACAACGAGCGCGTCGCCCTGTGCAGCGCGGCACCGATCCAGACCGCTCTGCGCGAGACGATCGCCTGGGCACAGCACACCAAGACCGGCGACGGACAGCGACTCATCGACGCCCAGTGGGTTCAGCAGAATCTCGCCCGGGTGCATGCGAAGGTCGAGTTCCTCAAGTTGATCAACTGGAAGATCGCCTCGATCGCCGGTTCGGGCGAGGCGCCGAGCCCCGCCGACGCCTCGGCGACCAAGGTGTACGGCACCGAGTTCGCCACCGAGGCCTACCGGTTGCTGATGGAGGTCGTCGGCCCTGCGGCGACGCTGCGCGCGGGAAGCCCCGGCGCCCACCTCAACGGTCGGCTCGAACGCTTCCAGCGCACCTCGCTGATCCTCACCTTCGGCGGCGGCACCAACGAGGTCCAGCGCGACATCATCGCCATGCTCGCCCTCGGTCTTCCCCACCAGCGTCGCTGACGACTCACTCGAAAGAGGCACTCCACCATGGATTTCTCCCTTCCCGAATCCGGTGACGACGTCAGTGGCCTTGCCCGTGACATCGCCACCGCCGTCAGCACGCCCGAACGCGTCGCCGAACTCGAATCCGCACGCGCACCGATCGACGCCGAACTCTGGCGGCAACTCGGCAATGCGGGCCTGCTGGGGCTCGAGTTGACATCGGAGGACGCGGGCGATGCCGGCGGCGATCTCGGCGTCATCGAGAACGCACTCATCGCAACCGAACTCGGCCGGACTCTCGCGCGGGTGCCGTTCGGATCGCATGCGATCGCCGCACTGCCGGTCATCGCCGCGCACGGGTCGACGGCTCTTCGTGAGCAGGTGTTGGCTTCGGGGGCCTCTGGTGGTCTCGTCGTCTCGGTGGCCGTCGAGGAGGACCTGGGCTCGCCCACCGACTCCCCCACCACCTCCCTCTCGTCCGACGGTTCGCGACTGTCCGGCGTCAAGGTCAACGTGCCCTATGCCGAGGCCGCTGATCTGCTGCTGGTCGACGCGGTCGGGCCCGACGGCGTCGTGGTGGTCGCCGTGCGCACCGACTCGACCGGGGTCCGGGTCACGGCCGCGCCGTCGACCGGACTGATACCGACCGCGCAGGTCGAGTTCGACGACGTGCCGGTGGATCCCGACGCCGTGCTCGAGGGTTCCGGCGTGGCGGACGCCCTGTGGGCACGGGTGACGCTGGCCTGTTGCGCCGAACAGTCGGGTGTCGTGCAACGCGCGCTCGAGCTGACCGCCGAATATGCCCGTGAGCGTGAGCAGTTCGGCCGGGCGATCGGCTCTTTCCAAGCCGTCGCCCAGCGTCTCGCCGACGGTTACATCGACGCTCAGGGTCTCGCGCTGACGGCCACCCAGGCCGCTTGGCTGCTGGCGAACTCGGACAACGCCACCGAGGTGCACAACGCGATCGCGACTGCCAAGTTCTGGGCCGCGGAGGCCGGGCATCGGGTAGCGCACACCACGGTCCACGTGCACGGTGGCGTCGGCCTCGACACCAGCCATCCGGTTCATCGATACTTCCTGCGCGCCAAGCACAACGAGTTCGCCTACGGATCGGCGACGGCGTCGGTACGCGCGATCGGCGCCGAGTTGGCCGCCACCCCGGCGTGAGCGCGCCGGGCCGGGTGTCGACGGGGTCGGTGGTGTCGACGGTCGGCGACCTGCTCGCCCCCTTGAGCGAGGTCACCGACCGCGGTGTGTACTTCGAGGAGGAGTTCACCTCGTGGGCACGCCATCTGGAGGGCGCTGCGGTCCGGGCGGACGTCCTGCTCGAGTGGTTGTCACCCGACCGGCCACCCCATGTCGGTGTACTACTCACCAACACACCGGAGTTCAGCGCCCTGTTCGCGGCCGCGGCGCGGCACGGCTTCGTCCTCGTCGGACTCAACACCACTCGACGCGGCGCCGCGCTCGCCGCCGACGTCGCGCGCGCCGACTGCCAGATCGTGCTGTGTGGCAGCGATACCCGCGACCTGCTTGCCGGCGTCGACCTCGGTGACGTCCGCGTCGTCGACGTCGATGGTCCGGAGTGGTCGTCGGCGATCGAATCGGGTGCCGCGGCACCGCTGGTCGAAGCGACGCCCGACGACCTGCTGATGCTGATCTTCACGTCGGGAACCACCGGCGATCCGAAGGCTGTGCGCTGCACGCATCGGACCTTCGCGGTCAGCGGACCGATGCTCGCGGAACGGTTCGGAATCGGTGCCGACGATGTCATCCATCTGTCGATGCCGATGTTCCACTCGAACGCGATGATCGCGGGATGGAGCGTGGCCGTCGCGGGTGGTGCGTCGATCGCGGTGCGTCGCAGCTTCTCCGCACGCGGCTTCGTCGCCGACCTCCACCGCTACGGCGTGACCTACGCCAACTACGTCGGAAAGCCGCTCAACTACATCCTCGCCACCGACCCACATCCCGACGACGCGTCGAGTTCATTGCGCATCATGTACGGCAACGAGGCGTCGGCGGTGGATCGGCAACGCTTCGCCGTCCGCTTCGGCTGCCGCGTCGTCGACGGATTCGGGTCCACCGAGGGCGGTGTCGCGATCACCCGGACCCCGGACACCCCGCACGATGCGCTGGGTCCGCTTCGTGCACCGACCGCCGTCGTCGACGTCGAGACCGGTGAACCCGCACCGCCCGGCGTAATCGGTGAGATCGTGAACTCCTCGGGGCCGGGGTTGTTCGCCGGCTACCACAACGACCCCGACGCGACGGCCGAACGCATGCGCGGCGGCGTCTACCACACCGGCGATCTCGCCTGGGTGGACGACGACGGCTACCTGCACTTCGCCGGCCGCCTCGGCGACTGGTTGCGCGTCGACGGGGAGAACCTCGGCACCGGACCCATCGAACGAATCCTGCTGCGGCATCCCGCGATCCGACAGGTCGCGGTGCACGGGATACCGGTGGAGATCGGGGACGAGATCGAGGCGGTGATCGTCGCGGACGGTGACCTGGACCCCGAGGACTTCGCCGACTTCCTCTCGGCGCAGAACGATCTCGGCCCGAAGCAATGGCCACACCGGGTGCGGATCGTCGACTCGCTTCCCGAGACCGCCACGTTCAAGACGGTGAAGCGCCTACTGGCATCCGATCCCGGCCCGCCCACCTGGCGACGTGAGGGTCGAACCTACCGCTCCTGACGCAGACCCACCCCTTTTCGGCGTTTCCACCACCCGCGCGTGCTGGGTTTGCCGAAAAGGGGTGGGTGCGGGGCGGGTCAGCCGCCCAGCGTCTTGTTCATCCGCCCGACGGCCTCTTCGTACTCACTCACGAGATCCGCGATGAGGCCGGCGACCGGGGTGATCGCGTTGCAGCGTCCGACGATCTGACCCGCGGGCATCGCGACGACGTCGGGATCGTCGGCCGCCGAGATGCGCGCGTGCGCCTCGGCGACGAGGAGGTTCTGCAGCGGCATCGGCAGCGGTTCGGGAGCGTTCTCGGCGTCCCAGGCGTCGGTCCACGCCGTCTTCAGCAGACGCGCGGGCTTGCCCGAGTAGATACGACGACGCACCGTGTCGCGCGACGTCGCCTTGAGCAGCGCCTGCTGTACCGTCGACGGCTTGTCCGAGCCCTCGGGCACACCGAGTTTGTATTCGGCGGCGGTCAGCCAGTACGTACCCATCCACACGCCCTGCGCACCGAGCGCGATGGCCGCGGCGATCTGGCGACCGCTACCCACACCGCCGGCCGCGAGCACCGGCGCGGAGTCGCCGACCGCGTCGACGAGTTCGGGCCACAGGATCATCGAGGTGACCTCGCCGGTGTGGCCGCCCCCCTCGTAGCCCTGGGCGATGACGATGTCGACGCCGGCCTCGACATGGTGCAGCGCATGGTCTTTCGCGCCCGCGAGGGCGGCGACCAGCACCCCGTTGTCGTGCGCGGTCTGGATGACATCCGACGGCGGCGATCCGAGCGCGTTGGCGATGAGTTTGATCTGCCCGTACTTACGACGATGCTCCATCGCGACGTCGACATGCGAGCGGGCCACCGAGTGCAGCCAGCCCAGCACACCCGCATTCACGCGATCACCACCCGGCAACGGCGGGACACCGAGATCGTCGAGCGTGCGCTCCACGAACGCCCGATGCTCCGGCGGGATCATCGAATCCAGGTCGACCTTGGACCCCTCGGTCGGGATCTTGGCCGGCATCACCACGTCGACGCCGAACGGCTTGCCGTCGGTGTTCTCGTGCATCCACTCGAGGACCTCGTCGAGTTCCTCGGCCTCGTTGAACCGCACACATCCGAGCACACCCAATCCGCCGGCACGGCTGATCGCCGCCGCGACATCCTGGCTCGGGGTGAACCCGAAGATCGGGTACTCGATGCCGAACCTGTCGGCCAGTTCTGTACGCATTGCTCTCACTCGTTTCCGGCGCTCTACAGCGCCTTGTCACATTTCCGGCGCTACAGCGCTTCGTCGGCGGGACGCTCGGCGGTGACCGCCGCCCCCCAGCGATAGTCGGGTTTACCTGCGGGCGAACGCTTGATCTCGTCGACGAACCAGACGCTGCGCGGGCATTTGTAGCCCGCGAGCTCCTTGCGCACGACGTCGTTGAGACTCTCCAGCGAGGGACGTGCCCCGTCACGGGCGGCGATCACCGCGGCGACGCGCTGACCCCAGCGGTCGTCGGCGACTCCCACCACAACGGTGTCGAACACATCGGGATGGGCCTTGAGCGCACCCTCGACCTCCTCGGGGAAGACTTTCTCCCCGCCGGTGTTGATGGACACCGATCCGCGGCCGAGCATGGTGATGCTGCCGTCGGCCTCGAGCACCGCGTGGTCGCCCGGCAGCGAGTAGCGCACGCCGTCGAAGACCTTGAACGTCTTCGCCGACTTCTCCGGGTCGTTGTGATAGCGCAGCGGCACATGGCCCGACCGTGCGAGCACCCCGATCTCGCCGCTGCCCGGTTCCACCGGCGTACCGTCCTCACGGAGGACGTGGGTCTCGCTGTCGGCGTTCACGCGTGGGCCCCCGGTGTGCGGTGTGCCCTTCGCGACGATGCCCAGACCACCGAAACCGGTCTCCGACGAGCCGATCGCGTCGACGATGACGGCGTTCGGGAAGCGTTCCAGGAACTGCTCTTTCACGCTCGGCGAGAACAAGCAGGCCGACGAGGCGATCGAGACGACGCTCGACAGGTCGTACTCCCTGCCCTGCCCGAGGGCCTCGACCATCGGGCGCCCCATGGCATCACCGGTGATGAACACGACGTTGACCTTGTGGCGCTCGACGATCTCCCAGGCCGTCGGACCGCTGAACTCGGGGTACACCACGGCTTTTCCGCCGGCGAACAGTGACTGGAAGATCGCCCACTGGGAGCCGCCGTGGATGAACGGCGGGATCGGGTAGCGCACGAGCTGTCCACCGTCGACTCCGGTCTTCGCGAGGTGCCACTCGTCGGGCACGGGTTCGCTGGTGTACCAGTCGATTCCGCCGCCGAGGACGCGCCACACATCCTCCTGGCGCCACACGACGCCCTTGGGTTTGCCGGTCGTGCCGCCGGTGTAGAGCATGTACAGGTCGTCGTTGGAGCGGTCCTCGAAGTCGCGTTCCGACGGCGCCCCGGCGATGGCCTCCTCATACCGGATCGCGTCGTCGTGGCCCTCGCAGCACAGGTCTTCCGACGTCCCGTCCTCGATCACGATGCGGTGCTCGATCGCCGGCGATTTCGGTAACGTGTTGCACACCCGTTGCGAGTACCGTCGCTCGTGGATCAGGAGCTTCATCCCGGAGTCGGTGAAGATGTGCTCGAGCTCGGCCTCGACGTAGCGGTAGTTGACGTTCACCATGACCGCTCGCGCCTTGAAGACGGCGATCATCGACTCGACCGACTCGAGGGTGTTTCTGCTGTACAGACCCACCCGGTCGCCGGGCTGCACGCCCAGTTCGCGGAGCTTGTGCGCGAGCGCGTTGGAGCGCGCCTCGAGTTCGGCATAGGTCCGGCCGCGATCGCCGGATTCCAGGGCGACGCGCTCCGGAACCAGGTCGACGGCATGCTCGATGAGGTCGGCAATCGTATAGGCCATGGCTCAAAATTAGAACGTGTTATCGTTCTGGGCAAGTGCGGAATATGACCCGGGAGACAGCGATGACCACAGCCACCCCCACCGAGTCCGTCACCGACAAGGCTCCCGAGTGCCTCGTCGAGAAGCGCGGACACATCCTCATCGTGACGATGAACCGTCCGGAGGCACGCAACGCGCTCTCCACCGAGATGATGCGGATCATGACCGAGGCCTGGGACCAGGTCGATTCCGATCCCGACATCCGGGTCGCGATCCTCACCGGCGCGGGCGGTTACTTCTGTGCGGGCGCCGACCTCAAGAGCATGAACAAGCAGGCCCCTGGCGACACCGTCGACTCCGGCGCGTGGAACCCCGCATCGTTGCCTGCGCTGCTCAAGGGCCGTCGCCTGACCAAGCCGCTGATCGCCGCGGTCGAGGGCCCGGCCATCGCCGGCGGCACCGAGATCCTGCAGGGCACCGACATCCGAATCGCCGGCGAGAGCGCGAAGTTCGGCGTGTCCGAAGCACGGTGGGGTCTCTACCCGATGGGCGGCAGCGCCGTGCGCCTGGTCCGGCAGATCCCGTACACCGTCGCCTGTGACATCCTCCTGACCGGCCGGCACATCACCGCGCGCGAGGCGCTCGAGTACGGCCTCATCGGGCATGTCGTCGACGACGGCAAGGCACTGGACAAAGCCCTGGAGCTGGCCAAGCAGATCGCCGCCAACGGACCACTCGCGGTCCAGGGCATCCTCAAGACCATCCGCGAGACCGAGGGCCTGCACGAGATGGATGCCTTCGAGGTCGACGCGAAGATCGGCGTCTCGGTCTTCAAGTCGAAGGACGCCAAGGTGGGTCCCCGTGCATTCGCCGAGAAGCGCACCCCGGAGTTCACCGGCGAGTGAGGACCACCGACCACCGGTGAGAATCCACACCGCACTCTTCGGTCCGCAGCAGGCGGCCGAACGCGCCCGGGCACTACGGGACGTCGGGATCGACGGAATCTTCACCTTCGACGGCCCGCACGACGTCTTCAGCCCGCTGTTCGGCGCGGCCGGCGTCGACGACGTCGCGCTGATGACCAACGTCGCCATCGCGTTCCCGCGTAATCCGATCACGGTCGCCCATCAGGCCAACGACCTCCAGTTGCTCAGCGACGGCAGGTTCACCCTCGGACTCGGCACGCAGATCCGACCGCAGATCGAGAAGCGGTTCGGGGTGCCGTTCGAGCGGCCCGTCGACCGGATGGTCGAGTTCGTCTCCGCACTGCGCGCGATCTTCGACTGCTGGCAGAACGGCACCCGTCTGGATTTCGACGGCGAGTTCTATCGGCACCGCCTGATGACCCCGATGTTCAACCCGGGACCCAACCCACACGGCATGCCACCGATCTACGTCGGCGCCCTGGGACCCCGCCTCACCCGCGCCGTCGCCGAACATGCCGACGGCCTGCTCGTCATGCCGTTCACCACCGATCGATTCGTCCGCGAATCGATCCTGCCGCGCGTCGACGCCGGATTGGACGCGTCCGGACGTACCCGCGCGGACTTCGCGGTCGTCCCGGAGATCATCGTCGCCACCGGTCGCACCGAGGAGGAGTTCGACACCTCGGTCGACGCGGCCCGCCGCCTCCTGTCGTTCTACGGGTCGACGCCCGCCTATCGACCGGTGCTGGAGATGCACGGGTACGGGGACCTCCAGACCGAGCTGAACCTGCTGTCGAAGCAGGGGCGCTGGGCGGAGATGGCCGGTCTCGTCGACGACGAACTCCTCGAACTCATCGCCGCACACGGCAGTCCACGCGATGTGGCCGCGACGATCCGCGCACGGTCGCACGACATCGCCACGGATGTCGCGATCTACCAACCGTTCCCGCTCGCCGACGAGACGCTCGCGGAGATCATCGACAGCCTCTGACCACTTGCTGCCTGAGCGATGAGGCGACTACACCAGCGTCGCCAACTGCCGGATGGTCTCGGTGTCGCGCGCGGTGACCATCAGCATCGTCACACCCGCGGCCTCCCAATCCTTGATCTGCGCCCGGACCACGTCGGCGGTTCCGACGAGCATCGTCTCGCGGACCATCTCGTCGGGGACCGCGGCCATCGCCTCGGCCTTCTTGCCGCTCAGGAACAGGCTGACGATCTCGTCGACCGCGTCGCCGTAACCCATGCGCTTGTAGAGCTCGGCGTGAAAGTTCTTCTCCTTGGCGCCCATTCCGCCGACGTACAGCGCGGTCGACGGCCGGTACCGCTCGATCGCCGACGCCACGTCGTCGGTGATGACGACCTGCACCGTGGCCGCGACCTCGAAGTCCTCACGACTTCGGCGTGCTCCGGGACGTGTGAATCCCTCGTCGAGCCAAGAGTTGTACTGATCGGCGAGCCCGAGGCTGAAGAAGATGGCGAGCCAGCCGTCGGCGATCTCGGCGGTCTGCGCGACGTTCTTCGGCCCCTCGGCGCCCAGCCAGATCGGGAGGTCGGCGCGCAGCGGATGCGTGATCGGCTTGAGCGACTTGCCGAGTCCGGTGGCGCCGGGCGCGTCGGCCGGGTACGGCAGCGGATAGTGCGGTCCGGCACTCGTCACCTTGTCGGCGCGGGCGAGGACGTCACGAACCACCTGGACGTATTCACGGGTGCGCGCCAACGGTTTTCCGAAGGGTTCGCCATACCAGCCCTCCACCACCTGCGGCCCGGAGACACCGAGGCCGACGATGTGCCGGCCGTTCGACAGGTGATCGAGGGTCAGCGCGTGCATCGCCAGCGAGGTCGGCGGCCGCGCCGACAGCTGGGCCACCGCGGTGCCCAATCGGAGGCGCGACGTCGCCGCACCCCACCACGCCAGCGGCGTGTAGGCGTCCGATCCCCAGGACTCCGCGGTGAACACCGCGTCGAATCCGCATTCCTCCGCGACCGCGATCAGCTCTGGCGCGTTCGGGATCGGATCGGCACCCCAATATCCGAGTTGCAGACCGAGCTTCACTCGCATTCCCTTTCGCCGGCCGCGGAGATTCTCACGGCCTGACATGCGTCTTGTGTCCAATACTAGAACGTGTTCTACTCGAGATGTGAGCATGAGCGTAACGTCTCCGGCCGCCGGCAACCCCATCGCCAGTCCTGTTGCCACGGTGCCCGAGCCGAAGTCCCCCATCCTGACCGCTCCCCTGATCAACTCCTTCGACTACACACGGTCGCTGGGTCCGGTGCTGAGCCAGTTCGCGCTCGCGCTGCGCGACGGCCGCATCGTCGGGTCGAAGGGCAGCGACGGCAAGGTCTCCGTGCCGCCGGCCGAATTCGATCCCGTGACCGGGAAACAGTCGACGGAGTTCGCGGAGGTCTCGACCGTCGGCACCGTCACCAGCTGGACCTGGCAGGACGAGCCGGTGCCCGGACAGCCGCTCGACAAACCCTTCGCGTGGGCACTGATCCGGCTCGACGGCGCGGACACCGCACTGCTGCAGGCGGTTTCGGTCGAGTCGCCGTCGGAGATCTCCACCGGACTGCGTGTGCACGCGGTGTTCGGCGCCGCACGGATCGGCCGCATCGACGACATCGCGTACTTCGCCCCGGGCGAGAGCCCACAGACCGCACCGGAGAACACCGCCGACGCACCGAAGGGTGCCGAGGCCGGCCTCGTCGTCATCCCGACCCCCATCACGACCGAGATCACGCATTCGGCCACCGAGGAGGAGTCCGCCTACCTCGAAGGCCTCAAGGCGGGCAAGCTGATCGGTACCCGGATCGGTTCGGGCGTCGACGAAGGGCGCGTGTACTTCCCGCCCCGTTCGGTCAGCCCGGCGGACGGCGCCCGCGCCGTCGAACGAGTCGAACTCCCACACACCGGCATCGTGACGACGTTCTGCATCGTGAACGTGCCGTTCCAGGGCCAGCGGATCAAGCCTCCGTATGTGGCCGCATATGTGCTCCTCGACGGTGCGGACATCCCGTTCCTGCACCTGATCCTCGACTGCGAGGCCGACGACGTCCGAATGGGCATGCGCGTCAAGGCCGTCTGGCTGCCCGAGGACGAGTGGGAGCACTCGATCGGCAACATCAGCCACTTCGCACCCACCGGCGAACCCGACGCCGAGTACGACACCTACCGAGCCCACCTGTGATGAAGGACCATCTGTGATGACACTGCCGCCGATCGCGATCATCGGGTTCGCCCACAGCCCCAACGTCGTGGGCACACATGGCACCACCAACGGTGTCGAGATGCTCATCCCCTGCTTCGACAAGCTCTACGCCGAACTGGGCATCGGCCGCACCGACATCGAGTTCTGGTGCAGCGGTTCGTCGGATTATCTTGCCGGACGCGCCTTCTCGTTCATCTCCGCAATCGACTCGATCGGCGCGATGCCGCCGATCAACGAGTCCCATGTCGAGATGGACGGCGCCTGGGCACTCTATGAGGCCTGGGTGAAGATCGCCACCGGCGAGGTCGACCTGGCGCTCGCCTACGGCTTCGGCAAGGCCTCCGCAGGCAACACCGACCAGACCCTCGCCCTGCAGACCGACCCCTACACGGTCGCGCCGCTGCATCCCGATGCCCGTTCGCTGGCCGCGCTGCAGGCACGCGCCGGGATCGACGCCGGGACCTGGACCGAGGCCGACATGGCCGCCATCGGGGCCCGCACCTCCGGCGGTTCGGTCGACGACCTCCTGGCGAGCGACTACGTCGCGAATCCCCTGCGCCGCCATGACATCGCGCCCTACACCGACGCAGCCGCCGCGGTCGTCATCGCCAGCGAGCGCAAAGCCCGTGAACTGGTGGCCAATCCGGCGTTCGTCACCGGTTGGGATCACCGCATCGACACGCCCAACTTCGGGGCCCGGGATCTCACCGTCTCGCCGTCGACGAAGCTCGCCGGCGACACCGCGTTCGGTGACCGCAGCCGAGCGGTGGACGTGGCCGAGATACACGCGCCGTACTCGCATCAGGAGATCATCGTGCGTAATGCTCTCGATCTACCTGATTCGGTGCGGATCAACCCGTCCGGCGGTGCGCTGGCCGGCAACTCGCTGTTCTCGGTAGGCCTACAGCGCATCGGCTATGCGGCCCACGAGATCCTCACCGGCAACGCCGGCACCGCCGTCGCCCACGCGACGAGCGGCCCTCTGCTGCAGCAGAACATGGTGGTCACCCTGAGCGACCAGAACAACGCGGGAGGCGGGAACTGATGGGACACAAGAACCGTGCGGCAGTCCTCGGTACCGGCCAGACCCGCTACGTCGCCAAGCGCTCCGACGTCACGATGGCCGGTATGGTCCGCGAGGCGATCGACGCGGCGCTGATCGACTCCAGGGTCTCCCTCGACGAGATCGACGCCATCGTCATCGGCAAGGCCCCCGACCTCTTCGAGGGGTCGATGATGCCCGAGCTCGCCATGGCCGAGGCCATCGGTGCCGTCGGCAAGCGTCTGATCCGGGTGCACACCGCCGGATCGGTCGGTGGCTCGACGGCGAACGTCGCCGCATCCCTGGTCTTCGCAGGCGTCCACAAGCGCGTCCTCGCCGTCGCCTGGGAGAAGCAGTCCGAGTCCAACGCCATGTGGGCGCTGTCCATCCCGGTGCCGTTCACGAAGCCCGTCGGCGCCGGCGCCGGCGGCTTCTTCGCGCCGCACGTGCGCGCGTACATCCGCCAGTCGGGCGCACCGGAGCACATCGGCGCGATGGTCGCGGCGAAGGATCGTCGCAACGGCGCACTCAATCCGCTGGCGCACCTGCATCAGCCGGATCAGAGCGTGGAGAAGGTCATGAGCTCACAGATGCTCTGGGATCCCATCCGCTACGACGAGACATGCCCGTCGTCGGACGGCGCGTGTGCGGTCGTGATCGGTGACGAGCAGGTCGCCGACGACGCGGTCGCCGGTGGCAACCCGGTCGCGTGGATTCACGCCACCGCCATGCGGACCGAGCCGCTGTCGTTCGCACACCGCAACGTGGTCAGTCCGCAGGCCGGCCGGGATGCCGCTGCCGCCCTGTGGAAGTCGGCGGGCGTCAGCAATCCGCTCGACGAGGTCGACGTCGCCGAGATCTACGTGCCGTTCTCGTGGTTCGAACCGATGTGGCTGGAGAACCTCGGCTTCGCCGCCGAGGGCGAGGGCTGGAAGCTGACCGAATCCGGCGACACCGAGATCGGTGGGCGCATCCCGCTCAACGCCTCCGGTGGCGTGCTGTCGTCGAACCCGATCGGCGCGTCGGGCATGATCCGCTTCGCGGAGGCCGCGATCCAGGTCATGGGCAAGGCCGGCGACCACCAGGTCGACGGTGCCCGCAAGGCCCTGGGCCACGCCTACGGCGGTGGCTCACAGTACTTCTCGATGTGGCTCGTCGGAGCCGACAAGCCCCTCCACTGACCGGCGTTTCGTAGCATTCATGCGCACCATCAGCGCATGGATGCTACGAAATCCGCTCGGGCACAGCGCAGGCCATCCCGTCCGCCATTCCGGTCGGACGGACCCCCAGGGACTGGTTGAGGCGAGCCCGCTGATTCTCCCAGGCGACGGTCATCGCGAGTTCGACGATCTGCGTCGGCGAGAAGTGACCGGCCAGGCGTCGACGCACCTCGGCGAGATCGTCGGCGACCGCGGGGGTGCGGGTCATCGCCTCGGCGAAGGCGATCACGAGCTTGTCGACCTCGCTGTAGGCATCGGAGTCCTGGTAGTCGGGCAGATCACGGAGTTGCTGCTCGGTGATCCCGGCACCCGATGCCAGCGCCGAGCCGATGTCGAGACAGAATTCGCAGCTGACCATCCCCGCGGCCTTGAGTTCGGCGAGCTCTTTGAGTTTCGGGTCGACACTGTTGGACAGCAGCATCGCGCTCTCCATCCCCATCGTCGCCCCGGCGATGAGTGGTCGCCGCGCTATCTTCCCGACGAGTTCGGTGCGGTTGCGCCGGGCCCCGCTCATGGCGCTGAGGTAGTTTCGGATCCGGTGTAGTGCTCTCATATCTACCCTTCCCGTCCGCGTCGCCGGCTGTAACGCCGTGCAGCCAAGTATGTGACCAGCAGTACAATCGCCGCCAGCGCCACCGCACCGTGCGCCACGGCCCCCCAGGCGAAGACCCCGATCTCATGCACCCCGCGGCCGCCCAGCACCAGACCCAGCGGCACCCCCACGAGAAATGCGACCGGCAGCCATCGGCGACGCGTCGACGCCACCACGATCGCCGCACCGACCGCCATGAACGCGAGGCCACCGTCGACCATCGCGTGCTGGTTGTACGGCTCACCGAGCGAGGTCGAGAGCCATTCTCCGGCAACCATGTTGCCAACACCATGCAGGACAAGGAGAAGCCCGAGCACAGCCGCGGCCCCTTGTGCGAGCGACCACCGCCACCGGCCGGCGGAACTCGCCCGCGCCGCGGCGACCTGCCGTTCCACGGCCGCGTAGGTCGACGTGGTCGGCGCACGCCGGAAGGCATTGGCCAGCAACACGAGATCCGGCTCCACCGCACCCGGTCGGGCGGAGCCGGCGAGAACGGCGGCGATGTCGTCGTCGAGGCGCTCGGCCGCCGCGACCTCCTCGGGATCGAACGGCGGCTCGGAATCGGATGGATCGTTCGACGTCACCGCGGCATCACCTCCCTCAGTTTGGCCACGCCGCGGTAGACCAGCATGCGAGCCGCGGTCGCCGAGAGACCCATCGCAGCACCGATCTCCTCCGAGGTCAGCTCGGTGGTGAACCGCAGCGTGACCGCTTCGCGTTCCCGCGCGGTGAGAACCCACAGGCGACTCCGGACATCGTCGACGTCCGCCGCGCGGAGCATCGCCGTCTCCGGATCATGCCCCTCGGACCGGTCGGCATCGGCACTCACCTCGGCCACGGGCACCTCTCGCGCGGTACGCGCCCACCAGTCCGCGACGACATGCCGGGCGATCCCGATCAGCCACCTGCCCACCGAGCCGCGCCGGCCGTCGAAACGGCCCCAGGAGCGGATCGCCTTGGCGAACACCTCAGCGGTGACGTCGTCGGCATCGGCGGTTCCGGGCACACGGGTACGCACGTAGCGCCACACCCCCGCAACGTGCTCGCGGTACACCGCGTCGAACTGATCGATCGCGCCGGACTCCGAGTCCTTCCACCCTTCGTGTCGATGGTTCTCTCGACCCATCTCCGGCCACGAGGCAACCACTGTAACGACCGATCCGACAAGAAGACCGCGGGCGGGACGGGTGAGGTCATCACCGGTCCCGCCCGCGGCGGTTCGTGTGCTCGTTCAGGCCTTGCGCACCGAGTTGATCGTCTTCTCGACCTCCCAGTAGGCCCGCAGTGCGGAGAGGCGGCCCTCGGAGTCGGCATGGTAGGTGAACACACCACGCGCCTCGGAGACATGACCTGCGATGTGCGTGACGATGCTGCCGATGTAGGCGACCTCGTTCCCGCAGATGATCTCCTCGTCGAAGCGGAACTCGATGCTCTCGGTGGTCGCGATCGACTTGTCCCAGAACTCCGAGATGCGCTCGTACCCCCGGAATCCGACACCCTCCGGATCGAACATCGAGGGACCCACCGGATCCTGGACGATCGCGTCCGGCGCGAAGTTGTCGATCCACGCCTGCTTGTCGCGGGACTCCACGAACTCTCGTGAACGACGACCCGCCACGACCGCGGGATGGTTCTCGCGGTCGATGTCCAGGTAGGCCGGCTTCGGGTCTGTCGCGGTCACTTCGTCCCGTAGTCGACGCGGAGTTCCTTGACGCCGTTGATCCAGCCGTGACGCAGACGACGCGGCGCGGCGACCTTGGTGATGTCCGGGACGAGATCGGCGAGCGCGTTGAACATCAGGTTGATCTCCATGCGCGCCAGGTTGGCGCCGACGCAGAAGTGCGCACCGTTGCCACCGAAGCCGACGTGCGGGTTCGGGTCGCGAAGGATGTTGAACGAGAACGGATCGTCGAACACGTCCTCGTCGTAGTTGGCCGAGCCGTAGAACATGCCGACGCGCTCGCCCTTCTTGATGTCGATGCCACCGATCTGCGTGTCGCGCTTCGCGGTCCGCTGGAAGCAGTTGACCGGGGTCGCCCAGCGGACGATCTCGTCGACGGCCGTCGCGGGGCGCTCCTTCTTGAACAGTTCCCACTGGTCGGGGTTGTCCAGGAAGGCGTTCATGCCGTGGCTGATGGCGTTACGCGTGGTCTCGTTGCCGGCCACGGTCAACAGGATGAAGAAGAAGCCGAACTCCGTCTCGTCGAGCGACTGCCCGTCGATGTCGGCGTTCACGAGCTTGGTGACGATGTCCTCGCCCGGGTTGCGGCGCTTCTCCTCCGCCATCGTGTAGCCGTAGCCGAGGATTTCGGCGTTGGCCTGCTGGGGATCGGTGGTGTAATCCGGGTCGTCGGCGTTCATCATCGAGTTCGACCAGTCGAACAGCTTCTCGCGATCCTGCTCCGGAACACCCAGGAGATCGGCGATGGCGAGCAGCGGCAGGTCCACGGCGACGTCCTTGACGAAGTCGCCACTGCCCTTCTCCAGAGCGCGCGTGACGATCTCGCGGGCGGCGTCGTCGAGCTTCTCCTCGAGGGAGTGCACCGCACGGGGAGTGAACAGCTTGGAGACCAACTTGCGCAGACGGGTGTGCTCCGGCGGATCGTGGTTGATCAGCAGGGCCTTGGTGATCTCGATCTGCTCGGCGGTCATCTCGTCGTCGAAACGCATGATGACGCCGTTGGCGTTGGTCTCCCAGTCATCGTTGTTCTTGGAGATCTCGCGGATGTGGGCGTGCTTCGAGATCACCCAGTAACCGCCGTCGTGGAAACCTCCACCCTTGCCGGGCGCCTGGGCGTTCCACCAGACCGGCGCGGTCTTACGGAGCTGCGCGAACTCCTCCACCGGGATTCCCTGCTCGAGCAGGTCGGGGTTGGTGAAGTCCCAACCCTCCTGCTCCATGAACGCACACTTCACGACTACGTCGGAAGGGCTCGTGCGCGCAGAATCCGCCGTGGTCGGCTCACTGCCGATCGGGGCACTCTGGGCCTGGGTCACGTCACACCACCTTGCTGGAGATTTAGAACCTGTTTCAATCTCATTAGACCACATTGTGACACACGCGACACCCCCGGATGAGAACTTGTTCTAGTTTTTGGATCGCGCACCCGCCCCACCTGCGGAGTTCGGCCGTCGGGGACATAAGATCCCATGTATCCCGGTACGCATCGGAAGTCCGGCGGAACGTGCTACGACACCGCCCAGACCGGCCTTCCGACGCTGCCCATGGACGCAAACATAGAACATGTTCTAGCTTGATTGCACGGCCTCGACACCTCCGTCGAAGTGCCGTCGACCCGCAGACGACGGACGAGGTCCGCCGGGTGAACGAAGGAGTGAAGATGGGCGTTCCGGTCATCGTGGAAGCAGCACGCACGCCGATCGGCAAGCGCGCCGGGTGGTTGTCGGGCCTCCACGCAGAGGAGTTGCTGGGCATCATGCAGCGCGGTCTCATCGAGAAGGCCGGAATCGACCCGGCCCTCGTCGAGCAGGCCATCGGCGGCTGCGTCACGCAGGCAGGCTCGCAGGCGGGCAACGTCACCCGCAAGGCCTGGCTGTCGGCCGGACTCCCCGAGCACACCGGCGCCACCACGATCGACGCCCAGTGCGGATCCGCCCAGCAGGCCAATCACCTCATCGCCGGGCTCATCGCGTCGGACGCCATCGAGGTCGGCATCGCCTGCGGCGTGGAGACCATGACCGCCGTGCCGCTCGGCGCGAATGTCGGCACCAATGCCGGCCCTTACCACGCGGACTCATGGAATGTGGACCTGCCGAATCAGTTCGAGGCAGCCGAGCGGATCGCCAAGCGACGCGGCATCACCCGTGCCGACGTCGACGCACTCGGCGAACGAAGCCAGCGCCTCGCCCGCCAGGCCTGGGACGAAGGACGCTTCGACCGTGAGGTGCTCACGTTCAAGGCGCCCGAGCGGACCAAGGACGGCGAGCTGACGGGCAACATCATCGATGTCAGCCGCGACCAGGGCCTGCGGGAGACCACTCTCGAATCCCTCGCCGCACTCAAGCCGGTCATCGACGGCGGCATCCACACGGCGGGCACGTCGTCGCAGATCTCCGACGGCGCCGCGGCCGTGCTGATCATGGACGAGGCGAAGGCCCGTGCCCTCGGCCTGACGCCGCGCGCCCGCATCAAGGCTCAGGCGCTCGTCGGCTCGGAACCGCACTTCCACCTCGACGGCCCGGTCCAGGCGACTGAACGTGTCCTGGCGAAGTCGGGAATGTCGTTGTCCGACATCGACATCGTCGAGATCAACGAGGCCTTCGCATCGGTGGTGCTCAGCTGGGCCCAGGTCCACAACGCCGACATGGATCGCGTCAACGTCAACGGCGGCGCCATCGCTCTCGGCCACCCCGTGGGCAGCACCGGTTCTCGCCTGATCACCACGGCCCTGCACGAACTCGAGCGACGCGACGGACAGACCGCCCTGGTCACCATGTGCGCCGGCGGCGCGATGGCCACCGGCACCATCCTCGAGCGCATCTGACCGCGTGGCCGTCTTCGACCCGGACAAGAAACCGGACCAGCTCGATTCGCCGATCGTCAGCACCATCATCAAGCTCGGCTCACGGGCACACACCGCGGTGTACAAGCTGACGGGCGGACGATTCGGCGAGACCTGGCGCATCGGTGCGGGGCTCAAGAAGCCAGCGCCGGTGTGCCTGCTCACCACCATCGGCCGCAAATCCGGTCAGCCGCGTACCGCGCCGCTGATCTACCTGCGTCGCGGGGACGCGTTCGTCGTAGTCGCTTCGCAGGGCGGCTCGGCGAAACACCCTGCGTGGTACCTCAATCTGCGCGACAACCCTCAGGTCACGATCCAGCTCGGCAAGGAGAAGTACGACCTCGTCGCACATACCGCCACCGACGCCGAGCGCGCCGGATTGTGGCCGGATCTGGTCAAGGTCTACGCGGATTACGACACCTACGCCGCCTGGACCGACCGGGAGATCCCGGTGGTGATCTGCAAGCCTGCCGCTGCCGCCTGAGGAGCGCGACACCTCTGGTGCCTGATCGGAGAGAACGCGACACACCAGCAGTGCTGCCTGAGGTGTGAGGAGCGCAAGCGACGAGCCACGAAGGCCTGGTGAGTCGACGTCGCCAGCCCTTCGTGGCTCGCTGCGCTCGCACCTCAGGGAGCAAGTACAAGCGCCGGCTCGCACCTCAGGGAACGACCGGGCCCTGTCGCGCGAGCTCCCGAACCGCGGCACCGGTCCAGGCGTCGAGAAAAGCCCGGAGTTCGGCACCGGTCCGGTGCGACTCGGTGTCGAGGACCATGGATTGCAGTGTGCGCAGGACGATCTCGGCGATGAGGTCGAGGGCGTGGGCGTCGTAGCCATTCTCGGCCCAGCCGACCTCGAGTCGGTCGACCATCGTGCGGGCGAATCGTCGGGCGTCGGCGGAGGTGAATCCGCCGACCACCGGCACGCTCAGCTTGTCGGCCCGCAGGAGTAGGCCGACGTAGTCGTCTTCGGCGAGCTCCTCGAGTACGGCGGCGATGCCCTCGACGAGGGCCGCGTCGGGTTCGGCGATACCGGCCAGTCGTGTCATCACCCGTTCGAGCAGTCCTTCGACGGCGTCGAGGGCGGTCGCCGACAACAATTCCTCGGTGCCGGAGAAATAGCGGTACACCGTCTGCCGGGTGACCCCGAGTTCACGTGCGACGTCGGCGATGCTGGTGGCCGTGCCACGCCGGTCGATGGTCGTGCGGGTCGCCGCCAGGATGCGCGCGACCGCCTCGGCGTCGTTGACGGGTACCCGACCGCTCCAACCATGTGTGCGCATCAGGTCATGAGCCTACCGTCACCAGTCCGTTTGCCCGCGTCTCGAGCTGACCATACGCATGACCCAATGATGTATGGTGTGGTGATGTAGCACAGATCGCGTACATGCGTGCTCGTCCACCCGGAGGTTCGAGATGACGACACCGACGAAGGTCAATCCGTTCCGCGACGGTTTCGACTTCACCGACCCCGATCTACTCCAGCAGCACGGCATGCCGGTCAAGGAGTTCGCCGAGCTCCGCCGCACCGCACCCGTCTGGTGGAATGCGCAGCCGGTAGGTACATCGGGGTTCACCGACGGCGGTTTCTGGGTGATCTCCAAGCACGCGCACATCCGCGAGATCTCGAAGAACAACCAGCTGTGGTCCACCAACGCCAAGGGCGCGATCCTGCGCCTGCCCGACTACGTGACGCCCGACCAGATCGAACTCACGAAGGCGTTGCTCATCAACCACGACCCGCCGGAGCACACTCGACTGCGAAAGATCGTGTCGCGCATGTTCACTCCGCGGGCGGTAGCACTGCTCAAGGACCAACTGGCGGCCTCGGCTCACGAGATCGTCGAGGCCGCGGCCGCCAAGGGCAGCGGCAATTTCGTCGACGACATCGCGGTGCATCTACCCCTGCAGTCGATCCTCGACCTCATCGGCGTCCCGCAGGCCGATCGCGAGCGGCTCCACGTGCTCGTCGACGCGATGATCAACAACGACGACCCCGACGAGACCATCGACCCGGCGACCGCGAACGCCGAGGTACTCGCCTACGCATATGCGATGGCGGAGGAACGCCGCAAGAACCCGACCGACGACCTCATCACCGCCCTCATCGAGGCCGACATCGACGGCGAGAGAATGACCGAGATCGAGTTCGGTTTCTTCGTCGTCCTGCTCATCACCGCCGGCAACGAGACAACCCGCAACGCGACGTCGCACGGGATGAACGCCTTCCTGGACCATCCGGAGATGTGGGAGCTCTACCGGCGGGAACGTCCGGCGACGGCCATCGAGGAGATCCTGCGATGGTCCACCCCGGTCCATGGATTCCAGCGAACCGCCCTGACCGACACCCGAATCGGCGACGTCGACGTCGCCGCCGGCCAGCGTGTCGGGTTGTTCTACAGCTCCGCGAACTTCGATGAAGAGGTCTTCGACGACCCGTTCACCTTCGACATCACGCGAGATCCCAACCCGCACCTGTCCTTCGGCGGCAACGGCGCCCACTTCTGCATCGGCGCCAACCTCGCCCGACTCGAACTCAACCTGATCTTCAACGCGATCGCCGACACCCTGCCCGACATCGCCCGGCTCGGCGAACTGCGTCGTGTGCGATCGGGCTGGCTGAACGGGGTCAAACAGTTCGACGTCTCCTACCGGAACTGAGGTGGCCGGACCGGTTCACCGAGTCGCGGCCGGAATCCATGCCGCGGAACGCCGTCCGGACCAGTTGGCCAGCGTCTCGGTCGGCACGGCGCCGTCCCGCGGCTCGACAACGACGCCGAAGGGAACGTTCGGGTCCTCGCGGATCTCGGCGGGGATGAACTGACGCGCGATCGCGAGCGTCGCGGCGGCGGCTTTCGGGACGGCTTCGGACGGCTGCCCGGTCGCCACCGCGAGATCCCAACCGTGCACCAGACTTTCGTTGACATAACCCCACAACGCACCGGCGCCGGGAACCTCACCCCACGGGACCTGCACCGGCGCGGTGAGCGTTGCGTCGTCGGACCAGAGTTCGAGGGCACGAGCCACGACCGCCGCATACTCCTGCGCGTCGAAACGGTCGGCGATGAACGGCATCGACCGCACGTCGACTCCCGCGGGCAGGGCGGCCGCGCGCTGCGCCGTCGCAAGCAGATGGGCCCCGAGAGTGCGGACGTCGAAGTCGTCGCACGGCGTCGGGGCGGCGAACTGGTCGGCTGTCACCGCGGAGAGCAGCTCGGTGACCCAGGTGGTGGCGGCCGCGAAGACCGGGCGGGGATCCGGCGGTGTGGTCTGTGCGTTCATGGTCTTTCCTTTCGTCGGTGGCTGACGAGTCCAGTCAAACCGCGAAACCTGACATCTTCTGTCATGTTTGTGCGAGATGATCGTCGGCATGCGCGCCGAACGCCTCATCGCGGTCCTGATGCTGCTCAAGAAGCACGATCGGGTGACCGCGTCGACGATCGCCGTCGAACTCGGGGTGTCGGAGCGGACCGTGCTGCGCGACATCGAGGCGCTGTCGCTGTCCGGGGTGCCCGTCTACGCGGAGCGCGGCCGGCACGGCGGGTTCTCGCTCGTCCCCGGCTATCGCACCGACCTCACCGGCCTGACGGTCGAAGAGGCGACCTCGCTGCTCGCCGGAACGGGACGGCTCGACTCGCCCGCCTTCGCCAGCGCGATGCGCAAGGTCACCGCGGCACTGCCCGAGGCGTACAGAGGTACCGCGGTACGGGCCGCCCAGCGGGTTCTGGTCCGCCCCGAGGGATTCGTGCGGACGCCGAAGGAACTCGACGCTCTCGATCCGGTGCAGTTCGCGGTCTTCGCGGGCAGGCGCATCCGCACCCGGTACCGCCCGCGTGGGGTGGGCGAGGCACGGGAGCGGATTCTCGATCCGATCGGGCTGATCATCGCGGGCGACACCTGGTACCTCGTCGCACACGGTGCGGGTGACGGGACCGAGGAACGGATGTACCGATTGTCGCGGATGAGCGAGGTGGAGGTCCTGGACGAACCGGCGGTGCGCGACGCAGACGTGGATCTGGAAGAGATCTGGGAGCGGCGTCGTACCGCGTTTCGTTCCTCGTTCGATGCGGTCGACGTCGTGGTCGAGTGCACCCCCGACGATGTCGATCGGGTCCGCGCGATCGTGCTCTCCTCGGAGACGAGGGGTGACGCCGCAGATCGTCGACGGGTCGAACTCCGGTTCGCCGACCGCCGGCATGCCGCCGGCGCGTTGTGGGCGGCGATGTTCGACCTCGACATCGCGGTCCTCGAACCGCAGTGGGTCCGGGAGTCGTTGGCCGACCGGGCGCGAGCGGTCCTCGCCCGCCCCTGAAATGCGCCCCCGAAATCCGCCCTCCACAGGCGGCTCGACGACAGTATGTCGGCGTTCCGCCTGCTCAGCGCGGTTTCCAGGGGAGGTTTCCAGGGGCGGTTTCCAGGCGCGGGACGCCTAGCCGACCCCGCGCTCCGCGTCGGCCCAGTACTGCGCCCGCAGTGCCTTCTTGTCCGGCTTGCCCAGCGCGGTCAACGGCAGTGCATCGGCGAAGATCACCCGCTTCGGTGACTGCACGGCACCCTTGCGATCCTTGACGGCCTGCTGGATCTCGGCGGTGATGCGCTCCTTGGCTGCGTCGTCGGCGTCCGCGTCGGGACGAAGCACGACGATCGCGGTGACCGCCTCGCCCCACTTCTCGTCGGGCACACCGATCACGCCGACCTGGCCCACCGCAGGATGCTCTGCCACCACGTCCTCGACCTCGCGCGGGAACACGTTGAAGCCACCGGTGACGATCATGTCCTTGGTGCGGTCGACGATGAACCAGAATCCGTCCTCGTCTTCACGTGCGACATCGCCGGTACGCAGCCATCCGTCGCGGAAGGTCTCGGCGGTCTGCTCCGGGAGTCCGAGGTATCCGCCGGCGAGAAGTGGTCCGGCAACGCAGATCTCGCCCGGCTCACCCTGCGGGACGGGCTTGTCGTCGGGGCCGAGGAGTGCGGTGCGCAGGAAGGCCGACGGCCGGCCGCAACTGCTCAGGCGACGCTGGTCCTCCCCCGGCCCCGGATGATCCCCCTTGGCGAGGTAGCTGATCACCATCGGCGCCTCGGACTGGCCGTAGTACTGGGCGAAGATCGGGCCGAACCGTTCGATCGCCTCCGCGAGCCGGACCGGATTGATCGGCGACGCACCGTAATACACCGTTTCCAGCGACGACAGGTCACGCGTCCGCGAATCCGGATGGTCCATCAGCGCGTACAGCATGGACGGCACGAGCATCGTCGCGGTGATCTTCTGCTCCTCGATGGTCTTGAGGACCTCGGCCGGATCGAACTTCGACAGCACCACCATCGACCCGCCCTTCATGAGGGTGGGGATGAAGAATGCCGCACCCGCATGCGACAGCGGCGTACAGAGCAGGAACCGGGGATGCTCCGGCCACTCCCATTCGGCGAGCTGGATCTGCGTCATCGTCGCCATCGCGCGCGCGGTTCCGATGACGCCCTTGGGTTTTCCGGTGGTGCCGCCGGTGTAGGTGATCGAGACGACGTGTTCGGGCGACAGATGTTCGGCCACAAGCGGTTTCGGTTCGAAATTGTCCGCCTCGGCGATGACGTCACGAGCCTGGGCCGACAACTGCTCGGGCACCGGGCCGAGGGTCAGCACCTGCTTCAGTCCGGGGACACGTTCCAGCAGCGCCGCCGCACGCTCGACGAACATCGGCACGGGGTCGATGATGAGGGTCGAGACACCGGCGTCGGACAGGACGTAGGCGTGGTCGTCGAGCGAGCCGAGCGGGTGCAGCGCGGTCCGTCGCCACCCCTGCGTCTGGCCGGCCCCGATGACGAAGAGCACCTCGGGCCGGTTCAGTGCCAGCAGGCCGACCGCGGTGCCCGTGCCCGCGCCCAGCCCCTCGAACGCCTGGATGTAGCGGCTGATCGCGGCGGCCATCTCGCCGCCGGTCATCTCGGTGTCCCCCAGGGACAACACCGTGCGATCGGCATGGCGCCGCAGCGCGGCGACCATCAGGTCGCCCATGTGCGTGCCCCCGCGAAGGTGATCGAAGTCGGTCGGTGCGGTCGTCGTACCCTCGTTCGTCATGCCACAAGACTAGGACGTGTTACAGCTTCAGGAAAGAAGGTCCACCAAAATCGCGGTTATCGCCTGTAGAACACGTTCTAGGTTGCGGTCTCCGGGGAACGCTCACCCATCCGCGACTCCCGCCACGGATCGAGCGGGTTGCCCTACGATCGAAGTATGACTGATCTCGACCTGGCCACCACTCGCCGCGACATCGCCGACGCCTTGCTGACCGCGCTGGAACGCCGCCACGAGGTTCTCGACGCCATCGTCGACGCGGAGAATCACGATGAAGCCGTCACGGCGATCGTCGAGCTGCTCGGCAAGTCGCAGCTGGGCGCCAAGGCGATCCTGGACATGAAACTCGACCAGCTGACCAAGGACGAGCGCCGCAAGAACCAAGCCGAGCTCGACGACCTCAACAACGCCCTCACCTTCACACTCGCCGAGCGTCCGGCCAGCAGCGGGGACACCCTCGACCTGCGCCCGTTCGACGCCGAGGCCGATGCCGAACTGTTCGCGGCCCGCACCGACGAACTCGGCACCGCCGGCGACGGTTCCGGGGCACCGGCCGGTGACGTCGCCGCCGAGATCAGCGCCGCCGCCGACCGCGTCGACGCCGAAGAGGCCGTGTGGCTCGTCGCCGTCGAGGGAGAATCCAAGGTGGGCTTCGTCTTCGGCGAACTGAAGGACGGCGAGGTGGACCTGCGGATCTGGATCCACCCGCAGTACCGCAAGTCCGGCTACGGCACGGCTGCCCTGCGCAAGTCGCGCTCGGAGATGGCCGCATATTTCCCCGGAGTGCCGATGGTCGTGCGGGCGCCCGGCGCATAATCCAGCATTTCTCGCTGGACCCACTGCCAGGCTGTTGGTGGGTCCATCATTCTCGGTGGATTACGCTGCGGGTCGAGCGCGAAGGCCTGTGGCGCTGCACATGAACGCTCACGCGCCGAGCGCGAGCCTGACGGCAAGTACGACCAACACGAGCACATACGCCATCGACCCGAAAACGATGCCGGCGCCTATCTGACGACGCTTACCACCGTTGAACATCAAGAACCCACCGACAACGGCCACCAGAAGGTACAGCACGAAGCTGGCCGCCAACACCACGATCCAGGTCAACGGGGCCAGCGCCAATGTGCCGATTGCAGCGAACGGTGTCATTGGCCCGAAGAACCGATGGTCCTGGACTTCGCTCGTAATCGGGTTCACGTCGCGCTTTCGAAAATCAGTCGGGCGAGCCCCGCGGAAACCGCGGCTGTAGCAACCACGGACGCCCAGCCGCGCGTGTTTCTGAATATCGCCAGAACGCATGCTCCCACGATGATTGCGACCGGAATCGCCTTGGCGCCCTGGTAAATGGGCAAGCGCTCAGCAAAATACGAGGCAAAGAAACACAAAATCATGAGCAGGAGAGCCACGCACGTCCTCGTCGCGTAACTCCGTTGACTGGTACTGTCGCCGGGCTCGACTGTCGCAGCCTGCTCGCTGGTCATTGTGCTGCGTTGCGTGAGTTGATATCGGGCGTGCTCA
>NZ_BANS01000024.1 GCF_000332995.1 Gordonia amicalis NBRC 100051 = JCM 11271
GCACCGGCGCGTCCGCGCTGGCGTCGCGAATCGTCCCGTCGGGTCCGCCGTCGTCGGCCAACCCGGCCAGCCGGAGCGCCCGTTCGCCGACGGCGCGCGTCTGCTCGGAGATCGTTCCCAGCGCGTCCTCGGTGAGACCGACCGCGTCGCTGTAGACCTTCTCGAGCTTCGGCAGATTCTCCCCGACGACCGGCTGCGCCTTGAGCTTCTCGACGGCCTCGTCACGCCTCTCCGACAGCGACGTCAGGAGACCGGCCGCGACGGCGAGATAGGCCTCGGCGACCTTGCGCAGTTCATCCGGCGAGAACCGGGCACGCAGTTCCTCGATCTCGGCGGGCAGTTCGACCGGCAGGGTCGACAGCTTCGTCTTGGCCTCCTCGAAAAGGGCCAGCGCGGTCGCGCGCGCCTCGTCGATCCTCGCCTGCGCCTCGTCCCGGGAACCAGCGATCTTCGCCTGAGTGGATTCGACAGTCTCCGCAAGCTTCGACTGAGTTGTCCCGACAGTCTCCGCAAGCTTCGACTGAGTTGTCCCGACAGTCTCCGCAAGCTTCGACTGAGTTGTCCCGACAGTCTCCGCAAGCTTCGACTGGGCCTGTTCGCTCGCCGCCTCGCCACGCTCACGAACCTCGGCCAGCAACGCGGCCACCTGTCCCACGGCTGTCGTCAACGGGTTCTCGCTCATTCAGCTACTCCTGCCTCAGTTTTCTCGGAACTCGGCTTCTCAGGACTCGGCGATGCTTCGGGCCCACCAGTAGCTGATGACTCAGCTACTCATGGTCTGTCGGGGAGATCGAATTCTCCTTCCGGAAGGATTCGTAGATTTCCAGCAACATCTGTTTCTGACGCTCGTTGATCGAGTCATCTGCGATCAGAGCATCACGGACCGGGCTCGCGGGGCGTTCTTCGAGAATTCCTGCGCGGACGTACAACACTTCCGCGGACACCCGCAGACCCTTGGCGATCTGGGCGAGGACGTCGGCGGACGGTTTCCGCAGTCCCCGTTCGATCTGACTGAGGTACGGATTGCTGACGCCGGCGCGTTCGGCGAGCTGCCGCAGCGAGACCTTGGCGGCCACACGCTGGGACCGGATGAAGGCGCCGATGTCCTGGGCCGCATTCGTCACCGCGTCCTGGGCGGCGGTCGCCACCGCCTCCACTGCTTCCACGGCCTCGACCGCCATCGCCGTCGGGCCGTCCTCGGACACGTGGTCGCCGGACTCGGCCCGGCCGTCCACGACGGCGTCGACGGAAGCCTCGTCCTTCTCGCGCTTCATCACGCTCCGTTCCAGGGGTCGATCATCGCGGCGCCCCGACCGGATACCCACTGCCGCACCCGGCCACGCACGCTTTCCCAGTATCGGCGTCGGTGCTAGCACGTGCAAGCACACAGCTAATCCCGTGTCAGTGGAAGATCAGCACCGACGTGGTGTGGATGGCCAGACCGGCGAGCGCACCGACAACGGTGCCGTTGATGCGGATGAACTGCAGATCGCGGCCCACCTGGAGTTCGATCTTGCGGCTCGTGTCGTCGGCGTCCCAGCCGCGCACGGTCTCGGTGATGACCGCGATGATCTCCTGCGAATAGTTGGCGGCGATGTGATGAGCGACCCGCGCCACCCAGCCGTTCATCTTCTCCTGCAGCGGACGGTCATCGCGAATTCTCGTGGCCAACTGGATGATCGAGTCCGACAAGGTATTTCGCAGCGTGCTGTTGGGGTCGTCGAGCATCTGCTCGATGACGGCCTTGCCGGTCTTCCATGCGGTCGACGCGGCACCGGTGACCTCGTCACGTCCCACCAACTCCATCTTGATGTTCTCGAACTTCGCGATCATCTCGGGATCGTGCTGCAGGTCGTCGGCGAACTTCTCGACGAACTCGTGCATGGCCCGACGCAGTTCGTGGTCGGGGTCGGAGCGCACCTTGTAGGTGAAGTCGACGAGCTCCCGATGGATCTTGTCGCCGACGAGCGTGTTGACGAACTTCGGCGTCCACTGCGGCCCGTCGCGGTCGACCACGCGGTCGATGAGGTCCTGGCTGCCGATCGCCCACTCGTGGGCGCGATCGCACAGCATCTGGAAGACCGGTTCGAGACGGTCCTCGGCGATGAGCTGTTCCAGGATCCGGCCGGTCGGGGGCGCCCACTGCGGTTCGGCCACCCACTTGAGAGCCGCCTGGATGAGCTGTTCGACGTCCTCGTCGCGCAGCATCTCCGACGCGAGCTGGACCGCACGAGCCGCTTCACCGGAGATCCGCGGGGCATTGCGCGAGTCGGCGACCCACGTCGAGAACCGCCGCGGCAGGTCGATCTGCTGAGCGCGGTACACCACCACCTCGGGCGTCATGAAGTTCTCTTCGATGAAGCCGCCGAGCTGGTCGCCGATGTCGTCCTTCTTCTTGCGGATCAGCGCGGTGTGCGGGATCGGGATGCCGAGCGGATGCCGGAAGAGGGCCGTCACCGCGAACCAGTCGGCCAGCGCGCCGACCATGCCGGCCTCGGACGCCGCCTGCACATAACCGACCCATGCGGCGACGTCGGTACCGTCCCGGTGCTCGAGGTAGCGGGTGAAGAGGTAGACCACCGCCGCGAAGATCAGGAAGCCGGTCGCGACCGCCTTCATCTTGCGGAGGTCCCTGCGCCTGCCGGCGTCGCCCGGGTTGTCCCCACCGAATCCAGGGGCGGACGGCGCCTTCGGCACACCCTCGGGTTGTCCCGCGGCTCCTTCGATGACTGTCGATGCCATGGCACCAGTGTCACCCATCAACCGACTACGCTGGCGTCGTGATGGCCAACCGCCCGAATCCCGCAGCTGCCGCGCGTGCAGCGATGGCGGCTGCGGCCAACGTGACGCGTGGCCTCGAACAGGTACTGACCACCGTCACCGACACCGGCGCCAAACCCGACGGCCGCAAGCAGCGCTGGGAGAAGCACAAGCTCGCACGCCGCACCGAGCTCACCGACGGCGTCATCGCCGCGATCCGCGAGCTGGGTGCCGACGTCGGGATGGACGAGATCGCCGCGCACATCGGGGTGTCCAAAACCGTCCTCTACCGGTACTTCACCGACAAGAGCGACGTCGGGGTGGCGACCACCGTGCGCTTCTTCGAGACGACGATCTGGCCGCGCCTGACCGAGGCGATCTCCGACGACGTCGACGAGTACACCCTCACCCACACGATCATCGGCGTGTACGTCCACGCGGTCGACGATGAACCCAATCTGTACCGCTTCGCGCTCGCCAGCTCGCCCACGTCGTCGCCCGCTCCGGCCGACTCGGTTCGCCTGGTGTCGCAGCTGGTCATGAGCAGCATCGTGATGCGCATGGCCGACCGGGGCGCGGACACCACGGGTGCGGAACTGTGGTCGCACGCCCTCGTCGGCGGTATCCAGCACGTCGTCGACTGGTGGATGACCAGCCGCACGCTCGACGCCGACCAGGTCGTCGACTACCTGACGATGATGGTGTGGAGCGCGATCGTGGGCGTTGCCTCCGTCGACGGGTCGCGGGATGCCTTCCTCGCCGCTCCCCCACCGCTGACCGAACCCGCGCGCGAGGCACCGTCCGACGCGGGAGGGGGGTTGTGAGCCGGGTGGCGCTGGTGACCGGGGGCAGCCGGGGCGTCGGTCACGGCATCGCCCGTGCACTCGTCGACGACGGCTGGACCACGTACGTCACCTCCCGCCACGGCACCGGACCCGACGGCGCCCTCGCCCTGCGCTGCGATCACACCGACGACGCCGCGGTGGCCGCGGCCTTCGACGAGATCGCCTTCGAGTGGGCAACTCGACCTCCTCGTCAACAACGCCTGGGCAGCGCCCAAGGGATTCGGCGGGTTCTCCGACCCGTTCTGGAAACGCCCGGTCGACGACTGGGACACCCTGATCGGCGTGGGCCTACGCGCGCACTACGTCTCGTCGGTTCATGCGGCACGCCTGATGACCGAGGCGGGACGGGGTCTGATCACGAACATCTCGTCCTTCGGGTCCCGCGGCCACCTCCATTCGGTGCTCTACGGGATGAGCAAGACCGCACTGGACAAGATGGCCGCCGACATGGCCGTCGAGCTGAAGGACACGGGCGTCGCCGCGATCTCGTTGTGGCTCGGCCTCATCCGCACCGAGTTGCTGTTGTCGCTCGGCATCGACGAGTTCGCCGGTTTCTCGCTGCAGCGAGCCGAGGACCCGGAGTTCGTGGGCCGGGTCATCTCCCGACTCGCCCGGGACCCGGATCTCGCCGCACACAACGGCCACACCCTCGTCACCGCCGAACTGGGCACCCGCTACGGCATCGTGAACAACGATGGGACACCGCCGGATTCGCATCGTGCTGCGTTCGGCGGCGGACCACTGTTCCCACCATCACACCAGGTGGACGTCGACGATCGAATCCCGTCACGAGAGGACCTGTCATGAGCAAGGGCTGGACGGCACCTGCCGTGGAGGCACTCCGCGCCCGGACGATCGGGCCGATCGCCTCCTTCGACGCCGACTCCACGCCCGGATTCGACGGTGACAAGGATTCCGGGGCAGAGCTTCTCGCCGAGCGCGGTCAGACGCTGGCCGCTCTGCAGGAGCTGTTGTACGCCAACGGCCGCACCGGTGATCACCGGTCGGTGTTGCTCGTGCTGCAGGGGATGGACACCGCGGGCAAGGGTGGCATCGTCCGGCACGTGGGCGGCCTCCTCGACCCGCAGGGGTTGTCCATCAAGGGATTCGGTAAGCCGACCCCGGAAGAGTTGCAGCACGATTTCCTGTGGCGGATCAACAAGGCGCTGCCACCCGCGGGTCGGATCGGGATCTTCGACCGGTCACACTACGAGGACGTGCTACCCGTCCGGGTGCACAACCTCGCCCCGAAGTCGGAGTGGGAGAAGCGTTACCACATCATCAACCAGTTCGAGTCCGAACTGGTCGACAACGGCACCACGATCATCAAATGTTGTCTGGTGGTGTCCAAGGACGAGCAGAAGGCCCGCCTCGCCGAGCGCCTCGACCGGCCGGACAAGTACTGGAAGTACCACCCCGGCGACGTCGACGAACGCGCCCATTGGGACGCCTACCTCGAGGCCTACCAGGATATCTTCGACCTCACCGACAAGGACTCGGCGCCCTGGTTCGTGATCCCGGCGAACCGCAAATGGTTTGCCCGACTGGCTGTCTGCGAGTTGCTCACCACCGCACTCGCCGGACTCGATCTCGACTGGCCGAAGGCGGACTTCGACGTCGAGGCCGAGAAGAAACGAGTCGCGGCGTCGGACTGATCCCCTCGCTGCCCGTTCCGCCTCCCGCGGGCCCGCTTCCTTCCCGCTCTGCCACCTCCCTTCCGCTGCTCAGATCCAATAAGCGGCGAGGAATCCAAGGCGCGCAAGCAAATTCGCTACGCAGGAATCCCTGTTCCCGGTATCAGATCCAAACGGCCGAGCCACGGGCGCAGCAGATCGGGAAGTGAGCCCTCCTCGAGAACCGACCAGGTCCAGCGCACGACCATCACACCGAGCGCCCTGAGTTCGTCCTCGCGACGCTTCTCCCGGCAGACCCGCCTCGATCATCTGCGCACGACTCCAGGACTCGCCGACGCTTTCGGACAATCCGCTCGCCAGCGACAGCGCACGCCGCGCGTTGCGGATACCCTGTCGCCGACGACCCGCAAGGATCTGTGCGATCCGGTCGCGATCCGCGCCGGCACGCAGCGCCTGGTCGAACGCTGTCAGCGCCTGGGCGAAACTCCCCGCCGCGGCGACATCGACCGCGGTGCGCTCGAGTGATGTCACCAGCATGCCGTCGACCTCGACGAGTTCGACGTCGTCCACAGTCGCCGCATGAACGTGCCGATGCCCGAGGACCGAACCGCCCGACTTCTTTCGATTGATGACATGGACGTACTCGATGTCCGGCTTGAGAAGCGGTAGGCCATGAACTGCCGCCGCCGACGCGTGGCCCAACGGCAGGCGCGGCGCCTCGGCGTACCGGTGGTCGCGACGGCAATGGATTTGAGTCGATGAAGACGCTGAGCGCCCTCGCGTCCGCCGAAGGCCGGAGATGACCGGACGAAGACGCCGGGGATGAGGCGCAGCAGATCGCCGCCTTTGACGGCGGCGGCGAGCTGGTTGTCGGAGAACGCCGCATCGAGTGCAGCGCCGCGTCGGACGAGACCGTAGTGGTCAACGGGAAAGAGCATCACTCTCCTTTGACGCACCGGCGGTCCGATCGGATCCCTGCTCACGCGGAACTCTTCCCGCGCGGACGTTTCCCTCCCGCCGTTGCAGCTTCCTTCCCGCTTATTGGATCTGCCGAGCGAGAGGGAATCCGCGCAGCGCGAAACAAACAACCGAGCGCGAACACGACGACGCCCCCGCTGAACCCAGCGGGGGCGTCGTATCGAGTTGTGCGACTGCTTACTTCGCGGTGGTCGCCTTCTTGGCCGGAGCCTTCTTGGCGGGCGACTTCTTGGCGGGCACCTTCTTGACCGGCGGCACCGACTCGTCCTTGGCAGCCTCGACCTTCTTGGCCGGCGATGCCTTGGCGGTGCGGGTCTTGGCCTCGACAGTGCCTGCGGCGCCGTCGATCTCCTTGGCCGCGTCGTCGGCCTGCTCCTTGATGTCGCTGCCGGCCTCTTCGATGGCGACGGCGACGTCCTCGACCTCTTCGCTCACGCGGCCGGCCAGCTTGGCGGCGCGCTCACCCACGAGGCGGGTCTGCGAGGACACGACGCCGAGGGCGTCTTCGGTGAGGTCGACCGCGTCGTTGTAGACCTTCTCGACGCGAGACAGGTTCTCCTGGACGACCGGCTTCTTGCGCAGGCGCTCGAGGGTGGCCTCGCCACGCTCGGCGAGCGTGTTGTAGAAGTCGGTGGCCTTCTCGACGTACGGGTCGGCGAGCTTCTTCAGCTCGTCGGCGGTCAGCTTGCCGCGGATCTCCTCGATCTCGGTCGGGACTTCCTCCGAGAGCGACTCGATGCGGGTCTTGGCCTCGTCGAAGCGGGTCTGTGCGGTTTCGGGCAGATCGGTGATCAGGGCCTTGGTCTCGCTGTAGCGGGCTTCGAGACGCGTCTGCGCGGTCTCGGCAGCGGCCTCGGTGCGCTCACGGAGCTCGGTGAGCTTCTCGGTGACCTGCGCGAACGCATAGTCGCCGGCGCCGACTGCGGCATAGAGGGGGGCGTAATTGCGGGTGGTGGTCACGAGGACACTCCTTCTGTCGGTCACCAATCGCGCTGCAGCACATGCGGTCTCGCTGGTCTCGGCGTCGTTGCCGGGCGCATGTCGGGTTGTCGTCGATTCGACGCGATGGTCGGTGTCGCAAGCCGCCACGATCTTCCGGCTCGTCACCGCGCGAGATGAGAAACCGCGGCACCATCGGTATTGGTGTTTCCGAACTCCAGTATCCACGCTGTGCTAGCAATTGCAAGCATTCTGCTAACACCTGTGGTCCACGTCACCTTTTCCCGACGAGGGGCCGCTCGTATTCGTAGAAACCGTGCCCGGCCTTCTTGCCGAGACGACCGGCCTCGACCATCCGCAGAAGCAGTGGCGGCGGCGAGTAGAGCGGCTCCTCGAACTCCTCGTACATCTTGTCGGCTATCGCCTTGACGGTGTCGAGACCCACCAGGTCGGCGAGCTTCAGCGGCCCCATCGGATGAGCGCAGCCGAGCACCATCGCCTTGTCGATGGCCTCGACCGTCGAGAAACCGCTCTCCACCATGCGGATCGCGGAGAGCAGATAGGGAACGAGCAGCGCGTTGACGACGAAGCCCGACCGATCGGCGGAACGGATCACCTGTTTGCCGAGTACGTCGTGTGCGAAGGATTCGGCCCGTGCGGTCACCTCGGGAGCTGTCATCAGCGTGGTGACGAGCTCGACCAGAGGGAGCACGGGTACGGGATTGAAGAAGTGGAGACCGATCACGCGGGCGGCGTTCTGAGTTGCCATGCCCAGTTTCATGATCGCGATCGAGGAGGTGTTCGACGCGAGCACCGCATGCGGGTCGACGACGATCTTGTCGAGCTGGGTGAAGATCGCGGTCTTGACCGCCTCGTCCTCGACGACGGCCTCACAGACGAGCTGCCGGTCGGCGAAATCGCCCAGGTCCGAGGTGAACGTGAGGCGGTCCACCGCCTGGTCGCGTTCGCGTTCGGTCAGTTTGCCGCTCGACACTCCCCGATCGAGCGAACTCAGGATGCGGGCACGGCCCGCCGCGACGAGGTCGCGAGTCGATTCGTACACCAGCACGTCGGCCTGGGCCCGGGCACACACCTCGGCGATACCCGCACCCATCTGTCCGGCGCCGACGACGCCGACTCGGCAGACCTTCTCGCTTGTCATGTCGAATCCTCACGGGAAAGTTCTGGTAACAACTGATCTCGCACGAACATGGGTAACTCCCGGGGTACGAACCAAGCCCTGGATAGACCAACAGGCGGTCCGCAGCGAAAGCCGCGGACCGCCTGACTGGTTCGCCGAGATTCCGGGGAGGCGGAATGGCTCCTAGTGGAACTGGCCCTCTTCGGTCGAGCCCTTGAGAGCTGCGGTCGAGGTGTTCGGGTCGACGGTGGTGGCGATGCTGTCGAAGTAGCCGGCGCCGACCTCACGCTGGTGCTTGACGGCGGTGAATCCACGCTCGTCGGCTGCCTTGAACTCACGGTTCTGCAGGTCGACGAAGGCGGTCATCTGCTCGCGGGCGTAACCGTAGGCCAGGTCGAACATGCCGTAGTTGAGCGAGTGGAAGCCGGCCAGCGTGATGAACTGGAAGGTGAAGCCCATGGCGCCCAGCTCGTTCTGGAACTTGGCGATGGTGCTGTCGTCGAGGTGCTTGCTCCAGTTGAACGACGGGCTGCAGTTGTAGGAGAGCAGCTGGTCGGGGAACTCCGACTTGACTGCCTCGGCGAACTTGCGGGCCAGCTCGAGATCGGGGGTACCGGTCTCCATCCAGATCATGTCGGCATAGGGAGCGTAGGACTTCGCACGCTCGATGCACGGCTCGATGCCGTTCTTCACGTGGTAGTAGCCCTCGGCGGTGCGCTCACCGGTGACGAACTGCTTGTCGCGGTCGTCCACATCGGAGGTGATGAGGGTCGCGGCCTCGGCGTCGGTACGCGCGATGACGACGGTGGGGACACCGGCGACGTCGGCGGCCAGGCGGGCCGAGTTCAGGGTGCGGATGTGCTGCTGGGTCGGGATGAGCACCTTGCCACCGAGGTGGCCGCACTTCTTCTCCGAGGCGAGCTGATCCTCCCAGTGGGTACCGGCGGCACCCGCGGCGATCATGGCCTTCTGCAGCTCGTAGACGTTGAGCGCGCCACCGAAGCCGGCCTCACCGTCGGCGACGATCGGGACGACCCAGTTGTCGACCGAGTCGTCACCCTCGACGCGGGCGATCTCGTCGGCGCGGAGAAGCGCGTTGTTGATGCGACGAACAACGTTCGGAACCGAGTTCGCCGGGTACAGCGACTGGTCGGGGTAGGTGTGGCCGGACAGGTTGGCGTCACCGGCGACCTGCCAGCCCGACAGGTACACGGCCTTCAGGCCGGCGCGGACCTGCTGCACGGCCTGGTTACCGGTGAGGGCACCCAGAGCGTTGATGTAGCTGCCATCACCCTTGGTCACGCCTTCCCACAGGATCTCGGCGCCACGGCGGGCGAGGGTGTGCTCCTCGACGACCGAACCCTGGAGCTGAGCGACCTGCTCGGCGGTGTAGTCGCGCTTGATGCCCTTCCAGCGGGGATTGGTGTCCCAGTCCTGCTGGATTTCCGCGGCGGTGCGGGGCTTTCCGACGTTGCTCATTGGCTACTTCGCTTTCGTTGTCCTGCTCGTCTCGACCGGGTCGGATCGGGACGACCGGCCCGGCGCGCCGCCGAGGCCTGGAGTGCTGACAGACATCCGACGTGGTTCCCGAGAGCGTTGTACTCGCGAGTCCGGCGGCGGTGTCGGCCGGACTTTGCGAACTCTTGGGCTTCCGTCTGAGGTGCCTGCAGCAAGGGTGCCACAGGACAAACACGCAGGTCCAACCCTCGCGGACTGTAAATCCGGGTTATTTTTTGACGCCGCGTTGCAAAGTTTGCAAATCTTGACATGTGAAAGCCTTCGTGGATCCCCGAAAAAAGTACGCGCGTACTGGGATTTCCTACTCCCGAGTACAGCAGACTCCGTGACTTCTCTGCGAGCCGTCGGGGGTCCGACATCCGGCGCCGGCGCGGCAATAGTGACCACTTTCACACCGCGCAGACGGCCCGACGCGCGCTTCGACCGCCTCGATCAGGGTGCGGTGACGCGACCGACGGCGGCGTCGAAGACTCTCACGAAGGTCGCGGCGTCGACGGGTTCGGTCGGTTCGGTCGGCGGATCGGAGGCCGGCGTGGTCGCGCCCGACACCGTCAGCTGGACGGTCACCGGCCCCGACGTCGGACGGTCCAGGGCGGCATATCCGGCGAAGCCGATCTGGCGGCGGACACCACCGTCGGGCAGCGTCGTGGTGACCTCGGACCGCGTCAGCAGCATCTGCTCGCCGGTGCCGAGGCCGCCGTCCACCTCGGGCGGCGCCATCTCCGTGTACTCGGTGACGACACGGCTCCCGGCGAGATTTCCGACGGTGATCTCGGTGGTCGTGCGCGAGCAGCGACCGGTCGTGGAGAGCCGGTCGGCGTCGATGTCGCGCCTCGCCTCGGTGACCAGCTCGACGAGTACCCCCGTGCCACCACGCGCGGCGAGGACCGCCGAGCTGTCCGCGGTCAGCTCCCCGTTCAATTCCGCGTCAGCGGTCGGGGTGCAGAACCCGGGGGTCACCCGGGCGGTGCGCGCGGCGTCGATGCCCGCCCGGTTTCCCGCGACGAGGTCACTGACGGACAGCGATTCGGCGGTGAATCCCGGCGGTAGGTCGGATGGCTGGAGCAGCAGGTCGGCAGGCGTGCGAGGAGCGGGTGCTTCGGCCGACCCGTTCGAACATCCGGCGATCGCGATCACCGCGGCCACCAGCGCGAACACGGCCGACGCCACCGGCCGCGGGCTGCGGTGTCGGCCGCGGGGTGAGCGCACGCGGTCACCGTACCCTGAAGGGGATCATCGATCTGGCATCCCCTGTCCTGGAGGTGGCGAGTGAGCAGGACCTACGTCGGCTCCCGGCTGCGTCAGTTGCGATCCGAGCGCGGACTCTCGCAGGTGGCCCTCGCGCAGACGCTGTCGATCTCCGCGTCGTATCTCAATCAGATCGAGCACGACGCCCGGCCGCTGACGACGTCGGTGTTGCGCAAGATCACCGAGGCGTTCGGCGTCGACGCCGGGTTCTTCGACTCCCAGGACGATCTCCGGCTGGTCGCCGAACTGCGCGAGGTGCTGCTCGACGACGACATCGAGGCCGGTCCGGGCGCGCACGACGCCCAGCAGATCAGCACGATGGTCGCCTCGCATCCGGAGATCGCGCAGGCGATGGTCAATCTGCACCGGCGCTACCGGATCGCGACCGACCAGCTCGCCGCGGCCACCGACGAACGCGGCGACCGCAGCATGCGGGGCACGATCAGCGCACCACACGAGGAAGTGCGCGACTACTTCTATCAGCGCCGCAACTACATCCATGAGCTCGACATCGCCGCCGAGGAGATGACGAACCGCATGCGCATGCACTCGGCGGACATCCGGCGCGAGATCATGAACCGCATCGAGAACGTGCACGGGATCAGCATCGTGCGCCGCGTCGACCTCGGCGACTACACCCTCCACCGGCTGAACTCCGAGGAGCGCCGCCTGGAGTTCTCGGCCGCCCTCTCCGCCGGACAGCGGACCTTCAAGCTCGCCAGCGAGCTCTGCTACCTCGAGTACCACGATCTCCTCGACGAACTCGTCGACCAGGGAAACTTCACCAGTGAGGACGCGCGCTCACTGGCGCTGCTCGGCCTGGCGAACTACTTCGCCGCGGCAGTCGTGCTCCCCTACAGCCAGTTCCACGGCGCGGCAGAAGATTTCCGCTACGACATCGAACGGCTCTCAGCGTTCTACGCGGTGTCCTACGAGACGATCTGCCACCGGCTCTCGACGCTGCAACGCCCCAACCTCCGCGGGATACCGTGGTCGTTCGTCCGTGTCGACCGCGCCGGGAACATGTCGAAACGACAGTCCGCCACCGGTTTCCACTTTTCCTCCAGCGGCGGCACCTGCCCGCTGTGGAATGTCTACGAGACCTTCGCCTCGCCGGGCAAGATCCTCACCCAGATCGCCGAGATGCCCGACGGCCGCAACTACTTCTGGGTGGCGCGCACGGTCGAACGCCGCGCCGCGCGGTACGGGCAACCCGGCAAGACCTTCGCGATCGGCATGGGATGCGAACTCCGCCATGCCGGTCGGGTGATCTACTCCGACGGCCTCGAGATCGGACCGCAGGCACACGTGACCCCGATCGGTGCGGGCTGCCGCGTCTGCGAACGAACCCAGTGCGCACAGCGGGCCTTCCCCGCCCTGGGCGCCACACTGCGCGTCAACGAACACTCCTCCACGGTGTCGCCGTACATGGCGATCACCGAGACACGGTGAGGATCAGCGACACTCGTTGGTGGCGGGGATTCCCTGCAATCGACGGTCGAGCCAGGTGGCCACATCGGGAAAGGCCTCGAACACCGTCGTGATGTGCTCACCCGGATACTCGCGGTAGATCGCGGTCGCACCGAGTTCGCACTGCTCGGCGAACAGGGCACGCGCCTGGGTCGCGGGAAGCCACCATTCGTAGGTCCCCTGATAGATGAACAGGGGCATGGTCGCCCGGTACCCCGACATCGACGTGACGTCGAAGATGTGGTCGGCGACCGGTGAATGGAACGGGTCGGGGTCGAGCGAGAGCAGCTGCGTCGGCAGATGGGAGAAACCCAGGATGCCCATCTCGCCGGTGCAGAGGTCGCGCAGCCCGGAGGTCGCGAGCCACCGTGCGACATGGTTCGACATCCCCAGGATCTCCGGACGCTCCCGCGCCACACCCAGCATCGCGGAGTGGAAAACCCCGGATGCGAGGTTGGCGTTCATCGCCCCGGCCAGGACCCGGTAATCCGCCGGAACACCGCCGATGGCCGCGCCGACGAAGCGTCCGGCCTGATCGGGGGCGTAGGTGGAGGCGAGTTTCGCGGCCCCGTTGGTGGCGATCGCACCACCGGAGTATCCGTGCATGGCGATCGGGCCACGACCGAACTCGATCGGATCGAGTCTCGCCGCGGCACGGACGGAATCGAGGACGACATGCGCGCCGACATACGGTTCGGCATAGGCCATCCGGGCGCCCGTGTGGTCGGGCACGATCACCGCATAACCACGATCGAGCGCCAGCTGGGTCAGCGGCGGGAACAGGTCGGTGTTGTTGGTGTCCTTGTTGTACCCGTGGGAGAACGTGTAACCCGGTGTACAGGTCGTCCCCAGCGCGACGATCGGTGTGTTGTTGACGAGGATCGGCCGCGGCCCCGGACCCCTCCACGCCTTCTGCGGGACGAACAGGGTCGCCGTGCCGAACAGCGGGCCGCCGGTGGCGTCGGTGGTGCGGAACTTGATCTGCCGGGCCGACCGCAGCGGCACGGTGACGAGGAAGCCGGCCACCTGCGTCACGTCTCTAGTCGCGATCAGGTCGCCGGGCTCGAGTGCGGCGAGGTCGGCGGGCCAGTGATCGAAGAAGCGATCGCCCACCGGCGACGGCATGACCGCCTCACGCAGTTCCTGCAGTTCCTTGGAACCGCCCTCGATCTTCGACCGCTGCGGGATGCGGTTGAGCTTCTTGACCGGCGGGGCGGGCACCACCGCGTCGATCTCGCCCGGGATGGCCGACGGTACGGCGGTCAGGTTCGGTGGCTCGGCCCGGGCCACCGGGCCGAGCCCCGGTCCCCACACGCCACCGAGCAGGCCAACGGTCGCGACGCCGACGGCCGCCGCCACACACAGCGTCCGTGATCGCCACCTGAACTTCGAGCGCATCGCCAACACTCCTGCCACACCGGCGATCCCGGGTCAGCTCACCCCCGATGGTCAGCCCAACTCGCCATTCCGGTCCGAATTCCGTCATGCTAAACGCCCGCGGGGACTTCGGCAGGGGACAAACAGATTCAGGCAGAAATCCCCTGGCCGCGATCACGGTTGAGTATCGAAGAAATGTCCATGCGGGTGGCGGGCATCGACATCTGGTCGCTTGTCCTAGTCTCGACCGCAGCGAGGCGACACACTCGCGAGCTGCGGAGGCACCCGATGGCGGCACCGGCGAATCGCCTACGACACCGGACCAGCCGGCGCGCGCTGATCGTGTGCATCACCCTGGGGCTCGTGGCTGCCTGGCGGACGGTGGCCCCGGGGTCAGCATCCGGCGAACCGCCGAACATGATGCCTGTCCCGCCACCGGTCGCCGAGGCCGTCGACTCGGCCGTGCCACCTCCCCCGATCCCCCGCCTCCGCGAGGTCCCACCACGAGCGCGCGCATCCGGATTCGACCACCGCACACTGGAATTACGTGAGGCGCTGTTGCCGTCACCGACCGGCGACCCGTTCTTCGACCGGTGGCCGCCCGATCTGTCGGCACTGGAACCAGGCCAGGTGATCGCGGTCCGCGACGTCACCGCCTCCGCGAGCCCGGTGGTCACCATCCCGTTGCGGTCGGCGACCCTCGTCAAGTTCGCCACCACCGACGCGGTCGGCGCCCCGATCTTCGGTACGGCAACGCTGCTGATTCCGGCACGAGCGGTCCGTGGGCCACGGCCCCTGCTGGTCAACAACCTGCCGATCGACTCACTCGGAGCCGCCTGTACACCGGGATACACGTTGGCACATGGCTTCTCGATCGCGACGAACCCCACCGACCTGATCCCGCCGACCACTCAGCTCGCCTTGTACGACGGTCACGCGGTCCTCATCCCCGACCATCAGGGGCCGCGGATGGCCTACGCCGAGCCCGTTCTGGCGGGGCACGTCGTCCTCGACGCGATCCGCGCGGGTCTGACGCTACGCCCGGACATCCTGCGGCACAGCCGGATCGCGATGGCCGGCTACTCGGGCGGGGCGATCGCGACGCACGGCGCGTCGAAGCTGGTCGGCGAGTACTCACCCGAACTGTCCGACCGGATCGTCGGCGCCGCACTCGGTGGGGTTCCCGCCGACTTCCGGATGCTGGTCGGCAGCATGAACGCCAACCTGGCCACCGGGCTGTTCCACGCCGCGACCTTCGGCATCGCACGCGAACGCACCGAGATCCTGGCGATGGCCAACCGGCCCGCGCGTTGGCTGGCCACGTCACCGCTGAAGAACGTCTGCGTCATCCCCGAGGCCCTGGCAGGGGGGACATTCCTGCCGATGCAGTTGCTGTCGCGCGACCCGGACCCGTTCCACTCGCCGGTGGCCGAACGCATCTACCGGATCACCGCGATGGCCGACCGTAAATCGTTGGCCCCCTTGCTGATCTACCACGGAACCCACGAGTGGTGGATTCCCGCAGCGGGCGCCCGAGCGCTCTACCGCCAGCAGTGCTGGATACGGGGCGACCGCCGCATACCGCGAGATCTTCGGCGAACACATCACCGGCGCGCTCTTGGGATTCCCGGTCGCGCTCGAGTGGCTGAACATGCGACTCGCCGGACGGCCGGCGGTCGACGAATGCCCGCGGCGCCCGGCCGGATGAGGCCGGGCGCCGCGAGAGTCCGAATCGAACAGACGAGGATCAGTAGACGAGCACGCGCAGGTTCTCGGCGACACAGGCCGGCTTGGACTCACCCTCGATCTCGACCGTGTTGGTCACGACCATGTTCACGCCTTTGGGGGTCTCCTCGATCGAGGTGATGACGGCGTTGGACCGGATGCGGGCGCCGACCTTCACCGGGTTCGGAAAGCGCAGCTTGTTCATGCCGTAGTTGAGGACGAGCTTGGGACCCTCGACGGAGAAGATCTGGCCGGCGATCATCGGCAGCAGGGAGACCGTCAGATACCCGTGCGCGATCGTGGTGCCGAACGGCCCCGACTTGGCGCGCTCGGGATCGGTGTGAATCCACTGGTGGTCACCGGTGGCGTCGGCGAACGCGTCGATACGCTCCTGGGTGATCTCCAGCCACTCGCCCGACCCGAGGTCTTCGCCGATCGCGGCCTTCAGTTCTTCGACACTTCTGAACGTCCGTGTGCTGTTCGTCATAGTGGACGTAGTCTACCGTGGCCCCATGAGCGCACCGCGAGTCACACCGGGTGGTCTCCGAGAACTCGGAGGTTTCAATTTCGTCTTCGCGCGCGGGGCCGCCCGCGTCATCGGAGTCGACGACGCGCACATCTTCTCGACGCTCGGCCGGGCGAAGGGCCTGTTCCGCGGCTGGCTGCATTTCAGCGGCCGGTTGATGCCGTTCGGGACGTTGCCACGCAAGGACTCCGAGATGATCATCATCCGCGTCGCACATCTGCGTGGTTGTGAGTACGAGCTCGACCATCACCGCAGACTCGGGCGCCGGGCGGGCATCGGTGACGTCGAGTTCGAGCGCATCCTCGAGGGCCCGGACGCCGGTTGGGGCGACCGCGAGCGGGCCATCCTGCGCGCCGTCGACGAGCTGGTCGCCGACAAGGACGTCTCCGACATCGCCTGGGCCGCACTGTCGCGGCACCTCGACGACCGCAAGCTGATCGAGTTCACGCTGCTCGTCGGCCAGTACGACAGCCTGGCCACGACGATCCACACGCTCCGCATCCAGCGCGATCGTCATACCTGACATCGGCGAAGCGATGGAGTCGATCAGCCAGCGCCTGATGCGCAACGCCGCATTCGCCGAGATCTACGAGAACCTGTGGCGACCGACCTTCACCCGGTTGTTCAGTCTCGGTGGGCGCGCCACCGAGGACTACGACCGCGCACTGCGCGCATACCTGTCCCGCCCCGGCGACCGACTCGTCCTCGACGTTGCCTGTGGCCCAGGCAATTACACACGCGTGATCGCCGACGGCCTGACCGGCGACGGCCGCTGCATCGGAATCGACTTCTCGGCAGCGATGCTCGCGCGGGCGGCCCGCACCAACGCCGTCGACCGTGCCGCGTTCCTCCGCGCCGATGCGCACGCGATCCCGTTCGGCGACAACACCTTCGACGTCGTCACCTGCCTGGCCGCCCTCTATCTCATCCCCGATCCCCTCCGCGTCGTCGACGAACTGGTACGGGTCACCAGGCCGGGCGGCGAGATCGTCGTGTTCACGTCCGTGGCGACCGAACTGACGTCACTTCCCGGGGTTCAACGGGTCGTCGCCCTGACCGGCTTTCACATCTTCGATGAGCACACCATCGTCGACCGCCTGCGTGCGGCCGGACTGGTGGACGTCGAGCAGACCATCACCGGCCACGGACAGTACGTGCTGGGCCTGAAGCCGGGGCCGGTTATGCCCGCAGGAGATTTACAGTAATGTCCTCCTCGAAATAGGGAGGTTAGGTATGACTAACGAAACTTCGTCCGCCGATCAGCTGCCGTTCGGGCGGCGTAAGACCGAGGACATGCCGGGACATTGGCTGCTCGCCCGGCTCGGCAAGCGAGTGCTGCGTCCCGGTGGACGGGAGCTCACCGAGAGCCTGCTCGACGACGCCCGCATCAACGGCGCCGACGTACTCGAGATCGCCCCCGGCCTGGGCAAGACCGCCACGTCGATCCTCGAGCGATCGCCACGCAGTTACGTCGGCGTCGACGACGATCCGGATGCCGTCGTCCTCACCAAGGATGTCATCGGCGATCGCGGTCGGGTCGTCGCCGGGGACGCATCGGCCACCGGACTCGACGACGCGAGCACCGACGTCGCCGTCGGCGAGGCGATGCTGACGATGCAGTCCGACCGCAACAAGGCCGAGATCGTCGGGGAGGCGTTCCGCGTGCTGCGCCCCGGCGGCCGCTACGCGATCCACGAGCTGGCGATCAATCCCGACACCCTTCCCGACGAGGACAAGACCGAGATCCGCAAGTCCCTGGCACGGTCGATCAAAGTCAACGCGCGACCACTCACCGAGGCAGAGTGGCGAAAGCTGCTGACCGACGCCGGCTTCGAGGTCACCACCGTCAAGTTCGCCGAGATGGCGCTGCTGGAACCGCGCCGCGTGATCGCCGACGAGGGCCTCGGCCGCGCACTTAAGTTCGTCGGCAACGTCATCCGCGACGCCGACGCCCGCAAACGCGTGCTCGCGATGCGTTCGACCTTCACCAAGTACAAGTCGCATCTGGCTGCCATCGAGATCATCGCGACGAAGCCGGAGGTCGCGGCATGAGCGACACCACCGTGATCACCGGCCTTGCCGAGAACACCGGCAAGGCCGGCGACCGTCCCGACCTCTCGGTGCTCTCTCGCAACGACGGTGCCAACGTCGTGCGTCTGTCCTTCCTCGCCGGGCAGACGATGCCCGACCATCGCGCGGGCCGGCCGATCCTGGTCATCGGTCAGAGCGGCGAGATCGACTTCACCGTGGGTGACGACACGACGCGCCTCGAGGCGGGCGTCGCGATCCACGTGAACGCCGACATCCCGCACGCCCTCGAAGCGCGGACCGATGCAGTGGTCACACTGGTGGTGTTGGAGAATCCGACTGCGAACTGAACTCCGCGTCGGCGCGCGCGGTGCGCGTCGAGATCGAGAGGAACCCATGGCGACCAAGCAGCGCGACAAGATCATCGCCCTGCTCACCGAATCGGCCGCGCCGATGGTCGCCGGAGAGATCTCGGCACGCCTCGACCTGCATGTCACCACGGCCCGCTTCCACCTCGCCAAACTTGTCGAGGAGGGGCGGGTCGAGACCACGACGGTCCCGACCGCAGGCGTCGGACGTCCCCGCGTCGGTTATCGGATGGTCCGGCAGGCGCCCACCGGCGCGCTGCTGGGCCATCTCCTCGGACAGCTCGGCAGCACGACGGCGGCTCGCGAGCACGCCGGCGCCGAGGCCGGTCGCCTCTGGGCCGAACAGCATGCGCACCCCGTGCCTGCCGCCGATCTGCCCGACCCCGTGACCGTCGCCGCCCAAACCCTCGGCGAACTGGGCTTCCAGGTGTCGAACATGGTGAGCGCCTTCGGTTCCCACGAACTACGACTGTGCTCGTGCCCGTTGCAGGACATCGCCCGCACGCACCCCGAGGTCGCCCGCGGAATCGCTCGCGGGGTCATCGAGCAGGCACTTGCCGCGAGTTCCCCCGCACTCAGTTCGCAGTATGCCGTCAGCGTCGCCCCGGATCCGTCCGGCGGCAACTGCGAGATCGTGCTGCGACTGGCCCCGGTGCGACGCGGCGCAGCCCTCCCCTGAGACACGTACATAGGTAAGGCTTGCCTCAATCATTTTTGAGGATTAAGTTACTCCAAAGGCGTTGGCGAACGACCACCGCCGGACACAGGAGAACCACGTCATGCAGCTCATCCGGAGGATGACCATCGCCGCGCTCGCGACGCTCGTGGCCGTCATCGGGCTCGTATCGGCCACCGGCGGCGCCTCGGCCGCCAAGACCTTCCCGCCGAACTTCAAGGTCACCGCCGACCGTCCCACGCTCGCCGATCTCAACGACATCGTCGAGTTCCTGGTCGAGACGCCGGCGTCGGATCAGGCCAAGGCAGCCAACGTCGAGGGCGGCATGAACGCCGTGATCGTCCCGAAGACCGTGTACTCACTCGGCCTCTTCCGTGCGCCTCGTGGCTGGAACGACGTGACCGGCCCCCTGGTCCAGAAGGGCAACAGTGTCACCGCCACGCTCAACAGCGGCTCGGCCGGCCGTCCCACGATCCGCATGACGATCGAGTTCAAGAAGCTCGACGGCAACTGGAAGCTCGCGGCGAGCTCGCTGTGCCAGGGCGTCAAGACCGTCGGCCTGAACATCTACTGCAACAGCTGATCGGCGTGCTCGACATCAACGGCCTGTCCGTCCGAGTGGGCGGGCAGGCCGTTCTCGATGGGATCACCACTCATGTCGACGACGGTGAGCTCGTCTATCTGCTCGGCCGCAACGGCACCGGAAAGACCACGCTACTGCGGACCATCTGCGGTGTGATCCCGCCCTCTGCGGGACGAATCCTCTTCGACGGCAAGCGATTCGCCGAACTCGCCACACCATCGACGGTGATCGGTATGCACCTGGGCACCGACGGCGCCCATCCCGGACACACCGCCCGGCGCCACCTGACCTGGCTCGCCCGGGCCGGCGGGATCCCGACCGGCCGGGTGGCCGAGGTCCTCGACCTCGTCGGACTCTCCGACGTCGCCGACCGCCGGGTCGTCGACTACTCCCTGGGCATGCGGCAGCGGCTCGGGATCGCGACCGCGCTCCTGGGCGACGCCCGGACGCTCATCCTCGACGAGCCGGTCAACGGTCTCGACATCGACGGCATCCGTTGGCTCCGAGGCCTTCTCCGGGACCTCGCCGACGACGGCCGCCGCCTGCTCATCGCCTCTCACCACCTCGACGAGGTGGCCCGCACCGCCGACCGCGTCGTCGTCCTGGATTCCGGTCATGTCACCGCCGATGCGCCGCTGACCGAATTCATCGGTGGGCATGCGGATCTCGAGGAGGCATACCTCGCCGCGGCGGCCGGCCGGACACCCGCAGGAGTCACCCCATGACCACCACACTCGCGGCCGTGGTGGGCCAGATCCGTCGCGGCACCCGCGCCGAGCTCACCCGTGTCGGCGGTGCACGCAGCATTCTGCTCTACGGGCTGATCCCGGGAGCGGTACTTCTGCCCCTCGTCATCACTTTCGGCGTCGCCACCGTCGCCGAACGGTTCGCGTCGATCTCGGGCAGCATCCAGGTCACCTCGGTCACCACGACCAATTCGGTCTACTGGGTCATCACCTTCACCGTGATGATCTGGGCCGTGGTCGCCGCCTACGCCCAGGCGACCGCGGAGCGCGGTGCGCTGGGAGAGCTCGCCCGCCACCTCTACCCGCGGCGCTGGACCGGTCTGGTCTCCCGGTGGATCGCCTACGGCACTGGCGCCGCCCTGTGTAGCGCGGCACTGGTCGCGCTGGTCATGGCGATGCTGCCCACCTTCTTCCCGAAGGTCTACAGCGGGGTCGACATCGGTTCGGCGGAGGGGGTACGCTTCCTGATCGCGGTGCCGGTCTTCGCGGTGTTCGCGGTCGGGATCGGCATCGGACTCGCCGCGATCATCGGCCACCCCGCGGGAACCGTTGTGACACTGCTAGGTTGGGCGTACGTCATCGAGAACGCGATCAGCCTGGTGCCCGACGGTTATACGCTGCAGCAGTACATGCCCTTTCTCAACGGAACCTTCGGCACCGGACAGGAACTCGCGTTCATGCCGCCGTGGGGTCCCACCGGAGGACTCCTCTACTGCGGCGCGATCGCGCTGACCCTCGTCACCCTCGGATGCATCACGCTGACGCTCCGGGTCAGAAGGACCGGTAGTCGCGCACCGTCATCCGCGGTCCTCGCCGCTCTCGGCGGACGCCGTGCAGCTCGACCATCCGGATGATCCGACGCCGTTGTCCGGCATAGGGTTCCAGCAGTTCGAGCATGCCCGCGTCGTCGACCGGTTCGCCGATGAGGGTCATGCCCACCAGTGTCGGGATGTGATAGTCACCGACCGACACCGCGTCGGTGTCGCCGACCGCACGCGCACGCGTCTCCGCCTCGGTCCAGCGCCCCACGCCCCGTAGGAGCCGGAGCCGGTCGTGGTGGCGCTCCACGTCCATCACGGTCGCGCCGCGGATCGTGCGCATGCGCACCGGTTCGATGCCGCTCCGGTGCCACTCCCACGACGGGATGTCGGCCCACGCGGCCCGCGGCGGCGGCACACGCATCGTGTCGGGTACCGGACCGGGCGCCGGTTCGCCGAAGCGGCGCACCAGATATCGCCACGCGCGGAAGGCCTCGGCGCCGACCACCTTCTGCTCGAGGATCGCCGGTACGAGCGCCTCCCACACCCGGTCGGTCCGGCCGATGCGCAGGCCCACCGACCGCCGGACGAGTCCGGCGACCACGTCGTCGTGCACGGTCATCGCCTGCGGGTCGTCGGAGGCACCGAGGAAGTCCGGCAACTGCTCGAGCAGCCAGTCGGCTCCCGGACCCCATGCACGTCCCAGCACTCGGGAACCGTCGATTCGCAGGGTCTCGGTGCCCGGGCCGTCGGGGGTCTGTACAGCGCGCCAGATCGACCCGTCGCTGCCGTAGACGAACGTGGGGTCACCGGCTCCCCGTCGAAGATGACCGACAGTGCCCCGAACGTCGAGCGGCCACGGCAACTCCCACTCGCGGACACGTTCGACGACACTCACCGCTCCGAGCGTAGTCCGCACTTCCTAGGTCCGTTTCTCGCCGAATTCCGGAAAAGGACGGGATATGTGTGCGAAGAATTCATCGGCCATTCCGAACCGCCGGCCGTGAAAAGAGTGCCGGGATACGACGAGAGCCGGTGACCGAACTGGTCACCGGCTCTCGTCGATGCGTCACAGGAAGCGATTCAGCGCTTCCACGAGTTCACTCCCCGCGATCGATCAGAGTGCGTATCCGCCGCGGTTGGAGGCGATCTTGCCCTCCTTGAGGACCAGGAGGATGTTGTCGTGGTCGGCCAGCGAATCGATGGCGGCGAGCGGATCGCCCTTGACGACGACCACGTCGGCGAGCTTGCCCGGCTCCAGGGTGCCGAGGGTGTCGGCGACGTCGCAGAGCTCGGCGGAGGTGCGGGTGCCGGCGACGATGGCCTGCATCGGGGTCATGCCACCGAACTTCACCAGGCAGCCGAGCTCGCCGAGGGTCGCCCCGTGGTCGGGGACCAGACCGGCGTCGGTGCCCACGGCGACCTTGATCCCGGCCTCGATCGACGCCGCGATGGACTCGTGTGCCAGGTTGTGCCACTTCTCGGATTTGGCGACCGCCTGCGGGGTCGCGGTGTCGGGCTTGAGGGTCTCGATGAGGGTGGGCACCAGGTACTGACCGCGCTCGACCATCTCGGCGCGCAGTTCGTCGGTGAGGGCGTAGCCGTGTTCGATCGAATGCGCGCCACCCTGGACGGCGGCCTGGATCCCGGCGAGGCCGATGGCGTGAGCCGCGACCTTGCGACCGCCGTAGTTGTGGGCCTCTTCGACGAGGGCGGCGACGATCTCGGTGCGGGCACCCAGCCAGTCCGGGTCGTCGCTGGGAGAGGAGACACCGCCGCTGGAGGCGACCTTGACGACGTCGACACCGCTGCGCAACAGCTTGCGGACCTCGCGGCGCGCCTCGTCGACGGTGTCCACGAGGAGACCGCCGATCAGGCCGGTGCCGTCGAGGCCGGACGCGATGTGGAAGTCGGCGTGGCCACCGGTCTGGCTGAGCATCTTGTCGGCGACCAGGAGTCGCGGACCGGCGACGAGACCGTGGGCGACCGCGTCCCGAACGCCGACGTCGACGCCCATGAGGTCACGCACGGTGGTGACACCGGCGCCGATCGTGGTCTTGAGGCGGTCGATGAGCTCGAAGTAGCGGTACGACGGCCGGACCATCGCTGCGGAGATCGGTGAGCCCTTGGTGCCCGGCAGCGAGAGATGCACATGGCAGTCGAAGAATCCGGGAGTGACGGTGTTGCCCCCGACATCCACCTTCACCGGCTTCGCCGACTCGTCGATCTGCGGGGCACCAGCAGCCGCACCGGCGTAGGTGATCTTGCCGTCGTCGATCACGACAACCGCGTCGGCGATCGGGTCGGCTCCGGTCCCGTCGATCAGACGAGCATTGTGCAGGATGGTTGTGCTCATAACGTTTGGTTATACCGTGAATTCCGATCTTCCCGGGCATTCGCAATTCGATCCCGGAGAGGCCTGCGCGGACCTTTTGGAACGTGCGAATTCGATGGTGGACGCCGGAATCGCGGCGAACTCCCACGTCATCCGCTTCTGTGTCCCGTACCGATCTGTCCAGGCGTTCCGCAATCGGTGTCAGAGCAATCCGCACCTGCTCAAATTTGCCGCCCGAACCGCTTGTTGTGTCACGAAATTGCCGCCCTCGAGTCGGCTGCAATCGGGTGATCGGGGAAGCCCGGTCGCCGCCGGTGCGCGATCCCTTCCCGGGCGGACCGGAACAGTCCGCGCCGGGGTGCCGGCGCCTGCCGACCCAGCGTCAAGAATGCGCCGACTTCACTGTGCGGCAGAACATTCGAGATCCTCATGAGTATGCTCACCGGCGACGGACTCCGTCTGTGCGGAGACCGATCCCCATCGCGATGAGTTAGGCAGTGACAACGCATGTGCACACGAGTGATCTGGCCCGACGCCAACGGTTCGGTGCTGGTCGGCCGGAACATGGATTTCCACAAGGATCTGATGACCAACCTGTGGAAGCAACCACGCGGCGTGAAGCGCGACGACGGCGTCGAGGGTGAGCTGACCTGGACGTCGAAGTACGGCAGTGTGATCGCGGCGGCCTTCGACATCATCTCGGTCGATGGGCTCAACGAAGCCGGTCTGGCGGGACATGTGCTCTGGCTGGCCGAATCCACCTATGGCACCTACGACGGGTCGCGCACCGCGCTCAGCCAGGCCATCTGGTTGCAGTACTTCCTCGACAACTTCGCCACGGTCGCCGACGCCGTCGCGTGGGTGGAGGAAACCGACGTCCAGGTGGTGCAGATGGACGACCCGACCGGCGGCACCCCGCCCACCATCCACCTGGCGCTCGACGACGCCACCGGCGACTCGGCGATCATCGAGTACATCGACGGCCATCCGAAGGTCTACCACGATCCCTCCTACCGCGTGATGACCAATTCACCGACCTCGACAAGCAGCTCGAGCTGGTCAAGGAGATCCGTGGACTCGGCGGCGACAAACCCCTGCCGGGTTCCACCCTCGCCGCCGATCGATTCGCCCGCGCGTCGTACTACGTCGAACGTCTCGCCCAGCCGGACACCCAGCTCGAGGCCATCGCCGCGATCTTCAGCGTCATCCGTAACGCCGCGCAACCCTTCCGCATCCCGGACCCGGGCAAACCGGATGCGTCGCAGACCATCTGGCAGACGGTCACGGATCTGACGAACAAGCGTTTCGTCTACGAATCGACCACCCGCCCGAACATCGTGTGGGTCGACCTCGCCGATCTGGACTTCAGCGAGGGTTCGCCGCAACTCAAGCTCGACCTGTGCGACCGCCTGGCAGTCGAGGGCGGACTCGCCGGCAACGTCAGTGACAAGTTCGAGGACGACGGGCCGATGACCTTCCTGTCGTTGCAGATCCTCGAGAAGCTCGAGAAGGCCGCGGAGACGCAGAACAGCGAGACCCAGAACAGCCGGGCTCGGGCCGGGGAATAGTCACCCGCCCGGTTCCCGCCCACAGCACAGACCACAACGGCTGCCGCCGGCCCGCCCCTTTTCGGGATGGGACCGGCAGCAGCCGTTGTCTGTGGCCAGAGGTAGATCATGTGCCCGATCGCGCCGTGGCCGACCAACCCGACGCGCGGCTCACAGATTGATCATGTGCCCGATCGCGCCGTGGAACGTTTCCTGCAGCGCCTCCGACATCGTCGGATGCGTGTGCACGTTGCGTGCGAGCTCCTTGGCGGTGAGATCCCACTTGTGGGCCAGCGTCAGCTCGGGGAGAAGTTCAGAAACGCCGTCGCCCACCAGGTGTCCGCCGAGAAGTTCGTCGGTGTCGGCGTTGGTGACCAGCTTCGCGAAGCCGGTGGTCTCGCCGAGCCCCTGTGCCTTTCCGTTGGCGGTGAACGGGAACGTGGTGGCCTTCACGTTGTACCCCTCGTCCTCGGCCTGCGCCTCGGTGAGTCCGAAGGAGGCGACCTGCGGCTGGCAGAAGGTGGCTCGCGGGAGGAAACGGTAGTCACCCAGGGTCATCGTCTCGGCACCGGCGATGGTCTCGGCGGCGACGACGCCCTGCGCCTCGGCGACGTGGGCGAGCTGCAGCTTGGCGGTGACGTCACCGATGGCATAGATGCCGTCGACGTTGGTGCGCATGTAGTCGTCGATCGCGATGGCGCCGCGGTCGGTGAGCTCGACGCCGGTCTTCTCCAGACCGAAACCCTCGACGCGCGGGGCGAAGCCGACGGACATGAGGACCTTGTCGACGGTCAGCTCGCCGTCCTTGTCCTTCGCGTCCTTGTAGGTGACGGTGACGCTGTCGCCGTTGTCGGTGACCGACTGCACCTTGGTGGAGGTCAGCAGCTTGACGCCGAGCTTCTTGTATTCCTTGGCGACGGCCTTCGACGAGTCGGCGTCCTCGTTGGGCAGGACGCGGTCGAGGAACTCGACGATGGTGACGTCGACACCGTAGTTGGCGAGCACGTAGCCGAACTCCATGCCGATCGCACCCGCGCCGACGATGACGATGGACTCGGGCAGCTCACGGGTGAGGATCTGGGTCTCGTAGGTGACCACGTTCTCCGACAGTTCGACGCCCGGAAGCAGCTTCACGGTCGAGCCGGTGTCGATGATGACGTTGTCGAAGGTGATCTCCCGATCGCCGACCTTGATGGTCTTGGCATCGGTGAACACGCCATAACCGTCGATCTCGGTGATCTTGTTCTTCTTCATCAGGTAGTGGACGCCTTTGACGATGCCGTCCGAGACCTTGCGGCTGCGGTCGAACGCCGCGCCGAAGTCGAAGGACACGTCGCCACTCATGCCGAAGGTCTTGGCCTGGTGATTGAAGATGTGCGCGAGTTCGGCATTACGGAGCAACGCCTTGGACGGGATACATCCGACGTTGAGACACACACCGCCCCAGTACTTCTCCTCGATGACGGCGGTTTTCATGCCCAGCTGAGCCGCCCGGATCGCGGCTACGTACCCACCTGGACCTGCACCCAATACAACTGTTTGAAAGTGTTCAGCCACGCCTGCCACCCTACGTCCCGTCGATGGTCCGTCGCAGTCCGTCCCCACTACTCGCCGGTAACACCGCGACGGGTTCAATCACTGTTTGAAACGCTGTTTGATCTGTGGTTTCATCCCACTGTGACCCAGACCACCGATGCGGCGGCACCCGGGGCCGGATCGGCCGGTACCCGCGAGACCCTGCTCGCCGTCGCCGAACGGCTCTTCCTGGCCGACGGCTACGACAAGGTGTCCGTCCGCGCGATCTGCGCCGCCGCCGACGCCAACCCGGCGGCCGTGCACTACCACTTCGGAACCAAGGACGACCTGACGATCGCCCTGCTCGAATCCCGGCTGGCGCCGTGCTGGGCCGACGCCCTGGCGTCGATCGATCCCGAGACCGACTCGGTGCGTCACGTCGTCGACGTGCTGCTCGCACCGTTCGTCGAGCTCCAAGGCGATCCGACCGGTCACCTGCACCTGCGGCTGCTGTCACGGTTCGTCCTCAACCACCCGACGGTCGGCTGGACCGCCCGGTGGTTCGGCCTCGATCCGTTCGCCGACATCCTGCTGGACGCCATCCCCGGACTGCCCGCCGGCGCGGCACGCCGACGCTGGGCACTCGCCTTGCAGCTGATCCTCCTGCGCTTCGGCAGCACCGAGCCGCTCGACGCCAAAGCCGTCGCCGCCCTCGCGGAGTTCGTCACCGCGGGGCTGTCGGCGCCCCCTTCGTGACAGCCCTCCGCAAGCTCCGGGCTTCCTCAGGGAGCAGAAAGCCAGCCCACCCAAACCGACACCGATTGAGAGGAACCGACGTGGACAGCCCCGACGCCGGACCGTTCAGCCCAGCGCAGCTCGGCCCGCTCACCCTGCGGAACCGACTGATCAAATGCGCCACCTTCGAGGGCATGACGCCCGACGCCCTCGTCACCGACGAACTGATCGAGTTCCACCGCGAGGTCGCGGCCGGCGGTGTCGCGATGAGCACCGTCGCCTACTGCGCCGTCTCGCCGGAAGGTCGCACCGACCGTCACCAGATCTGGATGCGTCCCGAGGCGATGCCCGGTCTGCGCAAGCTGACCGACGCCATCCACTCCGAGGGCGCACTCGCCGCCGCCCAGCTCGGCCATGCCGGCGCGGTGGCCAACTCGGTGTCCAACCGCGCGAAGGCGTGGGGTCCGGGCCGCATCCCCGCACCGATGGGGATGTCGTTGACCCACACGGCATCTGTCGAGGACATCGCCGAGTTGCGGATCAAGTTCCGGCGGGCCGCCCGCATCGCCGTCGACTCCGGCTTCGACGGGCTCGAGATCCACTGCGGGCACAACTATCTCATCTCCAGCTTCCTGTCTCCCCTGCTCAACCATCGTCGCGACGGCTACGGCGGGAGCCTGGTCAACCGCGCACGCATCGCCCGCGAGGTCGTCGAGAGCGTGCGTGAGGAGGTCGGGAACGAGGCCGCGATCTGGGTGAAGCTCAACACCTACGACGGCGTGGGCAAGCCCGGCATCGAGCGGTCTCCGGAGGCACGGGCGAAGGGGCGCGCCAAGCTGAGCAGCTTCAACGTCGACGAGGCATGTCAGGTGGCGCAGCTGCTGGAGTCCGACGGCCATCTCGACGCCATCGAACCCACCGCGGGCAGCTCGCTGCTCAACCCGATGTACCTGTTCCACGGGGACGCCCCGCGCAAGGAGTTCGCCGACGCCTTCTCCGGCGCAATGAAATACGGGCTCAAGACTTTCGCACCGGTCTTCCTCAAGCGCTACCAATACCACGACGGCTATCTGCTGCCGCTCGCCCGCGAGCTGCGCAAGGCGGTCGACCTGCCCATGATCCTGCTCGGCGGCATCACCGACCGGGCGTCGATGGACATGGCGATGGCCGAGGGCTTCGAGTTCATGGCGATGGCCCGCGCGGTCCTGCGAGAACCCGATCTGCCGCTGCGGATCGCCGCGGACCCGTCGACGAAGTCGCGGTGCATCCACTGCAACCTCTGCATGCCGACGATCTACTCGCACACGCGGTGCCCGATCCGCACGGGCGAGGTTCCCGACCCGCTCGCCACCGCATCGCCGACGAGCTGACGCTCACGGCAGCTGTCGCAGATCGTGTCGCCGGTCGAACCGATCCGCGACAGCTGTTGCACGGTCGAACCCGTCTCACCTCCGCAGGAAGACCCCGTCGCTCTCCTCGTCGTCGTAGTACTCGACCGTCATCTTCGGACCGTCGAAGGTCACCTGCGAGATCGTGCCGATCTCGGCGTTCTCGTCGTGCAGGGTGAAGGTGAAGGTGTTGCGGTCCCAATGGGCGAGTTCGTGCTTGCGGACGCCGCCCGGACCCATTTCGAGGAACAGCTTGCCGTCCCGTTCGACGACCTCGGCCGGTCCGTACACAGCGTTCGCGTAGGTGCCCACGAACGTCGGCATCGGCTGTGACGGCGTGGTATTCGCCGGACGCTGCTTTCCGACGAGCACGCCGTTCGGCACGCTGAGGGGCGCATAGACCTTGGCATAGAGCTCGCGCCAGTCGCTGCGGATCTCGCCGAACTGCACGAGGTCCATGAACTCGGCGGCCAGCGCGTCCACCGCGCCGATGGGTGCGGCGTTGGACAGCACGACGATCGCCGTGTCCGCAGATGGCAGCATCGCGAACACGGTGCCTGCACCGGACGCGAACGCGCCGGCGTGGCTGAACTGGGTGCGGGCGTCGGCCGTCACGCCCACGTTGAAGCCGTAGCCGTAGAAACCGGCACGCGTGTCCGGGTTCGCCGGCGGACTCGACACGACCTGCGGCGACACCGCGGGCAGCAGTGCGTCCGGGGCGACGATCTCCGCGCCGTCGTGCTTGCCCTGCGCCAGAACCATCTTCAGCCAGGTGGCCATGTCGTTGACCGTCGAGCTGACCCCACCGGCCGGTGTCTGGGCGTCCGGGTCACGAGGGATGGTGGTCTTGGCCCACTTGCCGTCGATCTTGATGTGCCCGACGGCACGGTCGGTCCGCTTCTCGAAATCCGCGTAGCGGGAACTGGTGCTGGTCATGCCCAGTGGTCCGTAGATGAGATCCTGCGACAGCGTCGGCCAGTCCTTGCCCGCCTTCGCGGCAACCGCCTCACCGCCGGTGGTCACACCGAAGTTGGTGTAGGCGTAGCTGATCCGGAACGGGTCGAGAGGCATGAAGCGGAGCCGCTGGAGAACCTCGGTCCGCGAATAACCCATGTCCTCGAGTTTGTCGCCGGCGTGGTCCGGCAGTCCGGATCGGTGCGAGTACATGTCCCCGACGGTCACCGTGCGGGTGACGTACGGATCGGAGAGCGCGAACCAGGGCAGCCCGTCGACGATGGGCATGTCCCAGGCCACGGTCTTGTCGGTGACCGCCGCGCCGACCACCGTCGACCCGACGGATTTGGACACCGACGCGAGCTGAAAGACGGTGTCGGGATCGACCTTCTGCCCCGTGGTCACGTCCTTGACCCCGAATCCCTTCGCATACTTGGTCTCACCGCCCGACACCACCGCCACCGCCAGACCCGGCAATCCGGTCGACGACATCAGCGACTCGACGAGCCCGTCGAGCTGCCCGACGGCCTTGTCCACCGCGTCGGCCGGCAACGGCCTCGCGACGACGGCGTTCGGGTTCACCAACGCCGACGACCCCGACGGTTCGGTCGGCGGGGAGCCGGTACCGGAGGACCCGCTGTCACACGCGGCGACGAGGGCCACCACCGAGAGCGCCGAACAGACCGCCAACGGCACCCGCCCCCATCGGGGAGCATGTCGTCGCGGGAAACTGCCTGAGAAGCGGCCGCGAACACGGCCATGGCGCCGGACGGGGGCCGAATCGAAAGTGGGCATGCGGATCTCCTCATCCTCGCGCAGAGAAGATACCGCGTGGTGCGTCGCCAGGTCGCGATTCCCCAGTTCATCGGCACGATTTCGGCCGAGCGAGGCACAGACGTACCGCGGGCGGGCCCCGCAACACCCGCGACCGGCACCCGGCCCGCGTAAGTTTGACGCCATGACCGAGCAGGCCGACGCCATCTCCACCAGCATCGACGATCCCTTCCTCTGGCTCGAGGACGTCACCGGCGACGAGGCGCTGACGTGGGTGCGCTCCCACAACGAACCCACCGTCGAGACGCTCTCGTCGTCGGACCGCTTCCGCGACATGGAGGCGTCGGCCCTGGCGATCCTCGACACGGACGACCGCATCCCGTTCGTCCGGCGTCGCGGCGAGTTCCTCTACAACTTCTGGCGCGATGCGGCGAATCCTCGCGGGCTCTGGCGACGGACGACGCTGGAGTCCTACGTGACCGACGCGCCCGAATGGGAGATCATTCTCGACATCGACGTACTCGCTCGCACCGAGGACGAGAACTGGGTGTGGTCGGGCGCGACGGTGCTCCGGCCCGAGTACGAGCGCGCGCTGGTGTCGCTGTCCCGGGGTGGTGCCGACGCCAGCGTGATCCGCGAGTTCGACATCCCGTCGCGGCAGTGGATCACCGATGGCTTCACGTTGCCGGAGAACAAGTCGAATGTGCGCTGGATCGACCGCGACACCGTCTACGTGGGAACAGATTTCGGGGAACGGCCGGACGGTGTGGGCTCGCTGACCGACTCCGGCTATCCCCGCGTGGCCAAGCGCTGGTCGCGGGGTGCGCCGCTCGAGGACGCCATCACGGTCTTCGCCGGCGAGAAGAGCGACGTGTCGGTGCACGCGTCCTACGACGACACTCCCGGGTTCGAGCGGCACTTCGTCTCGCGTTCGACGGACTTCTTCAACTCCCTGTTGTTCGAACTGCGCGACGGCGAACCGGAACTGGTCGACGTCCCGACCGACGCTCACGCCGGGGTGCGGATGAACTGGCTGCTGGTGATGACGAGGTCGGAATGGGAGGTCGCCGGTACGACCCACGCGCCGGGCACCCTGCTCGCGTTCGACTACGACGACTACCGTGCCGGCGGCCGCGAGGCCGCGGTGCTGTTCATCCCGGACGCGCACACGAGCCTCGTCGACTATGCCTACACGCGTTCACATCTCATCATCGTGACGTTGCACGATGTGCACACCCGGGTCGAGGTGCGCGAGCTCGGCAGCTGGGAGGTCGTCGACTTCCCGGGCCTCCCGGACCTCGCCACCGTGTCGGTTCTCGACACCGATCCCGACGAGAGCGACGAGGTGTTCTGGATGGCGGCCTCGTTCACCGATCCGCCGAGTCTGCTGCACAGCGACGGCACCAGTCCTCGGGTCATCAAGCGCAGCCCGACGTTCTTCGACTCCGAATCGGTGATCGCCGAACAGTATTTCGCGACATCGGAGGACGGGACCCAGATCCCTTACTTCGTGATCCGCCGCCGGGACGTGACCACCGGCCCCACCTTGCTGTACGGCTACGGCGGTTTCGAGAACTCGCTCACCCCGAACTACCTGTCGATCTCCGGCAAGAACTGGATCGAACGCGGTGGCACCTACGTGATCGCGAACATCCGCGGCGGCGGCGAGTACGGACCCTCGTGGCACACGCAGGCCCAGAAGGCCGGACGCCACCTGGTGTACGAGGATTTCGCCGCCGTCGCCGGGGCTCTCGTCGACAGCGGACTCACCACCCCGGAACAGCTCGGCGCACAGGGGGGTTCCAACGGTGGACTCCTCATGGGCGTCATGCTCACCCGCTACCCGGAGCTCTTCGGCGCGTTGGTGTGCCAGGTCCCGCTGATCGACATGAAGCGCTACCACCTGTTGCTCGCAGGCGCGTCATGGGTTGCCGAGTACGGCGACCCCGACGATCCCGAGCAGTGGGAGTTCATGCAGCCGTTCTCGCCTTATCAGAACATCGATGCGGATGCCTCGTACCCGCCGATCCTCGTGACGACGTCCACCCGGGACGACCGCGTCCATCCCGGCCACGCCCGCAAACTGGTTGCGCGGCTGGAGGAGACGGGCCACGAGGTGATGTACTACGAGAACATCGAGGGCGGTCACGGCGGTGCCGCGGACAACAAGCAGGCCGCATTCAAGACCGCACTCGCCTTCGAGTTCCTGTGGCGGAAGCTGGCTCCCGAGTCCTGATGCATGAGGTGCGACAAGCGCATGACCACCCGCCGGTTCGTTCCAGAACTCTCTCACCGACGCCGGGAGGCACACCACACCCGTCCGCACCGACGCCGGACGGCCGGACAGCGGAGGGCACGCTGGTCATCGCCTCGACATTCGGCCGGAGCGCCCGGGCCCAGGCTCCTGCACGCGGCTGCTGACGCCGTCGACTCTCCACTACCCTGGGCAGCAGATCGCCGGCACCGACGACGATGTCAGCACGACGAGATGAGGAACGAGATGGGGATCGACTACACCAAGCGCCCGAAAGCCCAACCGCCGCAACCGCCTGCGCAGCCCCCATCGACTCCGCCCGCACCGGGCTACGGCCAGCAGGCACCGGCTCCGACCCCCGCCTATGGTCAGCAGCCGCCCGCCCAGCCGGTGTCGCTCTCCAAGATCACCCTGACCAAGTCGGCGCCGAGTATCTCCCTGAGCAAGCAGGGCGCGACCACCGGTCAGGTCCGCGTCAACCTCAGCTGGACCGCGAACTCCTCCGGCGGCGGCCTGTTCCGCAAGGCCAAGGGCATCGACCTCGACCTCGCCTGCCTGTGGGAGTTCACCGACGGAAGCAAGGGAATCGTCCAGGCCCTCGGCAACTCATTCCAGGCACCCCGCGACGGACAACCGATCATCCGCCTGGACGGTGACGACCGGCGCGGCGCCGGCGGCGAGAACATGTACATCGACCTCTCCGCCACCAACCGGATCCGTCGAATCCTGATCTTCGCCTACATCTACGAGGGCACCCCCAACTGGGCGAGCGCCAACGGCGTCGTCACGTTGTCCCCGGCCAGTGGCCCGGAGATCGAGGTCCGTCTCGACGAGGCCGACCAGTCCGCGATCTCCTGCGCGATCGCGCTGCTCGAGAACCGCGGCGGCGAACTGGTGATCAACCGCGAGGTGCGTTACATCCGCGGTGCTCAGGACAAGATCGACGAGGCATACGGCTGGGGTATGAACTGGCGGGGCGCCCGCAAGTGAGCGCCACCGCACTCTCTGGTTTCCTCACCGGCCTCGCCGACGGATCCCTGCAGGTGATCGACCTGACCACCCCGCTGTCGAGTTCGACTCCGGCCCTGCGGTTGCCGGCCCCGTTCGTGAACCTGATCGACTTCAGTCTCGAAGAGGTCAGCGCCTACAACGAACCCGGACCGTACTGGCGGCACAACAACATCCACACCGGGGAGCACATCGGCACCCACCTCGACGCGCCGATCCACTGGATCAGTGGTCGCGACGGTGACGACGTCTCCCAGATCCCGGTGCAGCGGCTGATCGGGCCGGCCGCGGTCCTCGACTTGACCGCCCAGGTCGCCGACAACCCCGACTACCTGCTCGAGGTCGCCGACGTCGAGGCGTGGGAGGCCGATCACGGCGAGCTGCTGCCGGGAGCCTGGCTCCTGCTGCGCACCGGTTGGGAGTCGCGCGGCGGATCGGAGGCCGAGTTCCTCAACGTCGACGAGACCGGCTCGCACACCCCCGGCGTCTCGGTCGAGTGCGCGCAGTGGCTGGCCACGCAGCGGCAGATCGCCGGGCTCGGCGTCGAGACCGTCGGCGTCGACGCCGTCTCGCGGGTGGTTTCGATCCGGCCTTCCCCGTCCACTACCACTTCCTCGGCAACGACAAGTACGGCCTGACCTCGCTCCGCAACCTCGGTTCGCTGCCGGCGACCGGCGCCGTGATCGTCGTCAGCCCGCTCCCGATCGTCGGTGGTACCGGTAGCCCGTCGCGGGTCCTGGCGATCGTCGAGAGCTGATCGGTGTGACCGGCACTGCAGCAACGTACGGCCCCACGGTCGCCGACGTCGTGGGCCGGGTTCTCGCCGACCTGGGCGTCGGTCACGCCTTCGGGGTCGTCGGCAGCGGCAACTTCGTGATGACGAATGCGTTGCGCGCCGGTGGGGTCGGGTTCACCGCGGCTCGTCACGAAGGCGGTGCGGCATCCATGGCCGACGCCTACTCGCGTATGTCGGGCCGGGTGGGTGTGCTGACCGTGCACCAGGGCTGCGGACTGACGAACGCGGTCACCGGCATCGGCGAGGCGGCCAAGAGTCGCACCCCGATGATCGTCCTGACCGCCGACGCCCCGGCGGCTGCGCTGCGGTCGAACTTCCGGATCGACCAGGACGCACTGGCGACGAGCGTCGGCGCGGTCAGCGACCGCGTCCACGGACCGGACACGGTGGTCGCCGACGTGACCCGCGCCTACCGCACCGCGGTGACCCAGCGCCGGACCGTCGTCCTGAACGTCGCGATCGACGTGGCCGCGGCTCCTGCCGAGATCACCGGGCCGGTCGTCGCATCGGTTGCGACGCCGCGGGTCCGGCCCGACACCACGTCGGTCGAGACCCTCGCCGCGGCCATCCGCGCGTCCCGTCGACCGGTCTTCGTCGCGGGTCGGGGCGGCCGCGAGGCCGGACCGCAGATCACCGCGCTCGCCGAGGCCGGCGGCGCGCTGCTCGCGACCTCAGCCGTCGCCAACGGGCTCTTCGCCGGAAATCCGTTCGCGCTGGGCATCTCCGGCGGTTTCTCGTCGCCGACGGTCGCCGAACTCATCTCCGACGCCGACCTCATCGTCGGGTGGGGTTGCGCGCTCAACATGTGGACGATGCGTCACGGCCGCCTCATCGGCGATCAGACCGTCGTGGCCCAGGTCGACGTCGAGGTCGAGGCGATCGGTGCGCACCGTCCCGTCGACATCGGCGTGGTGGGAGATTGTGCCGCCACGGCTGCCGATGTGCTCGTCGCCCTTTCCGGTGATCCGCTGACGCACAGCGGATACCGCACCCCCGAGGTCGCCGGGCGGATCGCCGGGTCCGCGCGGTGGCAGGACGTACCGGTCACCGCCGAACCCGTCGAGGGACGGATCGACCCGCGCTCCCTGACCATCGCGGTGGACGAGATCCTGCCCATCGATCGGATTCTCTCGATCGATTCGGGCAACTTCATGGGCTACCCGTCGACGCACCTCTCGGTTCCCGACGAGTTCGGCTTCTGCTTCACCCAGGCATTCCAGTCGATCGGCCTCGGGTTGGGCACCGCGATCGGCGCGGCGATCGCCCAGCCCGGTCGGCTCCCGGTTCTCGGAACCGGCGACGGCGGCTTCCTGATGGCGATCTCCGAACTGGAAACCGCTGTGCGCCTGGCACTCCCACTCGTGGTGATCGTCTACAACGACTCCGCCTACGGCGCCGAAGTACACCACTTCGGCGACGCCGACATGACCACGGTGACGTTTCCCGAGGTCGACATCGCCGCCATCGCCCGCGGCCATGGCGCCACCGGCGTGACGGTCACCGGGTTCGACGACCTCGACGACGTACGACGCTGGGTCGCATCACTCGAATCACCCGAACCGTCCGGTCCGCTGGTCATCGACGCCAAGATCACGAATGACGGCGGATCCTGGTGGCTCGCCGAGGCGTTCGCCGGGCACTGAGCCCTTCGTGGCTCGCTTCGCTCGCACCTCAGGGAGCGCTGGACGATCGCTTCGCTCGCACCTCAGGGAGCGACTCGCTCAGCGCCGGCCGGCGAAGATCACCCGGCCCAGGAGTCCGACGACGAACATCGCAACCCCCACACCGCCGACGATGAGCGCGACGTGGGTGAGGTCGGAGTAGGCGCCGTCGATGATCAGTTCCGCGACCTGCCGACCCGACGATTCGGCACCGGAGACCTCATGCTTGGCGCGGTCGGCGAAGAACATTCCGATGGCCCAGCTGGCGACCCCGGCCGCGACGGCCCCGAGGCCGAGCCAGGCGAACACGGTGCTGCGCCGTCTGGCCAGCAACAGAGCGATGAGCCCGGCGATGACCGCCACCGCTGCCGCCACCCGGGCGAGGAAGGTGATCTGCTTCCCCACCTCGGCATATCTACCGGCCTCGAGACCCGATGCACCATTGGTCAATTCGACGACGACCGGTCCCGAGATCTCGTTCGGGGTACCGGTCAGGTTGAGCGCCCGGTTGATCATCGCGGTGATGTCGAGCTGCATGACGGAGGTGTCCTCGCCCGGGGCGGGTTCGGTGAACAGCCAGGCGTGCTGCTGACCGACGACGTCGGCGAAGTCGAGCCGGAACTGCTCGCTGTCGGTGTATCTGCCGGCCAGTGGACGCACCAGTGCACCCGCGATCGGGAGATCGGTCCGGGCCGTGGCCTGGGCGGCTATCTCGTCGGCGAGGTAGTCCTTCACCTTCTGGTTCTCGGCCATCGGCGCCACGGTGGAGACGAATCCGTCCTGGTCGACGATGCGCAGATCGAGCCAGAGAGCGGGGACCGCGAGCACGGTCGCAGCCATCGCGACGAGCGTCATCAGGGCACTGAGAAAGCTACGCACCCCACGAGGCTACCGATCCCCCACTCCTGCGCCCGACGGCTACTCCCCCACGACGTCGGCGGCACGTCCGACGATCAGTGGGTCGGGCCGGCCGACGAACTCGCGGTTCTTGCCGTCGTACTCGAACAGGCTGAGCACGTGCCGCATCGCGTTGATGCGTGCCCGCTTCTTGTCGTTGGACTTCACCACCGTCCACGGCGCGTGGTCGGTGTCGGTGGCGGCGAACATCGCCTCCTTGGCCTCGGTGTAGGCATCCCACTTGTCCAACGACGCGAGGTCCATCGGCGAGAGCTTCCACTGCCGAACCGGGTCGATCTGGCGGATGGCGAACCGCGTGCGCTGCTCGAGCGGGGTCACCGAGAACCAGAACTTCACCAGGTTGATGCCGTCGTCGACGAGCATCTTCTCGAAGGCCGGGACCTGCGACATGAACTGGGTGTACTGCGGCGGGCTGCAAAAACCCATCACCCGTTCGACACCGGCGCGGTTGTACCAGGAGCGATCGAAGAAGACCATCTCGCCGCCGGCGGGCAGATGCTGGACGTAACGCTGGAAGTACCACTCGGTCGCCTCGCGCTCGCTGGGCTTCTCCAGCGCGACCACGCGCGCACCGCGCGGGTTGAGGTGTTCGTTGAAGCGTTTGATGGTGCCACCCTTGCCGGCGGCGTCGCGGCCCTCGAAGACCAGCAGGTGCCGCTGCCCGGTCTGCTTGGACCACTTCTGCAGTTTGAGCAGTTCGATCTGCAGACGACGTTTGGTGACCTCGTACTCGCGCCGGCTCATGCGCTCGGAGTACGGATAGTCCTGGCGCCAGGTGTCGACGACGTTGCGGTGGGGCAGCGTCAGCAGGACCGGGTCGTCGTCATCGTCGTCGTTGACCGTGAACTGCGTGACGTCGTGCAGGTCGACGAGCTGCTGAAGTGCCTCCCGGCCGTTCAGGACACTGAAGTCCGGGCCGATGTGGGGGTCTGCGTCGTGGAGATCGGTCACGATCCCACGATAGGACGCCTGGGCGGACAACACCCGACGCGCCGGTGAACGACGCGCCGCGTCGGGTGTTTTCGTCTCAGATCAGTGGGCCGCTCACCCGGTCAGTTCCGCAGATCGATGGAACCCGAATGCAGGCAAGCCTTTCCGGTGATCGAGTCGAAGCCCGCCGCGAAACCGCCGCTGCACTGCGCCCCGTCGGGTCCGGCGTAGGCCTGCCCGCCCCACCCGCCGACCGCCACCGTGGTGCCGCCGCGTCGCGCCTGCGCGATGGACAACGCCTTGGGGCCGGTGGTCACCGAATACGCCACGCCGCGCGAGTTGGCACCCGCGAGCGCCGACGACCCGGGCTGCAGGTTGTAGGACGATGCGTTGCCGCCGTTGTCCGACACGGAGATGGCGGTGCCGTTGCCGCTGCGGTCCTCGGCGATCGCGCGGCTGCCCAACCCGGCCTTGGCGCCACATCCGCTGGCACCCACGACCCGTTCGATCTGAGTCCCGTTGGACGCCGAGCACGTAACAGCCGACGCGACACCTTCACCGGACAATCCGGCGAATGCGACACAACCGGCTCCGCCGGCGAGAAGGACCAGTGCCCGCACAGCAAATTTGTTGATATTCAAAGGATTTGGCCTCCATGACGCGACGGCTGGGCAGATGACGATCCCAGGGTACCCGGGGCCGGTGCGGACCACCCGAGGGGATCGTCGGAGCGACATCGTCCGGATGACGACCCCCGGGGCACGACCCTGATCGTTCAGCCGGCGGCGCGCTTCTCGACTTCGGCGGAGAGCCCCTTACGTGCGGTGTCGACGGCCATCTTCTGTGCTCGTTTGACGATCAGTCCCGGAAGTTTGATCTTGAGATCCACGCCCAGGTCGAAGTGCACGTGCGCGCCGGTGTCGGTTTCGGTGACGGTGTACTTGCCGTGCTGTTCACTGAGCTGATTCGACTTGACCAGGTGCCATTCGCAGGTCGTCTCGGTCCACTCGTAGGTGCACGTCTGCTCGTCGGAGATCCCGGCGGCGGTGACCACCATGCGCACGGTCCTCGGTTTGCCGTCGTCGTGCTCGTCGAGGACCTCGGCCTCCTTGTGCGGGCCCGACCAATCGGGGAGGGACTCGATGTCCATGAGCACTTCCATCACCACCGAGACCGGGGCTGCGACGTGGAATTCGATGTTCGCGGAGACAGCCATGGGGTGAACCTACCGCCCGACGGTCACGGCCACACAACGAACCGTCGGCCGACGGGCCCCGATCCTGGTCGGTTGACCAAAACACGGTCCGGCCGGCGGCGGAGACTCAGCTCTCGCGGTCGACCAGGTTCACCGGCCACGCCTCGTCGGGGATGTCGCGGAGCGTGCACGCCTGGTCCACGGCGGTGAACCAACCGCGGAAATGCATGATCTCGCCGATGACGGGGTTGCGGACCGTCATGTCGCAGCGAAAGCGTTCGCGCTTCTCGTCCCAGCCCTCGATGTACTTCATCTGCGCGGTGAACAGTCCGCGCATACCCACCTTCGGCCCGCGTCCCAGCCAGCGCATCGGTCCGCTCTCGAGAAGCAGTTCGCCGCCCGGGGTCACCGAGGGCTCGATCGGATACAGGAACTCGGGTCCGTCGCCGAAGTAGTCGACGAGCCCGGTGCGTCCCGCGACGAGCAGCGAGTTGAGCTTGCGCGGACCGGTCGTGTACTGGAAGGTCCGCAGTACAGCCAGGGATTCCCGCTCCAGCTCGTCGGTGTAGCAGTAGTAGGCCTGGGTGAACGGAACCATCCGGCTGGTCTTGGACGGCAGCGCATTCCGTTTGGCGTAGTGCCAGAGAGCCGGCGGGGGGAGCGCCGAGGACACGTACACCGACTCGTACATCCCGTGACAGATCTGCGCGACACCGGAGGTGGAATCGATGCCGTAACGCCATGCGACGTTGGGATGGAGGCGGTCGAAGTCCGAGCCCAGCTCGTGCCGGAAGACCGGCGTCATCGTATCTCCTCCCGAACTCGGCCCAGCGTCGTTCTCACGGCGTATACCACCGCGGTAGCGCCACCGTGAACCTACTACGGAGCCCTTCCCAAACCAACGGTGAACAGATGACCAGGACCAGGTCCTGCGGGTTCGAAGCCTCAGGCGGCGCCGGCCGGCGTCACTGCCGATAGACCGCGGCGTCGCAGAGAGCGGCCAGTTCGCTGATGACGCGGTCGAGCGGCTCGACGCTGCGCTGAGTCTGGCAGAGCGCGACGGCACCCTCGATGGCGGCGACGACGAGATTGGCCAGCGAGTCGGCGCGTTCGCTGTCCACGCCGTCGACGACGAGCCGGGCGGTGATGAGATCGGCCCAGCGGCGGAGGATCTCGGCCGCGGCATCGGCGACCTCGGGTTCACCGCGTCGCGCCAGACCGCCCGCGATGACCGGGCAGCCGAACTGATAATCGGTGTTGACCAGCATCCGCCGCCAGACGTCGCCGATCTCGCGGACCGTCTCGGCCGGTGTGAGCGTCGCCCGGCGCGCGAGTCGTTCGGCGATGAAATCGCCTGCGTAGCGGACGGCCTCGGTCATGAGTTGTGTCTTGCCACCGGGAAAGTGATGGTAGATGGACCCGCGGGGCGCCGCGCTCGCGGTGATCACGTCGCCGATCGAGGTCGCGGCGACACCATCACGTCCGATCAGGTCCGCGGCATGGACGATCATCCGTTCACGCGGACCGCGCGCATCCGATCCGGAGATGACGGATTCGGCGGAATGCGGCGCCATGACCTGCTCCTTCATCTGGGCCCGAGTGGTCTATGCAACTATACATAGCTCGGCACGCCAGAGTGCCCGGTCAGCTTTCGACGAGGAACCGCTCGCGGATCTTCTCCTGCTCGCCCGGACCGATCCCGAGCGCCTCGACGAAGTACCCTTCGATCCCGCCGAACCTGCTGTGCACCTCGTCGAACGCGGCATCCAGATATCCCGCATCGACGCCGAGTACGCCGACCAGGAGCTGCGGGTCGCCGCCTGCTGCCGCGAAGCCGTCGAAGATGTGCTTCAGCGCCGGGATGAGCCGCTCGTTGGTCAGCAGGTAGTCACGGTAGACGTCCGCTTCGCCCACCCCGACGAGCGTCAGGAACGCGGCTGCGGCCCAGCCGGTGCGATCCTTGCCGGTCGTGCAGTGGAAGAGGATCGGACTGGGCGCGTCGCCGAGCAGTCCGCGGTAGAACTCCGAATAGGCCTCGATGGCGCTGGGCAGGGTGATCATCTCGCGGTAGGTACCGGAGATCATCTCGCGCGCCTTGCCGCCGGCCAGCATCTGACCTGCCTGGGCGACCGCCACCGGATCGGCGAGCACGGCACCGATGTTGGCCGGAATCGACATCTGGGCATCGGCGAGCACATCGAGGCCGATCCCGGTGGCGCCGGGCAGTGCCGGGTCCGGGATGGCCTCCCGCTCATGCACCGACCGGAGGTCGTACACGGTCCGGAGCCCGAGGCCCGCGAGCGCGGCGAGGTCGGAGTCGGCGAGTGAGGAGAAGTCCGTCGACCGGAACAGCGTCCCGGAGCGCACCACTCGCCCGTCGCCGGTCCGCCAGCCGCCCAGGTCACGCAGATTCGGCAGGCTGCCGATCGGGCTCGGTGCACCGGGTGTCGTCACGCGACTCATCGTGGCAGATCGGCGCGGAAAGCGGGCGACCGGCGGCCGATTCACGCCGCGGTCAACGATTCAGCGCGCGGTCGAGCGTCGGCCACGACTTGGCCAGTTGGTCCTGCCAGTACGGCCAGGAGTGCGTCCCGGGTTCGTAGTCGATCGTCGCCGGGATGCCGAGTTGATCGAGCCGGCGCTCGAGGTTGCGCGTGCAGTGATGCGTCGCCGCCTCGATGACACCGCCCACCGCGATCTGATCGGCGTAGATGACGGTGTCGCCGCCGATCCCCGCACCGGTGAGCCGGTCGTGCGGGCCGGGCAGGCCGGTACCCGAGCTGATGTAGATCGACTTCCCGCGGAGCTTGCCGGCATTGACCACCGGATCGTGCTCTCGCCACGCCGGCGACCCGATCGGCCCCCAGATGTTGGCCACGTCACCGCCACCGCGGAGTTCGACCACCGCCTGGATCGCCAGCCGGCCGACGTCGGTGCTCGTTTCCGCGCAGCCGCTGTACGACGCGACCGCGGTGTAGAGATCGGGAGCGGCTTCGGCAAGGCTCAGCGCCGAGGTTCCCGCCATCGAGATACCCGCGATGGCGTTGACCCCGGTGGTGTTGAGTTCGCCGTCGATGACCGGCGGGAGTTCCTTGGTCAGGAAAGTCGTCCATTTGTTGCGGCCGAGGACCGGGTCCACATTCACCCAATCGGTGTAATAGCTGTACGCACCGCGCATGGGGACGACGACGTTGACATTCTTGTCATCGACGAAGTCGACGATATCGGTCTGCTCGAACCAATGCCCGTTTCCCTCGCCGCCACCGGCGCCATTCAGCAAATAGAGCGTGGGTCGCGGTTTCGACCTGTCCGCAGGGACCAGCACGCGGACCGGGACGTCACGTCTCATCGATGCCGAATGTACGGCGAGGTCGAGGACACGACCTTGCGCGACGGCGTCGGCCAGCCGCTCGACACGGGCCGCATGCACCCCGTCATCAGCCGAAGCCGTCGACGGGATGGCAAGGGCGGCAACGGTTGTCAAGACAGAGACCAGCGCAACGGTCAGGCGTCGGTGGCGGTCACCGCCAACAGCAGACATCAGTGTCCCTTCAACTGACTTCAACCGCGCCTCGGTCTCGACAACGGAATACGAACGAATAGGAATCGATCCGGATACGTCGGACGATACTCAACATCGTCGGATGCGTCCGCTTTATGTCGGGGACGGGACACGAATTGGAGGGTCGACCACCACGTAATAGCGTTCTGCAATCGCCGGTTCGCTATGACAAGCCGCCGAATTCACCCAAACGGACCACGCTTCCCGGTCCGGCCTGTCTATTCGGTCTCGACCGGCACCGGGAACATCGTCCGCGGGTTCTGCAGGAGTGCGGGTGGCAACACGGACGCACGTGCCAATGTGCCGGTCCACCGGACGCGCCGCCGATGCGGTGCGAGAGTCTTTCCCCGCCTCGTGAATTCGTAGTCACCCTCGATCTCCCCGAGCCGAAGGATCTCGGGGTCGTCGGGATCGACGACCGCCACCTCGTCACCGGGGGTCAGGTCGTCGACGAAAGACGCGAGGACGCGGAGGTCCTTGCCCGGCCGTCGTCCCGGGCTGCACTCCTTGAGCAGGGCGCGCAGACCATCTGAGGTCGCCATCGCGGCATCGGAGTCGATGCCGGACTCCGCGCCGAGACCGACGATGTCGCGGCGGCGGAATTCGTCGTACTGCTCCGTCGACGAAGCCCGGATGATCCATACCGTTCGGCCCCGGTCGTCCAGGTCGGGAACCGTCGCGGGAGGTCCCGGCCAGAAGTACGGGAGGTTATCGGGGACGTCGCCGAATTCGGCGACGTAGAAGTCCGGGTCCTTGCGCAGCAACGCCGAACGGTGGCTGCGATGAAGACGATCGTCGCCCAGCCACGGACGCATGAGACCGGCGTCGGCGAGATCCGACTGGGACACGCCCACCGCCTCCGGAGCGAACTCGGCGATCATCGCGGCCGTGGTGTCCGCGCGTCGCCCACGTAGCCAGACGTCGACGAAGGCGAGGCCGTAGGAGACGAGGGCGGGAGTGTGCCCACGCCACATGGTGACCGCGGGATGGTTGCCCCGGCCGTAGTCGTACAGCTCGAGTGCACGCAGGATCTGTAGTGTCTCCACGCGCTGCTTGCCGAGCCGCGCGGGGTCGAGGGCCTCGGCGGATCGCCGGAAGTCCGGGTACGGCAGGAACGTCTGCATCACGCAGCCTTACCCGCGGAGCCCGGCGGTCCACACACGATCAGTCCGCGTGGACCTTTTCCAGGACCTGGGTGAAGGTCTCGGCGGGCTGAGCGCCGGACACCCCGTACTTGCCGTTGAAGACGTAGAACGGAACGCCGCTGATCCCGTAGGCCCGCGCCTGCTCGATGTCCGCGGCGACCGCGTCGGCATGGTCACCGGACTCCAGAGCGGCCAGCACCGCGTCGCGGTCCAGCCCGACCTCGGCGGCCAGGTCCGCGATCTCGGCGGGACGGCCGACGTGCCGGCCCTGCTCGAAGTACGCCTGGAACAGTCGTTCCGCCAGCTCGAGCTGGCGCCCGTGGGCTCGCGCGAAGTGCAGCGCCTCATGGGCCTTCAGGGTCTTGGTGTGCTGGAGGCGGTCGAAGTCGTAGTCGAGCCCGGCGTCGGCCGCGATCCCGCGGACCTGCTCGAGCATCCCCTCGACCTGCGCGGCGGGCATCCCCTTGTGCCGCACGAGGAACTCGATCTCCGAGCCCTCGAAGTCGACGGGCGTGTCGGGGGCGAGTTCGAAGCTGCGATAGGTCACCTCGACGTCGTCGCGGCCGGCGAACCCGGCGAGACCCGCCTCGAAGCGCCGCTTCCCGATGAAGCACCAGGGACACGCGATGTCGGACCCGATGTCGACTGTGATGGGAGAGGCCATGCCGTCTTCAACTCCCTTCGACCGCGCCGCATTCCGGGCGCTCCCGGCAGGTTTGGAGAAAGCGGTTGAGAGACAACAGAACCGGCCCACTCCCGAAGGAGTGGGCCGGTCCCGTTGAGATGTCAGAGCGTGTCGCTCCGAGGTGGAGAGCTCAGGCTCAGAAGCCCATGCCGCCCATCTCGTCGCCACCCGGCATCGCCGGAGCAGCGTTCTTCTCGGGCTTGTCGGCGACGACGGCCTCGGTGGTGAGGAACAGAGCCGCGATCGAGGCTGCGTTCTGCAGCGCCGAGCGGGTGACCTTCACCGGGTCGTTGATGCCGGCGGCCAGCAGGTCCTCGTACTCACCGGTGGCGGCGTTGAGGCCGGTGCCGGTGGGCGAGTTCAGGACCTTGTCGGCGACGACGCCCGGCTCGAGGCCGGCGTTGACGGCGATCTGCTTGGCCGGAGCCGAGAGAGCGACGCGGACGATGTTGGCGCCGGTGGCCTCGTCACCCTCGAGCGAGAGTGCGTCGATGGCCGGCTCCGACTGCAGCAGGGCCACGCCACCACCGGCGACGATGCCCTCTTCGACGGCAGCCTTGGCGTTGCGCACGGCGTCCTCGATGCGGTGCTTGCGCTCCTTGAGCTCGACCTCGGTGGCCGCGCCGGCCTTGATGACCGCAACACCGCCGGCCAGCTTGGCCAGACGCTCCTGCAGCTTCTCACGGTCGTAGTCGGAGTCGCTGTTCTCGATCTCGCCACGGATCTGGGCCACGCGACCGGCGATGGCGTCGGGGTCGCCCGCGCCCTCGACGATGGTGGTCTCGTCCTTGGTGACGACGACCTTGCGAGCGGTACCGAGCAGCTCGACGCCGGCGCTCTCCAGCGAGAGACCGACCTCTTCGCTGATGACCTCGCCACCGGTGAGGATGGCGATGTCGGCCAGCATGGCCTTGCGGCGGTCACCGAAGCCCGGAGCCTTGACGGCGACGGACTTGAAGGTGCCCTTGAGCTTGTTGACGACCAGGGTCGAGAGGGCTTCGCCCTCGACGTCCTCGGCGATGATCAGCAGCGGCTTGCCGGCCTGGATGACCTTCTCCAGCAGCGGCAGCAGGTCCTTGATGGTCGAGACCTTGCCCGAGACCAGCAGGATGTACGGGTCGTCGAGGACGGCTTCCTGACGGTCGGCGTCGGTGACGAAGTAGCCCGAGATGTAGCCCTTGTCGAAGCGCATGCCCTCGGTGAGCTCGAGCTGCAGGCCGAAGGTGTTGGACTCCTCGACCGTGATGACGCCTTCCTTGCCGACCTTGTCCATCGCCTCGGCGATGAGCTCGCCGATCGAGGGGTCGCCGGCCGAGATACCGGCGGTGGCAGCGATCTGCTCCTTGGTCTCGACCTCCTTGGCGCTCTTCAGCAGCGACTCGGTGACGGCCTCGACGGCCTTCTCGATGCCGCGCTTCAGACCCAGCGGGTTGGCGCCGGCAGCGACGTTGCGCAGACCCTCACGGACGAGAGCCTGGGCCAGCACGGTGGCGGTGGTGGTGCCGTCGCCCGCGACGTCGTCGGTCTTCTTGGCGACTTCCTTGACCAGCTCGGCGCCGATCTTCTCGTAGGGATCCTCCAGCTCGATCTCCTTGGCGATGGAAACACCATCGTTGGTGATCGTGGGGGCGCCCCACTTCTTCTCCAGAACGACGTTGCGACCCTTGGGTCCCAACGTCACCTTGACGGCGTCGGCGAGGCTGTTGAGGCCCCGCTCGAGGCCGCGACGGGCCTCTTCGTCGAACGCGATTTGCTTGGCCATGGGTAAGTGATCCTCCGAAGGGGGTGACACTAGGTTCGTATGGCCGGACTCGGTGCCCGCGACGGACGACCGGTGTGTCATTCGGTACCGATCTCACCGTCCCGACCTGGCACTCACAGCTCGCGAGTGCCAACGTCCGTTTTAGCACTCGCCCCTGCCGAGTGCAAGGTTGCGGCGGGCCCGACGCCACCGCATTCACCCGGCCGGCCGTCGCGGCCCCGGTTAGGTTGTGGACATGTCTCTCGCGTCCAGGGCGTTCCGGTTCGGGGTCGACATGCTCGCGGTGGACAGCGGCGCGTCGTGGCAGCGACGAGCGCAGCACGTCGAGGAGCTCGGCTTCGATGTCCTGCTGGTCCCCGATCACCTGGGCATCCCGAGCCCCTGGCCTGCACTCGCGACGGCTGCCGCCGCGACCGAGCGCCTCCGAGTGGGCCCTTTCGTCCTCAACGCCGCGTTCACCAACCCCACGCTGCTCGCCCGCGACGTCGCGACCGTCGACCAGCTGTCCCACGGTCGCGTCGAGCTCGGATTGGGCACCGGCTACGTCAAGGAGGAGTTCGAGTCGGCGGGAATCGAATTCCTGCCGGCGGGTCGCCGGGTCGACCATCTGGGCGACACCGTGGCGCGGACGATGTCGCTGCTGACCGACCCCGACCACACCCCGCGTCCGGTGCAGGAGCGCGTACCGCTGCTCCTCGGGGGGAACGGCGACCGCGTGCTCCGGATGGCCGCCGAGCACGCCGACATCGTCGGGTTCACCGCGGCACGCACGGGTCGCGACGGCGACCTCGAGCCGCTGTCGGCGGACGACTTCGCCGAACGCGTCGCATTCGCCCGGGCCGCGGCCGGCGACCGCGCCGGGACCATCGAGTGGAACCTGCTGATGCAGATCGTCGAGGTCACCGACGACGCGACCGGCGTCGCCGCGAAGAACATCGAGAAGTGGGAGCTGTCGATGAGTCCGCAGGAGTTTCTCGATCTGCCGTCGATCCTCATCGGCACCGCCGCCGACATCGCCGACCGGCTCGTCGAACTCCGCGAGACCACCGGGATCAGTTACCTCACGGTCCTCGAACCGGTGCTCGAGCAGTTCGCCCCGGTCATCGAGCTCCTGCGCGGCGTCGACGCGCGGGCGGAGTGGTAGCGGCGTCATTCGGCTCGCCGAAGCGGGCTGACGGTCTCCCGGGATCCGGATAGGGTCGGCGGAGTGGAGTTCCTGCTGATCATCGTCGTGGCACTGCTCGCGATCATCGCGGTGGTCGTCATCTTCAACTTTCTGGGCAACCGCCGGGCCCGACAGGCCGAGGCCGATGCCCTGCGCAACCGCACCTACCGGCCCGGGGACCCGTTCTCCTCGGCCGACGACGACTCGGTCTACGGCGATCCGCGGCAGCTGAAGCCCGGCGACCTCGTCGAGCTGCGCGGAGAGACCTACGCGGTCCGCGGCACGCTGCGGCTGACCCAGGACGGCTACACCTGGACCGAGAACTTCCTCGACACCGGGCTCGGCACCAAGGCGTGGATCTCGGTCGAGGACGATCCCGACCTGGAGGTAGTGCTGTGGCACGAACTGTCCGGCGTCGTCTCCGAACCCGGGCCCGACACGGTCGAGGTCGACGGCCGTCGCTATCACTCCGAGGAGGCCGGCAACGCCCGGTTCACCTCGGCGGGCACGACCGGGGTCGCGACATCCGGCCGGATGGCCTACCACGACTATCAGGCCGGCGAGGACCGCTTGTCCTTCGAGGACTACGGCAGCGGGTGGGAATGCGCGCGCGGCGAACTCCTCACCCGGGCCGATTACCGGATCTTCCCCAGCAACCCCACCGATCAGACCACCTGAGCGACGAAGGACTGCGAGACACATGTCAGAACAGCCCGGCGAACTCAGTGCGTCCGTCACTCGACTCCCCGTCGCGTACGCCGACACGAGTGCCGCTCAGCTCGGCTTCTCGCTCGACGCCCCGCTCCAGGAGCCCCTGGCCCGGGAGGACGGGGAGATCGACGGCATCACGGTGTCGGTCCGCCTGCTCGGTGCCAGCCATCAGGTCGTCGTCGACGACGGCGCGCAACGCATCTGCGAGACCGTCGCATGTCTGCCCGAGGTGACCTCGGCCCTGCCGAAGAGCCTCCAGGACAGCGGCTACCTCTTCAGCTCCCGGATCGAACGGGCCGACGACGACCGATTGGCCGCGCTCGTCGAGCAACTCGGCGTCCGCGTCACCGAACAGATGGCGGCGGGGAATCCGAGCGTGATGGGTGTCTTTCCCGGCGATCCCCACGCGGTGACCGCCATCGTCTCCGACCTGTCGGCGGACTCGATCTCGTGGCACACCTGGCACACCTACCCGCAGGCCGGTGAGGTGGTCATCACGACCAGCGTGATCCACCGCGGGGCGGCAACCGCATGACCTACCCGCCGCCCGGCAACCACCCACCCCCGTCCCCGGACGAACCGGCGCCCGATCCGCGCCGCCGCCTCAACCGGATCCGCAACATCATCATCGGCGTCATCGTGGTGATCACGATTTTCGCGTTGCTCGGCGCGTGCGGCGCCCGAGCCCTGCGCGGCGACGGACTGGGCGGTTCGGCACGCGATCACATCGCGCAGAACTACGAGCGCAACACCGGCCTCGACGAAGGGGATGTGGACGCCTACGTGGCCGAGGGCACGCCCGCCGAGGTGGCCGCGGAGATCCGCGACGCCGAGCGCCCCACCGACCAGCGCGCCGGCGCCTCCGGAACGGGCAATGTCGCGGGCACCCAGTTCCTCCAGTACCCCGACTACCTGGTCGCACTCTTCCCGTACGCCGCCAACCAGACCCGTGTGATGCTGAGCCGCGACTACCGGTCGGGCTACAACCGGTACCACAACTACGTCGGCGCCTTCTGGGTTCCGATGCCGGGCTATTCCGGCAGCGGGAGCAGCAATCGCGGCGGCGGCAGTGGAGGTGGCGGTAAATGACGACCGGACCCGGCCCCCTGTCCCTGCGACCGATCCCGTTCGACCGAACCCACGGAGATGACCATGCTCGCTGACATGACCGAGAACGCCTACGCCGCAGGTGCCTACGCGGGTGTCGGAGTGATCCTGATGATCGTGTCCTTCGCGATCGTCGACCTGCTGACGCCGGGGAAGCTGCGTCAACAGGTCTGGTCCGAACGCAACCGCAATGCCGGAATCCTGGTCGGCGCCAACCTCTTCGCGGTCGCGATCATCGTCACGGCAGCCATCGTCGCCAGCGAGGGCCGCCTGCTCGAGGGACTCACCTACACGGTGGTCTACTCGGCGATCGGCCTGGTCGTGATGGGGGTGACCTTCCTGGTCATCGACGCGCTCACCCCCGGCAAACTCGGCGAGATCCTCGTGCAGCCGGAAAGCCATCCGGCGGTGTGGGTGCAGGGCATCGCGCACATCGGGGTGGCCATCATCATCGCCGCTTCCATCCTGTGACGACCGTCTTCCTGTGACACTCACGGACACCACGACCGAACCGCTCTCCGCGCGACCACGCTTCGCCCGGTCCGCGCTGCTGGCCGTGGTGTTCGTCTGCGCCGCCTGCGGTCTGGTGTACGAACTGGCGCTGGTCTCCCTGGGTTCCTTCCTGATCGGCAACACCGCGACACAAGCGTCGATCGTCCTCGCGGTGATGGTCTTCGCGATGGGTGCCGGCTCACTCGCCGCGAAGCCACTGCAACCCCATTCGGTCACCGCGTTCGCGGTCATCGAACTGTTGCTGGCGCTCCTGGGCGGCCTGTCGGTGATGGCGCTCTACGCCGCTTTCGCCTACCTGGAGCTCTACACCCCGGCCCTCATCGTCGTCGCCTTCCTCCTGGGTGTCCTCATCGGGGCGGAGATCCCGTTGCTGATGGTCCTGCTCCAACGGATTCGACGGCAGGAACCGGGCGCCGCGGTCGCGGACATGTTCGCCGTCGACTACATCGGCGCGCTGATCGGCGGCCTCTGCTTCCCGTTCCTGTTGTTGCCGTTGTTCGGCCAGTTGCGGGGCGCGCTCGTGGTGGGACTGGTCAATGCTGCGGCCGGCTGCTTCCTGGTCTTCGTCATCTTCCGGAAGTCGTTGAGCCGCAGCCACCTCGTCCTGCTGTCCGCCGGAGCGCTGGCGGTGGTCGCGGCGCTCGTGGCCGGCCTGCTGTTGTCTGCCCGGTTCGAGGTGACGGCGCGGCAGGCGCTCTACCGCGACCCGATCGTCGCGGCCGCCCGCAGCGCCTACCAGGACATCGTGATCACCGAGAAGTCCACCGGCACAGGCCCCGACACCCGCCTCTACCTCAACGGCGACCTGCAGTTCTCCTCGATCGACGAGCACCGCTATCACGAGACGCTCGTCCATCCGGCGATGTCGGGTGCGCACTCGTCGGTGCTCGTTCTCGGCGGCGGGGACGGCCTCGCGCTGCGCGAGGTACTCCGATACCCCGATGCGCGGGACGTGACGCTCGTCGAACTCGACCCGGAGATGATCCGCCTCGCCCGGACAGACCCGCGCCTGACATCCCTCAACCAGGGATCGATGACCGACCGACGGGCACAGGTGGTGACCGCCGACGCGTTCACCTGGTTGCGCCAGACCGACCGTCGCTTCGACGTGATCATCGTCGACATGCCCGATCCGGACGACTCCGCCACCGCGAAGCTGTACTCCACCGAGTTCTACGCCCTCGTCCGAGCGCACCTGGCCGACAACGGCCGCGTCGTGGTGCAGGCGGGCTCGCCGTACTTCGCACCGAAGTCGTTCTGGTGCATCGCCTCCACCATGCGCGAGGCCGGACTTCCGGCGACGCCGTACCACGTCGACGTCCCGGCCTTCGGCGACTGGGGTTTTCACCTCGCGAGCACCCGAGGACCCCTCAGCCCGACGATGAACGCGCCTGGACCACTACGTTTCCTGAGTGCGGAACAGTTGACGGCAGCCACTGTCTTCCCCCTCGATCGGCAACCACTCGACCTTCCGCCGTCCACTCTGATGGACCCGCGCATCCTGCGGTACGCACAGGGCGAGTGGGCCACCTACTGAACGTTGCCGAGCGTGACGCGCTTCGCCTCGAGGAACTCCCACAGTTCGAGTTCCCTTGCCCGGTCGTAACTCTCGGCCGATGATGCGGCGACTCGTCCACGGTCGAGGTAGGCCCCCGATTCCGCGGACGACGTGCCGAGGATTGCATCGCCGAGACGCCGTCCCGCGACCGGCACCCGATCGAGAAGTCCCATGAGCGCGAAGACCGGAAGCATCCGGCGGTTCGCGAAGCGCTCCACCACCCCGGCGTCCCGTGTCAGATCCGTCCCCGGCACGTAAGCCGGGTTGTAGGAGACGATCTCGACGCCGTCGGGCAATCGGCGCGACCACTCGTGGACGAGGTGGACGGCCGCGAGCTTGCTCGTCGAGTACGCGGTTCGCCCGGACGCGGGGGGCGCGCCGCCGAAGGCGCCCGGCCGCGCCAGTTGCGCCGGGGACATCCACCGCGGCGCGGGAACCATCCCGAGGTTGTGCCGCAGATCCCCGAAATGCGTGTCACTCACGGTGATCGTGATCCGTGAGCCGCGGGTGAAGCGGTCGGCCAGATCGCCGATCAGCACATGTTCGGCGAGCACGTTCACCGCGAACGTCGCCTCGAGACCGTCCGCAGTCGTGTGCTGGTCGTCGACGAACTGGATGCCGGCATTGCCGGCGAGGCCTCGGAGCGGCGGCAGCGTCGCATCGTCGAGCAGCCATCCGATGGCCGCAGCGGCCGAACGCGTGCTGCGCATGTCGGCGAGGTCGGCGTCGACGATGGTCAGTCGGCCGCCGACGTCACCGAAGTCGTCGGCGAATCCGGTCGGCCCGCCGCCGCGGGCGAGGAGGACGAGATGGCAGTCGGGCGCTTCCGCCAGGACGTGCCGTGCGGCGACGCGCCCGATACCGCGGGTCGCCCCGGTCATCACGAGCGTCCAGGGGTTCGAGTCGATCTGCGTCGAGTCCATCGCGGCTCCCATTTCAGTTGACATTGTCAACTCAAGACAAGCCCTTTCGGTTGACAATGTCAACTATGGTGTGGGCATGCCCACCCGAGCCGAGAGCGCGGCCCAGACGCGCCGGGCGCTCCTCGATGCCGCCGCAGCGCTCCTCGACACCGGAGGCCCAGAAGCGGTCACGCTGCGCGAGGTCGGCAACGGCGCGGGCGTTTCACGGTCGGCCCCCTACCGGCACTTCGCCGACAAGGACGCACTGCTCGCCGCGCTGGCGAGCCAGGCGTGGGAGGTCGTCGCCGGCGGGCTCGACGCCATCGTCGCCGACGCCGGACTCCACCCCGAGGACGCACTCCGCACCGCTCTGCGCGCCCTGTCCGACCTCGGCGTCGGACGCCCGCACCTGTATCGCCTCATGTTCGCGACCCCGGCGGGCGCACCCGCCATCCCGGCGACCGCCCGAGCCCAGGACGGCCTGATGAACCTGGTGGGCCGCGTCATCGGCCCCGACGCCGAGCGGGATGCGGCCCGGCACCACGCCGCACTGTTGCTGGCGACGGCACACGGCGTCACCGAACTCGACATCCACGGCCACCTGCCGCCGGAGAAGTGGCACGCCGACCGCTACCGCCTCATCGACCTCGCCGTGTCGACCACCGCGGCCTCGCGCGGCACCGCGACTGGCATCCGGAGCTGAGGCGCCATGTCGAGCGAAGTCGCGATCGTCGGGTCGATCCTGCTGCTGATCATGGTTCTCGGCCTCGTCGTGCTGGTCCGGACGCGCCGCCAGGTCACCACACCCACCGAACGCGCGGTGCACATGGCGCTGCACACGGCGTCGCTGGCGGCGCGATCGCTGCGCACCGGGCTCTCCGAGGACTCGGCGCGCGAAGCTCTCCCCCACCTGCGCACGCTGACCTCGGCAGAGGCCGTCGCCCTGTTCGACGACGAGCCGCGTCGTCTCGCCCACGACCCGGACGACGATGCGATCTGGGATGCCGACATGCTGCGCGAGGCCGCCCGTGCCGCCGCGTCGGCCACCGGCGATCAGCGTCGTGTCCTGGTGTCCGACCCGTGCGGCGCGGAGTCACCGGTGCGAGCCCTCATCGCGCAGCCACTCGTCGCCAGCGACGTCAACGTGGGTGTCCTCGTCGTCGCCACGACCCGTCGTCCGGGTCCGGGCATGCTCGGTGCCGTCGCCGAGGTTGCCCGCTACGTGTCGAGCCAGATCGAGTTGGCCGAGCTCGACGCGTCCCGCGCCCGCCTCGACCGGGCCGAGGTGCTCGCTCTTCGCGCGCAGATCAGCCCGCACTTCATCTACAACGCCCTCAACACGATCGCCTCGTTCGTCCGCACCGACCCCGACCGCGCCCGTGAACTCGTGCTCGACTTCGCCGACTTCACCCGCTACTCGTTCCGCGCGAGCGGCGAATACACCGTCCTGGCAGACGAACTGCGCAACATCGACCGCTACCTCACCCTCGAACGGGCCCGGTTCGGCAACTCACTCGACGTGAAACTTCATGTCGCGCCGGAGGTCCTGAACGTCGTCGTACCGTTCCTCGCACTCCAGCCGCTGGTGGAGAACGCGGTCCGTCACGGACTCGCGTCGAAGGGCGGCGGCACCATCAAGATCACCGCGGCCGACGAGGGCACCGACTGCGTCATCACCGTCGAGGACGACGGCGTCGGCATGGACCCCGAACTCCTGCGCAGCGGTGCGCTCGACGCGTTGGACCACAGCGAGGGCGCCCATGTCGGGCTCACCAACGTCGATCACCGTCTCCGCGCCGCCTTCGGCAACGACTACGGACTGGTGGTCGAGACGGCCGTCGGCGCGGGCACCAAGGTGGGCATGCGGGTACCGAAGTTCCGGGCCGGCATCCGCGCCTAGCAGACCGTTCGCCGGTTCTCGAGCGAGTCGCCGCCAGACGTTGCAGGCGGTTCCGATCTGTGATGCGGACCACGCGGTACGATCCTCGTGTCCGTCGTCGGACGTCAGGCGCAGTCGGTCGGGAGGTGATGGATGTCCGGGCTGGTGGTGCTCGCCGTCGACGACGAATCCCCGGCTCTCGACGAACTCCGTTACCTCCTGGACCGGCAGGATGATGTCGCCGAGGTCCACACCGCGACGGATGCGACCGGCGCGCTCCGCGAACTCAACTCCCGCCGGGTCGACGCGATCTTCCTCGACATCAACATGCCGGGACTGTCGGGACTCGAACTCGCCGGCGTCCTCGCCAAGTACGCCCAGCCCCCGGTGATCGTGTTCGTCACCGCTCACGAGGACAAGGCGGTCGACGCCTTCGAGGTCGGCGCCATCGACTATCTGCTGAAACCGCTCCGCGAGGAACGACTCGCCCAGGCGATCGCACGCGTCCGCGCCGGCCTCGACGCCCGTACGCAGCCCGCCGAGACGACTCCCACCCCCGCCACCCAGGGTGAGCCGCGCACCGGCTCCGACGACGTGATCCCGGTCGAGATGAGTGGGGTGACCTCGCTGGTCCGGCGTGATTCGATCTCCTGGGTCGAGGCGGTCGGCGATTACGCCCGGCTCCACGCCGAGTCCGGCGCCCACCTGGTCCGAATCCCGCTGTCGACCCTCGAATCACGCTGGCAGGACAAGGGATTCGCACGTGTCCACCGTTCCTACCTGGTGGCCTTGCCCATGGTCACCGGACTGCGGAGCAGCGGCAGCGGCACACTCGTCAGCATCCGCGCGAACGGGGCATCGGAGGCGGTGGAACTGCCGGTCAGTCGTCGTCAAGTCCGCGACCTGAAGGACCGGCTCATCCGAGACCCGTTGCGCCAGTACCGCTCCCCCACCGGTCGCGGCGATGTCTGAGAACCCTCCGCAGCGTGAACGGGTGGTCCTCGCGTCGCGGCGCGGCGCCCGGATGGTCCGCACCCGCGTGGAGGTCCAGGAGCAGACCGAGGTCGGCGACGCGCTGGTGCGCGGGCTGATGCGGGCTCAGCTCGGGCTGGCGTTGCGCCTCGGCGGGAGCCTCCTCGTCGTCGTGGTGGCGATCCCCCTCCTCGCCGTACTGTTCCCGAGCTTGGCCGAGACGACGATCTTCGGTATCCGGATCACCTGGATCGTGCTCGGACTCCTCGCCTATCCCGTGCTGTACCTGACCGGACTCCTGTACGTGCGACTGGCCGAACACGCCGAACGCGACTTCATGAACCTCGTCGACGACGACCCCGGCGATCCGGGCGGGCCGTGACCGGCGTCGACGTGCTGACCGCGGTGGGACTGTTCGCCGCGGCGATCGCGACTATCGCGGTCGGGGCGTGGGGCGGCCGGCTCTCCCGGACCACCTCGGATTTCCTGGTGGCCTCACGCACCGTCGGCCCACGCTGGAACGCCGCTGCCGTATCGGGTGAATACCTCTCGGCGGCATCGTTTCTCGGTGTGGCCGGTCTCGTCGCGAAGTACGGGGCCGACGCGCTGTGGTACCCCGTGGGTTTCACCGCCGGATACCTCGGACTTTTGCTGTTCGTCGCTGCACCGTTGCGTCGTTCCGGCGCCTACACCGTGCCCGACTTCGCCGAGTTCCGGCTCTCCTCCACCACCGTGCGCAAGACCGCGATGGTGGTCGTGGTCGTCGTCTGCGTGCTGTACCTCATCCCCCAGTTCCAGGGCGCGGGACTCACTCTCAACATCCTGCTCGGCGCGCCGGTGTGGACCGGCGCGGTCGGCGTCGGGCTCATCGTGATCGTGAACGTCGTCGGTGGCGGGATGCGATCGATCACCTTCGTGCAGGCATTCCAGTACTGGCTCAAGCTGACCGCGATCGCGATCCCCGCCCTGGTGCTCATCGGGGTATTCGCCAATGATCCGGCACGCGTGGGTGAGCCCGCGCCACCCCGGGTCACGACCGCCACCACCGTCGACGTCACGACCGACGTGTCGGTCACCGTCGCCGAGACCAAAGGCGTGCGCGTCACCGGCACACTCGACGGCGCTCCCGTGGTCGACGCGCCGATCCCGGCCCCGGGCGGTCACGTCATCTCCGCCGGCTCGGTGATCGAACTCGATGCCGGGGCGGCCACCCCGGTGGTCGCGGGCGCCCCGGTGCACGGCGACGATTGGGTCACCCCCGGCGGTGGTTTCGGCGACCGCCATCCACTGTTCCAGGTGCTGTCTCTGATCCTCGCGACCTTCCTCGGCGTGATGGGTCTGCCGCACGTGCTGGTGCGCTTCTACACCAACCCGGACGGCCGCACGGCCCGCCGAACGGCGCTCGCGGCGATCGCCCTGCTGTCGCTGTTCTATCTGTTCCCCGTCCTGCTCGGGGTGTTCGCGCGCCTCTATGTACCCGAACTGCTGATCACCGGCACCTCCGACGCCGCGGTCCTGCTCCTTCCGAGCGCGGCGGTCGGCGGTCTGGCCGGACAGATCCTCGCGGCCCTGGTGGCAGCCGGCGCCATCGCAGCCTTCCTCGCCACGTCGTCGGGCCTGTTGGTGTCCGTGGCCGGCGCGCTGGCGACTGACGTCCTCCGCGGACGCGTCCGCGACTTCCGCATCGCAGCGGTCATCGGCGGGGCGATCCCGATCGCCCTCTCGCTGGCGGCGGGATCCCTCGAACTGTCCCGGACCGTCGGGCTGGTGTTCGCGGTCGCGGCGTCGACGCTGTGTCCGTTGCTCGTGCTGGGGATCTGGTGGCGAGGTCTCACCGCAACCGGTGCGATCGCCGGTCTGGTCGTCGGCGGGTTGTCGTCGGGTTCGGCGGCGTCGCTCGCCATCGCCGGGGTGATCGACGACGACGTCCTCGGCGGATGGGCGGCCGCGCTGGCCGGTTATCCGGGCGCGGTCACCGTGCCGCTCGCTTTCGGCACGATGGTGCTGGTCAGCCTCGCCACCCGACGACGGCTGCCCGGCGACCTCGCCCGGACGTTCGCACGCATGCACGTTCCCGAACGCGTCGGGATGGGCGTGGACCGTCTACCCGGTCGGACCGTCGACACGCCTCCCGCCGATCGGCAGACGGACCGACGCGACGTCTGACCGTTCACCGTTCGTCGGATCCGATCGACCGTCCGTCGCACAGACGACGACCTTCGGCGTGTGACCCACGACACCCGATTGCGGTGTGATCTGGGCCTCAATCAGGCTGTTCCCCGAAGAGCCATCACCGTGGGGCTCCACCACCGTGGCCCCATCACCTTGGAGGACAGTGTGTCGAACATCGACCAACCAGCAGCGGCACCACCGCATGCGCCGACGGGCGAGCAGTTCATCGAGATGCAGAACAGCCCTCAGTTCCAGGAACTGAAGGCACGGCTGCGCAAGTTCATCTTCCCGATGACCGCGTTCTTCCTGATCTGGTACGCGGTCTACGTGCTCCTCGGCGCCTTCGCGCATGACTTCATGTCGATCCAGGTCTGGGGCAACATCAATGTCGGCCTGATCCTCGGCCTGCTGCAGTTCGTGACCACGTTCGTCATCACCGGCCTGTACGTGCGCTTCGCGAACCGCGAACTCGACCCGCGCGCCGAGGCCATCCGCAACGAGATGGAAGGCGGACCGTCGCTGTGAACACCTCCGTACACACCACCACGCTCGCCGCCACCGTCGGCAGTCCGGCCGCCAACATCGCGATCTTCGCCGCGTTCGTGGCGATCACGATGTACATCGTCATCCGGGCGAGCAAGAACAACAACTCCGCCGCGGACTTCTTCACCGGCGGCCGTGGCTTCTCCGGACCGCAGAACGGGATCGCCATCGCCGGCGACTACCTGTCGGCCGCCAGCTTCCTTGGTATCGCCGGTGCCATCGCGGTCTACGGCTACGACGGCTTCCTCTACTCCATCGGCTTCCTCGTCGCCTGGCTGGTGGCTCTGCTGCTCGTCGCCGAATTGCTGCGCAACACCGGCAAGTTCACCATGGCCGACGTCCTCAGTTTCCGCCTGAAGCAGCGGCCGGTCCGTCTCGCGGCGGCCATCTCGACCTTGGCGGTCTCGCTGTTCTACCTGCTCGCCCAGATGGCCGGTGCCGGTGGCCTCGTCGCCCTGCTCCTCGACATCGAGGGCCGCGTGGGCCAGTCGATCGTGATCGCCGTGGTCGGGGCGCTGATGATCGTCTACGTCCTCATCGGCGGCATGAAGGGCACCACCTGGGTGCAGATCATCAAGGCGGTACTGCTCATCAGCGGTGCGGCGATCATGACCTTCATCGTCCTCGCCAAATTCGGCATGAACCTGTCCTCGATCCTCGGCTCGGCCCAGGACGCCATCTCCGGCTCGGCGAGCGAAAAGGTGGCCGCCCGTGACGTTCTCGCGCCCGGCGCCCAGTACGGCGGTTCGCTGGAATCGAAGATCAACTTCCTGTCGCTGGCCATCGCGCTGGTCCTCGGCACCGCGGGCCTGCCGCACGTGCTGATGCGTTTCTACACCGTGCCGACCGCGAAAGAGGCTCGTAAGTCGGTGGTCTGGGCGATCGCGCTCATCGGCGCCTTCTACCTGTTCACCTTGGTCCTGGGTTACGGCGCAGCCGCTCTGGTCGGTCCGGACAAGATCCTCGCCGCCGCCGGCGGACAGAATGCGGCGGCACCGCTGCTGGCGTTCGAGATCGGCGGCGTGGTGCTGCTCGGCATCATCTCGGCGGTCGCCTTCGCCACGATCCTCGCCGTCGTCGCCGGTCTGGCGATCACCGCGTCGGCGTCCTTCGCCCACGACATCTACGCGTCGGTCATCAAGCGCAACAGGGTGAGTGAGGACGACCAGGTCCGCGTCTCGCGCTACACCGTCGTCGTGCTCGGCATCCTCGGCATCGTCCTGGGCATCCTGGCCAACGGTCAGAACATCGCCTTCCTCGTGGCACTGGCCTTCGCCATCGCCGCGGCGGCGAACCTGCCGACGATCGTGTACTCGCTCTACTGGAAGCGGTTCAACACCCGCGGCGCCCTGTGGAGCATGTACGGCGGCCTGATCTCCACGATCGTGCTGATCGTCTTCTCGCCGGCCGTCTCCGGTTCGTCGACCGCGATGATCCCCGGCGCCGACTTCGCCTGGTTCCCGCTGGCCAACCCCGGCATCGTCTCGATCCCGCTCGCCTTCGTCCTCGGCATCATCGGCACGCTGACCAGCCCGGCGGACACCGGCACCCCCGAGCGCAATGCGGAGATGGAGGTTCGCTCGCTCACCGGCATCGGCGCGGAGAAGGCAGTGCAGCACTAGCCTTTCCGGCAGACCCACCCCTTTTCGGCAGAATCACCACCCTTCCAGGTGGTGATTTTGCCGATTAGGGGTGGGTTTGTCAGCGGAGGGCGATACCGACGCTCAGGCGTCCTGAATCCGCGCGAACGGGCGGGCCGCCTCGAGCTCGAACGCCAACTCCAACAGCGTGCGCTCATCGCCGAGGTCGGCCGAGAACTGGATTCCGACCGGCAGCCCCGACGTCGACTGCCCCAGCGGCAGACTGATGGCCGGGGTTCCCGACGTGTTGTTGGCGGGCGTGAACGCGACGTACCGGGTCAGACGATCCATCGCCTCGGCGAAATCGACACCCGGGTCGAGGTATCCGATCTCCGGAGGTAGGTGCGCGAGAGTCGGCGACAAGATCACGTCGAACTGGTCGTGCAGCGAGCGGAAAGCGGCCGTGGAGCGACGGAGTCCGCGGATCGACGACGGCATGCGATAGAAGTGGCGCAGCGCGTTCCGCGACAGGCCGCGCGTGAACGTGTCCAGCTTCTTGCGGTCGAACCCCTTGTCGTGCAGTCGCTTACCGGTACGGTCCAGCGCGAACGCCAACAGCGACCAGTAGTCGATGAACTGCCGGATGTAGGCGCGATCGACGGGCAACGGCACCATTTCCGTTCGGTGACCGAGGGATTCGACGAGCTCGGCGACATCGGTGACGCACCGTTGGGTGTCGCGATCGAGCAGCTGGCCGGTGATCGGTTCGGTGATCAGTGCGATCCGCAGACGCTTGGTACCGGGTCCCTCGACGAGACCCACCGGCGGCAGGCCGGGCGCGGGACGGAAACCCTGGGAGTCGTCGAGGAAGCGGGCGGTGTCGCGCACCGAACGGCTCACGATCCCGTTGCACACGAGATCGATCGGGGCGTCCTCGGCCTGTTTCGCCGGCGCGGTGCGACCCCGAGTCGGTTTGAGACCGACCAGACCGCATGCGGCAGCGGGGATTCGGATCGAACCGCCACCGTCGTTGGCATGCGCGATCGGCAGGGCACCCGCGGCCACGAGCGCAGCGGACCCACCCGACGAGCCGCCGGCGGAGTGGTCGGTGTCCCACGGATTGCGCGTCGGCTCGCGGTCGACATACTCCGTCGTGGCGGTCAGCCCGAAGGCCGGCATGTTCGACGCGCCGACGAAGTTGACGCCCGTCGCCAGGAACTGGTTGGTGAAGGCCTCGTTCGCCACGGCCGGGTTCGGAGCGACCGCCGCCGACCCATGACACGTGGGGAGACCCGCGAAGTCGGTGTTGTTCTTGATGATCGACGGCACGCCGCCGAACGACCCGAGCGGGAAGTCGTTGTCGACGGCACGCTTCCGGGCCCGTTCGCGGTCGTCGAAGGCGATCGCGTTCAGCTGCGGATTGACCGCGTCGATCCTGGCGAGGGCCGCTTCGACCGCCTCGGCTGCCGAGATCTCCCGGGAGGCGATTGCCGCGGCGATGCCGACCGCGTCCAGATCACCGAGCGCGTCGTCTCGGAACGCGTGAACCTTCTTCATGCCCGGACCCTATCGCCCGGAAGCGGGTCTCCGGGGCGGCTGGAGAACATCGAGACGACATCGTCGATCAACTCGGCGACATACGCATCGTCGACGGCCAGGCCGAACACCGCGTGGTGGTAGAGCGGCGCGATCACGTGGTCGAGCAGCTGCCGCACCGATGGCGCCGACTCGCCACGCGCGCGGGCCCGCGCGATCATCTCCTCCGCCTGCTCACGGCGGATCTCCCAGCACGGGCACACCTCGACGACGTCGTCGCGGGCCGCGACCATCGCCCGCAGGTACGCCCGGCGCTTGGGTCGGCCGATGTCGGCGGCTATGACGCGCGCCCACTCCGCGACGTCCTCGCGCAGCACCCCGGTGTCGGGAAGCGGTTCGCCCTGCGTCAGGGCGGCGACCGCCACCTCACCCAGGAGCACGTCGATCGACCCCCACCTGCGGTAGATGCTGGTCGGGTTGACCCCGGCGAGGTCGGCGACCTCGGGAATGGTCATCGTGTCGCGTTGTCCGGCGCCGACGAGCTGGCCGACCGCGGCATAGACCGCCGACTGCACCCGCGCACTCCGGCCACCGGGCCGCCTCGCGCGCGGCGCCGCATCCGCGGAGTCCGACTGCGACGTTGCGCTTCCCATAGCCATGCGACCATTATTGCAAATCGAATTGCTTTTGGAAGCGATCCCTGCCTATCGTCGTGCTTAATGCAACTGCGTTTGCGTTAAGGAGACGAGATGGCACCGCTACATCCTCACCGCGCGTTCTGGCTGATCGCGGCCACCTACGTGATGGTCCTCTTCGCCTCCGCCGCGCCGTCGCCGCTCTACCCGATCTACCAGGAGCTCTGGGGGTTCTCGTCGCTGACGCTGACCCTGGTCTTCGCGGTGTACGTGGTCACGATGCTGATGAGCCTGCTGACGGTCGGATCGCTGTCGGATCACATCGGCCGACGCCCGGTGCTCGCCGTCGCGCTCGTCTTGCTGATCGCCAGCATGGTGCTGTTCGTCGCGGCCCAGGACGTGGGCACGCTTCTCGCCGCCCGCGCACTCCAGGGCCTGGCCACCGGCGCGGCGATGGGCACCCTCACCGCGACCACCGTCGACCTCCAGCCCACCGCTCGCCTCGGCTCGACGATCATCGGCGCCGCACCGGCGTTCGGGCTCGCCGCCGGCGTCGGTGTCGCCGGCCTGCTCGTCGAGTACGCGCCCGCGCCGCGAATCCTGGTCTACGAGATCATTCTCGGCTTCTTCGCGATGCTTCTCGCCGCTCTGCTCATCATCCCCGAGACGCGCGAGCGCGAGGGATTCCGCTCACGCCGCCACCTCGCGGTCACCCTCGCCCCCCAGGTTCGCGTGCCCCGTGAGGTACGTCCCGTGTTCTTCGCCGCGGTGCCCACCCTGGTGGCCACCTGGTCCCTCGGCGGGCTGTACCTGTCGCTCGGATCATCCGTTGTCGCACGGGTCTTCGGCGTCACCAACCACGGTGCGGCCGGACTCATCCTCTTCACGTTCTTCGCCAGCGCGACCATCACGTCCCTGGTCATCACGGGACGGCCGTCGACGGTCAAGCAGGCCGTCGGCTACCCGACCCTCGCCGCGGGCGTGCTGATCTCGCTGTCCGGCGTGCTGACCGAGGCCCTGCCGCTCTACATCCTCGGTTCTATCGTGGCCGGTTCCGGATGGGCGGCGACCTTCCTCAGCGCGATGGACAACATCACCGCCGCGACACCGCCCGCCCAGCGCGGGCAGGTCTTCTCGTCGGTGTTCGTCGCGAGCTACCTCGCGTTCAGCGTGCCGGCGGTGATCGCGGGGGTTGTCCTGTCCCACATCGGTCTTCGCGCGACGATCATCGGCTACGTCCTGGTGGTCGCACTGTTCGGCGCGGTACTCGCCCTCCTCATGCGTCGTGCCGCCACGAGAGCCGACCGCGCCATCGCCACGATCGGCGACACCGGCCCACGACAACCGGTGGCGGCCGGCGAACCCTGACCGACGGGCTGGTACAGCTAGTCCCGGTCCCGCAGACCCACCATCCGGGTGGCCAGCCGCGCGTAGAACTTCCCCATCTCCTCGGGCGGGAGCGAGTTCTCGGCGCGATACCACCGCGCGACGTCGATACCCATCGACAGCATGGCGTTGGTGGTGGCCTGCGAATCGGCAGCATCGAAGTCGCCGTTCTCGATACCCGCATCGACGATCGCCCGCACCCGGCGGGTGATCTCCCGTCGCAGCTCCATGACCGTCTCGAGGTGATCGGGCGCGAGCGAGGCCAGTTCGTAGTTCACGACGCGAGCGCGGACGTGCTCGCGCGCATGATGCTCGGTGAACGCACCGATGACCGTCGCCAGCCGGTCACCCGGCGACGACGCCGGATCATCGACCTCGTCGATCATGTCGAGGATGCTTCGATGCCCGGCGTCGGAGAGCTCGAAGAGGAGCTCCTCCTTGGAGCGGAAGTGCACGTAGACGGCGGCCGAACTCATCTGCGCCCCGTTGGCGATATCCCGGGTCGTCGTGGCGTTGAAGCCCTTCGCCGCGAACGCCTCGACGGCGGCGAGCAGGAGTCGTTGCCGGGCCGCGACCGGTTGCACCCGGGTCGTCGGTTCGGTCGACGAGACCATGTACGCCTCCTCGAATTAGCTCGGCGACCATGCGCCAACCTTGCCGATTGACACCGTCCACGCGGCGCGGCATAGTGCAACATATCACTAAGCAAGCGCTTAGTCAGCGGCGGTCTTCCCGGTCTTTCCAGGTAGGCGGTCCGCGACCGGTGTCGCCGAACACCCGGCAACCCCCGACAGGAGTAGAGAAGAACCCATGCACCTGAAGTTCAGTCCGGAGGAAGAGGCGTTCCGCGAGGAACTGCGCGGCATCTTCGCGAAGGTCCCCGAGGACATCCGCAAGCGGAACGAAGAGGGCAACCTCAACTACCCCGACGACATCGTCACCGCCTCGCGCGTCCTCAACGAGCACGGCGTGCTGACTCCGAGCTGGCCGATCGAGTGGGGCGGCAAGGACTGGACGCCGATCCAGCACCACATCTACCGCGAGGAGATGAGCCTGGCGTTCGTCCCCGACCCGCTGCCGTTCAACGTCAGCATGATCGGTCCGGTCATCGCGCAGTTCGGGTCGCAGGAGATGAAGGAGAAGTTCCTCCCCCAGACCGCCAACCTCGACATCTGGTGGTGCCAGGGGTTCTCCGAACCCGAGGCCGGCTCCGACCTCGCCTCGCTGAAGACCCGCGCGGTCCTCGACGGCGACCACTACGTCATCAACGGTCAGAAGACCTGGACGACGCTCGGTCAGTACGCCGACTGGATCTTCCTGCTCGCCCGGACCAACCCGGATGTCAAGAAGCAGGCCGGCATCAGCATGTTCCTGATCCCGATGGACACCCCCGGCATCGAGCTGCGCCCCATCCAGCTCATCGACGGCAGCTATGAGGTCAACGAGGTCTTCTTCAACGACGTCCGCGTGCCCGTCGAGAACATGGTCGGCGAGGAGAACAGCGGCTGGACGCAGGCCAAGTTCCTGCTCGGCAACGAGCGCAACGGCATCGCCCGGGTCGGCTACACGAAGTCGAAGCTGGCGCGCGCCAAGGAACTGTCCAGGGAGGTCCGGACCGCCAACGGCACGCTGCTCGACGACCCGCTGTTCGCCACCCGCCTGGCCGAACTGGAGAACGAGCTGCTCGCCCTCGAGATCACCCAGCTCCGCGTCGCCGCGTCGTCGGCCGACGGCAAGCCGAACCCGGCGTCGTCGCTGCTGAAGCTCAAGGGAAGCCAGCTGCAGCAGGCCGCCATGGAACTCATCGCCGACATCGCCGGACCGGACTCGCTCCCGGTCGCCGGGGTCGACGTCGACGCCGCGAACGGCAGCGCAGCGGTCACCTCTCCCGAGTGGGCCCAGCTCGCCGCCCCGACCTACCTGAACTACCGCAAGGTCTCGATCTACGGCGGTTCCTCCGAGGTCCAGCGCCAGATCATCGACAAGGCGGTCCTCGGTCTCTGACCGCCGGCCCCGCTGACCTCACTTTCGACTTCACAGACCAAGGACGACAATGGATTTCGAGCTTTCCGAAGAACAGGGGATGTTGCGCGACACCGTGCGCGAGGTCCTCACCAAGACCTACGACGTGGAGACCCTCCGCAAGGTGACCGACACCGATCTCGGCTGGAGCGAGAAGGTGTGGAAGTCGCTCGCGGAGATCGGCATCCTGGGCCTGACCTTTCCCGAGTCCGAGGGCGGCATGGACGCCGGACCGGTCGAGTTCACCAGCGTGATGACCGAACTCGGTCGCGCCCTGGCACCCGAGCCCTACCTGGACTCGGTGCTCGTCCCGGGCTCGCTCCTCGAGGCCGCCGACGACGCGACCCGCGGCGAGCTGCGTCAGGGCCTCGCCTCCGGCGAACTGCTCATGGCCTTCGCCCACAACGAGCCCGGCGACCGCTGGCCAGTGGCCGCGGTGGCCACCACTGCCACCGCCGACGGCGTGCTCAACGGCACCAAATCCCTTGTCGGACACGGCGACGCAGCGCACAAGCTGATCGTCTCGGCGCGCGCCGGCGACGAGGTGGGCCTGTTCCTCATCGACGCCGACGCCGAGGGCGTCACCCGCACCCCCTACCGCACGCACGATCGTCGACGCGGCGCCGAGATCACCTTCAACGACGCGAAGGGAACGCGCCTCGGCAGCGGCGACGCGTCGGAGCTCATCGCCAACGCGGAGATCGGCATCCAGACCGCGCTGTGCGCCGAAGCCCTCGGCGCGATGGAACGCAGCCTCGAGCTGACCGTCGAATACCTCAAGTCGCGCAAGCAGTTCGGCGTTCCGCTGGCGACCTTCCAGGCGCTCACCCATCGCGCCGCGGACATGTACGTCCAGCTCGAACTCGCGCGCAGCCTGGTGCTGTACGCGACGACCGCACTCGCCGACGGCATCGCCGACGCGGCCATCGCCTCGCGGGTGAAGCTGCAGACCGTTCGCTCGGCACGCCTCATCGGCCAGGAGGCCATCCAGATGCACGGCGGCATCGGCATGACCGCCGAGTACCCGATCGCGCACTACGTGAGCCGCCTGACCGCGATCAGCCACACCCTCGGTGACGCGGACGCGCACGTCACCAAGCTGTCGAAGGACCTCGGTTCCTACGACATGCTCAGCGTCGGCTGACGCATCTCCTCGCTCCCTGAGGTGCGAGCTTGCGAGCCACGAAGGGCTGGTGACATTCTCACCAACCCTTCGTGGCTCGTCGCTTTCGCTCCTCACACCTCAGTACCCGCGGCCTGCTGGCCGTCGTGAGGACGAAAGAACTCGTGCTACCCACGGAAGTGTCGCGCTCTCCGCGGTTCTGGCGACGAATGCCCCACAGCGGGTCTCGCGATCGGAAATTCGCGTCCATCTGAGCTGCTTCGGAGGGCAATATGCCCTCGGAGGATGCTCACGGGGACATGTCCGTCAACGACTCGCCGCATCACGAAGTGCTTCGCGCCGCCGGCTCATCTGGCCACCGAGCCCGCGTCAGTGAGAAAGAAATGAGGTCGCACGCGACGTCACTTCGCCGCGTACCAGTCGCGGGTGCCCGGCGGATCGGTGGCGGGTTCTTCCGGATCAGGCAGCGGGTCGTCGTTCGGCAGGCGCTTTCGTGTCGGCGACCACTTACCCCCACCCACCGATACTGTTTCCTCAGCACACTCGGCGATGGAGAGGGACTCGGATGGAACTGCTGCGTGACAATCTGGCCGCCGGGGCGTCCTTCAGCCTCGTCGGGATCGCCTTGCTCGTCCTCGGATTCGTGGCGCTCGACCTGGTGACCCCCGGCCGTCTGCGGCAGCTGGTGTGGGTCGACCACAACCGCAACGCGGTCATCCTCACCACGTCGATGGTGATCGGACTGTCGATCGTGCTCGCCTGTTCGGTCGTCGACACCGAACTCCTCGCACTGTGGCGCGCGCTCCTCTACACCGCCGCCTACGTCGTCCTGACGATCGCCGTGATGATGTGGTCGTTCGTGCTCATCGACTGGCTGACCCCCGGCAAGCTGGGCACGCTGCTCCTCGAGAACGACGAGCACCCCGCCGGGTGGATCACCGCTGCCGTATTCGTCGGCATCGGCGCCGTCATCGGCATCACACTGCTGGTCTGAGCCCCTCCGTCGCACCGATCGCGCTTGTTGACGGTCCGCCAACAACGTATTGACGGTGCGCCTACAAGCCCATACTGTTGGCGACCATGACCGCATCACTCATCGAAGAGTCCATCGACATCGACGCCACTCCCGCACAGGTGTGGTCGGTGATCTCCGATCTCCAGCGTATGGGCGAGTGGAGCCCGCAGTGCAAGAAGATGATCATCCGCGGCGGCACCGTCGGGTTGGGGACGAAGACCATCAACATCAACCGCCGGGGACCGCTGGTGTGGCCGACCACCTCCAAGGTCGTGCGCTTCACGCCGAACCAGGAGATCGCGTTCCGCGTGGCCGAGAACCGCACCGTGTGGAGCTACACCATCACCCCGAACGGGTCGGGCGTCACCGTGACCGAACGTCGTGAGCTGAACGGCACCACCACCAAGGTGTCGTCGGTCCTCGTGGACAAGGTCATGGGCGGCACCGAGTCCTTCGAGGCCGAACTCAAGCTCGGCATGGCCGAGACCCTCGGCAAGATCAAGCGCGCCGCGGAGAGCAAGCTCGACCGCGTCTGAGGGCCATCAGGTTCGGCTGATCTTGTCGATCAGCTCGGGGAGGTCGGCCACCGAGTCGATGACGTGGTCCGGGTAGGGCCCGAACTCGTCACGCTGCAGCGCGTTCAGCGCCTCCTCGCGGAACTTGCCGGTGCGTACCAGCACACCGATCAGCGCCGACGCCTGCGCGCCCAGGACGTCGTTGTGCATGTCGTCCCCGACCATCACCACCTGGTTGGGCTCCAGCCCTAACATGTCGGTGGCGGCCCGGAACCCGAGTGGCGACGGTTTGCCGATCGCCTTGATCTTCTTGCCCGATGCCTTCTCGAGGCCCTCGAGGTACACGCCGGTGTCGATCGACAGCCCGTCGGCCGTCGACCACGTCATCGAACGGTGCATGGCGATGACCGGCACGCCGTCGAGCAGCATCTCGAGCACCTTCGACAGCGCGTGGTGGGTGAACACGGGCCCGGCCCCACCGAGAACCACGACCTCCGCGTCCGACGGGTCGTCGGTGAGTTCGACGCCGGTCATGTCCTCCGCGATCGGCCCCTGGTTGAGAACCCACACCCGCTTTCCCGGGAAGGTCGACGCCACATACTCGGAGGTCAGCTTCGCGGCGGTCAGGATCTCGCCGCCGTCGACGAAGAAACCGCAGTCGTTCAGCAGTTCCGCGATCTCGTTGCGCGAGCGCGAGGTGGTGTTGGTCAGGAACATCCGCGGGATCTTGCGGTCGGCGAGTCGGGAGACGGCCTCCACCGCGCCGGGCAGAGCCTTCCACGAGGTGACCATCACCCCGTCGATGTCGAGAAGCAGACCCAATGCCATGGGCACGAATGTAGTCCGCGGTCCCCGGCGACGCAGTGCAGGCATCCCGCGAATCGGGGACCGCGGCGAGACGCGACCGCCCACCTGGCATCCTGAGCGCATGCGTACCGTCGCAGAGCATCAGGCCGTCGTCGCGGCGCTGTTCGGCCCACCCGTCCCCGTCCGGCTGCCCGTCCCGGAGGCACTGGGCCGGGCAACGCTCGCCGACGTCGACGCACCACTGTCGCTGCCCGGCTTCGACAACTCCGCGATGGACGGATTCGCCGTCCTCGCCGCGGATCTCGCCTCCGCCGGCCCCGACTCCCCCGTCACACTGCCCGTCGCCGCGGACATCCCGGCCGGGCGCACCGACACCCTCACGCTCGCGCCCGGCACCGCGCACCGGATCATGACCGGCGCCCCGTTGCCGGCCGGCGCCGACGCGGTGGTGCCGGTGGAACTGACCGACGCGGTGATCGGCCCGGTCGCGGCCGCCGAGACGGTCACCTTCACGGCACCGGTCGAGTCCGGCAAACACATCCGGCGCGCGGGGTCCGACATCGGGCGGGGAGCACGGGCACTGCCCGCCGGCACCGTGATCGGCGCGCCGCAGGTCGGGCTGCTCGCCGCGCTCGGGATCGTCGAGGTCACCGTCGCGCGCCCGCTGCGCGTCGAGGTCCTGTCCACCGGTTCGGAACTCGTCGAACCCGGAAACCCGTTGCAGCACGGCCAGATCTACGAATCGAACGGGGCGATGCTCACCGCCGCGGCCATCGAGGCCGGCGCGCTCGGCCGGCATGTGCACTTCGTGCCGGACGACACCGGCGACTTCCTCGCGCGTCTCGACGAGGTCGCCGGCGAGGCCGACCTGATCATCACGTCCGGGGGTGTGAGTGCGGGCGCCTTCGAGGTCGTGAAGGACGCGCTGTCGGCCACCGGTTCCGTCGAGTTCGTCAAGGTCGCGATGCAACCGGGCATGCCGCAGGGGTGCGGTCACCACGTCGCGTCCGCCGGGTCCGACGGGACGGCCGGACCCACCGTGCCGATCATCACACTGCCGGGCAACCCGGTCAGCGCCCTGGTGTCCTTCGAGGTCTTCATCCGGCCCGCCCTCCGCACCGCGACGGGGTTGCCGCCGCACCGGCCTCGTGTGACCGCGCGCCTGGGCGCCGACATCCGCTCACCGCAGGGCAAGAGGCAATTCCTGCGCGGAGTCCTTCGGACGGACGAGGGCGGATCGGGCGTCGTCGTCGATCCGATCGGGCCGCCCGCGTCCCATCACCTGCGGTTCCTCGCCGAGGCCGATGCGCTCATCGACGTGCCCACCGAGACCGACGGCCTGGCCGCCGGATCTCCGGTCGACGTGCTCGTCCTGCGCTGAGCTCTAAGCTGGACCGGAGTCGCACCCACCGTGGTGCACGAGGTTTCATCGAGTCGCCCCACACCGGGCACAACAGGAGGTAGATCGTGGCCAGACGTCCGCGTCCGGACGAGGGCAACACCGGCCGTGTCGCCCATTTCCTAGACCTGGCCCGCGAGACCATCCCACCGATCCATCCGGCGGGTATCCCGTTCGTCGCCGCTCCCGCGGCGGTCGCGCTCCTCGGGCGCCGCCACCGCTGGATCGCTCGCCCCGCGGCCCTCACCGCCGGCGCCTGTGCCGCCTTCTTCCGCCACCCCGGCCGTATCCCGCCGACCGAGCCGGGCGTGGTCGTCGCCCCCGCCGACGGCACGATCGCGCTGGTCGACGAGGCGGTGCCGCCCGCCGAATCGGGCCTGGGCACCGAGCCGCTGCCCCGCGTCTCGACCTTCCTGTCGATCTTCGACGTCCACGTGCAGCGTGTGCCCATCGCCGGTACGGTCACCGCGGTGACCCACACGCCCGGAGCATTCCTGTCCGCGGACCTGCCCGAGGCCAGCCGCGACAACGAGCGCACCACGATGACCATCCGCACCACGGCGACCGGCGGAGGGGCGGGGCCGGACCTGGCGGTCGTCCAGATCGCCGGACTCGTCGCACGCCGGATCGTCTGCGATCCGGAGGTCGGCGACACGCTGCGTCTCGGCGACACCTACGGGCTGATCCGCTTCGGCTCCCGGGTCGACGTCTACTTCCCCGAGGGCACCACTCCCCGCGTCTCGGTGGGTCAGCGCGCCGTCGGCGGCGAGACCCCGTTCGCCTACCTGGATCTCTGACCCGGCCCGCCCGTGAACCCCCCCGCAGCGAACTCCTCCGACGGCCACTCCGGACTCCGGGCCGGTGGCCCCGGGATCCGCCGACCGACCCGACCCTCCACGACCCGCAACCCCACCGCGCGGTCGGCACGACGCCAGGCGCAGGCCCACGCCCCGACACCGGCGGCGCCACGGGAACCCGAGCGGCGTCGCGTCCGCCGACAGGCGCAGGCCGGGCGCATCATCATCCCGTCGTCGCTGACGATCCTCGCGATCTGCGCCGGACTGACGGCGATGCGCGCGGCGACCACCGGTGACATCGACGCCGCCATGGGTCTGCTCGTGGCCGCGGCCTTCCTCGACGGCATCGACGGACGGGTCGCCCGGCTCATGGGCGCGACCAGCCGGATCGGCGCCGAGATCGACTCCCTGGCCGACGCGATCAACTTCGGCGTGGTGCCGGCGATGATCGTCTACTTCCACCTGCTCGAGGGCCAGGATCTCGGTTGGGCGCTGGCGCTCGTCTACTGCTGCGCGGTCGTGCTGCGCCTGGCCCGCTTCAACACCCTGCTCGACGACGAGGAGGCACCCGGCTACACCAGGGACTTCTTCGTCGGCGTTCCGGCGCCCGCGGCCGCCATCGCCGCGCTGCTGCCGATCGGTCTCGCCCAGCAGTTCGGTGAGGGCTGGTGGACGTCGCTTCCCGCCGTCGGCGGCTGGCTGGTCCTGGTGGCCTTCCTCGCCGTCAGCCGGGTCCCGACCGCGTCGCTGAAGACCGCGTCGATCCCGCCCCGCGCGGTCGCCGGTCTCCTCGTCCTCGTCGCGGTCGGCGCGGCACTCCTGCTGACCTACCCGTACGTGCTGATGATGATCGCGATCCTCGGTTACGCGATCCACATCCCGTTCGCGTGGCGCTCACGGCGCTGGGTCGCCTCCCGACCGGAGTACTGGGAGGAGAGGCCCGCCGAACGTCGCGCACAGCGGAAGGCGTCGAAGACCGAGCCCGACGGCCGTCGACGACGCCCCGTCCTCAAGTCGCAGCGCCGGCTCGGCCTCAACCGTCCGACCGGCGCCCCGGCCATTGCTCACCAGCCCGCTGATCGCCCGACCGAGGACGACACCGCGGACCGGAACGCCGCGACCGCCGGCGCTGGACCGGTGGCCGCCGAAGCCGAAAGCGAGACCGAGTGAGCTCACAGGTGTCCCTGACGCTGACCGCGCGGCTCAACACCTCCGCGGCCGAGGCCCGGCGCGGCATCATCCGGGTCCATCCCGAGGTGCTGACCGCGCTGTCGCTGCGGGAATGGGACGCCGTGTCGATCACCGGCGCCCGCGTGACCGCCGCGGTGGTCGCGGCGACCGGCGCGGCGTCGCCGACCGGGATCGCGCTGCTCGACGAGATCCTCTTCTCCAACGCCGGGGTCAGAGAGAACGCCTCGGTGGTGCTGGCACCGGTGGTCGTGCACGGGGCGAGCCGGGTGATCGTGAACGGTTCGGTACTGGCCACCCAGTCGATCACCGAGTCCACGCTCCGGCGCGCGCTGCTCGGCAAGGTGCTGTCGGTCGGCGACGCGGTGTCGTTGCTGCCGCGCGACCTCGGCCCCGAACTCGCCGCCACCGAGGCGACGCGCGCCCTGGCCCGGTCCGTCGGCATCACCTGGACCACCGAACTGCTCACGGTCACCGGCACCGATCCCGGCTCCCCCGTCAGCGTCCAGACCAACACCGCGGTGTTGTGGTCGACGACCGCCGGCGTGGTACCCCCGCTCGGCGACGACCGCACCGGTTCACCGCGTCTTCCGGGCGCACTCGGCATCGTGCCCGAGGCGCAGGTCAGCGCACCCGCCCCGGCGACCGCGGCCGGCGTCGGCCGCCTCCCGGTGGAGGAGCCGGACGTCCCGGTCCGGCCGGTGTCCGAGCTGGTCGGCGTCGATTCCCAGATCACCAAGCTCACCGAATGGCTGGCGATCACGCTCGACGAGCCCGACGTGCTGCGCACCCTGGGAGCCGCACCCCGCCTCGGTGTCCTGGTGACCGGGCCGGCCGGCGGCGGCAAGGCGACAGTGGTGCGGTCGGTCTGCGCGAAACGCACACTCGTCACCGTCGACGGCCCGACGACCGGCGCGACCGAACCCAACACCCGCCTGCGCACGGTCTCCGACGCCGTCGCCCGGGCCCGCGCGACCGGTGGGGTCCTGCTCATCACCGACGTCGACGCCCTGTTGCCGTCCGAACCCGAGCCGGTCGCCACCCTCATCCTCGACGAGTTGCGGTCGGGCATCGCCGACGGTCGCATCGCACTCGTCGCGACCACGGCCGAGCCGGTCCGCCTCGACTCGCGCCTTCGCGATCCGTCGTTGTGCGACCGCGAACTGATCATCGGCCTACCCGACGCCGCGACGCGGGCGCGGCTGATGTCGGCGATCCTGTCGACGGTTCCGACCGAGGGCGACCTGGACCTCGACTCGGTGGCCGCACGCACGCCCGGCTTCGTCGCCGGCGACCTCGCCGCGCTCACCCGGGAGGCCGCGCTGCGCGCCGCCACCCGTGCCAGCAACACCAGGTCCGAACCGGCACTCCGCACCGAGGACCTGGTGGGCGCGCTCGACGTGATCCGCCCGGTCTCACGGTCGGATTCACCCGAGGTGGCCCTGGGTTCGATCACGCTCGCCGACGTCGGCGACATGGTCGAGACCAAGCAGGCCCTGACCGAGGCCGTGCTGTGGCCGTTGCAGCACCCCGACACCTTCGCCCGTCTCGGCGTCGACCCGCCGCGCGGTGTGCTGCTCTTCGGCCCGCCCGGCTGCGGCAAGACCTTCGTCGTGCGGGCGCTCGCCGCGTCCGGCCAGTTGTCGGTGCACACCGTCAAAGGTGCTGAGCTGATGGACAAGTGGGTCGGCTCGTCGGAGAAGGCGGTCCGTGACCTCTTCGCCCGCGCACGGGAATCGGCGCCGTCGCTGATCTTCCTCGACGAGGTCGACGCCCTCGCTCCCCGCCGCGGACAGTCCACCGACTCCGGGGTCGGCGACCGCGTGGTGGCCTCGCTGCTCACCGAACTCGACGGGGTCGAACCGCTGCAGGACGTGGTCGTGCTCGGCGCCACCAACCGGCCCGATCTCATCGATCCCGCTCTGCTGCGGCCCGGACGCCTCGAACGACTGGTCTTCGTACCGCCGCCGGATGCCGCCGCCCGCGGTGACATCCTGCGCGCCAGCGGCCGCGACGTCCCGCTCGACGACATCGACCTCGACGAACTCGCGGCCGACCTCGACGGCTATTCCGCCGCAGATTGTTCGGCGCTCCTGCGCGAAGCCGCCCTGTCGGCGATGCGCCGGGACATCAACGCCGCCGCGGTCACCGCCGACGATGTCACCGAGGCCCGGCGACGGGTCCGCCCCTCCCTCGACCCGGTCCAGGTGGAGGAGCTCAGGGCGTACGCCGAGCGCCGCCTGGACTGACCGGAGAGAATCGCCCCCACCACATGGACGATCGGTCACGCAGAAACTACTGTGGTTAGGTCAGATGCGGGCGCGCATAAGGTGTGCCGCACTTTGTGACGCGCTGAGAGGGGAACAATGGCACGGCCGTCCAAGCCGTTGATCAGTCGCGATGCCGCCGTGATGGCATCGATCGAGATCATCGACTCCGAAGGGCTCGACGCCTTCAGCCTCCCCAAACTCGCCAAGCATCTCGGGGTCCGCGCGCCGTCGTTGTACCACCACTTCGACGACAAGAACGAGATCCTCACCGAGGTCGCCCGGTACATCGCCGGCACCGCGGTGCGCCGGCCCCGGATGAAACCCGGACCGGACTGGCCGGAGTTCTTCGTGAACCTGGCCCTGAACTTCCGGCAGTCGATCCTCCGTCATCGCAATGCCGCACCGGTTCTGCTGCAGCACCTGCCCCGCGACCTGTTCACCGCCACCTACGAGGACACCGCCGAGTTCCTGCTGGAGTCAGGAGTCCCCGTCGACCTGCATGTCCGCATCCTCGACGGCATGGAGACGCTGTCCATCGGCGCGGTACTCATGGAGGCGATGCGGCCGCCGCGACCGCGCTCGGCGATCTTCCCCAACGTGTCGGCCGATTCGCAACCGCTTCTCGCCGAGGCGTTGTCGAAGAACGAACTGACCCAGAAGCAGCTGTTCGAGGCGATGATGCGGAGCTTCCTGCACGGCATCATCCGGGATCACGACCTCCCGGCCGCGGACGAGGTCGCAGCGGGCTGACGATGGGCGCGCTCGGACGGTCCTTTCGGGTCAGAGATCCAGAACCAGCCGCGCCGAGCAGCTGCGCGAGACGCAGACCATCATGCAGTCGTTCGCGGCCTGCTCGTCGTCGTCGAGCACCGAATCCCGGTGGTCCGGAACGCCGTCGAGGACGGTCTGTTCGCATGTTCCGCAGGTGCCCTCGCGGCAGGAGAAGTCGACCTCCACGCCATCGCGGAGGAGCGCGTCGAGGACCGTCTCGTCCGCTCCGACGGTCACCGTCCGTCCGCTTCGGTGGAGGACCACCTCGAACGCATCGCCGGGTGAATCCGATTCGGACGGAACGGACTTCGGCGAAAACCGCTCCAGGTGTAGTTCGACGCCGCGGGACCGGCACTTCTCTTCGAGAGCCGCCAGCAACGGTTCGGGTCCGCAGCAGTAGACGGCAGTACCCGGACTCACGGCGTCGAGTGCCGCGTCGAGGTCGAGCAGTCCGTGCTCGTCCTGCGGCCTCACCTGCACCCGATCCGAATACTCTTGTGCCAGAACATCCGCGAACGCCATCCCCGCCGCCGTCCGGCCACCGTAGAGCAGGGTCCACTCGGCACCGCACCCGTCGACCTCGGCGATCATCGGCTTCAGCGGGGTGATACCGATTCCGCCGGCGACGAACAGGTAGGCCGGTGCGTCGACGAGCGGGAAGTTGTTCCGCGGCCCCTTGACCGCGATCAGGTCGCCGACCGCCACGTCATCGTGCACGCTCTGCGACCCACCGCGCCCCTCCGGTTCGCGCAGGACCGCCACCCGGAGATGACGCCGGTCGGTGACCGCACCGCACAGGGAGTACTGGCGGATCAGGTTCTGCCCGAGCACCAGATCGAGGTGCGCGCCCGGCGACCACGCCGGGAGGTCGCCGCCGTCGGGGTCGGCGAGGACGAGCGATACGACCCCTTCGGCCGCAACCTCTTTCGCGACGACGCGCAGCTTGTGATGGTCGAGCACGCCGACGCCGGTCAGGTTGTCGTTCATCTAGGGCCTTCTCACATGTCGTGACGTCGTGTCAGCGGAATGCCGGTGGCGGACTCGCGCTCTCGCCGACCTGGTAGCAGGAGTGCACGTCCTCTTGCTCGTAGCCGAGCAGACGACACATCCGGACCGCGCCCGTGTCCTCCGGATCGATTCGCAACGTGGACAGCTGGACGTCGGCGTCGATCTGGTGCCAGAGCGCACCGAGCAGGAGCGCGGTGCCCACGCCCTCGCCGCGCGCGGCGGCCGAGAGGACCAGCGCGTGGACCGGCGCAGACCTGAGGTCGAGGTGACGGCGGTGGTCGATCGAGAACCACACGAAGCCCAGTACGTCTCCGTCCGCGTTCCGTGCATCGGCGATCAACCTGCCGCCGAGCCGCAGCTCGTCGGTGATGCGATCACGGTGCCGCGGTGCGAGTTCGGCGGATTCGAGGACATCGGCGAGCACCGGGTCGTCGGCCGTGAGTTCCCGCGGCTCGGTGAGGGTGACCCCGGCCGGGACCACCGGCTTGTCCAGCGGCAGCGCGAACGGCCCGGTCAGGTGCCGCACCAGGGTCCACTGCCGGCTGACCGCCGGGACACCGAACCGCCGGGTCAGGCGCCCCGAAGCGGGATGCGTCGAATATGCCCAGCACCGAAGTGCGGTGGCGCCGGTGTGATCCCAGCCGTCCGGGCCGGCCGTGTCGAGACCCATCTCCTCGACGAGCAGGGTCGTGATACCGCGCGACCGGTAGTCCGGATGAACCACACAGGAGACGGTCCCCAACCCGTCCGCGTCGACCGTGAGGTGCAGGTACGCCACGATCACCATCGGGACGTCCTCGAGCGGGCTGAGATCGCGACGTGCCTTGATGGGCAGGTGCGCAACGGTGCGGGTACCGTCACCGACCTCCCTCACCAACGCGGGGTCGATGTGTGAGAACCCGGCCTCGTCGTCGTATTCGGCTGCGGTGGTGACGAGTTCGATCACTTCGTCGAGTTCGTCGCCCTCGAGGCGAGGACGCCATTCATAGGTGATCATCGTGCACTCTCCTCGAGTGGCTGGAGCACTCCGTCGGCGACGAGCCTGCTGTACCCGGCCTCGTCGAGGCCCAGCAGCTCCACGGCGATCTCGTGCGTGTCGGCGCCGGGCAGAGGGGCCGGCCGTAGGGGCGCGTCGGCAATCGAGGTGAACCGCGCGACGCGCACCGCGGTGGGCAGGGGCGCCGGGAGCAGCGGATGCTCGAGTTGGGTGTAGGCCTCACGCGCCGACAGGTGCGGGTCGGTCAGCAGTTCGGGAAGCCGGACCATCGCCCCGGCGGGTACGCCGGCCTCCTGCAGGGCGGTCATCGCCTCGGTCGGCGTCCGCTCCGACAGCCATTCGGTCAGCACCTTGTCCGCCTCGTCGCGGTTCTCGATCCGCTTGGCCACGCCGTCGAATCGGGGGTCGCCGGCGAGATCGTCGCGGCCGATGAGGTGAGTGAGGTTGCGCCAGTCCTGATCATCGCGGACGGCGACCACGCACCACTCGTCGTCACCGGCACACGGGTACACGCCCGCGGGCGCGGCGAACGGGTCGGTGTTGCCCACCGCCGACACCGATCCCGGCGCCAGCGATTCGCGGACGAGTTGCCCGCCGAGCGCGACGAGAGCGGCGTCGGCCTGCGCCACCTCGATCTCGGCACCGCGACCGTGCGACAGTCGGGCGATCAGCGCGGCGAGTACGGCCACCGCCGCGACCTGGCCGCCGATGTGGTCGGGGTAGACGGTCGAGCCGTCGCTCAGGCCGGTGTCGGCGTCGGAGTATCGCCACAGTGCGGAGACCCCGCAGGCCGCGCGCACGAGTGGCCCGTACCCGAGTCGGTTGTTCCACGGACCGGTGCTGCCGAAGGCGCTGCCGTCGGAGACGATGATGCGCGGATTGATCTTGCGCAGTTCGTCGTAGCCGATCCCCATCGAGTCGAGGGTTCCGGGCTTGAAGTTGGCCAGGACCACGTCGGCTTCGGCGGCCAGCTGCCGGAACACTTCCCGGCCTTCGTCGGTGCGGAGGTTGACGCCCAGCGAGCGGCGGTTGCGATGTCCCCACGCCACGGATGCGGCGAGCGAAGCGCCCCTCTTCGACTGGCGGAGACCGTCCGGGAAGTCGCGGTTCTCGACCTTGATCACGTCCGCGCCGTGGTCGGCGAACTGGCGACCGAGTTCGGCGCCGAAGACGACCACACCGAGGTCGAGCACACGCAGCCCCGTGAACGGATGGGGCCCCGCCACGCCCGCGTCGGGGATCGACTCGTGGAGATCGTTTGTCCCGGACCAGAAGTCGGCCGCTTCGTCGAGCGACTGCGCGCCGTGCCGGAAGCCTGCGCGCTGTCGGTCGAACTTGACGTAACCCGACGGAATGCGCGCTTCGACACCCGGGGCGATCTCGACGTCGACGAGGGTGCCGGAAGCCGCGAAGTGGTCGTTGGTGAGCACCTCCGAGGGACGCAGCACGCCCCCGATCGGAATCCCGCGCGCGGCACCCTCGGCGACCAGTTCGTCGCGCGTGCGCCCGGCGAAGAGCTCTTCGATGAGTGGATGCAGCCGGTCGGCCGCGGCGAAGCGCGCCGGAATCGTGTCGTAGGCGGGGTCGGCGAACTCCTCGGGCTCGCCGAGCCAGGCGAACATCGCGCGCCACTGCCGCTTGGCCAGCAGGCAGATTCGCACCTGTCCGTCCGCACACCGCAGGACCGGATAGAAATTAATTCGCCGCATCGGGACGCCCACGCGGGAAGTCGTCACGACGACCGGCCGCGGCGGACCCCTGCACGCCGAAGCCGGGATCGAAGCCGTGGACCACCGACTCGAATGCCGAGATGTCCACGAGTTGTCCGCTGCCGGTCCGGAGTCGGTCGTAGTAGGCCAGCAACGCCGACCATGCGGCGTGCACCCCCACCGACTGCTCGACGAGGCCGGCCGGCGGCAGAAGCGGTTCACGGCCCGGTTCGCCGGATCGGGACAGCACCCCGCTCATCGCGTAGATCACGGATTCGGTCGCGGCCCAGTCCCGGTACGGACCGGTCTGACCGAACCCGCTGATCGAGACGGCGACGAGTCCGGGGGCCATGGCCAGGAGGTCTGCGGCGCCCAACCCCGTACCTGTCGGCAGCCCGTTCGGCGTGCTCTCCACCAGGATGTCGGCGGCGGCAACCTGATCCAGGAAACGAGTCCGGTCCGGTCCGGAGTCCAGATCCAGGACGACGACCCGCTTGTTCGCGTTGTTCAATGCGAACGGGATGCTGATCCCGGATTCGACCGGCTGGGACCGGCGTGAGGCCGAACCACCGGGCCGCTCCACGCGGACCACCTCGGCGCCCAGGTCGGCGAGAAACCGGCCGCACGACTCACCGAGGCCGTCGGTCACGTCGACGACCCGTACACCGGTTAGGGGCAGATCCGTCATGTCACTCCTGTTGCAGCTCAGTCGATCAGCGGGTGGCGAAATACACCGATTTGGGGGCGAGGTAGGGCGCGAGACCCTCTGGGCCGAGTTCACGTCCGAGACCCGATGCCTTCACCCCGCCGAACGGAGCGGTGAGGTCCAGGGCGTAGTGATTGACACCGACCGTCCCCGTTCGGATCCGGCGGGCCAGTTCGAGTCCGCGCTCCTCGTCGGCGGTCCACACGGTGCCGCCGAGTCCGTACACCGAGTCGTTGGCGATGCGCACCGCGTCGTCGGTGTCGGCGTACTCGGTGATGGTGAGCACCGGACCGAAGATCTCCTCCTGCGCAATGGGGGCAGAGTTGTCGACGCCGGCGAAGACGGTCGGCTCGACGAACCAGCCCTGCGCGAGGTCGGCGGGAACGCCTCCCCCCGTGGTGATCTGATAACCGCCAGCCCGGCCCGACTCGATGTGGCCGAGGACCCGCTCGCGCTGTGCGGCGCTGACGAGCGGACCGATGGCCGTCGTCTTGTCCAGCGGGTCACCGACGCGCAGCGCACGGACGGTCTCGGTGACCGCGTCGACGACCTCGCCGTAGCGAGACCTCGGAGCGAGAATCCGTGTGCTGGCGTGGCAGGTCTGCCCGTTGTTCACCAGCGACACCTCCAGCAGGTGATCGGCGAACACCCCGAGATCGGCGTCCTCGGCGACGATCGCCGCCGACTTGCCGCCCAGTTCCAGGGTCACCGGCCGCAGGAGCCGGCCGCACACCTCACCGATCGCCCGTCCGGCGACGGTCGACCCGGTGAAGGCCACCTTGTCGACCCCGGGATGTCCGACGAGGTGAGCACCGGCCTCGCGACCGCCCGGGACGACGTTGAGGACACCGGCCGGCAGGCCGGCCTCCTGCGCCGCGTCGGCGAAGACGAAAGCATCCAGGGCGGTTTCGGGCGCCGGTTTGAGTACCACAGTGCAGCCGGCCGCAAGTGCGGGCGCGATCTTCATCGCGGCGAGCGGCTGCGGGTAGTTCCACGGCGTGATCGCGGCGACGACCCCGACGGGCTCGCTGCGGACCACGGTCCGACCGCCGAGCGCACCGGGCCGCACCTCCTCGTCCTCCGCCGACCGGATCAGGCCGGCGTAGTACGACAGCATCGCCGCGGGGCCGTAGCCGTTCGTCGGCTTCGCGAGGGTGATCGGCATCCCGTTCTCCCGGCTCACCAGTTCGGCGGTGGCACGAGCACGCGCGGTCATCGCCGCCGCGAAACGGTCGAGGAGGTCGGCACGTTCGGCGCGACTCATCGAACCCCACGGTCCGTCGAGCGCGGCGCGTGCGGCCGCAACGGCGGCATCGATGTCGGTCGGTCCCGCGAGAGCGCTACGGCCGAGCACCTTCGCGGTGGCGGCTTCGATGACGTCGCCATGCTCTCCCGACGCCGGCGCCGTCCAGGTGCCGTCGATGAACAGTTCGTTGCGATCCAACATGATGACCCTTCGGAGTCTGAGTGCCTGGCTACAGGGTGTCTGCGTGGCCGAACAACACGGAGCTGACCAGCGGCGCCATCGGACCACCGATGAACAGCGAGGTCTTCGCGTCGGCGACCTGGTTGGTCGACGTACCCCGGATCTGTCGCACCGCTTCCACGGCGAGGTTCAGCCCGTTGATGAACGAGTCGGCGAGGTTGCCGCCGCTGGTGTTCACCGGGAGCTTTCCGTGCGGGGCGGTCAGGTTCTCCACCGTCATCACGGTGCCGGCCGCCTCACCGGGCGGGCAGAGGCGATGGTCGATGAGCGTCGCAACCGCGGGGCCGCTGAAGTTCTCGTAGACCTGCACCACGTCGACGTCGTCGGGGCCCAGACCTACCGACGCCCAGAGACGTTCGGCAACACCGGGTTTGCCGCCGTTGGCCGGACCGAAACCGGCGGTCGCGTACTGCTCGTCGTTGTCGACGCGCTCGCTGTAGCCGCCCGGCGCACCCTGCGCGCCCGCGATGACGTAGGCCGGATCGGCACGGAGGTCGCGCGCCCGGTCCGCGGAGACCAGGACGAGCGCCACCGCGCCGTCGCTCTCCCGCGAGCAGTCGTAGAGATGGAACGGCTCGGCGATGAGGCGCGACGACTCGTAGGTCTCCTCGTCGAGCGGCCGACCGTGGCCCTGGGCCGTGGGATTCTGCTGCGCATGCTGATACGCCGCCAGGACGAGTGAGCGCATCGCCGACCGCGGGACGCCGTCGTGCTCGAGCATCCGCTGAGTACGCATGGCGCAGATCTGCGCGGGCGAACCGACGCCGTGCGCCAGGAAATGCGGGCCGTAGTGGTATTTGGCGTATCCGAGTCGTCCGGTGTCGGCCTGGGACATGGCCCGGTACACGACGACGCACTGCGCCTGTCCCGATGCGATCGCGACAGCCGCGTTGGTGACGGCTGCGGCGACACTGCCTCCGCCGCCGCCCCACATCATGTTCGACCAACGGAGTTCGTCGACCATAAGGGCCGCGCCCAGGATGGGGCCGTCGTTGGAACCGCCTGCGTACGAGACGAATCCGTCGATCTCACGGGGCGATACCCCGGCGTCGGCACAGGCATCGATGATGGCCTTGATGGTCATCTGCTGTTCGGTCATGGGCGATTGCCCACGCTTGTAATGCATCTCGGCGACGCCGACGACGGCGGTCGCACCACGAATCGATCCGGACATCACTGCTCTCCATTCGGCGAGTCGGCCCGGCGCCACCGCAGCAGCGGCCAGGGTTCGCCCTCCTTGTGCTCGAAGACGCCGGTGACGGGCTCGCCGATGCGCGGTGTCCGCTCGACGTCGTCGACGAGCAGGCCCAGGACGCGGCGACCGCCGGCGTCGGCCAGTTCGACGAGAACACTGATGTAGGGCATCCGGTCGGACAGTTCCTCGATGTACGGGTACCAGCTCCGACTCCAGCTGTAGACGGTGCCCACCGGTTCGACGCGCTCCCATTCGAGGTCGAAGCCGTGACAGGAGCCGCACACCGACTGCGGACTCCAGATCCAGGTCCGGCAGGTGCCGCAGCGTTGTAGCCGCAGTTCACCGGCGAGAAGGCCCTCCCAATACGGCGCATCGAGACCGTCGGCCGCCGGCCCCCACGGGACGTCGACCGTCGGGGCGGTCATGCGCGATCACCGGGCGGGAAGTTCTCCAGGGCGGCCGCCAGCCAGGTGCCGTCGTCGCGTTCCCAGATCGAGCGCAGACCGATCTCGCGGCCATCGAAGGCGTACACCGCCTCACCGATCATCCGGTCGCCGTCCGCACGGACGCCGACGATCCGGTGGTTCTCGATCGCGCCACGGGGCACGTCGACGCCCTCGAACACGGTCGGGAGGTTCTCCTGGACCATCTCCGCCAGCGCGGACTTCATGTCCCCAGCGGCGACGTGGCCGACGTGCTGCGTATAGCGCGCACGAAAGTCGTCGATCTCGCTCATCGCGTCACTCCTTCACCGCCGGATGCCCGGCGTCTGTGCAATAAACCTTACGTCTTTAGATAATCACGGTCAATCGAGGCGGGCCGTACCGGACTGCTCGACCCGCAGTCGGCGGCCGGCCATCTCGGCCTCGGCGAGCTCACGGAGGTCACCGGAGTCGGTGACCACCGCCAGCGTCCGCGCGCCGCCCGGTACGCGCGCCGCCACGAATGCCTTCTCGGGGTTACCGTCTCGACCGAAAGCGACTGTCCAGGATTCGATCTCGGCAATTCCGTCATGGGTCTCGGCCACCGTGGTCGTCGGCTCCGCATCCACCTCGGCCTGGACGTTCTCGCGGCGGAAGCCGTCGACCGGCGGTTCGGTGCTGTAGACGCCGAACGCATGCTTGGTCAGGTACCCGCTGTTCGCGGTCACCAGACCGTAGGTACCCGGCGACTCGCGAAGTCGCGAGACGACCGTGGCGATGGCGCGCGTGCTGTAGTTGTTCCACGGCCCGCCGGCGAAGGTGAGACCACCGGTGCAGGTCAGCGGGCGCTGCGTACCACTCGGATCGACCCCCAGTGCGACGACCCGCCTCGACTCGTCGATCGCGCCGCCGTACTGCTCGCCGCCGTGCGTCGACAGGATGCGCCGCAGTCGGGCGACATGCCGGTCGTTCACGATCCGGGTGCTGTCCTGGGCCCCGCGCAGCGGCAGTTCTGCAAGCAACCGCTCGACGAGCGCCGGTCGCACCGACTCCTCCACCAGCACGTAGTCGGGAGCGGTACACGTCTGGCCGGCGTTCACCGCCTTGGCCCAGGCGATCCGCCGGGCGGCGACGTCCACATCGGCGTCGGAGGCCACGATCACCGGGCTCTTACCGCCCAGCTCGAGCGTCACCGGGGTCAGATTGCGAGCGCTCGCCGCCATGACCGCACGGCCCACCGGCGTCGAGCCGGTGAAGAACGTGTGATCGAACGGCCGCCCGGCCAGCGATGCGCTGACCTCTGCGTCACCCAGCACGAGGCGAACCGCCTCGGCATCGACGTACCGCGGCAGCTGCTCCGAGAGATATCTCGCGGTCGCGGCGGAGATCTCCGACGGCTTCACGACCGCGGCGTTCCCCGCTGCCAGACAACTCACCAGTGGATGAAGGGTCAGCAGGATCGGGAAGTTCCAGGCGCCGAGGATGAGAGCAACTCCCTTGGGCTCCGGGACAATCCACGCTTGACCCGGCGCGGTCGCCGCACTCACCCGAACCCTCTCCGGCTTCATCCACTGCGCCAGGTTCGCAAGCGTGTGCCGGATCTCGTGCCGGACAGGCGCGATGTCGGCCATGAACGTCGCCATCGGGTCTCGCCCGAGATCGGCGCACACCGCGGCCGCGATACCGGCCTCGCAGTCGTCGATGAATCGCAACAACCCCTCGAGCTGAGCCACCCGCCAGGACAGCGGCCTCGTGCGCCCACTCGTGAAAGCCCTACGGGCACAATCGAGGTCGTGGTCGATGCCGGCGGTGGTCGAGCCGGCGGGGATCTGGGTAACACTCATCGATGACTCCGGTTTCTTCGCGGGGTGCCGACAGCCCACCGTGGGCCGGCTAGATACCGTGAGCATACATAGTGTTCAGACGTGACGTCAATCACAAAAACGGCAGTGCAGATCCGAGTTCGATCGATGTGCGTCACGCACGATTCCACCGCCGATCACCGGGAGTTCCGCCGGAATAGTCCGAAATCGACTCGGCAGGAGGGTTTTCGAACTCTCCCGCGTCGCGTTGTGCAGCGCGGTCAGCGACGTCCGTAGATCGCTGCGAAGACGAATCGTGTGACCATCTCCGTGACGGCGGCACGGTCGCCGAGATGGGCCTCCCCGGCCAGCGAACCGGCAATCGTGCGTTCGATCGTCCACAACAGGGTCGCCGCATACTCACGAACGGGCGGCCCGGCGGGCGCGAGACCTCGCTTCCGATCGGCGAGGATGATCGACTCGAGCACGGTCTCCATCGCACTCATCGCCGCCAGGTATTCGACACGCAGTTCGGGCAGACGCGGCCACTCGTGCACGGCGTTCTTGATGACCGCCCCCGCGTGACGATCGACGTTCAACCACTGGTCGACCTGGGCCATGAGCGCCGACGGGTCCGCCCGATCGACCTCGACGATGTCAGCGAGCCCGGCGACGACATGCGCGGCCGCTTCCCGGAACAGGACGACGAAGGCATCTTCCTTGCTGCGGAAGTAGAAGTAGAAGGATGCGCGAGAAGTGTTGGAGTGCTTGAGGATCTTCGCCACCGACAGCTCGGCGAGGGTCTCGGTCATCAGCAGCTCGCGCATCGAGTTCAAGATGTTGCGCGCGGTCTCGGTTTCGACGGCCACGGGTTCCGCGGCCGGCGGTGCGGTCACCTCGGTCGCGGCGTCCTTCGCCGTCGCGCGCCGCCCCTTCGCCGGGGCGCGTCCTCCGTAGATGGCCGCCTCGTTGATCGCGGTCAACGACGTCGTGACGCTCGCGGCGGCCGGCAACCGATCATCGAGACCACGGGTGCTCACGTAGAAGGCACGCTCGGCGCCGCCGACCAGCATCGCGGCGAGCATCACCGCGGGAGCTCCGTCAGGTGCCCGACCCTCGGCTCGCTCGAACCTGATCTGTTCCGCCAGAGCCGACACGAACTGTTCGAACATGCGCTGCCACGCCTCGGCGACCGCCGGTCGGCTGTGCATGTGCTCGATGACCGCGCAGATCACTGCTCCGTGCTTCGACCACATCTCGAGCGTCTGGTCGAGACTCGACCCCATTCGCCGGGCCCGGTCGCGACCCGGGTCCGTCCCCCACGGTGCGTCGAGACCGTACGACTCGTCGAAGACACGGCCCAGGAGCGCAACCAGCACGTCGTACTTGTTGGCGAAGTAGTGGTAGAAATTCGCCCGGGACAAACCGCCGACCTCCAGGATCTGCGCCACCGTCAGGTCCTGGAGAGATGTGTTGGCCAGCAATTTCTCGGTCGCGTCGAACACCGCGATCTCCGCCGCGGAACTCCCGTCGTGGTCACGGGGGCGTCGACGCGCGAACGAACCCTGGCTCATGGGAGAAGAGTAGTAGATGTCCGGACACGCCGTCTGCAGGGTCGTCTGCAGGGAGGGACCGGGGTGACCTGATCGTTCACGACCGGAGTCCGGCACCGGTCCGCAGTCCCGCCAGCAACGCCTCGTCGAAGTCGTCCGGACACTCCAGCATCGGATAGTGACCGGCGTCCAGCTCCACGAGCTCACCGCCCAGACGATCCCGCACCCACCGGGCACCGCGCACCGAGAGCGCCGGGTCCGCGTCGCCGACGATCTGTGTCACCGGCAGCGACAGACGATTCAGCAGATCGACCTGCTCGGTGGTCATCAAGGTGCGCAACGCCGCCCCAGCGGCCCAGCTCGGGGTCTGAAGCGAGATGCGATGCAGCCAATCCAGCACCGACGGTTCCGGGTCGCTTCCCTTGAAAGGGTCCCCGACCGCCTTCCGCCGGAAGGAGATCCGGTCGGCGTGCTCGGCCGCGAGCATCGCCTCGAGCGGCCCCTCCGGCGGCACCCCGAAGGGGAAGGTCTCGTGTCGCGCCGACGCGACGCCGTTCGACGCGACGAGCACCAGGGAACGCGCGAGATCCGGTCGCCGACAGGCCAATCGCATCGCGACCAGGCCACCCAGCGACCATCCGACGAGGGCCACCCGGTCGAGGGCGCGTTGCTCGATGACCTCGATGGCGTCGTCGCAGAGTGAGTCGATGTGACAACCGGCGCGAGGGGCGTCCGAGTTCCCATGGCCCCGAAGGTCCATCGCGACCACCCGGTGGCCGCTCTCAACCAGCACACGGATCTGCCGATCCCACACCTCCCCACTCAGACTCCAGCCGTGGATGAGCAGCACACCCGGCCCGTCACCGACGTCGTGGAACGCGATCCGGACGCCGTCCCGCGTCAGGACATGGAAGTGGTTCATCCGAGCCGGCCTCCGCCGACGAAGGTCGCGACCTCGTCGACACTCTGACGGTGTGTCCGATAGCCGTTGACCGGGTGATCGACATCCGCGTAACCGAAGGAGATCCCCAGCAGAACCTGCCGGTCAGCGGGTAAACCGAGATGCTCACGGAGGAGGGGTGCCTGAGTGGCGAGCGCCGCCTGCGGAATCGCGGCCACCCCGCGACTGTGCGCCGCGAGCAGAAAACTCTGGACGAAGAGCCCGCAGTCGACGGCGCCGTAGGTGCCCAGGACCTCTTCGGTGGTGAGCACGGCAACGTTCGGGGCGTCGAAGAAATCAAAGTTGCGCAACGTCTGTCGCGCCGAACCCACCCGATCGTCCCGGGCGATACCGAGGCTGTCGTACAGCTGCCATCCGCTCTCCCGACGGCGCTCGCGGTACACCCCCTCGTAGGCCCGCGGGAACTCGACGTCCGGCCGGACATCGGCCCCGGACGCAACCCGCGCCCGCAGCGCTTCCCGTAGGCGACCAGTGGCGTCGCCCTCGGTGATGTGCAGGTGCCACGGCTGGGTGTTGCACCAGGAGGGGGTTCGGCGTGCGATGTCGAGGATCGCTTCTATCTCGTTGCGCGGCACCGCCGTAGGCCGGAATGCGCGACAGCTCCAGCGCGTGGCCAGCAGGTCGCGCAGCACTTCGGCGGCGAGGCCGGAACCGACTGCGCCGGTCTCGTGGGTCGGGACTCCGGACATTGGCTTGTCTCCTCCTGATGGATCTTGCTCGCCGGCCGGTGGCACCAGCGACGAGACACCTAACCAGACATGAAGTGTAGACATAGTGTTCAGTCGGGTCTACCCTGCCGTGTAACGGCCGTCACACCGGCCGCTTCACGCACTCGGCGAGGAAGAGGACATGACACCCCACGCAGCACCACAGCCGGACGAGCAGACTTTTCGCGGCGACCTGGATGTACCGACGGGATTGCCCCGCGGGATCGACCTGGGACGAATCGCTAACAAGGACAAGGCAATAGCCATGTATGGGAGAGACCTGGTCGAGAAGCTGACCGACCACGCACTCCTCGCCGACGACTACGCGTACGCGGCGATGCTCGACTTCAAGGACCCGTCGTACACCTCGACGTGGCGCACGTTCGACCAGGCACTCGAGTACGGCATCGACGCCGTGGACGATCCGAGTCCCGGATTGATCGCGCTGTTCGAGCAGCTCGACCGGGTCCCCGAATGGGTCGACTTCGACCAGCTCTACCGGGGCGCGGTCGCGTTCTGGCGCGCCGGACCGATCGTCCCGCCGGTCCTCGCCTGGGGTGCGATCGCCGGCGGGTTCTCGATGTACAGCGCCACGCGCCCGGTCCTGTTCAGCGGCCGGCTGCGCAAAGAGGACAAGGTCGGGACGCGACTCATCGAGAGCTTCCGTTACGTGGTGGCGGCGTACACCCCGGGCGGGATGAGGCGCTTCGAGGAAGGGTTCCGGCTGACCGCCAAGGTCCGCATGATCCACGCCGCCGTCCGTCACAGCCTCGGGCGCTCGGACCACTGGGACTGGGCGAACTGGGGCATCCCGATCAACAACCTCGACAGCATGGTCACCCAGGCCGGGCAGTTCGGTGTCAAGTTCACCGATGCCGTCCAGTCCGCCGGAATCCGTTACAGCGACCGCGAACTCGACGACATCTTCGCTCTGAGCCGCTATGTCGGTCATGTCATCGGTGTCCCGGAGGACATCTTGCACACCGACTACGACGACGCCCGCCGAAAGACAGATCTGCACACTCTCATCGAGTTGCCGCCGGACGAGCTCTGCCACGACGTCGTGCATTCGATCATCGAGTACAGCGTCGAGAACCCGCCCGGCGATGTCGAGGTCCTGCCGGGGCCGGTCGCGAAGTTCATGACGAACGAACGAAGGCTGAAACTCGCTTACGGACTGCTGCACTCGTGGATTCCGCCGCATGTGATGGACGCTCTCGGCGTCGAGAAGACCGCTTGGCGGCACATTCTGCCGGCCATCAGTCCCCTCGTCACCTTCGCCGATCGTGTCGGGCGGATACTCCCGCACGACGACGAGAAGGCAGCCTTCGCCATGCTTCGCCAGTTCAACGACGCGATAAAGCTTCCTGACGGAGCCGACAAGCAGATGGCCGTGGCCAACCCGGACGAGGTTCACGCGGACATCGCCGCGAACAAGGGCGGCATGCCGGTGGTGGCGAAACGATGACCACACATCGGACATCGGCACCACGTCCCCCGTGGCCGGGCCCCGATTGGTCCGGCACACCGGACAACTCGTTCCGGCCGAACGCGGAGTTCGGCGACGCGGAGCTCGCAGCTGCGCTCGAGGAAGCGAATCTGCCGATTCTGCTCGGATCGCTGGCATTGCTCACCGGTGACGACCGCTGGATTCGTGAGCCGTTTCTTCCCACCCCGCCGCCCGACCTCGGCGACCACGATGGCGGTGGTTTCGGTCCGGAACTCGCGACCCGCATCCGACAGGAAGCACACACGGCACTGTGCGCCTGGCGTGACGGTGACCTGACGATGGCCGATCCCCCGGCACCCGAACGACTTTCGCAAATCCTGTCGGTCATCCTGGCCGAACAATCCCCGACGACTACGGCCGGCTGCTCGGCGAGGAGATGGGGATCCACCGACGCCACTCCGAACCGTCGTCACCGCCGGCGGACGGTTTCCGGGTCGCCGTCATCGGTGCCGGCATCTCCGGACTCGCGATGGCGATCCGCCTGGAGCAGGCGGGAATCGACTACATCCTGATCGACAAGAACACTGCCGTCGGCGGCACGTGGCACGAGAACGTGTATCCGGGCTGCGGCGTCGACACCCCGAGTTACCTGTACGCGCTGTCCTTCGACCCCAAACCGGACTGGTCGAGTCACTTCGCTTCCCAGCATGAACTGGCCGAGTACTGGCGGGATCTGGCCGAGCGGCACGGCGTGCTCGCACGAACACGGTTCTCGACCATGGTGGATTCAGCCGCCTTCGACTCCGGCACCTCGACGTGGACACTCACGGTCCGTTCGGTCCACACCGGTGAGGCCGAGAACCTCACCGCGACCGCCGTCGTCAGTGCCGTCGGACTGCTGAACCAGCCGAGCATCCCGGACCTTCCGGGACTCCAGGACTTCGACGGTCCGGTTCTCCACACCGCCCGTTGGGATCCCGAGTTCGACCTCCGGGGCAAACGCGTCGCCGTGGTGGGCACGGGCGCCAGCGCGATGCAGTTCGTCCCCGCCGCGGCCGAGATCGCCGCACAGGTGCGTATCTTCCAACGGTCACCGCAGTGGGCGATGCCCCATCCGTTGAAAGGTGTTGCGGTACGCGCGTCGACACACTGGCTGAACGAACACGTGCCGTTCTACCTGGCGTGGTACCCCGCCAGGCTGTTCTGGCGCATGGGCGACAAGGTGTGGCGTCTGCTGCAGGTCGATCGCGATTATCCGCACCTCGGCCGCGCCATCAACAAGGGAAACGACCGGCTCCGCGCGATGCTCACCGCATACATCGAAAGCGAGTTGTCAGATCGCCCGGACCTGTTGGAGAAGAGCCTTCCCGATTATCCGCCGTACGGAAAGCGTCTGCTGATCGACGCGGGCTGGTTCCGCACCCTGCGTCGGGACAATGTGGACCTGATCACCACCGGGATCGAGACCATCACGCCGAACGGTGTCGCCACCACGGCGGGAACGACTTTCGAGGCCGACGTGATCGTCCTCGCCACGGGGTTCCGATCGGTGGACGTCCTCGGCTCGGTCGAGGTCCGCGGACGTGACGGACGAACTCTGCGGGAGGTCTGGGGCGATGACGACGGTAGGGCGCATCTCGGGATCACCGTGCCCGGGTTCCCCAACTTCTTCTGCCTATACGGCCCGAACACCAACACCGGCCACGGCGCGACGGTCATCGCCGGGACGGAGATGCAGATCCAACACGTGACCGCATTGCTCGCCACGATGATCGACGATCGCCTCGCGACCATCGAGGTTCGTCCCGAGGCGTACGAGGCCTACAACCGGGAACTCGACGAGGCGCTCGCGGACACCCGTCTGGCATTTCGGCGGCACCACCACATACTACCGCAACGATCGTGGGCGGATCGTCACCAACAGCCCATGGCGCTACGTCGACTACTGGCGACGGGTCCACCAACCCGATCCGGCCCACTTCCTCACCACCCGCGACACCGTCACGGCCGGCCTGCGCTCCGCCGTCGCGGAACCTGTTGCCCAACCCGGGTGAATTCCCACTCCCTCAACGTGATCGAGACAGGACCCATGAACCGCACACAGACATCGCCGGAACCCGTCGCGGCTCCCGGTATCTCCGCCACCACCCTGGTCGAGGCCTTCCAGGCAACCGCGGCGAATCGCACCCACTGCACCGCCCTGACCGCATCCGGCGACAACCGTTCGTACACCTGGGGCGAGTACCGCGACGCGGTGGAGGAAGTGGCCACCGGCCTCGCGAGCCTCGGCGTCTCCCGCGGTGACACCGTCGCCCTCATGGTGCGCAACAGTCCCGAGTTCCACATCCTCGACATGGCGGTGCTGCACCTCGGCGCGACCCCGTTCTCCATCTACCTGACCTCGGCGCCCAACAGATCAGCTACCTGTTCGAGAACGCGGGCAACCGCGTCGTCGTCGCCGATCCCGAGTTCGTCGACGTTCTCCGACGCACGGCGGCGCCCACCGTCGAACACATCGTCGTCAACGGCGCCGTCGACGACGGTCCGCACGGCCGCGACGACGGTCCCGAGGCGCTCATCTGCCTCGCCGACCTCCGGCGGCATCCCTCGGACGGCTTCGACTTCGAACAGGCCTGGCGCACCGTCGGGCCCGACGACCTGGCGACCCTGATCTACACCTCCGGGACCACCGGCGACCCCAAGGGGGTCGAGCTCACCCACGCGAACCTCATGTTCGTGATGTTCACCTGCAACCTGCGCTTCCCGTTCGCCTCCGACGGCGCGGCGATCAGCTACCTCCCCACGGCACATGCGGCCGACCGCGTCTTCTCCCACTATCTGGCGACCGTGACCGGATGGCCGATCACGACCGTGCGCGACGCGACAGCCGTCTTCGCCGCCGTGGCCGAGGCGCGTCCGACCTGGTTCCTCGGCGTTCCCCGGATCTGGGAGAAGCTCCGTGCCGCACTCCTCGCCCGTTTCGCCGCACTTCCGGACGATCAGCGAGAACCCACGCTCGCAGCAATCGAGGCGGCAACGCGCAGGGTACAGATGGAGCAGCGTCACGAACCGGTCCCGGCCGAGGTCGAAGCGTCGGTCGCCGCCGCCGACGGACAGATCTTTGCCGGACTCCGCGCCCAGCTCGGCCTCGACCGCGTCGCGCTGCTCATGACCGGCGCCGCCCCGATCGCGCCGGCGGTACACGAGTTCTTCCTCGCCATCGGCACTCCGCTCCAGGAAGGTTTCGGCATGTCCGAGACCGGAGCACTCGGCTTCACCAACCTGCCCACCGACATTCGGGTCGGGAAGGTCGGACTCGCGCAACCGGGTACCGAGGCGAAACTGGCGCCGGACGGCGAACTGCTCCTGCGCGGCCCCCATGTGATGAGGGGCTATCGCAAAGACCCCGAGAGGACCGCCGAGGCCATCGACGAGTCGGGTTGGCTGCACACCGGTGACATCGCACGGATCGACGAGGACGGATGGGTCACGATCGTCGACCGCAAGAAGGAACTCATCATCAACGCCGCCGGTAAGAACATGTCGCCGGTGTACATCGAGGGCAAACTCAAGAGCGCATCGCCGCTCATCGGACAGGCGTGTGTCCTCGGCGACCGGCGCCCGTACAACGTCGCACTGATCGTCCTGGATCCGGACGCCGCGGACACCTACGCGGCCGCGCACGGACTCGCCGACGGCTCCCCGGCGACACTGGTCGCGGATCCTGCCCTGCAGGCCGTGATCGCCGAAGCAGTCGAGCGTGCCAATGGTCAGCTGTCGCGGGTCGAGCAGGTCAAGCACTATCGGCTGCTCGCCGACGAGTGGCTACCGGATTCCGACGAACTGACACCGACCATGAAACTCAAACGACGCGCAGTCGCCGAAAAGTACGCCTCGGTCATCGACGAGGTCTACTCCGAGTGTTCGCCGTAGCCACCGAAACCGCCCCTGGAACCACCCTCTGTAGCCGCGCCGACGTGGCGTCGTCGGGCAGTCTGTGGAGGGCGGATTTCGAGGGCGCTTTGCGGTTCGGACTATGACTTGGCGGTGGCGGCCGGGACCGCGCTCGGCAGGAACGCCGGAAGAACGAAGTTACGCAACATGTCCCGGTGTTCGGGGTCATCCGGACGGTCGAAGTCCAGACGCCCGACGAGGATGAACTGGACGAGCGCGATCCACTCGGCCATCTTCTCCTTGTCGACGTCCCGGCGAATCTCGCCGCGCTCCATCGCCCGTTCGATGACCGGGTCCCACATCTCCGCGGTCAGCCGCGCGGCGAGGCCCGAGGCACCGACCAGCGGTTCGGCCATCTGCATGTGCTCGGGGCTGACGAGGATGCGGATCAACGGATCGCGACGTCCGCGGTCGACCAGGAAGATCAGGCCCTCGACGAGCTGATCGGCGAAGGTCTCCTTCTCGAGCATAAACTTCCGCGCTTTGGCGAACAGCATCCGCGAGCGCCGCTCGATGATGGCCGAGATGAGCGTGTCGCGGTCGCCGAAGTAGCGGTAGACGGTCGGGCGGGACACCCCGGCCTCGCGACCGATGTCGTCCATTGTCGTCTTGGTTACGCCGAATCGCTGGAAAACCTTCTCCGCAGCGACCATGATCTGTTTACGGGCCTCGTCGACGTCCTCACTCAGGACATTGCCCGTCTTTCTGCGTGCCACGTGTGTGCACCTCCCTCAAGCGATGTTACAACGGACAAACTGTGTCATCTGTCCGCGAGGCGGAAAAAATCGAGACAGCCTCGTCGTCCGTGGCGTCGAGCCGGCCGACAAGCAAAACGACCGAGGTGCGGATGTCCCTCCGCAACCTCGGCCGTCTCACACCCAGCGCGTATCCCGTCTAACGCACGCGCACCCCTCAGCGCACGCGATCGAAGCGAGTGTCCACGTCCTTGTACTCGTCCCGGATCACCGTCTTGGCGATCTTTCCACTTGGGAGCCGGGGCAGCGGGTCCTGCCGGATCACCACGTAGCGGGGCACCTTGAAGTCGGCCAGGACCTGCTGGCAGTGCTCGACGACCTTCGGGTTGACCACGAGCGACTCGGAGACCTCACGGTCGGCGACGAGCACGCTGAGGACGCCCTCGGGGATCACACCCTCTTCGACGAGTTCGGCGACCACGTCGGCGAACACCGACGGCGACAGCGGCGCCTCGGGCGAGGTCTTGAGGACGACCGAGCAGCCGGCGGCCAGGGCCGGGATGACCTTGAAGGCGATGCTGCCGATGGGTCCGTTCCAGGGGATGATCGCGGCGACGACGCCGGTCGGCTCCTTGACGATGCGGGAGACCCCGCCGTCGGCGCGCGGACGCTCCTCGACGACGTTCACCTTGCGCGCCTCGGCGGCCACCGCGCGGTACAGGCCGAGCACCATCTGCTGGGTCATCGCGCTGACGGGCGCGGTGACGCCGACCTCGACGATGCCGAGTGTCGTCAGTTCGGGGACCCGTGCCTCGAGGCGGTCGGCGATGGTGTCGATCACGTCGGCGCGTCCCGCAGGCGATTTGCGCGCCCACTCACCGCCGTCGAACGATGCCCGGGCCACGTCGACGGCACGCGCCATGTCCTCGGCGGTGGCGGCACGGACGCGGGCCGCGGTGCGCTCGGAGTACGAGTCGACCACGTCGATCCAGTCATTGCCGCTCGATTCGACCCAGCGGCCTCCGTGAAGACTCGGTCGCGGTCGGCGATGGTGGCGAGCGGGTCGGTCGCCTGTTCGGTCGTCGTCATGGAACAGCTCCTCGATGAGTGGATGTAATGTGCGCCCCGGAGTCCAGGGCGGACAACACGGTGACGCAGCGTTGTGAAGCGGGTCACAGGAGAGACTAGTAACCGAAAGGCGTTAGGTCAACACCTGACATGTTCTGTCATTTGTCTCGCAGCTCCGGCCACGAAAAAGCCCCCGCCGCAGCGGGGGCTGATGCGCCGGATTATTCCGCGTTCACCAGGTAGAACACCGATGAACCACCACCGGCTGCCTGGGGTGATGCGCCGATCTGGACCCAGAAGGTCGATCCGCCCTTGGACGCGGACAACACGGCGACCGACTGACCACCTTCGGTGGAACGGTGCGATTCGGTGTAGCCGGCGTCGGTGAGCTTCTTCGCCGCCGCGTCGAGCTGGTTGCCGGCATTCGCCGGGCCCTGGACGGTGACCTCCCAGCCGTCGGCGCGTGTACCGCTCGCCGAGAGCACGTGCCCGTCGATCAGCGGCACCTGCGTGACGGGAAAATCCGACGGCAGCGGGACACCCTCGGGACCGGCTTGCTCCTCCTCACCGCACCCGGCCAGGGAGCCCGCGACCACCACGATCGAAGCCAGTACCACAAGGAGACGCCAGAGCCAGTCGAACCGGAACATACGGGCAACGGTAAAGTAGTTCCCGCGGGCGTTCGCCCGTGACACCCCGCCGGGAGAAAGACGGAGTGCCCTTTTGATATCCGTGTTGACTGCGTTGGCAGTGTGCGCACTGATAGCGCCCGCAGTCATCCACTGGATCGGCACCCGGGGCTTTTACATCCTCGCACTCGCGCCGCTCGGCGCCCTGATCTGGGTGATCTCCCACTGGCCCGACCCGGAAGCCGACCGCGCCGTCGTGGAGACGGTGAGCTGGGTTCCGTCGCTGCAGATGGACATCGTCACCCGGTTCGACACCCTCGCGGCGATCTTGTCCGTGCTGATCCTCGGGGTTGGCGCCCTAGTGCTCTGCTACTGCGCCCATTACTTCGACGACGCCCGTCCCCGCGTTGCGCTGTTCGGCGGCGAGATGGTCGCCTTCGCCGGTGCCATGTTCGGTCTGGTCGTCTCCGACAACATGCTCGTGCTCTATGTGTTCTGGGAACTCACGACCGTGCTGTCGTTCATGCTGGTCGGCTTCTACGGCGTCCGCGCGACTGCCCGCCGGTCGGCCACCCAGGCGCTGCTGGTCACCACCTTCGGCGGTCTGGCCATGCTCGTCGGCATCATCATGCTGGGCGAACGGTCCGGGACCTACCTGCTCTCGGAGATCATCGCGGCGCCGCCGACCGGAGTCTACGTCGACGTCGCGATCGTCCTGTTGCTCATCGGCGCGCTCAGCAAATCGGCCATCGTCCCGTTCCACTTCTGGCTCCCGGGCGCCATGGCCGCCCCCACCCCGGTCAGCGCGTACCTGCACGCCGCGGCGATGGTGAAGGCCGGCATCTACCTGATCGCGCGGCTGGCCCCGGCCTTCTCGGTCACCGCCAGCTGGCAGGTCGCCGTCGTCGGACTGGGCGCGTTCACGATGGTCCTCGGCAGCTGGCGGTCGCTGCGTGAACTCGACCTCAAGCTCATCCTGGCCTTCGGCACGGTGTCACAGCTCGGGTTCATGGCCGTGCTCGTCGGCATCGGCGACGCCAACGTGGCCATGGCCGGACTCGCCATGCTCGTCGCGCACGCCATGTTCAAGGCCTCGCTGTTCATGGTCGTCGGCATCATCGACCACGCCACCGGTACCCGCGACATACGTAAACTCGCGCGGCTCGGTCATCGGCTACCCGTGCTCGCCATCACCGCCGCGGTCGCCGGCGCCAGCATGGCCGGCATCCCCTTCACCTTCGGTTTCATCGGCAAGGAAACCGCCTTCGCGTCGGTCTGGGACACCGGCGCCCTCGCCCCCTGGCAGGCCCACACCGTCGACATAGTGCTGCTCGTCGGCTCGATCATCACCTGCGCGTACACGCTCCGTTTCCTGTGGGGAGCCTTCGGCCGCAAGGTGCGGCACACGCCCAGCCCGGCAGTGGCGAAGATGCACGCACCCTCATGGGCCTTCTACCTCTCCCCGGTCGTCCTCGCGGTCGCCGGAGTGGTGGCCGGACTCGTCAGCGGACCGATCGGCGATCTCTTCGAGCCCTACGCCGAGACCCTGAACAGCTACGGCCACGAGATCGAACACCTCGCCCTGTGGCATGGATTCGGCCTCCCGGTGATCTTCTCGATCATCGTCATCGTGGGCGGTGTGATCGCCTTCCTCGGCATCCGCCGAATCCGCGACCGCGTCTTCGGGTTCCGGCCCCTGCTCAACGCCGACCGCATCTACGACGCTGCGCTGCGCTCGGCCGACACCATCTCGCTGCTGCTGACCCGCAACACCCAGCGCGGTTCACTGCCCATCACCCAGGGCGTCATCCTGTGCACGGCGATCCTGCTGCCGACGATCGTCCTGTTCCTCGGCGCGCGCGACCGGCTGCAGGTCGACTACAGCGCCACCGCGGTCCAGGTCGTCATCGGCGGAATCATGATCGCCTCGGCGCTCGCCGCGGTCGTCCTGCGCAATCGTCTCGCCGCGACACTGTTGGTCGGCATCACCGGCTACGGCTGCGGCATGCTGTTCGCGCTCTACGGCGCCCCCGACCTCGCACTCACCCAGTTCCTGGTGGAGACCCTGACGCTGGTCATCTTCGTGCTCGTGCTGCGCAAGCTGCCCGCCGAGCCGGAGAAGCGGCATGCCACGGGCTTCAAGCCCCTCCGCGCGCTGATCGGTCTCGCATTCGGCGCCATGCTCGTGGTGATCGGTCTGTACGCGGCCTCCGCGCGCTCGACCGAGCCCCTGCACGTCGACCTCCCCGAAGCCGCCTACGAGTACGGGCACGGCGCGAACGCGGTGAACGTGCTCCTGGTCGACATCCGCGCCTGGGACACGATCGGCGAGGTGTCGGTGCTGATCGTCGCGGCGACCGGCGTCGCCTCGATGGTGTTCCGCAACCGACGCTTCGGCGCGGCACCACGCGTCGCCGACGCCATCCGGCTGCAGGCGGGCATCAGTGGCGACGATTCGGACGACGACGATCCGATCCCACCCGACCGCACGACGTGGCTGCTCGGGTCGGGTCTGCGCGACCCGCGGCACCGTTCGATGGTGCTGGAGGCGACGACACGTCTGCTGTTCCCGACGATGGTGGTGCTCTCGGTCTACTTCTTCTACGCCGGCCACAACTCGCCGGGCGGTGGGTTCGCCGGCGGACTCACGGCGGGACTCGCACTCGTCCTGCGGTACCTCGCCGGCGGACGCTACGAGCTCGGTGAGGCCCTGCCGATCGAACCGGGCCGCATCCTGGGCGCGGGTCTGGCGATCTCCGCCACCACCGCGATCACCTCGATGTTCCTCGGGGCCCCGGCGCTCTCGTCGGCCGTCTTCGAGATCACCGTCCCCGTCCTCGGCGACATCAAACTGGTCACCGCGCTGTTCTTCGACCTCGGCATCTACCTCATCGTGATCGGCCTCGTGCTCGACGTGCTGCGCAGTCTCGGTGCGCGTCTCGACGTCGAGACGACGGTGGCCCGCACCACGGTCCGGTCCCGGACCTCGTCGGAGACGGTCCCGGCCGAATCGGACGAACCGACAGCCGAGAACGTACCGACCGGGAAGGGGCAGGTGGCGCGATGAGCACCAACCTCCCGCTCCTGCTGGTCGTCGGATTCATGGCCGCCTGCGGTGTGTACCTGCTGATGGAACGCAGCCTGGTCCGGATGCTGTTCGGCCTGCTCCTGTGCGGCAACGCGCTGAACCTGATGATCATCGTGGTGTCCGGCGGGATGGGCAATCCGCCGATCCTGGGCCGGTCGTCGGAGAACCGTGCAACCGACGCCGACCCGCTCGCACAGGGGATGGTCCTGACCGCGATCGTCATCACCATGGGTGTGGCGGCGTTCGTGCTCGCGCTCGTGTACCGGCTGTTCGTGATCAACCGAGACGACGACGACGTCGAGGACGACGTCGAGGACGTCAAGATCAAGACCGGCACGCTCGACACCGCCCCCGACCGCGACCGCAGCGACGACCCGGTCACCTTGTCCGACACCGTGACCGGCGACTACTTCGACGACGCGGGCAACCCGCTCACCCCCGAGGAGGTCGCCGAGCGGCACTCCGCCCTGCATGAGACCGACATCATGCCGACCGACTCGGACGTCATCGACGAGATCGGTTCCGACGACACCGAGGACGACCCGGACGTCGTGGGCGACAAGGTGCCCGACGACGACTCGGGCGAGCCGAATGTCATCGGCAGCTCCGGTGAGAAGATCGCCGCCGACGACGCAGCACACAGCTCCGAAGGGGGTGACCGATGACTCCGCAGCCGTCCTGGATTCCCGTCCTGATCGCCCTGCCGACGCTGGTGCCCCTGGGCGCCGCCGCGCTGTCGCTGCTGCTGGGCCGGAGCCCCCGGTTCCAGCGCGTGGTCGCCATCGTGGCGATCTCGGTGGCGTTCATCACGTCGTGTCTGCTGCTCTACCTGACCGACCGGCACGGCACCTTCGCCGTCGCGATCGGCGGTTGGGGCGACAAGGGTTACCCCAACGGTCCTCTCGGGATCACGCTGGTCGTCGATCAACTGGCCGCCCTGATGCTCGTCGTCTCGACGATCGTGCTGCTCTGCGTCGTCGTGTACGCGATCGGTCAGGGCATCCGGGACGGCACGGCGCAACAGCCGACGTCGATCTTCCTGCCGACCTATCTCATCCTCACCGCGGGTGTCTGCAACGCCTTCCTCGCCGGCGACCTGTTCAACCTGTACGTGTCCTTCGAGGTGCTCCTCACCGCGAGTTTCGTGCTGCTGACGCTCGGTGCCAGTGAGGAGCGCGTGCGAGCCGGCGCGTCGTACGTGATGGTGTCGATGGTGTCGTCGCTGATCTTCCTGGCCGGCATCGCCTTCGCGTACGCCACGACCGGCACGCTGAACCTCGCGGAGATGGCCGTCCGTCTCGACGACGTCTCCAGCGGTACCCGCAACGCCCTCTACGCCGTGCTGCTGGTCGCCTTCGGCATCAAGGCCGCGGTGTTCCCGTTGTCGACCTGGTTGCCCGACTCCTACCCCACCGCCCCCGCACCGGTCACCGCGGTGTTCGCCGGTCTGCTCACGAAGGTCGGTGTCTACGCGATCGTCCGCGCCCACACACTGCTGTTCCCCGGCGGGTCGATGGACACGGTGCTGATGGTCGCGGGTCTGCTTTCGATGTTCGTGGGCATCTTCGGCGCGATCGCACAGTCCGACATCAAACGTCTGCTGTCGTTCACCCTCGTCAGCCACATCGGCTACATGGTCTTCGGTGTCGCGCTGTCGTCGGAACTCGGCATGTCGGCCGCGATCTACTACGTCGCCCACCACATCCTCGTCCAGACCACGTTGTTCCTGGTGGTGGGACTGATCGAACGTCAAGCGGGTTCGGCGTCGTTGCGGCGTCTCGGTGGCCTGATCGCCAGCCCGATCCTCGCCGTCCTGTTCCTGGTCCCGGCCCTCAATCTGGGCGGCATCCCACCGTTCTCCGGGTTCATCGGCAAGGTCGCCCTTCTCCAGGCCGGCGTTCAGAACGGCTCGGTGCTGGCCTGGATTCTGGTGACCGGTTCGGTCGTGACCAGCCTGCTCACGCTGTATGTGATGGCCCGCATCTGGACCAAGGGTTTCTGGCGGCCTCGTGCCGACGCCCCCGAGGGCGAGCTGGCCGACCAGGGACCGTCCGCACTCATCGACGAACGCGACGAGGGCGCCTTCTCCGACCGTGAGGACGTCGGCCGCATGCCGGCGATGATGGTGCTCCCCACGTTCGCGATGGTCGTCGCCGGTCTGGTGCTCACGCTGTGGGCAGGCCCGATCTTCGACTTCACCGACAGTGCCGCGACCGACGTCGTCCACCGCGGCGTGTACGTCGAGGCCGTACTGGGCGGAGGTGAAACACGGTGACCACCGGAGAACCGCACACCGGCAAGCACACGGGGCCGCCGAAGCGGCGCGCGCCCGTGGTCTCCACCAAGGGGCCCGTGCTATCGCTGGTGATCAACACCTGGCGGGTGTCGCTGCTGTTCGTCTTCTGGCACTTCGTCAGTGCCCTGGTGTGGCTGCGCAATCACACGAGCCTGCCCAAGTGGCTCGGCGGCGACGGCCGCGAGGTCGGGGTCCGGCTGTGGACCATCGCCTGGCTGACCTTCGTGTGGGTCTTGTTGTGGGGCACCGTCTCCTGGGCGAACGTCATCGGCGGTGTCGTCCTGGCGATCGCGGTGCTCACCGTGCTGCCGCTGCCCCGCGTGCCCGTCGAGGGCCGTATCCATCCGTTGTCGGTGGCGCGGCTCCTCGTCCGGATGATCGTCGACTTCTTCGTCTCGAGTGTGCAGATCGGCTGGATGGCCCTGCGTCCCGGCCGTCCGCCGCTCGGCGCGGTCGTGCGAGTCCGGGTGGCGATCAAGTCGGACATGGTTCTCACGCTCGCCGTCGACTACCTGAACCTCGTGCCGGGCACGATGGTACTCGAGATCGATCACCGGCGGCGCATGCTGTACGTCCATGTCTTCGACGTCCGCTCGGAGAAGAAGGTGCGCGCCTTCTACGACCAGGTGGCGTATGTCGAGCGCATGTTCATCAAGGCCTTCGAGCGCGACAGCGAATGGCATCCCAGCCCGTACCACGGCATCGACGAGGACTTCCATCACGTGCGGCCCATCGAGCCGGTCGACGGCGCCCGACCGGCCGAAGAACCTGACCGGACCACGGGCCGGTCGGATCGAGGGGGGTCATGAGCGTGGTGTGGACGATCGTGGCGGCGATGCTGTTGCTCGCCGCGGTCCTGACGACGGTCGCGATCCTGCGGGGTCCGACCACACTCGACCGCCTGGTCGCGCTCGACGTACTGATCGCCCTGTGCATGTGTGGCCTCGGCGTGTGGGCGGCCTACAGCCGGGACTCGACCGTCGTGCCGGCCATCGTCGCGCTGTCGTTGGTCAGCTTCGTGGGATCGGTGTCGATCGCACGCTTCCGTGTGCGGGATGACCAGACATGACGGTGAAGAAATGATTGTGGACATCGTCAGCGCGACGCTGATTCTCGTCGGCTGCCTCCTTGCGGTCACCGCGGCCATCGGCCTGGTCCGGTTCCCGGACACGCTGAGCCGAATGCATGCGGCCACCAAACCGCAGACCTTCGGCCTGCTGCTGGTCCTGATCGGCGCCGTCGTGCGACTCGGCGACAGTGTCGACAGTGGAATGCTCATCCTGGCCGGACTCTTCGCGCTGATCACCGCACCCGTGGTCGCACACCGGATCGGACGCCTGGCGTATCAGGAGCAGCGTGCCCGCGACGGCCTCATGGAGGAGCGGGACATGGAGGCACCCGACCGGGATTAGCTCCCGCTCCCTGAGTAGGCAACCCCACTGCCGGTTGAGCCGACACACAACCCCACCGCCGGTTGAGCCGACACCGAGCGCAGCGAGGCGTCGCGTCGAAACCCCGTTGAGCCGACACACAACCCCACCGCCGGTTGAGCCGACACACGACCCCACTGCCGGTTGAGCCGACACCGAGCGCAGCGAGGCGTCGCGTCGAAACCCGGCCGCCACCACACCCACCGACCGGTTGAACCAACAAGGCACGAGGTTTCGACGCGGTGGCTCGCTTCGCTCGCTACCGGCTCAACCAGCAAGGCACGAGGTTTCGACGCGGTGGCTCGCTCCGCTCGCTACCGGCTCAACCAGCATGGCTAGGCTTCGACGCGGTGGCTCGCTCCGCTCGCTACCGGCTCAACCAACAAGGCGCGGTTTCGACGCGGTGGCTCAACCGGCAGGCCCTGAGCGCCGGTTGACGTACGGTCAGTCCAGCTCGGCGACCACCGACGCGACGACGTCGCGCATCGAGTGGGTGTCGAGGTAGACCGCGCGCTGGCGCTGATAGCTGGCGCCCTTGTCGATGATGGTCCCGATGCCGGCGAGTTCGTCGACGCAGCCGAGGTCGCGCGCGATCGGCTGCAGGCGTTCGAGCAGCTCGTGGAGATCGTCGGTGACGAGTTTCTCGGTGCAGTCCGCGTCGAGGATGACGATGGCCTCGAGTCCGTAACGCGCTGCCCGCCACTTGTTCTCCTGAACCAGCCAGGGCGCCATCGTCGGCAGCGTCTCGCCCGCGGAGAACCGGCGGTCGAGATCGACGACGAGGCAGTGGATCAGCGCGACGATCGCCGAGAGCTCACCGAGGTTGGTCATGCCGTCGCAGACGCGCACCTCGATGGTGCCGAGATGGGGCGACGGGCGGATGTCCCAGCGGATCTCGTTGAGGTGGTCGATGATCCCGGTCGTCTTCTGATCGGCGACGAAGTCCTCGAACTGCTCCCAGGTCTCGAACTGGAACGGCAACCCCGCGGTCGGGAGCTGCTGGAACATCATCGCCCGGTTGCTGGCGTAACCGGTGTCCTGGCCGGCCCACATCGGCGACGACGAGGACAGCGCCAGCAGATGCGGATAGTAGTTCAGCAGGGCGTCGAGGATCGGGAGCACCTTGTCGCGGTGGCTGATCCCGACGTGGACATGGACGCCCCAGATGAGCATCTGCCGACCCCACCACTGGGTGCGCTCGATGAGCTCGGCGTACCGGTGTCCCTCGGTCAGCAGTTGGGTCGAGTACTCGGCGAAGGGATGGGTGCCCGCGCCGTACAGGTCGACGCCGAGCTCCTCGGTCAGCACGCGCACCACACCGAGCGTGTCGGTGAGGTCCGCGATCGCCTCGCCGGTGGTGCGGCAGATGCCGGTCACCAGCTCGACGGTGTTGCGGAGCAACTCCTTGTGGATCTTCCCCAGACGTTCGGGGTGATGCTCCTCGACCGCGGCGAACAGTGCCGCCGCCGAGTTCGACAGATCGCCGGTGACCTTGTCGGTCAGCGCGAATTCCCACTCGACCCCCAGGGTGGGGGTCGGCGACCCGTCGAACTCGATCGGTGTCACGGACGGCCGCGATCGATGCCGGATCGCGGGTGCCTAGCTCTGCTCTTCGATGACACCGCAGGCGATGCGGGACCCGGCGTCACCGGTCTTCAGGGTGTCTTCCTTCGGCCCGCCGGGGTACTTGTCGGCCGGGATGTTGCCGAAGTTGTCCGGCTTCTCGTGGATCATGATGGCCTTGCCGAAGATCTGGTCCAGCTTCACCGCGTCCGTCGTGGTGACGGTACGGCCCGTGTGGTCCTCGAGGATGTTGATCGAGACCAGGTCACCGCTCGAGGGGTGGCTGGTGTTCCCGTCGACCTGCAGGTGGCCGCCGGCCGAGGTGAAGGCCTGCGCCCCACCGGAACCGGCGTCGCACACACCGTTCTCGTGGATATGCATGCCGTGGAAGCCCGCCGGCAGATCGCCGTCGGTGACGCGCACGCTGACGGTGACCGGACCATCGCTCTCGGACTCGGCCGAGAAGGTGGCCTCGCCGACGACCTTGCCGGACGTGTCCTTGATCTCGGCGACGGCGGTCTGGCCGGTGGGCTCGCCGTCGACGTCGTCCGCAGCACCCGGAGGCAGCGGCTTGTCGGTGACCACGGGCGGCGTCGTGCCGGGGACATCCGTGGGATTCTGGTCGGGGCTGCAACCGGCCAGGGCAACCCCGATCAGTCCCGCGGAAGCCAACGCGGCGAGGGCGCGCGACGCGGCGAGTTTCGAACGTCCGGACATGTCACTCCTTGATCACTGTCACCGGGATTGCGCCCGGCTGGGGCGGTTCACTGGGCGTCGGCCCAACGGTGCGCGACGACTACAGGCGCGCTGTTGAATTTTCTGAATGCTTCGACGATAGTCCGGCGGCGTACGTCACGATCCACTGACCGCGGTCACCACGATCACCGGCAACCCGCCCCGGCACCGGGTGAACGAGCTGGGACGTTCCTCGACGGAGACGGTGCCGCCGAGCGCGTCCGCCAGCTGATCGGCCTGCGCCTTGTCGGAGTCCTCGTCGTAGAAGATCGTGTTCTCGCTGAAGCCACCCGCGGTGTAGTTGCCGGGCTGGGCCATGGTGTAGCCCTTCTCCTTCAGCAGGTCGGTCACATCCGAGGCGAGTCCGGACACCTGGCCGGCGTTGATCACGCACACACGCTTCGCCGACGCCGACGCGGAGGTCGACGACGGGGTCGCGGAGGTGGGCGTCGAGGTGGCGGTCGCGGTCGTCTCGGCCTCCGGTTCGCTTCCCGAGGTCGCCGCGGAATGCCAGCCGAGCCCGATGAAGACGACGGCCACTGCGAAGAGCATCATCGCCCCCGCGCGCAGCGGGAGGCGATTGGGCTCACGGTCTGCATTCATCACCGACGACCTTAACGCACCTCGGATGGCTGACCGGGGTCAGCGTCTCAGGTGATCTCGAAGCCCAGACGGCGCGCGGCGCGGGCCTTCTGGCGCGACGCCCTCAGCCGCCGGAGTCGCTTGACGAGCATCGGATCCGCGGCGAGCGCTTCCGGGCGGTCGACCAGCGCGTTGAGCACCTGGTAGTACCGGGTCGCCGAGAGTCCGAAGAGTTCCTTGATGGCCTCTTCCTTGGCGCCGGCGTACTTCCACCACTGCCGTTCGAAGGCCAGGATGTCGTGTTCCCGGCGCGTCAGTCCGTCCGCACCGAGCTCGTGCGGATCGAGCTGGACTCCGTTGTCGGGGGTGGGTTGATCGCCGTCGTTCTGGCTACGCGCAGCTGCGCCGTCCATCTCACTCCCTCACCGATAAACCTGATGACCCTCACACCGTCGCTGACGTGCGCCGGGCCGGCGGACCGACCCGGGTTTCCCGATTCGGACCTCGGAGGACACGGCGACGAATCACAACGGTGTGGTTCGCAGACAATCTAACCACGGTCTCGACGTCCCATCGCGCTGTGACTCGCCACGACGCACGCTCGACCGGGGCCACGTGTGAGCCGTCGCTGTTAGCCTCGCCTCACCACGTACACGTCGATCCGGGGGGAATCGGATGATCTCAGGACTGTCGCGCGGCCTGACCGCGTTGTTCGCCGGCGTCGGCATCGCTGCGGGCACGGCTCTCGCCGCACCGGCGGTGGCCGCGCCGGCCGCGTCGGGTGAGCGGGTCGTGGTGATCGTTCCGGGCCAGCAGCTCTACGCCGACGAGCGCCAGAACGAGGAGACCTTCCGGCCGCTCGCCGACGCCATCCGCTCGGCCGGGCACCGGGTCGTCTACGCCCACGCGAGCGGCCGCGACGTGGCCTCCGACGCCCGGTTGATCAGGGACGTCGTCGACCCGCTCACGGCGGGCGCCGATTCGGTCGGCATCGTCGCCCACAGCGCCGGCGGCCTCGGTGCGCGTCATTATCTGAAGTTCCTCGGTGGCGCCCGGGTGGTCGACGAGTACGTGGCGATCGGCACCGCCCAGTACGGCTCTCCCGGCGGATGTTCGCAACCGCGCGACGGAGGCTACGACACCTGCATGTACGCCGACGCCGTCACACGACTCAACGAGGGTCCGGATGCTCCCGGCCCGACCCGCTATTCGGTCGTCCAGAGCGACGGGGAGTGGACCGACGGCCGGCTCGACGGCACGGCGCAGTGTCGCGCCTACTCGCCGGTGCCCCTGGCCAACACCGGATTCGACCACGCCATCGAGATGCGGGACCCGACGATCATCGCCCGGGTGGTGACGTCGCTCCGGGGCGGTTGCGCCGGGCAGGTCGTCACCGATCCCGTCGATGGCTTCGATTGGCAGTCGACCCTGTTCCCGGGCATCCCGGGCCCGCTGGGTGACGCCGTCCGCGACGCCGTACCCGGCGTCGTTCCGGCGCCCTGAGCAGCTATAGGGTGATCGACATGGCGATTCTCCCGATCTGCATCGTGGGCGAGCCGGTGCTGCACCAGCCCACCTCCCCGGTTCCGCTCGACGCGGACGGCCGTCCGTCGCAAGACGTCATCACCCTCCTCGACGACATGTTCGAGACCATGGACGCCGCCCACGGCGTCGGGCTGGCGGCCAACCAGGTCGGTGTCGGGTCCCGCATGTTCGTCTACGACTGCCCTGACGGCGACCGCATGGCCACCCGTCGTCGCGGCGAGGTGATCAACCCGGTCCTGGAGACCTCCGAGATCCCGGAGACCATGCCCGATCCCGACGACAACGACGAGGGCTGCCTGTCCGTGCCGGGCGAGCAGTTCCCCACCGGCCGCGCCGACTGGGCACGCGTCACGGGCGTCGACCGGACCGGCGCCGAGGTCGTCATCGAGGGCAACGGCTTCTTCGCACGGATGCTGCAGCACGAAGTGGGACACCTCGACGGCTTCCTCTACGTCGACGTCCTCGTCGGCCGCAACGCGCGGGCCGCGAAGAAGGCCATCAAGCGCAACAAGTGGGGTGTACCCGGACTGACCTGGCTGCCGGGCGCCGTCGCCGACCCGTTCGGGCACGACGACGATGACGACGACTGACCGATTCTGACCAGGCCACAACGGACGACAGTGTCCCAGCTGCACACGACGAAGTCGGGCGCCGTGATCGGCGACCGAGTCGTCGTGCGCTATCTGCTCGGTCAGTCGACCCCCGCCGATTGGCGCGGCAATCCCGGTGCGGCGCAATCGGATGTCACCGGCATCCTGATCGACGACGCCGACCCGATTCGCCTGGAGCGCGACGGCGAGGTGGTGTCGATTCCGGGGACCTCCATCACCTCGGTGCGGTTGCTCTCGGCCAAGCCGGTGCGCAACAGCGAGATCCGCACTCTCGAGAGTGTGGCCGCGCGATCGTGGCCAGGCGTGGAGACGGCGTGGATCGCGGGATGGTTCGTCCGCGCCGGGCACGGGTTCAGCCGCCGCGCGAATTCCGCGGTCCCACTGGACCGCTCGGCACACCCCGATGCGACGACGCTCAGGCGGATCGCGCAGTGGTACGCCGATCGGGGACTACCGCCACTCCTCGCGCTTCCGGAACGATTGATGACGGCGTCCACCGTCGGTGGCGTCGAGGACATCGAGGTGCAGATGCTCACCGGCGACCTACCGGCGCTGGCGGCCCGCCTGGCCGAGTCCCGTTCCGACGCAGTGCGTCTCGCCGACGATCCCGACGCGGACTGGCTCGCCGCCTACGCCGGGCACCGCTCCGGCCACGACGCCGACACGGTTCGACAGGTGGTGACCGCCGGCGACGGACCGCGAGCCTTCGCCGCGATCCACGCCGACACGGGGTCGTCCGTGGCCACCGCGATCGGACGGGGCGTGGTCACCGAATCACCGGATGGCCGCCGATGGCTGGGACTGTCGGCACTGTGGACCGATCCGGAACGACGCCGAAGCGGGTTGTCGTCGCAGGTCCTCGCCGCACTGGTGGCGTGGGGTGCCGAGCACGGCGCCGGCCATGCCTATCTGCAGGTCGAGACGACCAACCGTCTCGCCGGTGCGTGGTACCGCCGAGTCGGCTTCGGTCTACACCACAGCTACCGCTACGTCACCCCCGACATTCCCGCCACCGACCCCACCCTGCAGGAACACTGATGCCGAGTCGCCCACGCTCGACACCGACCGTCGCACGACGTCGCCGACCGGCCGCGATCACCGCAGTGGCGTTCGTCGTCATCGCGCTGGTCCTCGCGGTGACCTGGTTCGTCAACAGCGCCGGCGATTCCGGAGCCGATGAATCCGCGACGGCCGGTTCCGTCTCGTCGAATGGTTCGACCATTCGGACCCCGGCCACCACCACGACAACTCCCAGGCCGTCCGCGGCGAAGACGCCCCCGCCGGCCGCGGCCCCCGCGCATGTCGCGCGTACGCTCGCCCTGATCGACGCCGGTGATTGGCCGGAGGCCGCCCGGGCGCCGGGAACGAAGGGCGGGATCACCTTCCGTAACAACGAGCGTCGGCTGCCGGCCACGGATGCCGACGGACGCCGCATCGCCTACCGGGAATGGGACGTCAACCCGAAGGAGCCCGGCCGCAGCCGGGATGCCGAACGGATCGTCACCGGGAGTGACGGCACCGCCTGGTACACCGCCGATCACTACCGCTCGTTCATCCTGATCCGAGGACCGTCATGACTCCACGCGACGATCTCGGTGCTCGTCTCCGTCGGTTCCTCGACGCCGCCGGGAAAGTCGGCCCGGCCGTCGGACTCACGCTCGAGTCGGAGCTGCCCGATCTGGGTCCCGACACCCGCCTGCGCACCGTCAGCGGTACCGCGGCGACCACCACCGGCACGCTGTTCACCACCTTCGCCCGCGCGTGGGATTTCCCGGATCACTTCGGACGCAACCGCGATGCCTTCGACGACTGCATGCGCGATCTCGACGCACCCGACGCCGCCGGCCGAACTCCGACGACCATCGTCACCCACCTCACGAAGGCCGACCGACTGCTCGACGAGGACAATGCCGGCTTCACGTGGTTCGCCGACTCGATCGGTTTCTACCGTGATCACTATCGTGATGCCGGACGGACTTTCGCGCTCATCCTGTCGACCTCGGGTTCCCGTGCCTCCGCCGTCCGGGCCCGTTGGGACGCCGCAGGTGTGCCGGTCGCCGAACTCGACAGCCACAGGGAGAGCTGATGCGGATCGCCACGTGGAACGTCAACTCCATCCGAGCGCGTTCGGAGTCGGTCGTCGAGTGGATGGAGCAGGCCGACGTCGACGTCCTCGCCATGCAGGAGACCAAATGTCACGACGACGCCTTCCCGTTGATGAGTTTTCTCGCCTCCGGGTACGACGTCGCTCATGTCGGGCAGGGCGCCTACAACGGGGTCGCGATAGCTTCGCGAGTCGGACTCGACGGGGTGGAGGTCGCCTTCGACGGGGTACCCACCTATCCGGTCGACGACCAGCCGATCCGCGAGGCCCGCGCGATCTCCGCGGTGTGCGCGGGGATCCGCGTGTGGAGCCTGTACGTGCCGAACGGCCGCACACCAGAGGACCCGCACTACGAGTACAAACTCCGCTGGCTCGACGCCCTCGGTGACCACATCGCGCTGCGACTGGCTCACGATCCGGCCGCCGAGATGATGCTGGCCGGCGACTGGAACGTCGCGCAGACCGACGACGACGTCTGGGATCGCGAATACTTCGACGGACGCACCCACGTCACACCTCCGGAACGCGCAGCGGTGCAGCGCTTTCTGGACGGCGGTCTGGTCGACTCCGCGCTCCCCTACGCCCCGGGTTACACGTTCTGGGACTACACCCAGTTGCGCTTCCCACGCGACGAGGGGATGCGGATCGACTACGCGTTCTGTTCGCCCGCGCTCGACACACGCGTGATGGGCGCGCACATCGACCGCGAGGCGCGGAAACGCAAGGGCGCCAGCGATCATGCCCCGGTGGTGTTCGACCTCGCTTGACCTGCTCCCTGAGGAGCGAGCTTGCGAGCGTCTCCCCGCTCCCTGAGGAGCGAGCTTGCGAGCGTCTCGAAGGGTCCTTTCGATACGCCCTCCGCAAGCTCCGGGCTACTCAAGGAGCAGAAAGAGCGAGCTTGCGAGCGTCTCCCCGCTCCCTGAGGAGCGAGCTTGCGAGCGTCTCGAAGGGTCAGGCGAAGGACTTGCCCGGGATCCAGTAGGCCTGCGCCTTCACCGACCTCTTGGGCATGCCGTACTCGGTCTTCAGCGTCGCCGACACCGCGCGGGTGCTGACCGAGTCCAGTGCGACCCAACCGAAGTGGTCGTGCGCCGCGAACGCCGAGGCGCGCACGGCGTGGACGAGTGCGGCGCCCTCGTCCTCACGCGCGATCCAGTGGACGGTGTCGTGCGCACGAGCACGCAGCGGCAGGGACCTGTCGCTCTCATGCTGGTACTCCAACCAGATCGTGGCAGGCATCTCCGGGCGATCGGATGCCTCGATGGCGTCGAGCAGCGAGTTGATCGCCGGCAGTGAGGCCGGGTCGCCGGCGATGATCCAGCCGCGGATCCCGTCTGCGGGCATCGCGAACCTCGAACCCATCACGGTCGCGTTGATCGTGTCCCCGGGCTGCGCCTGCTGCGCCCAGCGGGCGGCGATGCCGTCGTGGATCGCGAACTCGATCCCGAACGTGTCGGCGACGGGGTCGGCATCGACGACGGTGTATCCCCGCTGATGGAGTCTTCCCGCGTCGTCGAACCACAGCCGAATCCACATCGTGGGGTGCGGTGCCCTCTTCGCGAGCAGCCCTCCGCCGGTGAACGTCAGGCGCACATAGTGATCGGTCACCACCTCGGAGCCGGTCACGGTGAGCCGGAAGTCGTCGCCGCCCAGCAGCTTGAGGACGGCGCCCTGCCATCCACGACCTCTTGTCACCACCTGGCTCACTGTCGCTCGACCGATCCGAGCGTCCCGTCCTCGACCATCTGGCGGGTTTCGAGGCGACGGATCTTGCCCGAGGTGGTACGTGGAACCGAATCCGGGGCCACGAAGATCACCTCCGCCGGCATGATCCCGCATGCCGATGCGACCTCCGACATGACCTCGGCACGAGCCTTTTCCGGGTCCGAACCCTTGTACTCGGCGACGATCACCAGGCCCGGACGCGACGACCCTTCGCCCCGCGCCATCGCGACCACGCCGCCACGCCGAACGCCGGCGGCCTCGGCGGCCGCGCGCTCGATCTCGATCGGGAACAGGTTGCGTCCGGCGACGATGATGACCTCTTTGGCCCGTCCACAGATGACCAGGCGGTCGTCGATCAGGTAACCGAGGTCACCTGTGGAGAACCATTCCCCCGCACCGAGATCGGCGCTGCCGAGATAGCCGCGCATCATCGAGGCACCACGGATCTCCACGTGGCCCACGGAACGACCGTCGATGGCGGGAACGTCAATATTCGGTTCGACGATCCGAATCTGCATGCCGCCCAGCGGCTTTCCGAGGATCGCGTACCGGCGTCGAATGGGCTCGCCGCCGCCGGGCGGAGTCACGGTCACCTCGTCGTAATGTGCGCCCTCGCCGACTGCGGGCATCGTCACGGCACAAGCGGATTCGGCCATGCCGTAGGCGGGTGCCGCCGCCGAGCGATCGAAACCGAACGGCGCGGTCGCCTCCAGGAACTTGTCGAATGCGTCGGCGTCGATCGGCTCGCCGCCGCTGATCGCGACGCGGAGGTTCGACAGGTCGACGTCGCGCAGGAGCTTCCCGTAGCGACCGAGGATGTCGTAGGCGAAGTTCGGGGCGGCCGTCACGGTGGCCTTCGTCTCGGTCAGCCACTGCATCCACTTGAACGGCGCGGCGGCGAACGCGGTGTTCGGCACCACATAGGTGGAGATGCCGGTGGTCATGCCGGCGAGCAGAAACATCAGGCCCATGTCGTGGTACAGCGGGAGCCAACTGAACCCCGTGTCGCGGGTGCGGTGCAGCCCGAGGCGGCTCACGAGTTCGATCGCGTTGGAGTACACGGCCGACGCCGGGAGCACCGCGGTCTTGGGGTCACCGGTCGACCCGGCGGTGCCCTGCAGGACAGCGACGGTGTTGCTGTTGACGTTGCGGGCGACGAAGTCGGTGGTGTCGGCAGCGACACCGAACTCGGCGACCCGCGCGATCCTGAGGTGACCATCGACCTTCGAGAGCAGGTCGAGCTGGGAGCCGCTTCCCAGGACTGTGCCGACGCCGATCGAGACGAACCGCGAGTAGGTGGTCTGCGCCCACCGGTCCTCGTCGGCTCCACGGATGGGTCCGGGCAGAATGCTCACCGGCACTCCGACGAGCCACGCACCCTGGATCGCGGCGATCAGGTCGACGGTGGGATCGCCGATGAGTCCGACAGCGAGCGGCTCGTGCAGCTCACTGTCGGCGAGTAGCTGCATCGCGATCTGCTCGGCGCGTGCGTGGACCTCGCGCCAGGGCGCGGTGACCCACTCGCCGGTGTCGGAGTCGAGCACGGACAGCGTGGTGTTCCCCGCCGACATCGCCTCTCGGACAGTTGCTGCGAGGGTATTGGTGGAGCCGGCCTCCTCCAAGACCACGCTGCTCTGCGACATGTTCGTTCCCCGTTCTCGCCGACCGCGGCGTCGGCTATCTCGTTCATCTGGCGAATGGCGTCCACTGCGCCGGAGCGCGCGAATCGCGTGGGTCGCGGCGACCGAACTCAACTCACCACCCTTGGGTAGGTTAGCCTAATCTTTGTAACGCACAAGGGGTGGTCCACTGCTCACCGAAGCGTGATTCAGATCATCTGGCGACATGACGTTCAATAACTTAGGCTAACCTAAGTTTTGTCGCCGGCGGACGTTGGTCGCGGCGACTAGTCAGTATACCCTACCCTAAATTGACGTACACGATTAGACGACGCTCCCGAACCGCGAGAGGCACTTCGGCTGATGGCCACGAACTCCGAGATGACATCCACCATCACCGATCTCGCCGACCCTGCCGTCATCCGTGCCGAGGTCGCCGGCGCTCTCGGCGTGACACCGGAGTCCCTCGACCCCACCCAGGACCTCATCGCCCAGGGACTCGACTCCCTGCGCATGATGCGACTGGCCGGCACCTGGCGCAAACGCGGCATCGACATCGACTTCGCCCGCCTGGCCGCCGCACCCACACTCGACGCCTGGACCGCACTCATCGGAAGTCCCGCGACCACCGCAGACACCGACGAGTCCCCGGAGAACGTCGACCCCACAGCACCTTTCCCGTTGGCGCCGATGCAGCACGCGTATTGGATCGGCCGCTCCGACAGCCATGCGTTCGGCAACGTCGCCGCGCACCTCTACATCGAATTCGACGGTCACGACATCGATCCGGACCGCTTCACCACCGCCATGGGCGAACTGCTGGAGCGCCATCCGATGCTGCGGGTCCGCGTACTCCCCGACGGCACCCAGGTCGTCGGACCCGCCCATCCCGAGGCCATCGCCGTCCACGACCTGCGCAGCCAATCGGCCGAGATGGTCGATGCGATCCTCGCCGAGAAGCGTTCACACGGAACGCATCGAGCCCTCCCGGTCGAGGAGGGTGCGGTCATCCGAGCGGAACTGAGCCTGCTGCCGGGCGGTTCCACCCGCGTACACCTCGACGTCGACATGATCGCGGCCGACGCCATGAGCTACCGCGTCTTGGTCGACGACTTCAGTCGTCTCTACCGCGGGGAGACCCTGCCGGAACTCGGGGTCACCTTCGCGACGATCACGGCCGACCGGACGTCCCGTGACATCCGCGACGAGGACCTCGCATGGTGGCGGGAGCGCATCCCCCACCTGCCCGGACCGCCCGAACTCCCACTCGACGATCGCGCCGCCCGCGGCGAGACGGAGCCGCGCAGTGTCCGCCTGCACCATTCGGTCTCCGCCTCCGAGTGGAAGCGACTCGAGGAACACGCCCACCGCCGGGGCGTCACCCCCGCGGCTGCGGTGGCGGCGGTCTTCGCCGAGGCCGTGGGCACGCATTCCGCGAATTCCCGGTTCCTGCTGACTGTTCCGCTGTTCGATCGTCCGCAGATCCATCCCGATGTCGAACGCGTGGTCGGCGACTTCACGTCCTCGATCCTCGTCGACGTCGACCTGAGCGAACCGGCGACGCTGGCCGAGCGCGCACGCCAGATACGTTCGGCGATGCACGACGCCGCCGCCCACGGTTCGATGAACGGCCTCGACGTCCTCCGCGAACTCGGGCGTGCACGAGGCGAATCCGTCGTCTCGCCGGTCGTGTTCACCAGCGCGCTAGGGCTCGGCGATCTCTTCTCCGCGCAGTCCACCGACGTACTCGGAGACCCCGCGTGGATCGTCTCACAGGGTCCCCAGGTACTGCTCGACGCACAGGTCACCGAGATCGCCGGCGGCCTTCTCCTGAACTGGGACGTCCGGGTGTCCGATCTCGACGAGACCACCGCCCGCGCGATGTTCGACTACTACGTCCGTCTCCTCGGCCTCCTCGTCGACGGCGAGTGGGACCTGGCCGCGCCCGATCCGGTCGCCGATGAGGTTCGTACACAACGTCGTTCGGTCGAGCACCCGCTCCCTGCCACCGATGTCTTCGACGGCACCCTGCACGGCACGATCCTGGGCCGCGCGGCGCAGCGGTCCGCGTATCCGGCGGTCATCACCGACGACCGCACCTGGACGCACGGCGAGCTCACCGACGACGCACTCCGTGTGGCCGGCGCACTCACCGCGGCGGGCGTCCGCACCGGGGACACCGTGGTCGTCCACCTGCCCAAGGGCGGCGACCAGGTCGTCGCCGCACTCGCCGTGCTCGCCGTCGGCGCCGCCTACGTACCGGTCGCGCCGACGCAACCGGAGGCCCGCCGGGACCGGATCGTCTCCATCGCCGGACCACGCGCCGTGCTCACCGCCGATGTCGGCGCCTGGGCGGACGGCGACGGACCTGCCGTCATAGACATCGCACATGCCCGAACCGCGGCACCGGCCGAGCCCGCGGAGGTGTCCGGCGAGGCGTTGGCCTACATCCTCTTCACCTCCGGATCGACGGGACTGCCCAAGGGCGTCCAGGTCCCGCATCGTGCCGCGGTGGCCACCCTCACCGACCTCGTCGACCGCTACTCGCTCGACGAGCGTGACCGCAGTCTCCAGGTCTCCTCGCTCGAGTTCGACCTCTCCGTCTTCGACATCTTCGGACTGCTGGCCGTCGGCGGCGCCGTGGTGGTGCCCGGTGACGACGAGCGCATCAAGATCGACGACTGGGTGCGACTTCTCACCGAACACTCGGTGTCCGTACTCAACTGCGTGCCGTCGATCCTCGGCATGATCCTCGACATCGGTTCGCTGCCCGCGTCGATGCGGGTGATCATCATGGGCGGTGACAAGGTCGAGGTGTCGCTGCTCGACCGGGTCGCCGCACAGCTGCCCGACTGCCGGGTCGCCGGCCTGGGCGGCACCACCGAGACCGCGATCCACTCCACGATCTGCGATGCGGACGACGTGCCCGCCGGGATGGCGTTCGTGCCCTATGGCGTTCCGCTGCGCGGCGTCCGGTGCCGGGTCGTCGACGAGACCGGCCGTGATCGTCCCGACCTCGTCCCCGGTGAACTATGGATCGGCGGTGCCGGCGTCGCCGACGGCTATCGCGGCGATCCCGAGCGCACGGCGGATCGCTTCGTCCGCCACGACGGCGAGACGTGGTATCGGACCGGTGATCTCGCCCGCTATCTGCCCGGCGGATTCCTCGACTTCCTCGGCCGCGCCGACCACATGGTGAAGGTGCGCGGCTACCGTGTGGAGCTCGGCGAGGTCGAAGCCGGACTGCTCGGGCTCGACGAGGTCGGTTCGGCGGTCGCCTGGTCCGACGGCCGCGACCTGCGTGCCGCCGTCGTCCCTGCCGGGACACGGATCGACGAGGACGAGATCCTCGCCGGACTCTCCGAAACGCTGCCGCCACACATGATCCCGCGTTCGATCGCCGTGCTGGATGCTCTGCCCCTCACGGCGAACGGGAAGTACGACCGCAAGGCACTGGCAACCCTCATCGACCCGTCGGACACCGGCCCGGCGGTCGTCGCACCGCGTACTCCGCTCGAGGAGGCGCTCGCCGTGATCTTCTCCGACGTACTGCCGGTCCGACCGATCGGTGTCACCGAGGACTTCATCTCGCTCGGCGGCGACTCGGTGCAGGCCACCCGCCTCGTGGCGCTGTCGCGCACCTGGCTCGACGCCCCGCGCCTGTCGGTCGCCGACATCTTCGGTCACCGGACCATCGCAGGCCTCGCCGAACGGCTCACCGCCCTCGAAGGCCCGCGCGTCACGCGCGTCGCCGAGATCCTCCTCGGCGTCGTGGCCCTGACCGACGACCAGGTGGACGCCGAGCTGGCCGGGACCTAACGCGCAGCCGGCAGCCCCGGTACCCACCACGACCGCAGACTTCACGACAGCAAAGGCATCATGACCACTTCATCGGCACCCGCGTACGACCTGCACTCGGTCGATCTCGACGACCTGTCGCACGCCGTCACGGTCCACGGATGGCTCACCCATCCCAAGGCCAAGTACTGGGACATGCTGGAGAGCTCGGTCGCGGACGTGGAGAAGATGATCCGGGAGACCGCGGCAGCGACCACCGGCACGCCCTACGGCATGCGTCTGGGCTACCACGACGGCCGACCGCAGTTCCTGTTCGAACTGTACGATCCGCAGACCAGCGAACTCGCCGACCCCGCAAGCGGTTACGTCCATGCCGAGGGCGACATCGGGATGCACCTGCTCGTCGCCCACGCCGAGCAGGCCCTGCCCGGATTCACCGGCGCGGTGATGCTGCACATCATGCGGACGGCGATCCTCGAGGTCGGCGCCGCGCGAGTGGTCGTCGAACCGGACGTGCGCAACACCGCGGTCCACCGCCTCAACGCCAGTGTCGGATTCCAGGTCGACGGCGACTATCCGGTCGGCGACAAGACCGCTCATCTGAGCTACTGCACGCGCGACGACTTCCTCCGCGTCACCGCCGGCGGCACCAGCGTCGGCGCGGTCGAGGTGACGGACCTGGGAGCGTGATCCGTTGACCGTCGAACAGATCCGCCATCCGCGAACCGCACTGCCGGGCACCGTGTCCCATCGGGAGACGTATCACCGCAGGATCGCCAGGAAGATACTGGCCGAGTTCTCTCACGAACGCGCCCTGAGTCCCGTCGAGACCGGACCGGGCAACTACGTCGTCGTCTCCGCCGACGGCGACACCGAATACCGTTTCCGCGCCGAGGTCCTCGCCCTGGAGAACTGGGCGATCGAGGAGTCGTCGTTGCGTCGTGTGCGACGTGGCGAGGAACTGCCCGTCGACGCCATCGCCTTGGTCGTCGACCTCGCACCGCTGCTCGGCATCGGCCCTCAGGCGCTGCCGGACTACCTCGAGGAATTCATCAACACCCTCGCCATCAGCGCCGACCGGCCCGACGAACGGCGCGTCACGGCAACCGATCTCGCGTACGCCGACTTCCAGACCATCGAGAAGACGATGACCGAGGGTCATCCCTGCATCGTGGCGAACGCCGGGCGCCTCGGCTTCAGCGCCGAGGACATCGAGCGTTACGCACCCGAGGTCGGCAATCACTTCCGGCTCGCCTGGGTCGCTGCCCGCCGTGAGGACTGTGACGTGGCGACGGTCAGCGGCGTCGACTACGACGCCATGCTGGTCGACGAACTCGGCGTCGAGACGCTGGCGGACTTCGACGCCGTCCTACGCGAATGCGGTTGTGAACCCGACGCTTACCACTACCTGCCGGTGCACCCGTGGCAGTGGACCGAGAAGGTCCGCAAGCTCTACTCCGCCGATCTCGCCGACCGGCGCATCGTGTTCGTGGGTGAGAGCCCCGACCTGTACCAGGCGCAGCAGTCGATCCGTACGGTCTTCAACTCGACCAGCCCCACCCGCCACTACGTCAAGGGTGCCCTGTCGATCGTGAACATGGGCTTCACCCGGGGCATGTCGGCGGATTACATGCGCACCACCCCGCTGATCAACAACTGGGTCCGCGGACTCGTGGCCGACGACCCGTACCTGGCCGCCATCGGATTCGAGATGATCTTCGAGGTCGCGGCCATCGGCTACCGCAGCCCCACCTTCACCCAGATCACCCAGCCGGGATCGGAGTACCGCAAGATCCTCTCGGCGCTGTGGCGCGAGAGTCCGGTCTCGCTCGTGCGCAGCGACGAACAGCTCGCCACCATGGCGGCGCTCCTGCACGTCGACCACCACGGCGACTCCCTTGTCGGTGCGCTCATCGCACGGTCGGGGATTCCCGCCGCCGAGTGGATTCGACGCTACCTGCGGACGTACCTCCATCCGATCGCCTACCTGCTGTACCGGTACGAGCTGAAGTTCTCCCCTCATGGCGAGAACCTGATCCTGGTCCTCGACAACGGGATCCCGGTCCGCGCGATCCTCAAGGACATCGGCGAGGAGGTGTCGGTCTTCGGCGATCCGGAGGGCTTCCCGGAGAACTGCGCTCGCGTGCTCACCGCCGAACCCGACGAGATCCGCAACCTCGGCGTGCTCTCGGACATCTTCGACGACTTCCTGCGCCCACTGGCGGGCATCCTCCACACCGACCGGCTCGTCACCGATGGGCAGTTCTGGGACCTGGTGGCCGAGAGCCTGCGCGAGTTCGTCGCCGCCCATCCCGATCTCGATGACAAGTTCGCGAAATGGGATCTGTTCGCGCCACATTTCGGTGCGGTCCACATGAACGGCCTGCAGCTGCGCAACAACAAGCGGATGGTCGACATCGAGGACTCCTACGCATCACTCATCGACGCCGGACATCTGCTCGCCAACCCCGTCGCCGATCGGGGGCCCCGATGACCACCACGACCCCGTCGGCCGAATCTCCTGTCGCGGAGATCCTGCGCGACACCCACGGCATCCCGCACGTGCTGGCCGTCACTCCGGCCGGGGCGCTCTTCGGACAGGGCCGTGCCTGCGGTCAGGACCGCCGGTGGCAGATCGAGTTCATGCGACTGCGCGCCGAGGGCCGCACCGCCGAGGTCTTCGGCGAGTCCTGCGTGGAGTGGGACACCTTCGCCCGGCGGGCACGCCTGGATGCGGTCGCCGAACGGATGTACCACGCCTCCTCGGAGCGCACCCGAAACCTGCTGCGCGCCTACGCCGACGGCGTGAACAGCACCCTGTCGGACGCCGATGGCGTTCCTCCGGCACCGGAACTCGCAGCGCTCGACCATCATCCGGAGCCCTGGCAGCCGTGGACCCCGATCTCGGTCTTCATCATGCACCACGTGCTGTTCGGCCGGTTCACCACGAAACTGTTCCGGCTCCACGCCTGCCGCACCACCGGACCGGATGCACTGCGGTTCTGGGCCTTCGAGGGCAGCGAGAACGACCCGACCGTGCCGAGGATTCCCGATGAGGCATTCCTTCGCGAGATCCTTGATCTCACCCGGCCCACGCCGGTCGCCGAATCCCCGATCGGGGAAACCGTCGACCTGGGTGATCCCATGTCGGGCAGCAACGCGTGGGGTGTCTCCGCGGCCCGCAGTACCACCGGGTCCCCGATCGTCGCCGGTGACCCGCACCGATTCCTCGAACTGCCCGGCATCTACCAGCAGTTCCACCTCGCCTCGACCGACCCGGCACAGTCCTTCGACGTGGCCGGTTTCGCCTTCGCGGGCGTCGCCGGGATCCCGCACTTCGCTCAGGGCGAGGAGATCGCCTGGGGCATCACCAACGCGATGGCCGACTACCAGGACCTGTACGTCGAGCGACTCACCCGCGACGAGACGGGCACATTGCTCGTCGAGGTGCCCGGCGGAAACCGGGCGCCGGCCACCGTCCACACCGAGCAGATCGGCGTCCGCGACTCCGAACCCGTTGCGGTCGAGGTGATCACCACACACAATGGCGCCGTCGTATTCGGTGGTCCGGATGAGCCGTTCGCGATCAGCCTGCGTTCGCCGCTGCTCTCGACGGACGTCACCTTCGACGCCCCGCTCGACCTGCTGTTCGCCCGATCGATCGCCGACGTCGAAGCCGCGCTGTCGTCCTGGGTCGAGCCGGTGAACCGTGCCGTCGTCGCGCACGCCGACGGAACGACCGTCACCCACGTGGCCGGACGGGTACCCGTCCGGGCTCCGGAGAACTACTGGCTACCGGTTCCCGGCTGGGACGAGCGCTACCAGTGGCAGGGCTACGAACCGGGTTCACTGGGCGACCCCGATTTCGACGCGACCGTGGCCGACGGCGGTGTCAGCGTGACCGCGAATCAACGGATGTCCACGGTCCCTGCGCTGCAACCGATCACCACCGAGTGCGTGGAGGCGTTCCGCGCCGACCGCATCACCGCTCGTCTCGACGAACTCGACGCGGTCAGCGCGGACGACTGCGGAAACATCCACCGCGACATCCGCCTCGACCAGGCGGAGGTGGTCCAGCGACTCCTCACCCGGGTGGTGGGCAACACCCCGGCCGCCGAGGACTTCCGGCAACGCATCCTCGCCTGGGACCGCACCATGGGCGCCGACAGCACCGACGCCTTCCTGTTCGCCGAGTTCCGCAGTCAGCTGGTGCTCGGAGTCGCGCGCACCGACGTCCTCGCCCCGCTGCGGGGTCCGCACGGCTTCCCCGCGGTGTTCCAGCCGTGGTTCGTCCCGGAGCCGCGCCTCGCCACCGCCATCACCACGGTGATCGCCAACTCCGCGGTGATCGGGATAGACATCGGCGAGGTTGCGCTCGACGCGCTCGACGCCGTCGTCACCCGCGTCGAGGCGATCGGGCACGTCCCCCGCTGGGGCAGCGTGCACGTGCTCGCCCCGATCCACGGTTTCGATCTCGTCGGTGCGTCACCTCGACATCCGGAGCTGTTTGCGGCGCTGCGACCCACTCCGCTGCCCCTCGCCGGGGATTCGGAGTGTGTCTTCGCCAATGCGTCCGCGGTCGGCACCCACGTGTGCATCACCGGCTCCGCGGCCCGCTATGTCTGGGACCTCGCCGACCCGCGGGCGAGCCTCTGGGTGGTGCCACTCGGCGTCAGCGGCGACCCGGATTCCGAGCACTTCCAGGACCAGGCCCCACTGTGGGCGGACGGCCGATTGATCCCGGTGGCCCGCGACTGGGATGTCCTGCGCGCGGACGACCCCACCGTCATGTCCACCGTCACTTCGACCGCCACTTCGACCGAGGGAGAACCGTGCCCACATTGACCGAAGCGCGACTCACACTGCTCCGCCGGCGGATTGCGGAGTCCGGCGACGCCGCTGCGGGCGAGGCCCGCCCCGACCCGAGCGCACAGAACCCGGATTCCTTCGGGCAGTTCGGCATCGCCGAACGTCGAATGTGGAAGATCTACGAGCTCGATCCGGAATCGGTATCGCACAACATCGGTCTGGTCATCGAGTTCGACGGCGATCGAACCGTCGAATCCGTGGTCGCCGCAGCGGAACTACTCGTCGAACGCTTCGAGGTTCTCAGTTCGATCGTCGAGGTCGAAGCCGGAGTACCCCACCGTGTGAAGGTCCGTCGAGAAGGACGGTGGGCCGCAACCCGTTCGGTCTGGACCTGGGGTCTCGACGACGCCGCGGTCGGCTCGACGGAGAGCGACACCATGGCCACGCGGTTGACCCGCACCCCATTCGACCTGTTCACCGAGGTGCCGTTACGCCTGCGTGTCTCGGGAGGTGACGGGCGGGTGAGCATGATCCTGGTGGTTCACCATCTCGCGGTCGACGACACCTCATGGCCTTCGCTGCTCGGCACGCTCGTGTCCGGCGAGTGGATCGGGGACGTGCACGCAGAGGCCCGGCCCGCCACCCCGGATGCCGCCACTGCGGCCGAGACCACCGACGCCGCGGTACGCCACGCTCTCGACACCTGGGCGGCCGACGATGTGCGCCACCCGCTCTCCGGCGAACTGCCCGCCGAGAGCGCCGCGGAGAGCTGGCTCTCCCCGATGGACGATCGGGAGGGCATCAAGGTGGCCGCCGCGGTCGCCGACGAATCGCTCGCCGCGTTCGACCGGGTCGCACAGATCGTCGGCGCTACACCCAACGCGCTGCTCATCGGAGTGTGCTCGCTGGCCGCGTTCGCGCTGACCGGTTCACCCGACCATGTGCTCGTGGTCCCGGCCGACAACCGGCGCCGCACACAGCCACCGCAGCGTATCGGCTACTGCGGCAACATCATCCCGATGCGTTTCCGCGTCGACCCGACCGCGACCGTCGAGCGGGCCCTGCGCGATGCCGCGTCGGTGATCTACCGGGCGATGGAACACTCCGGCACCGACTTCGGCCCGATCCTCACTGCACTTCGCCAGCGGGGCGGCCGGTTCCCGGTCATGGAGATCATGGCTTCGGTGCGTCCCGCGCCGCTGCGCGGCGTCGCCCGACCCGACGGCCCTCCGGCCACCTGCCGTTCGGTGTTCAACGGAATCGCCAACTATCCGTTGTCGATCGCCTTCGAGACCGACGACCACGCCACCCACGTCGAGGTCGATCACCAGCCCGGAATCGTTCCCGACCACGTCGCCACGCGCGCCACCGGCGTGTTGACCGCACTCGTCGACCTCATCCCGTCCGCTCTGGGCTCGACGGTCGCCGAACTACTCGCGGATCTCGAGAGACGGGTCCCGGCGTGACGGACCGACACGCGCACGGAGACCGAGCGCATGATCACACCACCATCGAAAGTCCAGGGGGAACTCAGTGACCGAAGACCGCGTGTCCGCGTGGGGGGCTTCCCGTTTCGCCCGGCCGGGAACGGGATGGGCGGACATCGGCCGCGGTCTGGCCGAGGCGGCCGAGTCGGTCACGGCTCACCACCACGGCGCGCCACTGCCCGCCGGGGATCCGGTGTCGGTGCTCGCCGCGGTCACCGAATCCCTGGGTGGCCCCGGAATCCCCGATTCCGGGATCGGCGAGTCCGAGGCCCTGTCACGACTCGCGCGCCTGGTGGCCGAGTACGGTCTCGATCTCACCCATCCGCTGACCGCAGCTCATCTGCAGCCGGCACCTCTGTCCGTCGCGGTGGCCGCGGATGCACTCGCGAGCGCCACCAACGCCTCGCTGGACACCTATGACTCGGGACCCGCAACGCTCGCCCTGGAGACCTGGACCGTTCGCTCACTCGCCCGCATGGCGGGATTCGGCGAGCAGGCCGGTGGCGTCTTCAGCCCGGGCGGATCGATCTCGAACCTGCTGGCCCTCATGATCGCCCGCGATCACACCGCCGCACGCCGTGGCATCGACGTCCGGCACGACGGTGTGGGCGCGCTGCGCCGACCCGTGGTGTTCTGCTCTCGCGTCGCCCACTTCTCCGTGCACCGCGCATGCGCCGCACTGGGTCTCGGCGAATCCGCGGTCATCCCGGTCGAGGTCGACTCCCATCACCGGATCGTCCCGGAAGCACTCGAGGCCGCGATCCGGCAGGCCGGCGATGTCACCCCGCTCGCGATCGTGGCGACGGCCGGTACCACCGACTTCGGCACCGTGGACCCGCTGCCCGAGATCGCCGACATCGCCGAGCGTCACGAGATCTGGCTGCACGTCGACGCCGCATACGGATTCGGCACGCTGTTCTCCGATCGTCTGTCCGGACTGCTCACCGGCGTCGACCGGGCGGACTCGGTCACCCTCGACCTGCACAAGGTCGGCTGGCAGCCGGCCGCCGCCAGCCTCATGCTGCTCTCTGATGCCAACCGGTTCGTGTCGCTGAACCGTTCGGTCGCCTATCTCAACCCCGACGACGACGTCGAGGCCGGTTACAGCGGCCTGCTCGGTCAGACCCTGCAGACCACCCGCCGGCCCGACGTGCTCAAGGTCGCGGCCACGCTGATGGCCTACGGACGCCGCGAACTCGGCGGGATGCTCGAGCGGTGCAACGACCTCGCGGTGTACGCCGAACAACGGGTGGCCACGGAGTTGCAGCTCGAACTCATCGCACCGGTCACGCTGACCACCATCGTCTTCCGCTATCGCTGCGCCGACCTCGACGCGGTCAACGGCGAATTGCGACGTCGCCTCATCGCCGATGGCAAGGCGCTCATCGGGCGCACCCAGGTACGGGTGCCCGGCGAGGACGAACCCCGGACCTGCCTGAAACTGACACTTCTGAACCCGGAGACCTCGGAGAGCGACATCGACGACCTGTTCGACGAACTCCTGCGTCTCGCAATCGAAGTGGAATCCGAGAACGCCTCGGCGTCCAGCGACCAGGCCCACAGTGAAGAAATGGTGAGGGTGTCGGAATGACCCGAGTTGAGAATGTAGATGTCCTGGCGGTCGGCTGCGGCCCGTTCAATCTGGGGCTCGCCGCGCTGGCGTCGACCGTCGAGGACCTCGACGTGCTCGTCGTGGACTCGCGCGACGAGTTCCGGTGGCATCCAGGACTGATGTTCGACGAAGCCCGACTGCAGGTGGGTTTTCTGTCGGACCTGGTGACCCTGGTCGATCCGACGCACCCTCTGTCGTTCCTGAACTACATGGCCGACACCGACCGGATGTACCGGTTCCTGGTGCGGGAGAGCTTCTACCCCACCCGCGTCGAGTACGAGACCTACCTGCTCTGGTGTATCGAGCGGCTCGACTCCCTGCGCTGGGGCACCACCGTCACCGAGGTCAACTGGGATGACGAGGCCGACGCCTTCCGCGTCTCCATCGTCTCCGGCGGCGCGACGTCGACCGTGATCGCCCGCCACGTCGTCGTGGGCGTCGGCACCGAACCGTTTGTGCCGGAATCATTGTCGTCGGAGTCCTCGGCGGTCGTGCACAGCTCGGACTACCTGTACCACCAGGACAAGGCTCATGCCGCCGACTCGGTGACCGTCATCGGGTCGGGACAGTCGGGCGCGGAGATCGTGGTCGACCTCCTCGAGGCGAATCTCCGCGGCGGACCGGCCGTCCGCTGGTGGACCCGCACCCCGTGGTTCGCCCCGCTCGACTTCACCAAGATGTCGCTGGAGATGACCACCCCGGCGTACATGGATTACTTCCACAGCCTGCCGGAAGAGGCCCGCGACCGGATCCGCCCGCAGCACTGGCAGTTCCACAAGGGCGTCTCCACCGACACCCTCGAGCGGGTGCACGAGCTGCTGTACCAGCGTCAGCTGCGGGAGAAGCTCAACCCCGTCCAGCTGCGCATCTCGACCGAGGTCGAAGGCATCGACACCCTCGCCGGCGGCACACTGAAGGTCCGCGGACGCCACCTCGACACCGGCACCCCACTCGCGCACACCACCGACATGGTCATCGCCTGCACGGGCTACCAGGCCCGCAAGTCGGACTTCCTGGCCCCCATCGAGTCTCAGCTGCACCGGGATTCACGCGGTCGTCTCGTCATCGGCGCGAATCATCAGGTCGAAACCGAATCCGCCCTGACCAACCGGGTGTTCGTGGCGAACGCCGAGGAGCACGCCATCGGCGTCTCGGCGCCCAACCTCGACATCGGCGCGGTCCGCAACGCCCGAATCCTCAACGCCGTCATGGGTCGCGAGGTGTACCGGCTGCCGAAGGACACCGCTTTCACCAGCTTCGGGATCGACGACACCGACGACGTCGTCGGCTAGGACTCAGCGAGCAACGCCCCTCGCTCCCTGAGGTGCGAGGAGCGCAAGCGACGAATTCCCCCTCGCTCCCTGAGGTGCGAGGAGCGCAAGCGACGAATTTCCCCTCGCTCCCTGAGGTGCGAGGAGCGCACACGACGAATTTCCCCTCGCTCCCTGAGGTGCGAGGAGCGCAAGCGACGAG
>NZ_BANS01000023.1 GCF_000332995.1 Gordonia amicalis NBRC 100051 = JCM 11271
CCCCGAGCGCAGCGAGGCGTCGCGTCGAAACCCGCCCGCCACCACACCCCACCGCCCGGCTCGAACAGCATGGCGCGAGGTTTCGACGCGGCGGCTCGCTCCGCTCACTACCGGCTCAACCAGCAACCCCCACCCCCGCTTGCGGAGGGCGTATCGAAGGGCTACTTCGGTAGCTGGACCTCGAACGAGTGGATGCAGGTGGGCGATCCGGCGTTCTGGGAGACGACGAGCAGCGTTCGGCTGCGCTTCTTCGCGTACGGGGTGTCGGGGTGCCAGTTGCCCCACGCGAGGCCCGACATGTCGCCGGTGACCAGACGCGGCGTGCCGGTCGTGGAGAAGATCCGACGCTTGGGCATCGCCCGCTCCTTGCCGGAGAGCTTCTTCTTGCCGGTCACCGACGTAGCGTCGCGGGTGGTGGTCCAGAAGATGTTCGTCAGCGTGCCCGCTCCGCGTTCGAGGACGAGGAAGTCGGTGGAGTTGATGGCCAGCACGTCGGCGGCCACCTTGTTGGCGTCGGTGCGATAGACGAACTCGCGATCGGTCTTGCCGAAGGTGAGCAGACGCGCCGACGTGCGTCCGTCCTGCTTGAGCCCGCCCGCGGTGAGCACCGAGACCTGACCCTGCGGCCCGACCGCGACGCCGGTCAGCCCACGCTGCCCGGCCACACCCGACTTGGACGCCGGGCGCCACGCGGCGGGCAACCGCAGGTCGCGGACGAACTGGCCGAGCGGGCCGATCTGCCGGACGAACTGGTTGTTGCCACCGCTGACGACGGTGTAACCGCCGTTGGTCTTGCGGATGCCTTCGAACTGCGCACCCCCGGGCAGCAGCGGCACGAACCACGGACCGAGGACCGTGCCACCACCGTTGAGACCAGGTCGGCCGACGAATGACGCGGTCTCCGAGGAGTATCCGATGCGGGCGGTGAAGAACCGTGCAGGGAGAACGTCCTCCGCGATCAGCGCGTACTGCCCGTTGGCGGTCCGGTCCAGTCCGGTGATCCGGTTGAACGTCGGAACGAAGTCGCCGAGCGTCGTCGTGTCGGTGTAGTACGCGCCCACGCCGGCGCCGGAAGCCGGTGCGGCCGAGGCAGGTTGAACTGCGAGCGGAGAGGTCAGCCCGAGTACACAGGCTCCGACGATCGTGGCCCCCCACAAACCTAGTTTCATGAGGGGTACGATACCTCAACCGTCACATCAGCCCCGGACCGAACCAACCGACCGGTCGCCGATCAGGCGAGTCGATGCTTCAGGGCATCCAACTCGTCACGCAGTGAGGTGGGGAGCTTGGGACCGATGAACTCGAAGAGCTCTTCGATCGACGGGATCTCCTCGCGCCACTCGTCGGCGTTGAACGCCAGGGCCTCGGCGACGTCGTCGGCCGGCACGTCGAGCCCGGAGACGTCGATGTCCTCCGGCTTGGCGACGATGCCGATCGGGGTCTCGACGCCCTCCGCCTCACCCTCGATGCGACCGATGATCCACTTCAGCACGCGGCTGTTCTCACCGAATCCGGGCCACAGGAAGCGCTTGTCGTCGCCGCGACGGAACCAGTTGACGTAGAACACCTTCGGCAGCTTGGATTCGTCGGCGTTCTTGCCGATGTTCACCCAGTGCTGCAGGTAGTCACCGACGTGGTAGCCCATGAACGGCAGCATCGCCATCGGGTCGCGACGCACGGTGCCGACCTTGCCCTCGGCCGCCGCGGTCTGCTCCGAGCCGACGGTGGCACCCATGAAGACGCCGGTCTGCCAGTCGCGGGCCTCGGTCACCAGCGGGACGGTCGTCTTGCGACGGCCGCCGAACAGGATCGCCGAGATCGGCACGCCCTTCGGGTCGTCCCACTCGTCGGCCAGCGACGGGCACTGTGCGATCGGGGTGCAGTAACGCGAGTTCGGGTGGGCAGCATTGTGATCGGACTCCGGGGTCCAGTCGTTGCCGAGCCAGTCGGTGAGGTGCGCGGGCGCCGGACCGTCGATGCCCTCCCACCAGATGTCACCATCGTCCGTGCGGGCGACGTTGGTGTACAAGGTGTTTCCGGCCTCGATGGTCTTCATCGCGTTCGGATTCGAGTCGTAGCTGGTACCCGGGGCGACACCGAAGAAACCGAACTCCGGGTTGATCGCGTAGAGACGGCCGTCCTCGCCGAAGCGCATCCAGGCGATGTCGTCGCCGACGGTCTCGGCCTTCCAGCCCGGAATGGTGGGCTGCAGCATCGCGAGATTCGTCTTGCCACAGGCACTCGGGAAGGCCGCGGCGATGTAGTAGACCTTGTTCGCCGAGCTGGTCAGCTTGAGGATGAGCATGTGCTCGGCCATCCAGCCCTCGTCGCGAGCGATGACCGACGCGATGCGCAGGGCGTAGCACTTCTTCCCGAGCAGCGCGTTGCCGCCGTAACCCGAACCGTACGACCAGATCTCGCGGGTCTCCGGGAAGTGGGTGATGTACTTCTCAGTGTTGCACGGCCACGGCACGTCGGCCTGACCGGGCTCGAGGGGAGCGCCCACCGAGTGCAGAGCCTTCACGAAGAAGCCGTCGTCGCCGAGGAGCTCGAGGACACGCGGACCGACGCGGGTCATGATCTTCATCGAGAGGACGACGTACTCGGAATCGGTGATCTCGACGCCCAGCTTGGGGTCGTCGGAGTCCAGCGGGCCCATGCAGAAGGGGATGACGAACATCGTGCGGCCGCGCATCGAGCCGCGGTACAGCTCGGTCATGGTGGCGCGCATCTCGGCGGGCTCGACCCAGTTGTTGGTCGGGCCGGCGTCCTCTTCGGACTCCGAGCAGATGTAGGTCCGCGACTCGACGCGTGCCACGTCGGCAGGGTCGGAGCTGGCGAGGAAGGAGTTCGGCTTCTTCTCCTCGTTCAGCTTGACGAGGGTTCCGGCCTTCACCAGGGCGGCGGTGAGGCGCTCCCACTCCTCGTCGCTGCCATCGGACCAGACGACCCGATCGGGCTGGGTCAGTTCGGCGATCTCCGTGATCCAGGCCAACAGACCCTGATGTTTGGTCGGCGCGCTGCTCGGGTCCAGTCCGGGAATGGTGGCTGCGGTCATCGTTGGGGCCTCCTGCGAGCATGTGACCTGCTGGAATGGTCACCGGTCAGTCGTCTAGGTGTTCAGGATACGTGTACCGAGCGGACGTTAGGTGTGGGGGCCCGCGACTGCGGGTTATCCCACACTCCCCCGATATGGGACCAAAGTCCCTGGAAGACGACCATCGGCCGGCTCCCGAGCAGCTCAACCGATGCGTCCCGAACCGCCGGGAATCCACTCACCGGTCTCCGGGTCGAGCACGGCCGAGCGGAATCCGCCGTCCGCACCGATCTCGGTGATCTTGTCGACCTGGCCGTCCCGGTCACTGTCGGTGTACACGGTGAACCCGTCCGGACCGTTGCGGGTCAGCGAGTCGTTGACCCCGTCGTTGTCGGTGTCGACCTCTGCCGGCCCGAGGTCCCAGATCCGGCCGTCCTCGTGCATCCACAGATGGTCGTCGAGGTCGTCGGCGGACGATTCCGCGTGGATCGCGGCGACCGAGTCCACGTGCGGATCGAGGCCGGTACCGGGTAGGTCTCCGGTCGCGAACGGTCCACCCGGCGCGGACGCCCCGGCGTCGGGGTGACCGGCGTCGAACGGGTCGGACCCCGCGTCGTCGTCGAAGATCGAATCCATCTCTCGCTCACCTGGTCCTGTCGTCGCCGTTGCTGCGGTCGTCTGGGCCGGCCGGATCGTTCGTGCCGGGGTCGGGTTTTTCGATGGAGCCGGTCGGGCGCGGTCCGTCCGGCTCGTCGGCCCACAACCCCTCGGGGCCCCACAACCACTCGGAGCGGGCGACCAGTTCGCGGCGGATGCCCTCGGCGCGGTCACGGCGGATACGCGCCTCCTGCTGCGCGGCACCGCTGCGCAGCCGCCGGATGTCGTCGTCGATCTCCGCGACCTGCTCGGTCGTCCGCCGCGCCCGACGTTCGTGGGCGCGAGCGATCTGTCCCGCTGTCCGGGTCTCGGCTGCGGAGAACCGCAACCCGAGCTGATGGTCGAGTGTGGAGCGGGCGACCGCGAGCCGTTCGGAGACACGGGTCAGGCGGTCGGCACGATCCATCGCGCCGCGTCGGACGCGGATGACCCAGACCGCCACGCCGATCCCCAACAACAGGGTCAGCGGCATGCTGATCCATTGCAGGGTCTGCACCGAGGCCATCGGTGCGACGACGAGGCGTCCGACACCCAGGCCGGTGGAGGCACCGATGACGACCAGCAACGCGTCCTCCGCACCACCTCGGCGCCGCCGGTTGCCCGGCCCGTCTGCAGGCAGCGGGGTGTCGGACCAGGGCTCCCGCGGGGACGGTTCGCGGTCGAGACCCACCAGTGCCGTGGCCGCGACCTCGTCGATGCGCTCGTCGGCGTCGCGGCGGATGTCCTCGGCGAGGCCGGCCCACCGGGTGTCCAACCACGACCGGTGCTCGGCGTCGTCGACCTCCGGAGCATGGTCGGCGGCCGCCGCGAGTTCGCGGACACGCGACTGGAGCTCGGCCGAGCACTGCGCCCGGGCTCGGGCGAGGCCGGCTCGCACGGCGGCGAGTCGGTCGACCCGGCCGCGATCCCGCGACGACAGCAGCCGACGACGCGTACTCATCAGGTCGTCGAGCGTTTTGGAGGAGTCGGTGTCGGTTCCGACATCGGCCAGCAGATGCTCGACGGCCCCGACGCCGGCCGCGACCCGGGCCCGTTCGAGGCGCAGTGCATCGGGGGCCGCGTGTGCCTCTCGTATCCAGTCGACCAGCGCGTCGACGCCTGAGTCGACGACGTCTCCGCCGAGTGCCGCTGCCGCCGACACCCCGAACACCGGCATCGTCCCGAACGGGTCGAGGGTCGTGCGGTGGGCCCGCACGATCCGGGGCCATTCCCAGAAGGCGTCGATCTTGGTGCACACGAGCGCGACGGTCCCGACCTGGGCACGCGCCTGCTCGACGAGGTGTCGTTCCTCGTCATCCACCGACGACGAGGGGTCGACGACGACCAGCGCGACACCCGGCCGGGCTCCGCCGTCGGGTCCGGGCTCCCCGGCCTGGACGTCCCGGGCATGGATCTCGAGGTCGGGGGCCAGTTCGCGGATGGCGTCGACGAGCGTGCGCACCCCGACCCCCTCGGTCCCGACCACCAGGACCCCGGAACCGGAACCGACGCGTGCGGCGTCGAACCCGGTCAGTTCGCGCGTCCCCTCGAGGATGCGGGTACTCACCCGAGACCTCCCGCCGCCAGCAGCCGTTCGGCGTTCTCCCGGTCACACCCGCCGGCCACCGCGCGTTCGAGTTCGGCGCGGATCTCGACCTCGCGCCAGAACCGGACGCGACCGACGCGGTCGGAGATCTCCGTGGTGAGCTGCGGAACCCCGCTGATCGCGTGCAACGCACGATTGAGCGCCGACGCGTCGGCCGCCATGTCCGATCCCTCGGCGATGAGCCGCAGCGCGGTGTCGATCCCGAAGGCGTCGATGCGGCGCAACAGCCCCTGCCGCAGTATTCGCTCCTCCGACCCCGGCGCGCCGACGAGGAATCGGCCGGCCATCGACGGCATCTCGGCCCCCTCGGCGGCCAGCCTCGCGAGGGCGGTGAACTCAGTCGCGTCGAGGTCGGCACAGGCCAGCAGCTGGGAGACCGCGTGGACGGGCAGGCCGAGTTGCGTCGAGGACCGATTCGCGGCGTCGACCGCGGCGTCCCAGTCGGGATGGGTGTCCGCCTTGCCCAGGACGACCACGACGCGATCGGCCGGCAACGATCGCAGCAGTTCGTGATCGGCCCGGCGCGGCGGCCCGGCCAGCACGAGAACCCAGAGGTCGGCGTCTGCGGCCGCGCGGGTGTCCTCGCCCGGGCCGATCACCGTCAGCGCCAGCCGCTCGCGCAGGGCGCGGGCCATCGTGTCGCGTCCGACGCCCGGCCTGCCGACCACCTGCACATTCAGCGGCCGTAGAAACCGTTGTCCCGCCGCGGAGAGGATCGGGACCAGAGGCGACGACGGCTCGACGAGCCCGGCGAGTCCGCCCTGTTCAGCGGCCATGGACAGGGAGTTCCGGTCCGGCCGTGGCGCTGGTGACGCATTCGTCGATGTGCCCACGTCTCCATGCCCTTCCCCGCCCGACATCCCGCGTGTTCCGCGGCTGGCCCGAGACTAATCCCGATTCACCCCGATGGGCGTCCTGACCTCCACATCCCCCGCCAACTGGCCGTTCCGTCCCCACGAACTCACTGCCACTTGACGGACACGCCTCACCCGCGACTTCGTGGAAATGCCACGATGCGCAACGATGGACGGGTGAACAACAGCGCTGACAGGTCACGGTTGTATCCCCGCGTGACGAGCTTCCGATTCCGCCGGGGGACCTTGACGACCGGGCAGCAACGCAACTGGGAGACCCTCTGGCCCGTCCTCGGCCGCGACCTCGAGATCGGCCCGGAACGCATTCCCGAACCCCAGCTCGACCTGAACGCCATGTTCGGCCGGGACGCCCCCAAGGTGCTGGAGATCGGCAGCGGCACGGGAATCTCGACCGCGGCGATGGCCGAAGCCGAACCCGACGTCGACGTGGTCGCGGTCGAGGTCTACAAGCCCGGCCTGGCCCAGCTGCTCGGCCTCATCGACCGCAACGAGCTGACCAACGTGCGGCTGATCCGCGGCGATGCGTCGATCGTCCTGAGGGAGCTGATCCCGTCGTCGAGCCTCACCGGCGTCCGACTGTTCTTTCCCGATCCCTGGCCCAAGTCGCGTCACCACAAGCGCCGGTTCGTCCAGACGGGCACACTGGAGCTGATTGCCGACCGCCTCGTCCCCGGCGGCGTGTTGCACATCGCCACCGACCACGCGGGTTACGCCGAGTGGATCGCCGAGAAGCTCGCCACCCAGGACGCCGACGCCCCGCATGTCGTGCAGCTGACCCGCGAGTCCCCGATCCTGCTGGAACGGCCGACGACGAAGTTCGAGGGTCGTGCGGAGCGAGAGGGCCGGTACGTGAGCGAGTTCGTGTACACGCGGCCCATCCCGCCGGCCTCCGCATCCGGCGACACCACCGACGGGAGCCCGGCATGACCGACCAGAGGCCTGGCGGATCCCCTGGCGGATTCGCGGACACCATCTCGGGCCAGACCGGCACGCGCCGGATGCTGCTGGTCTGGGATGCGCCCAACATGGACATGGGCCTCGGCGCCCTGCTGGGCGGTCGTCCGACGGCTGCACACCGCCCCCGGTTCGACGCGCTGGGCCGGTGGTTGCTGCACCGGACCGCAGATGTGTCAGCTCTCACGGAGGGTGAGAACGGCGTCGAGCCCGAGGCGACCGTCTTCACCAACATCGCCCCAGGTAGCGCAGACGTTGTGCGTCCCTGGGTAGACGCCCTCCGCAACGTCGGTTTTGCGGTGTTCGCCAAGCCGAAGCTGTCCGATGACAGCGATGTGGACTCCGACATGCTCGACCACATCGAACTTCGCAGGCACACTGTTGGACTAGCCGGTGTGATCGTGGCGTCCGCCGACGGCCAGGCATTCCGCGAGCCGCTCCTCGAAGTGGCCGCCGACGGGGTGCCCGTCACCGTCATCGGTTTCCGCGAACACGCCAGTTGGGCCCTCACCACCGAGGAACTGGAGTTCGTCGACCTCGAGGACATCCCGGGCGTGTTCCGGGAGCCGCTGCCCCGCATCGGGCTGGACTCGCTTCCGGACGAAGGCGCCTGGCTCACACCGTTCCGGCCGCTCAGCGCGCTACTGCGCTGAACGCGCGCGGTGCCTCGTCGGATGTCGCCGAGGGGCTCGCTGAGGGTGTCACCGACCCCGACACCTCAGGGATCACTCAGGCAACACTGTCAAGATCTCACGGAGAACTGACAGAATCGCGACCGGCACCGTTCACCTCCGGCACGGCGCGCGTCGCGGCGCACCGACGGCCCGACACCCCTGGACCGCGGCCGGCGCCCGACACGTCGCACACGAAAGGACATCAGCGTGTTCCGAGTAATCGGCACATTCGTGTATCGAATGCGCTTCCTCGTCATCGCGGTGATGATCGCACTGATGGCGGGACTCGGACTATACGGCCTCGACCTCAGCAAGCATCTGAGTCAGAGCGGTTGGTTCGACCCCACGTCGGAATCCGATCTCGGCGCCCGCTACGCCGACAAGGCACTCGGCCGCGATCACACGTCTGATGTCATTCTCCTGGTCACGCCACCGGAAGGCACACGGGTCGACGACCCGGCCTTCGGGAAAAAGGTGGAGACCTTCGTCGAAGACCTGATCGCCACCCACCCCGACATCGTCGGGCGCGCCGACCCCGGCCTCTACGACCCGTTCCTCGTGCAGCCGGCGCAGAGCGCGGTCCAGGCGCGACTGTTCACCTCGGACAAACGTCAGGCCTTCATCAGCATCGGCGTCGCCGGTGACGACGACACCACGGTGCTGGCGAACTACAACACCATCGAACCGTTCTTCGACGACATCGCCGAACGCTTCGACATACCCGGGGCCACCTTCGAGCTCGCCGGCCTGCAACCCGTCGCCGGGTCGATGGCCGACGGCATGGACAAGGACATCAAGCGCGCCGAGGTCATCGCGCTGCCGGTGGTCGCGCTCATGCTGTTCTTCGTGTTCGGCGGCGTGATCGCGGCGTGTCTGCCGGTCCTGATCGGCGGCCTGACGATCGCGGGATCGCTGGGCATCATGAAGATCCTCGCGCTGACCACCGAACTCAACATCTTCGCGCAGTCCGTGGTGACGCTGATCGGTCTCGGCATCGCCATCGACTACGGCCTGTTCATCGTGTCCCGCTTCCGCGAGGAACTCGGCGAGGGCTATTCCACCAAGGCGGCGGTCCGAAGAACCGTGATGACCGCGGGCCAGACCGTGGTGTTCTCGGCGACGATCATCGTCGCCGCCCTCGCCTGCCTGCTGATCATGCCCCAGGGATTCCTCAAGTCGGTGGCCTACGGCGCCATCGCGTCGGTCTCCCTCGCCGCGATCCTGTCGATCACGGTGTTGCCGGCGATCCTGGCCATCCTCGGGCCGCGGGTCAACATGCTGTCGATCAGCACCATCCTCAAGTTCACCGCGATCCCGCTGGTCCGGCGCTTCTCGACCGAGGAACGCGCCGTCGCACTCGAGAACCGGTTCTCCGGCCGGATGAAGACCAGCCAGGAAGTCGAGAACGGCTTCTGGGGGCGTCTCGCCACGTGGGTGATGAAGCACCCGGTGAAGACGGCGATCCCGACCGTCCTCCTCCTGCTGGCTCTGACGATCCCGTTCGGGAGCATCCAGTTCGGCGGCATCAGCGAGAAGTTCCTGCCGCCGGACAACTCGGCTCGTGTGGCCCAGGAGAAGTTCGACGAGTACTTCCCCAGTGAGCGCACCGAGGCGGTCAAGCTCGTCATCGTCTACGACCAGACGAACCAGGAAGACCAGAACAAGCTGGAGGCCATCGCCCGGCAGGCCGACCAGGTTCCGGGTTTCACCAACAAGTTCAGTGACCCCGACAAGGCCGGCTTCGGCTCGTACGACGCCGAGAAATACCCGAACGTGGGCGTCTATCAGGTCTCGGCCGGTCTGGTCGACCGCACCAAGGCCGCCCAGGCGATCGATCAGCTCCGGGCGATCGACACGCAGGGCCTCACGATGTACGTGACGGGTACCCCGGCTCTCACCCAGGACTCGATCGACGCGCTGATGGACCGGTTGCCCCTGATGGCGATCATGCTGGTCCTCATCACCGGCCTGTTGATGTTCCTGCAGTTCGGTTCGCTCGTCCTGCCGATCAAGGCGGCACTGATGACCGCGCTCGGCCTCGGTGCGACGCTGGGCATCCTGACCTGGATCTTCGTCGACGGCCACGGCTCCGGCCTCGCGAACTTCACCCCGGGTCCGCTGTTCGCGGCGATCCTCGTGCTGATCATCGCGATCATCTTCGGTCTCTCCACCGACTACGAGGTGTTCCTGCTCTCCCGCATGGTCGAGGCCAGACAGCGGGGCGCGAGTACCACCGAATCCATCCGTAGCGGCATCGCCCACACCGGCGGGATCATCACCGCGGCGGCCGCCATCCTGGTCGTCGTGACAGGTGCGTTCAGCCTGTCCGACATCGTGATGATGAAGTACATCGCGTACGGCATGATCGCGGCGCTGATCCTCGATGCCACGGTGATCCGCATGCTCCTCGTGCCGTCGGTCATGAAACTCCTCGGCGACGACTGCTGGTGGGCGCCCCGCTGGATGCAGACGGTGCAGCGCAAGATCGGTCTCGGCGAGGCCGTACTCGAGGACGAGCCCGACGAGCAGCGCGATTCCGGCGTGGCACGCAAGATGAGTGCGGGCACGCTGGTGGCGGAGGCCCCGACCTCGGTCATGGCCGCGGCCCGGCCGCGTACCGTTCCCGCGGGCGCCGCACCGGTCCGACGCGGAGCGCCCGGCCGCGATGGACGACAGCCAGTTCCCCCGCGTCCGAATGCGCCCGCGTCCAACGCGCCCGCGTCGAGCGCACCGATGACCAACGCACCGATGACACCGACGCGCCGGCCCGGCGCGCCCGCGCAGCGCAGCGGCGGACCGGGTCCCGTGACCCCCGCACCCATGCCCGCGGAGGTCCCCGGGCGCGCGGTCACCGGTCGCGTGGGCCCGTCGACACCGCCGACCGCACAGCCGTCCGGCGCCCAGGCCTCGCCTGCGCACGAGGCACC
>NZ_BANS01000022.1 GCF_000332995.1 Gordonia amicalis NBRC 100051 = JCM 11271
CACGGCACAGGAGAACTAGATTGCCAAATCCGTGGCGCTCCTCGTCCGTTTGACTGTCTAGGTACCGAGGACCACCAGGGTTATGAGCGCGTATGTGGCAGACCTCGCCAAGAATCGTCCCGGTCTCGGATGACACCAGTTGTGTCGTGCAGTCTGGCATCGCGCACTGGTTCATCGACACTGCGAAGAGCCGCCGAACAACCGCCTCACGCGGACGGGTAAGGGTCGCCACCAGTTCGATTCTAGGGACTCGATCCAGAACGCCGACGCGTTTCGGGGCCGCAAGGGGCCGCGTCCGAGACCGAATCCCAGCCGTCCGGGACCGAATCGGAGGCGTCCCGAAACGGACCAAAAGCGGCCTGTTTACCTGTTCTGACCAGCGACTACTTGCAAACCACCGGGGCGTCTACCTGCACCGACTCGAACCCACGTGCGGACGCTGAAAATTCTTCCCAAGCTGAATACGCGGGTTCGATTCCCGTCATCGGCTCCACGATCCGGTCACGCTCAGCCCTAAGTCTGGCCGTCGTCTCGACTCAACACCCGGTTCACCGCATCGATGACCGCGTCAGGTCGCTGCGTCTGGAGGTAGTGCGTCGTCCCCGGGACAGTGATCAGTTCTGCATCAGGCAAGCCCGCGACGAACGCGGCCTGCGCCCGAGGCTCGGCGTCGTGCAGGGCTTCGAGGTCGGCCGCCGACATGCCGGCAGGCAAATGGTCGGGCAACGGCTCGTTCACCCCGCGAACGAGGGCCACCACCGGCACCGGGGGCAGCGGAGGCCCACCCTCGATCTCATCGAAAAGCTCATCCATCGAATAGGTTTCGGCGATGTACCCCTCCGGGTAGCTGCCAGGCGTCAACTGCGGATGGGCCATCAGCTCCCACTGTTCCGGGGTCACGCTGTCGCGCAGCACCGGCATCGGCGCGTCGACCAGGACAAGTCCGGCCACGTCAGACGGGTATGTGGCCGCGAACAGCGCCTGGAGCGGCCCTCCCATCGAATGCCCCACCAACACGTATGGTCCGGTTTCACCGGCCGACTCGAGCAGGTCGTGCAGCTCGTCGACCACCTCAGCCGGGTCCCGCGGCATCGCGACCTCGTCACTGCGACCAGGCGTCGGCTCTTCCGCGTCGACGACCACGCCGTCGCGGACCGTCGTGGTGACTAGTGAGCCGGGCCGGTCGTAGGCGCACACCCGCGTCGACTCCGCGAGCGCGGGATGCACTGCCAGAGAATCTGATTCGCTCGAACTCCAGATGTCGCCTGCGTTCCCGAACCCGGATTGCAGGACCACAGTGGGACTTCCGGTTCCGCGACAGTCCAGGTACAGGTGGTGTCCGTCGCCGATGTCCACTCGCCCCGCCGTGTCACTGTTCTGGGTGTCCGTGTCGCACGCACAGATCAGCGCGCCGACCACGAAGCCGACGCACATACCGCGCCACAGACCGATCATCACGCACCTCCGGAGATACCGATCGACCCCCGGACCGTTCTATCCGACCCTAGTCCCCAGCCGTTATGCATTTTTCGGATTCCGTTCGGTTCCGTTCTTCTCTTCAGCCGTGTAGCGGCGCCGCCCGTCGGCTACCGCCCCTGCCGTAGCGCAGGACGATCTCACGATCGCGCGGGTCCGGGCGTTGCTGACGGTGCGCTGATCCGCGGCGGTCACGTGTCGCCCACATGACGAGGTTTCTGCGACACGGCACACCTACACTGCCTATGTGACAACCGAACTGACAGTCGCGACGTGGAACGTCATGTGGGCCACCGGATCAAGTGCCCGTGGCCGGCGAGTCCGGAACATACTGCGTGAGGTCGACGCCGATCTGCTGATCGTCACCGAGGGCCAACGCGATCTGCTTCCCGAAGGTGGTCACATCGTCGACGCCGGGTCCGATTGGGGTTACGACATCACCAAGAGCCCGGAGCGTCGCAAGACGATGCTGTGGTCGCGCAAGCCACTCACCGACGTCACCACCGTGCCCAGCGGTACTGGGGCAGGCCGCGTCCTCGTCGCACACACCGACACACCACTCGGTCAGGTCCGCGTCCTGGCAGTGTGCATCCCCTGGGCGAGTGCTCATGTGAGCACTGGTCGCCGCGACGCGTCGAACTGGTCCGAGCATCTCGAATGCTGCGACCAAATCGAGGTGTTGACGGCAGGGTTCGACCCACGGATACCCACCATCGTGGCCGGAGACTTCAACCAGCGGCTACCGCGGGTGCGGCAGCCGATCCGGGTCCACGAGCGCCTCCTGGAAATGCTGGATCGCTGGACCCCACATACCGCAGGCGACGTCCAGTACGGGCCGCTCATCGATCACATCGCCTCCGACCTGAGCTGCATCAACTTGCGAACCTGGTCCGGCACCGACGACGTGGGAAGGTTGAGCGATCACTCGGGAGTGACATGCACTCTTGTGCGCCGTGACAGTTAGCCCACGAGCCTTCCCTTCGTGACATATCACCCACTCCGCCCCGAAAACCCGGTCCCGGGGAATGCACCTACGCCGACCACCGTTGCGCGAAGAGTCCACGAGATCATCGAAGAAGAGGTACAGCATGAAGATCGGGATCATCGGAGCAGGATTCATCGGCGGAACGCTGACCCGTCGGCTCACCGAACTGGGACATGAGGTCCGCGTATCCAATTCACGAGCACCCGAGACGCTTTCGGAGCTGGCCGCGGAGACCGGCGCCACGGCGGTGTGGGCCAACGAGGCCGCCCGGGACGCCGACCTCGTCATCGTGTCCATCCCGCAGAAGAACACCCCTGACCTGGCCGCGGGCATCGTCGACGCACGTAAACCGGGCGCGCCGGTCATCGAGACCAACAACTACTACCCGCAGCAGCGGGACGGGAAGATCGAGGCGATCGAGAACGGCACCCCGGAAAGCGTCTGGGTGTCCGAACACATCGGTGCGCCCGTGTACAAGGTCTTCAACGGGATCTACTGGAAGCACCTGCTCAAGAAGGGTGTCCCCGCCGGAGCCGAAGGTCGGATCGCACTGCCGATCGCCGGCGACGACGCGGACGGCAAGAAGATCGTGTTCGGCATCGTCGACGAACTCGGTTTCGACCCGGTCGACGCCGGCCCGCTCGCCGAATCTTGGCGCCAGCAGCCGGGAACACCGGTGTACGGCAAGGACTTCGGCGTCGACGACACCCTCGCGGCACTCAAGGAGGCCTCGCCGGAACGAACGCCGGAGTGGCGCGCCGCCTGAATCCCCTACCGCGCAGGCGCGTTCCACGACGCACGGACGAGGGCCGGACGCATCTCGCGTCCGGCCACCTCGCCGTTTACGAGATCACCACGGCCCGACCGCCATCTCGGGCGTGAGCCATCAGTCGCGGAGCAACCCGTCGACGATCGCGCGCGCAGTCTCCAGAGCGGATTCATCACCGAAACGAGCGCCCGTGTTTGCCGCAGCGACGACGGCATCGAGTTGGAACGCAAGGCTGTGCGCATCACGCCCGGCCAGGTGCCCCTCATTCTGCGCGCGCCGGATCTCCTTCTCCAGCAACGCGAACCAGTCACGACGATCGGCGTCGATGGCGTCGCGAACCGGGCCGGTCCGGCTGTCGAACTCCACCGTCGTCGCAACGCGGAAGCAGCCACCCGGTAGAACCGGTGTGGCCACATAGTCGAACCAGCGATCTATCAGCGCCCGTAGCCGCCGAATACCCGGAGGCTCCGCAGACGTCGGCGCGACGACGTGATCGATGAACACCTCACGCGCCGCCTGAACCGCCGCCAACTGCAACTTCTCCTTGGTGCCGAACAGCGTCGCCACCCCGCTCTTGCTCACGCCCAGATCGGTGGCGAGCTTCCCGAGACTCAAGCCGGTGAGCCCCTCCACCGAAGCCACGTCAGCGGCGTGCCGCGCGATCGCCGCGCGAGCCCGCGCCCCCTTGATCAACCGCTGGTCAGACGTCTGCGTCGCTTCAACCACCCCTCCATCCTGGCAGCAAAGTCTTGCCAAGTCGAACGAACGGTCGTACGTTTTCACAATACGCACGACCGTACGTTCTTTTTCTGGAGGAGATCAGATGACCATCGACCAGGCGCAGACCGACACCGAGACGCTGACCGAGGCGAATGACCCGATACTGCTCCCCGCCGCCGCGGCCCGCGAACTACTGAGAGGCCTGCCCTGGCAGCGGTTCGCCGTGGTCGGCGATTCGGTCGCCGCAGGCACCGGCGACCCGTGGCCCGGCTACGAAGACATTCCATGGGCCGACCGCCTCGCGGCGACGATGACCGCCGTACGCCCCGACCTCACCTACCTCAACACCGGCGTGTACGGGGTGACAACCGATCAGGTTCGCCGCGAACAACTCTCGACGGTGCTCGACTTCCGCCCCGATCTGATCCACGTCTCGTCCGGCGCGAACGACCTGCTCCACGGCTCCGACCTGGCGGACGTCGAACGAGACCTCGACTCACTGTGCGCAGTCCTCGCGGCAGGCGGCGCACAGCTGTCCCTGTTCACACTCGCCGATGCGTTCACCGACCGGCTTTCACGCTTCCGGCCCACCTTCGCGGCCTACGCCGACATCGTCCGCCGCGTCGCCGCCACCCACGATGCGATCCTCACCGAGTTCTGGGATCACCCGGCGCGGTTGCGAACCAGCTGGCTGAGCGCCGACCGGATTCACCTGACGAGGGCCGGACACGCGGTGGTCGCCACCGAGGTCACCCGAACGCTGGGCCAGTTCATCCGAACACCGCACCCCTGGCAGCGAACTCAGTAGACGCGCAACACATTCCGCTCCAGCAGATGCGGCCGATCCGTGGTCAGCGTGAATTCGACTGGGCCAGATCCGGTCCGGACAACCCTGGACACCATCTCCTGCGGCGCAGGCGGAACGAGATTCCCGCTCGTCAACCCCGCGACGACCCCGGAGGCACCAGTCCACAGATTCCGCCAGCGCACCGTCGTCGTGACCCGGCACGGCCGCCCGGGATGATCCGACACGCCGACGAAACCACCACCGGCGCTGATGTACACGACGCCGCGATTGTCCTGCGCGGGAAGCCCCGGACCCGGATACGACACCCGCGTCGACACCATCTGTGCGAACACCTGGCCGACGCACGCCGGACCGTATGCGACGGTGGCCGTTCGCAGTTCGGCACGTCGCGGCCCGTCGGCGTTCGCCACTCCCGCCTGCACGCTTGTCGCGGCGGCCGCCGCCAAGGTGACTGCTCCCGCAGTCCGTATCCAGCGCATGATGTTCCCCCGAACGTCGAGATGAGACCTCGTCGGCTCACCGGGATCATCGCGCCGGCCGGCCGTGGGGTTACATCCGTCCGGTCGTCACCGCCGCTTCGGACGCACCCCGGGCTTCTTCCGCGCACTCTTTCCCGGGATCTTGCCCGCCGCCTCGCGCGCGGCACGTTTCGCCGCGGCCTTCTCCTTGGCCGATCGTTTCGGTGCCGGTTCGGACTGTCCCCGCGATGAAGTCGCCTTGCGACCGCGCACGATTCCGATGAACTCGTCGGCCAGTTCGGTGGTCGGAGCGGGCCACAACAGACCGACGGTGCCGGTCGGCGCGTCGGTCACCGGACGGAAGACGAGGTCCTTGCGGTGATGCAGCCGCGCCAGAGATTGGGGAACGAGCAGGACACCTATGCCGGCGGCCACGAGTTCGATTGCATCGCCGGTGGTTTCCGGGCGGTGCTCGACGGCGGTGCCGGGGTGACCTCGATACGCGGCGTCCTCGCTACGCTCGGCCGGCGCTACTCGGCCAGCAGAACCACCCACACCCTCACCCAACTCGGTCGGCGCTACTCGGCCAGCAGAACCACCCACACCCTCACCCAACTCGGTCGGCGCTACTCGGCCGGCAGAACCACCCACACCCTCAGCAGGAGCGTCGAAGCCGGTGACCGGCTCGTCGAGCGGCCACAGGAACTGCTCGTCGGCGAGGTCGGCCAGCGTCAACTCGTCACCCGCAGTGAGCACATGGTCCTTGGGGACCACGACGACGGTGGTCTCCTCGTAGAGCTCGATCGTGTGGTGCGGACCGGCGTCGCCGTGACTCAGGGCGTCGGGCAGACGGGTGATCGCCATCTGCACATCTCCCTGGCCGATGGCCTTCGCGCATTCGGCGACCTCGAGGGCGACGAGCTCCAGCGGGACGTCGGGTCGCCGCTCCTCCCAGATGCGGATCCACTTGCTCGGGGTCACACCGGGGACGTACGCCAGACGGAACGTCGAAGCCCGAAAATCGCCTGCGCGGTCGGGTGTGGTCACGACCAAAGGCTACCGCCCGATACCCTGGGGCAATGAGCTCGCAGTCGATGAAGCCGGCCACCGCCGCCAAGAAGCTGGACGTCTACCTGCCGGCGACCCCTGCCGAGTTCCGCGACGGTTCCATCACCCGCGCCGAACTCGCCGCCCTGCAGGCCGACCCGCCGGAGTGGCTGAAGACCCTCCGCGCGGAGGGACCGCACCCGAAGAACCTGGTCGCGGCCAAGCTCGGTGTCTCCAACTCCGCCCTGGTCCGCAACGGGATCACCGAGGCGCTGACCACCGCGCAGATCAACGAGCTGCTGGCCGACATGCCCGAGTGGCTGGTCGCCGAGCGCGCCACCCAGGTCGAGGTCCGGCGCGAGGAACGACGCGTCAAGTCACTCCACGAGGACCGTCGCCGGGACCGCGAGGAAGCCGAGAACCCCGACGACTGACCCGGCGGTTCCCTCCCGGCTACCGCACCGGTCGTCGCCCCGGCACCACGAGTCCGCATTCATGCGCCACCACCACCAGCTGTGCGCGGTCCCGCGCACCGAACTTCGTCATCGCCCTGTTCACATGGGTTTTCGCGGTCAGCACGCTGATCTGCAGGTGCTCGGCGATCTCGGCGTTGCCGAACCCCTCGGCCACCAGCACCACGACCTCGCGTTCGCGCGGGGTCAACGTCCCGACGATCGCAGACTCGGCGGCCGGGCCGGCCGCCGGCCGGGACAGGAAGTGACTCACCAGCATCCGGGTGGCGGCGCGAGACATCAACGTATCCCCCTGCGCCACCGCACGTATCGCGTCGAGCAGCTCCTGCGGCGAGGCGTCCTTGCCAATGAAACCGCTTGCGCCCGCACGCAATGCGGCGGCGACGTTGTCGTCGTACTCGAAGGTCGTCAGCACCATCACGCGGGTTCCCCGCAGCAGCGGGTCCGAGGTGATCGCCCGGGTGGCCGCGATGCCGTTGATGCCGGGCATCTGGATGTCGGCGACCACGACGTCCGGATGGAACCGGCGGGCAGCCCGAACGGCCTCGCCGCCGTTGGTCGCCTCGGCGACGACCTCGAGATCGGGTTCGGTGTCAACGAGTAGTCGCAGGGTGCTTCGGAACAGCCCCTGGTCGTCGGCCAGCACGATCCGGATGGTCATCGACATCTCCTCCCGCGGTGACCTCGCAGTCATCCGATTCGGTGCCGGTCGGCAGGACGGCGTCGACGACGAACAGGTCGTCGACCCACCGCACGTCGAGGGTCCCGCCGACCGCGACGACCCGCTCGCGCATGCCGATCATTCCGAGTCCGTGCAGGTCACCCCCGTCCCCGGTCCCGCTGACACGGGCGTCGTCGGGTCGCAGCCGATTCTCGACGACGATCGCGACGGCATCGTCGTCGTAGCGGCATCGCACCGCGACCGGCATCCCCGGCGCATGCCGGACCGCGTTGGTGAGCGACTCCTGGATGACCCGGTAGGCAACCTGATCCACGTCGCCGGGCAGCGACCGCTGCTCACCGGCAACCGTCACGACGATGGACGCGCCGGCATTGCGGTAGACCTCGACCATGCCCGGCATGCTCGACATACCGGCGCCGGGTTCGGGCACCGTCAGGGAGTCGCGGCGGAGCATCCCCACCGTCGCCTTCACCTCGCTCAGCGCGGCGCCGGCGATGTCGTGCATCTGCGCCAGCATCTGTTCGGCCACCTCCGGACGGGTGTGCACCAGTCGCTGCGCGGTCCCGATCTGCAGGTTGATGGCGGTGAGATGGTGCGCCACCGCGTCGTGGATGTCGCGGGCGATCCGCATCCGCTCCGCGAGGACCGCCTGGGTGGCCTCCACCTCCCGCTGCGATTCGGCCGCCTCGGCGCGTGCCTCCATCGCCTCCACGTAACCGCTGCGCGCCCGGCCGAGCGCCCCGATGCACGTGCCGAGCAAGAGCCAGCCGACGGCGGCGATCCGCTCGACGGGTAGCCAGTTGTCTCCCCAGATGAACGACGCCGCGAGGATCGCACCGGCCGCCGACACCGTGACGGTCATCGCCCGTCGCATCGGGGAGCGGCCGGCGACGGCGCACAACGCGACCGCCGAAGGCAGGCTCATCGCGGAGTTGAACGAGCCCGTCGCGACGATGTAGATCACCGCTCCGGCAGTCGTTCCCACCACCGACAGCACCGGCACACGGTTCTTGAGCACCAGGAACGCCGACGCCGCGACACCGAGCAACGCCGCAGCGAGGCTCGTGTCGCCCGGCCCGCCGCGCTGGACCACCCGTAACGCGAGCACCGTGCCGACGGCGACCACCACCGTGACGACGATCGACGAGACGAGCGGACGACGCCGCGAGAATCGCACCCACCGTTCGTCGAGGTCCACGCGCGAGAGATTACCGCTGATCACCGGCTTCGCACCCCGCTCGCCGAAATCGCGGCAAATGCGACATATGCAGTACCCCTCGACTACTACGAACGCAGTATGCGAAGGCCGTTACCAGTCCGAACGGGCCTGGCATCGCACGACTGCCCCGCCACGACACACCGGACGGGCACCGGTTCCGGATACGCTCCGGAGCGTTCCCGAGCCACGACCCCCGACACCCGACGTCGGGCAGGTCAGCACGTCCCGCAAGGAGTTCCCGTGCCACTGAAGAGAATCCCCGTCACGCTGCTGGCGACGGTGGGCGCGGTCGCCTCGTTGTGCGTCGTCGGCGTCTCCGATGCCGACGCTGCGCCCGGCGGTGTGGCCGGGGCGGTCGTCACCGACGGTCCCGCGCGGGCGTGGGATGTGCGGGCCTGGATCACCGGTACCGACGCGACGCCGGTGCGCAGCGCCGGGGCCGTCCGCACGGACCGGACCGGTCGCTTCACCCTTCGGCCGACCTCGCAACCCGGCGCAGACGAGGCCTTCTACGTGACGGCCACCCCGGCGGGACAGTCCTCGTCGTTCACCACCCTCGCCGCGATCTCCCCGACCGTGCCCTCACGCCTGACCGTGAACGAGCTGACCACCGTGGCAACGGGTTACGGGATGGCGCAGTTCGTCGATGCCACCCGCATCGGCGGGAAGGCGCCGGGAGTGCGCAACGCTGCATCGATGGCGGGCAACCTGGCCGACCCGACCAGCGGCCGGATCGGCTCCACACTCGCCTCCGCACCGAACGGCGGTCAGACGTCGACACAGGCGGCATTCATCTCCCTGTCCAATGCGCTCGCCGCCTGCACGACCTCTCCCGAGGGCTGCTCCGCCCTGCGCTCGGCGACGACGACGCCGCTGAGCGGCCGGCCGTCGAACATGGTCGAGGCGATGGCCAACATGGCGAAGAGCCCGGAGCACAACCCGGCCGGGCTGTTCGGTGTGACGCTGCGTAGACCCGCACGCGCCGGCGGACTTCCACTCCCGCCCGCCGCCTGGACGCTTGCCCTCCGCTTCGACGGTGGCGGTGGGCTCCTCGCCGGGCCGGGCAACTTCGCCATCGGCCGACGGCGGGGACATCTGGGTCAACGCGAACTATCAGTACAACGCCGACCCGCGAACCCCGGTGTGCGACAGCAAATATCTCTTCCGCTTCGGACCGAACGGCAAACTCGTCGGCGGACGGCCGATCACCGGCGGCGGCCTCAGCGGCGCCGGGTACGGCATCACCCGGGACCATTCCGGTGACATCTGGGTGAGCAACTACGGCTTCGCCGCCCCGGAACCGGGCTGCCCCGCCGACCGCCAGCCGCCGCACAACTCGGTGTCCAAGTTCAGCGCTCAGGGCGAGGTCCTCTCGCCCGCAGCCGGATTCACGCAGGGTTGGATCAGCTGGCCGCAGGGAATGACCACCGACCGCACCGGCTCGGTGTGGACCACCAACTGCGCCACCGACTCGCTCACGGTCTTTCCCGACGGCGACCCCGGCCGCGCCCGCAACATCAAGGTGGGTGTGAAGCAGCCCTTCCACCTCATCGACAACGGCCGGGCTCTCTTCGTCAGCGGACTGCAGAGCAGCTCGATCGCCATGCTGGACCGCTCCGGAAAACCCCTGCGCACGCCGATCACCGGCCCCCACGTCGACAATCCGCTCGGCCTGGCCACCGATGCCCGCGGCAACGTGTGGATCGCCAACTCCGGTGTCATCACCCTGCCCTGTCCCGACCGTCCCACCGGCACCGCATCGGTCGGCTCGGTGTCGGCGCTCGACCCGACGGGCAGGACACTCGTCGGTCCGCTGCGCGGCGGCGGCATCACCATCCCGTGGGGCATCACCACCGATGGCGACGGCAACGTCTGGGTGGGCAACTTCGCCGGTAAGCGGGCCTCGAAGTTCTGCGGTGCGAACGCCGCCACCTGCCCGCCCGGCAAGCGCACCGGCGACGCCATCTCCCCGGAGGTGACCGGATACTTCTTCGACGGACTGGCCCGCAGCACCGGCATCATCGTCGACCCCGCGGGCAACGTGTGGACGACCAACAACTGGAAAGAGGTTCCGCTCCAGACCAATCCGGGCGGACTCCACATCGTCGCCCTGGTGGGTGCCGCGGCTCCGGTCCCGTTGCGCTGACCTCGATACGCGGCGTCCTCGCTGCGCTCGGTCGTCGCTACTCGGCCGACGGGGGCTTACCGGCACCCAGCCATGGTCCACGGGTCAGCTCGACAATCGGTGCTCGAGCATCGTCGTGAGGTCGTTCGCCAGCGCTCGCGAGTCCGCGGTCACCAGCACTCCGTCGCGGACCACCCAGCGGCCACCGACCATCACGTCGCGGGGTCGTCTGCCGGGCCCCGCCCAGAGAAGACCGTCGAGCGGGTCCGGGACGCCGGCGTCGACGACATCGGAGCAGTCCCACACGCACAGATCCGCCGCGGCCCCGAGCCGAAGGTGCCCGAGTTCGGGACGGGCGAGACCCGCCGCCGACCCCTCGGTCGCCATCGCCAGACAGTCGCGGGCCGACACCGGGTCGCCGATCAGTCCGGAGACCTGCATCGCCAGTCGCGCATCCGCGAGGAGGTGGCCGGCATCGTTGCTCCCGCCGCCGCTGGTACCGAGCCCAATGCGTACGCCGGCGCGGCCGAGGGCGGCCACGCGGGCGACACCCCAACCCATCGGCACGTCACACCCCGGGGCGTGGGTTGCGTGGGCACCCGACCTCGCCACCAGATCCAGTTCGTCATCGGTGATCTCGCACAGGTGCGCGACGGTGACATCGGCGGCCAGCCAACCCCAGTCGCCCAGTAGTTCCAGAGGGCGCCGGCCATACCGTTCGGCGGCGACATCGACGTCGATCTGTTCGTTGGCCTGAGTTCGACGACGCAGTCCGAGACGTGCTGCGACATCGGACAGTGCCGCGAAGGTCTCCGGTCCGTCGGCATGGACCCCGGACGGGCCGACGGCGAGTTGGGTCATGCCGTCGACCGACACACCGTCGGTCGCCCCGTGCAGGTGTGCGTCATGGATGTCGACGACCGACTGTGCGGCCGACTCCGGGTCGTCTCGGGCGGTGCCGCGCACGAAGACCAGCCGTGCGCCGACGCGGCGGGCGGCGCCGATGGTCGCGCCCGCCATCGCGACCGGGTCCTGGTCGCGGGGCCACGTGAGGTGGTGGTCGGCGACCGTGGTCACCCCGCACAACAGGGATTCGGCGACACCGACTCCAGCCGCGGTGGCGGTGAGCTCGGGGTCCACCGCGGCCTCGGTGTAGCGCCGCGCCATCCCCGCGAGCCAGTCCCGCATCGGCCGGAATCGACCGTACGGACGTGAGCGAAAGGCACTCTGCAGCAGGTGATGATGGGCATTCACCAATCCGGGTGTGATCACGCACCCCAAGGTGTCGACGACCTCGGCATCCGATGGCGCCGGACCCGACGCGATGACCGCGCCGTCGACGACGATCGGGCCACGCGTCACGGTACTACCGTCCACCAGCACCGCTTCCGCCCCGGTGAGGACGGTCGGCCTCACAGCTCGAGCACCAGACGCCCGCTGGTACAACGTGATACGCAGATCATCATCGACTCGTTCTCGGAGCGTTCCTCCGGCGAGAGCACCGCGTCCCGATGGTCGACCTCACCGCTCACCACCCCGGTCTCGCAGGTGCCGCACATCCCCTCGCGACACGACGAGGGCGCCACCACCCCGGAGCCGTCGAGGGCTTCGAGGATCGTGCGGTCCTCCGGAACCGTCAGCGTCACACCGGACATCGCCAGCGACAGCTCGAACTCCCGGTTGGGAACACTCTCCGCGACCGCCGCCGTGAACCGCTCGGTGAACGAGTCCACCGCCGGTTGCGGTGCACACGCGTCGGCGATCGCGTCGAGCATCGCCGCCGGACCGCAGCCGTACACCGCGGTTCCCCGGGCCGACCCGGTGAGCGCATCGCTCAGAGTCAGCCGGCCCGACACCCGCGACTCATGCACGGTGACGTGGTCAGGATGAGCCGAGACGAGGTCGTCGGCGTACGCCATCTCCGCCCGCGTTCGCCCGATGTACAGCAGTCGCCACGGCCGGCCGGCCGTACGAGCCTCGTCGACCAGCGCGAGTATGGGGGTGATCCCGATCCCACCCGCGACGAACACGTACTCGAGAGCACGGGTGAGCGCGAAATGGTTCCGCGGCAGACTGATCCACGTCTCATCACCCACCGCGAGATCGTCGTGCACCGACACCGAACCGCCGCGGCCGTCGGCCCGGCGTTCGACCACGACCCGGTAGACCCCGGGATCGGCGGGACACAACGAGTACTGGCGCACCACTCCCGAGGGCGCGACGAGGTCGACGTGGGAACCCGCCGACCAGGCGGGGAGCGGGTCACCGGACGCGGCGGTCAGGACGAACTCCTCGACACGCTCGGCGACCGGCCTGCGCGCGGCGACGCGCACACGTAAGGGTTGCGCACGACCAGGAGAAGACAGTGCAACCCCGGAGGAAGACAGGGACATCGGTGGACTCCTCGATTCGGCGAGGCCCGTCCGGCTCCCAGCCACAGGAACCACACCCTCACCGACAGCCGCGACGATCGCTACGACGACGCCTGCACCACGATCAGATGCGCGACATCAGGGCCGACCAGTCGCCACCGATGAGGAATGCCGCCAGCGTAGTAAAGGCTGTCGCCGGTCCGCAATTCGACGATGCGGCCGTCGGACAGATCCACCTCGATCTCACCGGACACCACATGTAGCCACTCATCCTGCTCGTGCCGGTAGAAGTCGCCGAATTCCCTTGCACCCAAAGCATGTTCCTGGGGATAGAACGCCGCGTCACCGTTCACCAGCAGCCGGGCATGCCCGGCGTCGTCCCCCGTCTGCGGGAGCACGGCACCCTGATCGGCGCGCACGATCTGCGCGCCCGGGGGTGCGTCGGCCGGGGCGTTCCCGGCCCGTCCCGGGTCCGCGGCGAGCATGAGACTCACCTGCGTCGTCCCCAGCGCACGGGCGATGCGCTCCAGCGTCGTCATACTCGGCCGCGCGTACCCGCGTTCCAGCTGCGACAGGAAGGAATGCGAGATGCCAGCCTGCGCAGCTAGATTCGCAAGGGTCGTATCCTGCTGTTTGCGTCGCCGGCGGATCTCGGCACCCAGCGACGCCTGCGCCGCATCCGGCTCCTCCAGTGCCATTCGATGCACCTTTCACACTCCGGCGTTGGTTACACATCCGCAGCCGTGGTTAACAGCGAGGCAACAACACGTTCCTATATTCAGGGGTGTTGACGTGGTCAACAAATATCACGAAACCGCTCCCGCCGATCCCAGCCCCGGCGGAACCACCGAGACCGGCGCACCGAGGCGCCGAGATCGATCTCTGCCGCACAGCCCACGAGCGCAACGTCGCACTCACGTCCAGAACCACCGGCCGCCAACGGAGTTCACTCATGCAGGACACGCCGCACGGACCCGTGCACGGCATCACCGCGTCGTTGACCGACGGCACGCTCGCCGATGTCGAGCTGCTGTCCGGTCCCGACGGAGTGGTGCGCGTGGCGAGGATCGCGCCCGTCTCCGACCGGAACCCACGCGATCACACCGCCCGGGCCGACCCGCAGTGGCTCGATCTGCGCGACTTCGTCCTCACCGCGTCCGCCGCCGAACCGCACGCGCACCTGGACAAGGCCTTTTCGTGGACAGAGCTGAATCCGCCGCTCGGCGACCTCGATACGGCGATCACGGTCTGGCGAGCGGGAAGCGTCCGTCTCGACGAGGAGTCCTTCCGCCGGCGGGCGACGCGGGCGATCACCACCCTGCTTCGCAACGGGATCACTGCCGTCCGAACACATGTCGACGTGCCGCCCGGCCCAGACCCGCTCCGGGCCACCCGGGCGCTGGTCGGCGTCCGGGAGGCCATGCGCGACCTGGTCACGATTCAGATCGTCGCGCTGGCGAATCCGCTCACCCCGACCGAGGTCGTCGTCGAAGCACTCGACGCCGGCGCGGACCTGGTGGGCGGAGCACCGCACATCGCCGACGACCCGCGCGCCGAGGTGGCCCGGCTGGTCGGCCTCGCCGAATCCCGCGGAGTCGGCATCGACCTGCACACCGACGAGTTCCTCGACGGCGACCACCACACCATCGACCACTTCGCCGACCGCGTCGCCGACTGGCCCGCGGATCGTCTCCGAACCGCCGGACACTGCTGCCGTCTCGACACCATGCCTCTCGACGAACTGGAACGGGTCGCCGACGCCCTCGCCCGTGCATCGGTGTCGGTGGTCGCGTTGCCGATCACGAACCTCTATCTCCAAGGACGGCACGGCCCGTCGAAAGGACGGCGCGGTATCACCGCGATCGACGTGCTCCGCGATCGCGGTGTCCTCGTCACCGCCGGGGCCGACAACATCCGCGATCCGTTCAACCCGGTGGGACGCGCGGACCCGCTGGAGACCGCGTCGCTCCTGGTCACCGCCGGTCACCAGAGTCCCTACACGGCAATGTCACTGGTCACCGACGCTGCCCGTACCGCGCTCGGCCTCCCCGCCGGCGGACCCGTCGTCGGGGCACGTGCAGATTTCCTCGCGGTCCGGGGCACCGACGTACTCGACACCATCGCGACCGCCCCCGCGGACCGGGTGGTCCTCGTCAACGGTTCGATCGTGGCCCGCACCGAGACCACCACCTGGACCGCAGTCCCGGCCGAGTCCCGCGCCGGCGCCCCTGATCACGCCACACCGGCTCCCTAGGTCCTGGAGACGTCATGACCCCATCAGCGCCGACCCCCTCAGCGCCGACCCCGTCGGCCACACCCCTCGAACTCGGTCATCCGCTCGTCGGTTTCGAGCACGCCGAACTGACCTATCCAGACGGAACCCACGCTCTGCGGGACGTGAACCTGACCGTCCGGGAAGGCGAGTTCGTCAGCGTCGTCGGCCCCTCGGGATGCGGTAAGTCGACCCTGCTGCGACTGTCCTCCGGCCTGGAGACGATCACCGACGGGTACATGCAGTGCGGTGCGGACCGCATCGGTTACGTGTTCCAGGACGCCACACTCCTCCCCTGGCGGTCGGTCGCCGACAACGTCGCCCTGCTCGGCGAACTCGACGGTGTGCCGAAAGCGGAGCGGCGTCAGAGGATTGCCGCTGCGCTGGAGACAGTGGGCCTCAACGGTTTCGAGGATCATCTGCCGCACATGCTCTCCGGCGGCATGCGCATGCGTGTATCGCTCGCCCGGTCGCTCACCCTCGACCCCGACCTGTTCCTCTTCGACGAGCCGTTCGCCGCGCTCGACGAGCTGACCCGCGAACGGCTCGGGGTCGAGCTCACCGAGCTGTTCGCCGTCAAACGCTTTGCGGGCCTGTTCATCACCCACTCCGTGGCCGAAGCAGCATTCCTGTCCACGCGGGTGCTCGTGATGTCCGGGCGTCCCGGCACGATCGTCGACGAGATCGAGATCCCGTTCGACTTCCCACGCTCTCCGGACCTGCGTTTCGAGCCCGAGTTCGCCGCGATCGCCGGTCGGATCTCCCGCTCGCTGAGGGAGGCACACTCATGACGGTCCCCACGGGCACCACGCCCGCCGCCGACACCACGGCGGTCGTCGACACCGGCTCGACCACGGAGCTCGCCGTCGCAGCCGCACGCAAGCGTCGACCACGTTCCCGATCGTTCGTCTCGATCGCGGCGCCACTCGTCGTGCTGGGCATCGTGATCGGTCTCTGGTACCTCGTCACCTACGCGATCCTCGACGAGGGCAGGCGTTTCCTCATGCCGGCTCCGCACCGCGTGGTCACCGACGGCTTGTTCGGCACTGCCGCGCCGTCGATGTGGGAAGCCCTCGGCCGGACGACGACGGTGGCCCTGACCGGTCTGGCCATCGCCGCCGTCATCGGCATCGTGTGGGCGGTGGTGATGTCCCAGTCGCGCATGATGGAGACCGCGTTGTTCCCCTATGCGGTGGTGTTGCAGTGCATACCGATCCTGGCGCTGGTTCCCCTCGTCGGCTTCTGGTTCGGGTTCGGTTTCAGCGCACGGGTTTTCGTGTGTGTGCTCATCGCACTGTTCCCGATCGTGTCCAACACCCTCTTCGGTCTGCGGTCGGTGGATCGGCAGATGCGCGACCTGTTCGCACTGCATCACCCGAGCCGGCTCACCGTGCTGCGCAAACTCGAGTTCCCCGCGGCGATGCCCGCCATCTTCGCCGGACTGCGCATCTCCGCGGGCCTGTCCGTGGTGGGTGCGATCGTCGGCGACTTCTTCTTCAAACAGGGGAACCCCGGCATCGGCATCCTCATCGACAACTACCGGTCACGACTGCAATCCGAAGAGCTGTTCGCCTCCATCGTGCTCGCGTCGTTGCTCGGGGTCGTCGTCTTCTGGCTCTTCGGCCGGCTCGGCAACCGGATCGTCGGCCGCTGGTACCAGCGCTGACACGCCGGCCCGGCCCCCGCTCTCCCGCTCGTCCCGCTCGTACCTGTCCGTTCCCGACCGTAATCGGCTCTACCGAAAAGGAAGTCATGAACACACACGTCTGGCGTCGCCTGTCCAAGGCCACCGGGGTGATGGCCGTCGCCGCGGCCGTCGCCTTCACCGCGGCCTGCGGTTCCGACGACACCGCCGAGTCCTCCGGCTACACCGGTCCGATCGGTCCGGTCGACCTCAGCGCGAACTGCCCGGACAAGGTCGTCATCCAGACGGACTGGAACCCCGAGGCCGAACACGGCCACCTGTATCAGCTGCTCGGACCGGACCCGGTGATCAACGCCGGCAACAAGCGGGTGACGGGACCACTGTTCGACCGCGGCCAGTACACCGGCGTCGACGTCGAGATCCGCGCCGGCGGACCGGCGATCGGCTTCCAGTCGGTCACCTCGCAGATGTACTCCGACCCCGAGATCCTGCTGGGCTACGTCGACACCGACCAGGCGATCCAGAACTCCGAGTCGAACCCGACGGTGGCCGTCATGGCTCCGCTGGACATCAGCCCGCAGATGATCATGTGGGACCCGGCCACCTACCCGCAGGTGAAGGGCATCGGCGACCTCAAGCCGGTCGATGCGCGCGTGCTCTACTTCGAGGGCGCCACCTACATGGACTATCTGACCGGTTCCGGCGTCCTGTCACCGGATCAGGTCGACGGCAGCTACGACGGCACACCCGCGAACTTCGTCGCGGCCGGCGGCAAGACGGCCCAGCAGGGCTACGCCAGCTCCGAGCCCCAGCTCTACGAGGAGGAGGTGGAGGGCTGGAAGAAGCCGGTCTCCTACCAGCTCGTCCACGACGTGGGCTTCCCCACGTACAAGTCCGCGATGGCCGTCCGCGCCGGCGCTCTTGAGGAGAACACCGCCTGCCTCGAGCAGCTCGTCCCCGTCCTCCAGCGCGGCGTGGTCGACTACCTCGCGTCGCCCGAGACCGCCAACAAGGTCGTCCTCGACGCCGTCGAGCAGTACGACACCGGGTGGGTCTACACCCAGCGCAACGCCGACTACGCACTGGAGACCATGGCGCAGCTGAAGCTCATCGGCAACGGCCCGAACGGCACGGTCGGCGACTTCGACACCGCACGCGTGCAGCGGGTGATCGACGTGACCACCCCGATCTTCGACAAGCAGGGCACCCCCGTCGTCGAGGGCATCACCCCGGACACGGTCTCGACCAACCGGTTCATCGACACCTCCGTGGGGTTGCCGTCGTGACCTCCCCGGTGATCGCGGTCGGCACCGACGACGGACGACCCGACTTCGGTCCGGGCGACGTCGACGCGCTGGCCGACGATCTCCTGGCACTTCTCGGACCGCGCGGGATCAGCACGCTACCCCGCGCGCTGGAACGCGCAGGCCGGGACGGGTCGGGGATGAGCCCGATCCTGTCCGCGCAGGATCTCGGGACCCCCGACCTCGTGTGCTACCCGCGCACGGCGGAGGTGGTGCCCGCGATCGTCCGCGCGGCGGTCGCCCGGGGCGTTCCGGTCACCACCCGCGGGAAGGGCACCGGCAACTACGGGCAGGTGATCCCCCGGTTCGGCGGTCTCGTCCTGGACATGACCTCGCTCAACGGGATTCACGAGATCACCGATCAGACGATCACGGCCCAGGCAGGCGCGCGGATGATCAACCTGGAGCAGACCGCCTGGGGTTCCGGAAGTCAGCTGTGGATGTACCCGTCGACGGTGCAGTCCACGCTCGGCGGCTTCCTCGGCGGCGGGTCGGCCGGCACCGGCACGATCGTGCACGGTCGCAATCACGAGGGTTTCGTGACGGCGCTCGACGTCGTCTACGGCACCGAGGACGCCGAACTGGTGCACCTGGAAGGTGATGACGCACAGCCTTTCGTCCACACCTACGGGGTGGCGGGTGTCATCGTGAACGCCTCGGTGCGCGTCGAACCACTCCAGGAATGGCGCTGTGTGTACGCCAGTTTCGGGTCGACCCGGGAGGCCTTCGACGCCGCCCACCGGCTCTCGTCGATCGAGCCGAGACCGCGACTGCTGTCGGCGGACGGTCCCACCGTCGTCGAGGCGCTGCCCGCCGACCCCGCCTTCGTGCGGGGTCGCGCGAATGTCCGCGGAATCATCGACGCGAGAGCACTCGAGGAGTCCACCGATCTCATCGCCGGCGCCGGCGGCCGGGTCGAGGCGGTCCGCGAGGGCATCGCCGAGACGATCAAGCTGTCCACGCTGTCCTACAACCATCCGACCTGGTGGCTGCAGAAAGCGCAGCCGGACAGGTGGTTTCACATGGAGGTCCGCGGCGACGCACTGGTCACCCGCCTCGAGGAGGTGGAGAAGGTCTACGAGGGCGGGATGCTCCACCTAGAGGTCGGTCACGGGATGATGTTCGGGATGCTCAACGGGATCTACTGCAACGCACAGCAGGTCATCGACGGGGTCGCCGCCCTCGAGGAACTCGGGGTCGGCGTCCACTCACCTCACCAGTGGTACGTCGATCTCGACGCCGAACGCGTGCAGGCGCTCGCGGCCCGGACCGACCCGAAAGGCCTTCTGAATCCCGGGAGGTGGATGTGACCGCAGCGTTCGGGTCCCGCCGCTACGCCGAACTCACCACCGCCGAGATCGACTCCGCACTCTCCCGGGACTCGATCCTCGTCCTGCCGACCGGGGCGATCGAACCGCACGGCCCGCATCTCCCGCTGGCGACCGACCTCATCGTCGCCGAGGCCGTGTCGGCCGCCGTCGTCGGACGCGGAGCCGCAGCCGGACATGACGTCTGGCTGCTCCCCGCACTCGGTTACACCAAGTCCGACGAGCATGCCGCACTCCCCGGCACGATGTGGCTGCGACCGTCCACTCTGTTCGAGACCATCGTGGACATCGGGTCGTCGATGGCCGCGACCCCCGCACGACGGCTGCTGTTCCTCAATGCGCACGGCGGCAATTCGGCGCTGATCGAGGTGGCGGCACGTGAACTGCGTCGACGCTTCGGCCTGCAGACGTTCTTCACCTCCGGCCCCGGTCGGGCCGGCCCCACCGAACGAGGACTGGGGATCCATGCCGGGTGGGCCGAGACGTCGATGATGCTGCATCTGCGACCGGATCTCGTCCAGATGGACAAAGCCGTCGCCGCGGTGGCCGACGCGGTGGCCGATTCGAACCACGTCGGCTTCACCAAAGCCGTCAAGTTCGGTTGGCTGTCGACCGATTTCGCCGAGTCCGGGGTCATCGGCGACCCCACCGGGGCAGACGCCGCCATCGGGGCGGAACTCTTCGAGGAGCGCGTCATCGCCCTCGTGGATGCGCTCGCCGACATCGCGACCTTCGACCCCGGACGGGTGCGGCGATGATCACCAGCGGGGTGGAGTTCGGAAGCGATTGTCCGCCCGAGGAATACCGCACCATCGATCCCATGGTGTTGCTCCGACGCTGGCTACCGCCCGCCGACGCCGCCCCCGCACTCATGGCGCTCTCGACTCTCGGGCGCGACGGGTATCCGCGCGTGCGCCACGTGCTGCTCAGTGACGCCGACGACGCCGCGGTGTACTTCCACACCGACAGCCGGTCGTCGAAGGTGGCCGAGCTGGCCGAACTGCCACGGGCCGGGATCGCGGTGGCGTGGCCGCAGCGGGGACGCCAGGTGGTCGCGCACGGCATCGTGCGACGGCCGGCGGAAGACTCTCTCCGCGAGACCTTCTCGCGCCGCACCCGCTACCTGCAGCTGCTCGCCTGGTGCAACGATCACGAGATGTCGGCACTCCCCACCCACGGTCGGCATCGACGATGGGCGGAGTTCGACGCCACCCATCCGACACTGAGCCCGCCGGACACGTGGACGGGTTTCGCCATCGACATCCGCGAGATCGCCTTCTGGCGCGGCGATCCGGACGGCCCCTCGCAACGGGTCCGCTTCACCCGCACCGACCATTCCTGGACATCGGAGGTTCTTCCCGGATGACGGCCACGACCTTTCACAATGCGCTGATCCTGCCGGTCGCGGGAGACAAGCCCTGGTTCCGCGGATGGCTGACCGCGGACGCCGGCGGGCGGATCTCCGGCATCGGCGAGGGCGCCCCACCGGCGGATGCGCCGGGAGTGCGACACGACCTCGAGGGATGTTTCCTCGCACCGGGTTTCGTGTCGGGTCACAGCCACATCTACACCGGCGGCATGCGCGGTGTCGCCGCGGACAGCCCGCTCTACGAATGGGTGTCCCGCAACAGCCTGATGCTGCTCGGCGCCGACGCCGACGACCTCTACTGGATGACCCTGGCCGGCGGCCTGGACCACCTGTCGTCGGGTATCACCTCGGTGTACAACTTCACCCAGTCACGGGTGATCGCACTGTTCGACTACGAGAAGTCGGTGCTCCGCGCCGAACGGATCCACCCCGCCGAGTTCGTCAACCGCCAGGTCGACGGGTTGGCGGCGTCGGGTATCCGGTTCGTCACCAGCGTGCGACTCGACGACGAACAGTTCGCCGAGGACGAGGCCTTCCACGGATTCGACGAGGTCATGCGACATCTCGCCACCGTCGACCCGGCCCTGAACCTGGGCGGCTCGGTGTACGGCTCCGTCCAGTGGTCCTCCGCGCCGGTGACCGCCGAACGCGAACGCGCCCTGATGGATCGGTACGGCATCACCAACCAGGCCCACTTCGTCGAGACCGCGGAGCAGATCGACATCCAGCAGGCCAAATTCGACTGGTACGACGCCGCCGGTGTGCTCGGCCCCGATTTCGCGTTCGGTCACTTTGTGCATCCGACGGACCGGATGGTCGCGCGTGCGCGCGACACCGGTTCGTCCGTCGTCTGGCAACCGATGTCCAACGGTCGGCTCGGCTCCGGCATCGCCGACATCCCGCGCCTCCTCTCCGACGCCGTCACGGTCGGCATGGGTGTCGACGACCAGTCCTGCACGGACGTGTCGGATCCGTTCGAGAACATGCGCACCGGGCTGTTCCTGCAGCGCGGTCTGCGCAGCGATGCCGCGGTGCTGTCCCCGGCGGACGTACTCGCCCTGCACACCATCGGATCGGCCACCGCGATCGGGGTCGCCGACCGGGTCGGCTCCCTGGAGGTCGGGAAGTACGCGGATCTGGTCGTCGTCGATCCGTACTCACCGCACACCGGGCCGATCTGGGACCCGGTTGCCACCTACGTTCTCGGATGCGGACTCCGGAACCTGCGTGAGGTCTTCGTCGGCGGTCGGTCGGTATGGGCACGCGGCGTATCGGACCCGATGCGGTCCGAGGCCGATCTCGAACTCACCGAGCGGATGATCCGCTCGGCGGCCCGCTCGGGGATTCGCCCGGCCGTCTCCCCGCCTGCCGATCGCGCCCGGACTCTCGCCATCCGAAGCAGATGACCTGACCTGCACCTTCTGTCACCCCCGCACGGCGCGACACACCTCACAGCCGTTCGCTCACGGTGAGCGTCGACGCCACGGATGCGTCCGAAAAGCGCAATATGTCACAAATTTCCACTTGATACGCGTGACTAACGGAAGCGAGCAGGTCACCCTTGGTTCCGTGCCGGAACCGGGGGCCTGTGCAAAAGTGGTACTCAATAACTACTGTTAGTGACTAACACGTATGGCGGCAGTGCCATATGTCGCACGATCGGTCGGCACTGCCGCCGACCCCTGCGCTCGAAAACCGAAAGGGTTTACCACGCCATGGCGTCGTATCTGTTCAAGCTCGGGAGGTTCTCCTTCCGGCACAAGTGGGCCGTCATAGCGGTCTGGCTGATCGCGATGATCGCGGTCGTCTCGCTCGTCGGCGTGCTGAAGCCGAAGTTCGCCCAGGACTTCAGCCTGCCCGGAACCGATTCGGGCACCGCCACCGAGCAGGTGGAGGAGTACTTCCCGCAGGTCATGAAGGAGCAGGAACGCGCGTCCACGAGCATCGTCGTGGCCGCGAACGACGGCCTGCAGAACCACACCGAGCAGATCAACAAGCTGGCCGAGGATCTCCGCACGCTGCCGGACGTCATCGCCCCGGAGACCGTGGTGAACCCGGTGATGGCTGCTGCCGTCGACCCGGCCATCGCCGCGTCGGTCCTCGGCGACAACGATCGCGTCGGCCTGATCCAGGTCCGTCAGAACATCACGATCATGGACCTGACGACCGAGAACAAGGACCAGCTCGTCAAGATCCTCGACGAGAACCGCGGCAACGGCCTGCAGGTCGAGGCCACCGGCGCGCTGATGCAGGTGATGGAGCAGGGCGGCGCCGCCGAACTGATCGGCTTCGCCATCGCGTTCGTCGTCATGATCGTCGCCTTCGGCGCCCTGATCGCCGCGTTCATCCCGCTCGTCACCGCCATCGTCGGCGTCGCGATCACCATCATGCTGCTCACCCTGTCGGCCGAGCTGCTCTCGATCAACCAGTCGGCGACCGCCATCGTCACCATGCTGGGCATCGCCGTGTCCATCGACTACGCGCTGTTCATCGTGTCCCGGTACCGGGCCGAACTGAGCCGGGGCGGTGATGCGGCCGATGCCGCCGGCCGCGCGGTCGGAACGGCCGGATCGGCTGTCGTGTTCGCCGGCCTCACGGTCATCATCGCGGTCGTCGCCCTCGTGGTCATCGGCATCCCGATCATCACCCAGATGGGTGCCGGCGCCGCCGTCGCCGTCCTGATCGCGGTCGTCGCCGCACTCACGCTCATCCCGGCACTCCTCGGCGCGTTCGGTCGCTTCGCCTTCCGTCCGAAGATCCCGTGGATCAAGCACGCCGAGCAGTCCGAGGACGGCGACACCCTGGGCGTCCGCCTCGGCCGCACCGTCGTCAAGGCTCCGATCCCCTTCATCGTCCTCGGCCTGCTGGCTCTCGCCGCGGCCGCCATCCCGGCCACCAAGATGGAGCTGGGCCTGTCGCTGTCGACCGAGGACGAGGCACCGGCGCAAGCCTTGCTGAGCAAGGGTTTCGGTGAGGGCATCAACGGCCCGCTGCTCGTCATCCTGCACGACGCCGACGCCCCGATCGCGCCGGCCGCGGACGACGCCGTCAAGCACATCGCCACCCTGAAGGACGTCGTCAACCCCGACTCGCTCACCTGGATCGGCAACGAGGGCGGACAGAACGGCAACACCGCACTCATCACCGTGACACCGAAGAGCGCACCGTCCTCGCCGGCGACGCACACGCTGATGGAGAACATCCGCGCGTACGCACCGGTTGTCGACGAGCAGGGCGCCGAACTGCATGTCGGCGGACAGACCGCGATCATGTCGGATCTGTCGCAGAAGCTCGACGACGCGCTGATCCCCTATCTGATCGTCGTCGTCGGCCTGGCGTTCCTGATCATGATCGGTGTCTTCCGCTCCCTGTGGGTGCCGCTGATCGGCACGGTCGGCTTCATCTTCTCCGTGCTCGCGACCTTCGGCATCACAGTTGCGATCTTCCAGGAGGGCTGGTTCGGCATCATCTCGCACACCCAGCCGATCATCTCGTTCCTGCCGATCTTCCTCATCGGCGTGGTCTTCGGACTCGCGATGGACTACCAGGTGTTCCTGGTGACCCGAATGCGCGAGGAGTACATCCACGGCATGACCGCCAAGGAGGCCATCGTCGCGGGCTACCGGCACGGCGCCCGTGTGGTGACGTCGGCGGCGATCATCATGATCAGCGTCTTCGCCGCGTTCATGCTGTCCCCGGAGACGACCGCCAAGATGATGGGCTTCGCCCTCGCCTCGGCAGTCCTGTTCGACGCCTTCGTGATCCGCATGCTGGTCGTCCCGGCCGTGATCGCCCTCCTCGGCGACCGCGCCTGGACCCTGCCGCGCTGGCTCGACAAACTCGTCATCAACTTCGACATCGAGGGCGAGTCGGTCCGCCACCGCGGGCTCGCAGATCCGGACGACACGAAGACGCCGGTACCGGCGGGCTGACCGTGTCCACAGGACGATCCACCCCCGACGCCCCGGGCACCGGCCCGGGGCGTCGGCCCGGCTTGCGCGAGCGGCAGAAGATGCGCACGCGCAACGCCATCCGTGAGGCCGCTCTGCACCTCATCGCCGAGCACGGTTACGCGAAGACGACGGTCGAACAGATCGCCGAGGCCGCCGGTGTCTCCCATATGACGTTCTTCCGCTACTTCCCCACCAAAGAGCAGGTGGTCGTGGGTGGGGAGCATTTCGAGGCGGAGGCTCGTGCGATCGTCGAGTCGATGCCCCGAGGCCTCGGGCACTTCGACCTCATCCGTCGGCTGTTCACCGAACTGGACCGCCTCACCGCCGACGACCCCTGGGTGGGCAATCCCCTACGGATGCAACTGATCCGATCGGAACCACTGCTGCAGAAGACCTTTCACGTCGAGGTCGAGCGAACGATGGCCGGGATGCGACAGCTCCTCGCCGACTATCTCGGCCGCGACGCCGACGACTTCGCGCTCGGAGTGTTCCTCGACGCGGTGGCCGGCGTGACCTTCCGCCTCGCGGCCCAGGCCGAGGAGAGTTCCACGCAGCCGCAGATCGAGACGACCCTGCGGGCCATCGACCTTCTCGAGCAGGGTCTTCCGCTCGACTGAGCGGCCCCGCTGAAGACCCTCCCTGAATACCGCCGCCGGAAACCCCGTGGGATCCGCCCCCGAAATCCTCCCTCAGCAGGAATGTCGGATACACATAGTCGACGGCCGGCCTGGGGAGGGTCGATTCCAGGGGTGCATTTCAGGGACGGCGTTCTCGAGCGTTTCCGAATGTCGCAGTGCGCCGGTGTGACCCGGCCTACGATGAGCTGACCCGCGCAGGAGGGATCAGCATGCGACTCACCCGACGCCTCCAGATCAGGCTCTGGCCATGCACTCTCGCGGTCTCTGCACTGACATTCGCCCTCGCCGCGACATCACTCATCGCGGCCTCGCCGCCGACGGCCCGGGGTTTCGCCGAGGACATCTGCTACACGCCGGGAGCTCCACCGCACAGCTGCGGACCGCTGCCGGTCGTCTGTCCCCCGGACAACCCGAACGACCCGATCTGCGGGGCACGCGCCTTCCTCCGTTACGCCTACACGCTTCGCCAGCCGCTCGGCGGGCGCAGCCTGGTGCACACCGATTCCACGTACATCATCGCGCGCAAGGTCGGGTTCTCCGTGCGCGACGCCTACTGGATCGCCGCGTACAGCGAGGCGACCGACCTGGGCACCTTCGTTCCCCGTGACCTACGCGGAAATCTGCTGCCGAACGCGGGAGCACTCACCACGAAGGACATCGGCGGCCTCGTACGCACCCACTTCGCGACCGGCGGCTTCCTGTTCCACTTCCTGCCGACCATGCGCGGGCCCCGATCCCCCCAGCCGAACGGCTTGCAGCCCAACGTGAACGACCCGCGGCACGAGGTGATGCTCACCCACATCCGCAAGTGGGCGATGGACGGCCCGGGCAGCGCCGCACCCCTGTGCACCGGCGGTTTCACGAACCGCACGGCCACCGGCGACTACGCCACCGGCGCAACTTGTTACGGCGGTGAGCAGCCTGTTCCGATCAACGGTCAGTACAGCCTCGTCGATCCGATGGACATCCCCTTCCAGAACATGACCGGCCGCCAGGTCATCTCCGACGGGGTGACCTCGGACCGCTTCGACTCCTACATCGGCAACCAGTCGGCCAATGCGCGGACCGGCATCTACATCCACGCGCTCGGCGACCGCATCTCGCACCACGTGTGCACCGACGAAGGACGCATCACCCCGCCGACGCCGCGCCAGCGCGCGTTCGACATCGACCTGTTGGTGCCGGGATGCGATCAGGGGCCGCACGCGGTGCGCCACGAGTTCGAAACCGGAGTGGACTTCGGCAAGCTCGAGCGGCAGGACCGCACGACCGAGGCGACGCTGTCCATGGTCTACGACGAGCTGGTGAACTTCGCCCGCCTCCGCGGCACCCTGGACCCGTCGGCGACCACGCCGGCCGCGAAGACCGCGGTCGTGACCAACGGCCTGCTGCCGGCCCTCGAGCGCCGCAACCCGGAAGCCCGTCTCCGCGCGGTCACCTCGGTCGGCTGTCGTCTCGGTGTGCCGGCCTTCCCCGGTAGCCCGGCCTGCTGACACCTCCTCCGTCGGGGGCCGCCTCATCGAGTCCGGCAGGAGGCACCCCGACGCCCCGGCCGTTTGTCCGGCGAACAACCTCTAGGATCGAGGGGTGACCCGCGACAGCGACGCCCGGCCCCGCACCAGTTCCGCACGTCGCCCGCGGCGACGGACCGTCGCGCGGTTGCTGGCGCCGCTGATCGCGACCGCTGCCGCCGTCACCGCCACCGCCGCACTGGTCGCCCCCACCCAGGCCGCACCCGCGAAGCCCGCACCGGCGCCGTTCCCGATCGGCGACCTGGCACGGCTCTACCCGTCGGACGTCTCCTCATTCCCCGGCGGCATCTACCTACAACCGATCGAGACGTTCAGCGCGCTGCGCCGGGACCATCCCGAGATCATGGCGCAGAACCTCGACAAGGTGGTGGCGATCAACCAGGCCGCGGCCGACGACCCCGCCCTGCAGCGACGCGCCCTCACCGACGCCCACGACGATCCGCTCGTGACGATGTCGGATGCGTTCGGGCAACAGCTCGGACGCCACTTCCGGGACGCCCTGACCGCCGGCCGGCTGCCCAAGACCAAGGCGATCTTCAGCGACTACCTGGCACGCGGTGGCGGCCTCGCCAACACGACACTCGTCGAGAAGTACGTGTTCGACAACGACCGTCCGTTCGTCGTCGCCCCCACGCGAATCCGGAAGTACACACGCGCCGGCGCGAACGAGTACGACGCCCTCGGAACCAATCCGTCCTTCCCCTCGGGACACGCGGGCATGTTCTTCTGGCGGGGAACCCTTCTCGCGCTGATGCTTCCCGAGTTCGCCCCGCAGTTCCTCACACGCGCTTCCGAGGGTGGATATCACCGCATCGTCCTCGGTGTGCACTACCCGCTCGACGTGATCGGGGGCGCGATGGTCGGGCAGGCGGCGGCCGCCGACCGGTGGAACGACCCGGGCTTCAACCGGCTGCTCCGCGCGTCCGCCGCCGAGATCCGTCGTGAACTCGAATGGCGTTGCGGCGCCCCGTTGCCCATCTGCATCGAGCAGGACACCCCGTATCTGACCGACGCCGAGGCGAGGCACATCTACACCGATCGCCTCACGTACGGCTTCGGTCGCGTTGCCTCACCCACCCATCGGATGGTCGTTCCGCAGCAGGCCGTCGACATGATCGCACCGGCCTTCCCGTCGCTGTCGGACGCGCAGCGTCGTCAGATCCTCGTCGCGACTGCACATCCCGCCGGGTACCCACTCGACGACCAGCGGCCGGGACGCGCCTCCTGGCAGCGACTCGACCTCGTGCGGGCTTACACCGCGCGCGTGACCGTCGACCGCGACGGCGACGTCACCGTTCACTGACGACCCGCTCCACTTTTCTTACTGAATCGTTTGCCCCACTGCGCGTTGCGAACTCGCCGAACGCGCCAGTTCGGCGTGCCGATTGGACCAGTGTGAGTCCAGTTTGCCGGAACAGCCTGACACCGCCGTAAGGATACGGCTAATTTTCGGGTGGTCCACGTCACATCCGACGGGGACTCACCGCCCGTGACCAGGGCGGACGGTGCCGATTCTCGGACCCAGTCCGACGACTGGGTTAACGAACTCAATCACCCTCAAGCCCCGCCGGGGCGATGTCGTCATGCCCTCGTTCTCGGGCTGCTTCGTCGTGCCCGGAGATCATCGGGAAAGGCAGTCGAAACATGCGTTTGTCGAACTCTCGAAGAGCCGGTCGGTTGGCGGCGGTCGCCGTCGCCGCGGCGTGCGTCTTCTCGGTCGTGTCGTGTAGCAGCGACGACGGCGGATCGGATGGCTCCGCCGCGGATTCCAGCGGCGCCAAGGCCTCCGGCGAAGCGATCAAGGTCGGGTTGTTCAACCCTTCGAAGGGCCCGGCCACCCAGCCCGGGGTCACGACCGGCAAGCAGGCGGCCGTCGATTACATCAACAACCAGATCGGCGGCATCAACGGTCGTCCCATCGAGATCGTCGACTGTGGCATCGACCAGACCGCACCCGAGTCGACGGTGTCCTGCGCCAACCAGTTCGTCGAGGCCGGCGTGGTCGCCGCGATCGACGGGTTCAACGCCGAATCCGCCGCCGCCGTACCGATTCTCACCGCCGCGAAGATCCCGCTGGTCGGCCAGATCCCGTTCAGCACCATCACCGGGGCATCGCCGGCGAACCGCGTGTACTTCGGTCCGCCGCCGGCTGCGTTCCTCGTCGGCTTCATGCAGCAGCTCAAAGCCGAGGGCAAGACGTCACTGACCCTGGCGAACGCGGACCTGCCCCAGGCCCACCAGGTCTTCGACGGGCTCATGAAACCGCTCGGCGCACAGCTCGGCATCGACGTGAAGTCGGTCTACTACCCGCCGACCGACCCCAACTTCACGCAGCTGGCCAGCCAGCTCGCCGAGGGCAATCCGGCCGCCGCCGGACTCATGACCTCCCCCAACGACAACGTCTGCACCAAGCTCGCACAGTCGCTGCGCTCGGTGAAGTACGAGGGGACCATGTTCATGGCCGCGTGCACCGACTTCATCGACACGCTCGGCGCGCAGGCCGTCGGCGCACAGACCTACTCTCCGTTCTGGCAGCCGCCCGCCCTCGACGCCACCCCAGCTGAGGTCAAGGGCAACCTGGAGACCGCACAGAAGTTCATCGACGATCAGAACGGCACCGCCGGCTTCTACGCCTACGGCACGTTCTCGATCCTCGCGGACTTTGCGACCACGGTCGGCAACGCGAAGCTCACCGAGTACACCGGGCCGAGCGTCCTGCGCACCCTCAAGGCGATCAAGGACTACCAGTCCTTCATCGGCCCGAAGCTGACCTGCGGCAAGACGACGAGCCCGAACTGCACCACCGAGATGCTGCTGTTCAACGTCGTCGGTGACAAGAAGACCGAGCCCGCCACCGGCGGTTTCATCACCCCGCTCCCGGCAGCGCTCCAGCGCATCCCGGGCGCCTACTGAGCGATACACCGCGCGGTGGGGCGGGCCTCGACCCGAGGCGCGTCCCACCGCACCCGCTCTCCACGAACCGATCTCCGGGTGGCGCGTCCACCCGTCCGCGCCATCCGACCGCGTGAGATGCACACGCGCCGAACGAATGAGTACGCCACATGGGCCAGTTCCTCCAGTTCGCCTTCCTCGGGCTAGCCGCCGGTGCCATCTATTCGGTACTCGCGTCATCCCTGGTCGGCATCTATGCCGCCACCGGCATCATCAACTTCGCCCAGGGCGCCATCGGCCTCTACTCGGTCTATCTCGTCGCGGCGTTACGCACGGACGGCAGCCTCGTCCTGCCCATCGGCACCGTGAGTCTCGGCAGTGAGGACAACCCCACGTCGATGGAACTGGCACTGATCCTCGGTGTGGTCAGTGCCGTGGTCTGGGCGTTGCTGGCACATGTCCTCGTCTTCCGGCCCCTGCGACACGCGCCCGTGCTGGCGCAGGTGGTCGCGTCGGTCGGTCTCATGTTGTTCCTGCAGGCCCTCGTCCAGTTGCGCTTCGACACGGAAAACCTCTTCGCCCAGTCGATCCTGCCGGAAACCACCGTCGAGATCGGCGGTGCCGTCGTCAACGTCTCCGATCTGATCCTCGCCGGCGTCGCCATCGCGGTGTCCCTGCTGCTGTGGGCCTACTTCCGGCTCACCACCCTCGGTGTCGCGACGCGCGCCGGGTCCGAGGACGAACTCGCCGCCCGCCTGTCCGGCTACTCCCCCGACCGTCTCGCCGCCATCGTGTGGGCGATCACCGGCGTGGCAACGGGTCTGATCGTCGTGCTCGCCTCGTTCACCATCGGGCTGACCGTCACGAGCTACACGTTCTTCGTCATCCCCGCGCTCGCCGTCGCCCTGGTCGGGCGGCTGACGTCCTTCGGGATCGCTTGCGCCGCAGGCCTTGTGCTCGGGGCCTTCCAGTCGGTCATCTCCTGGCTCGCCACCAAGAGCTGGTGGCCGGAATGGGCGCAGTCCGGGCTCGGCGACGCCGTGCCCTTCGTCATCGTCGTCGTCGCACTGTTCCTCCTCGGCGGCCGTATCCCGTCGCGCGGATCGCTCGGCGAGGTACGCATGCCGGCGGTGCGCATCCCGCGCATCCGGATCATCCCGACCGTCGCGATCATCGCAGCCGTCGTCATCGCGATCCTGCTCACCTCCGGCACCTGGCGGTTCGGCGTGGTCACCTCGGTGATCCTCTCGCTCATCGCCCTGTCGCTGGTTCTGCTGACCGGCTACCTGGGCCAGATCTCGTTGGCGTCCATGGCCTTTGCCGGAGCCGCCGGATTCGCCCTGTCGAAGCTGACCACCAACTGGAACGTGCCGTTCCCGTTCAGCATGCTGTTCGCGGCACTCATCGCGACCGGTCTCGGCGTGTTGGTCGGCGTCCCGGCCCTCCGCATCCGCGGCGCGCAGCTCGCGGTGGTGACCCTGGCAGCGGCACTGGCGATCCAGAGTTTCGTGTTCAACAACCCCGCCATCACGGCATTCGAGGGCAACATGATCGCCGACCCGACGATCTTCGGCATCGACCTCGGTGTACGCGACGGCACCAATCTCGTCACCCTTCGGTTCGCGCTGATGGTCCTCGTCGTCGTCGCGCTCGCCACCCTCGTCGTCCTGCGGTTCATGGGCGGCTCGACCGGCCGCGCGTTCCTCGCGGTCCGTTCCAACGAGCGCGCCGCGGCGTCGGTCGGGATCAACGTCGCCGCAACCAAACTCCTCGGCTTCGCCCTGTCGGCCTTCCTCGCCGGCATCGGCGGCTGTCTCATCGGCTACAGCCGCGGCCAGCTCTCGGCCGGTTCGTTCACCGTCATGATCGGCCTGACCCTGCTCGCGATGACCTACGTCGGCGGCATCACCTCGTTCGCCGGCGCCGTCATCGCCGGCATCATCGGTCCGCTCGGCGTCGGCTATGTGTTCCTCACCCAGACCCTCAGTCTCGGTGAGTACTACGAACTCATCGCCGCCGGCAGCCTCCTGCTGATGGCCGTGCTCAACCCCGTCGGCGTGGCCGGCGCGGCGTCGGAACTCGGTGACAAGATCCGGGCCCTGCGGCACCGGAAACCAGACCCCAAACCCGAGGCGCCCGGCGCGGCGCAGAGCACACAGGCAGGTGTCCATGTCTGAGTCCACCGCATCCGATACCGCCGTCCTGGACGGGACCGCGCTGCTCCGAACCGGCGGGCTCTCCGTCCGATATGGCGGCGTCAGCGCCAATTCCGATGTCGACATCACCGTCGGCGCCGGCGAGATCGTCGGATTGATCGGCCCCAACGGCGCGGGCAAGACCACCTTCGTCGACGCCGTCACCGGGTTCACCAAGTCGACCGGCACGGTCTCACTCGCCGGTGAACGCCTGGAGAAGGCGTCGCCGCACCGTCGGCGGCGAGCGGGTATGGCACGCACGTGGCAGGCCGGTGAGCTGTTCACCGACCTCACCGTCTCCCAGAACCTGGCCGTCGCCGTCCAGCCCGTCGGTCTGCGCGCGATGCTGTCCGACGTCGTCAACGGTTCGCGGCCGCCCGCCGAGACCCTCGATCGGGCACTCGACCTGGTCGGCCTGCGCGACGCCGCCGATCAGCTGCCCGGCGAACTCACGCTGGGACAACAGAAGTTGGTGGGCGTCGCCCGGGCGCTGGTCGGCGGGACAAGGCTCGTCCTGCTCGACGAGCCCGCCGCGGGCCTCGACACCCACGAGAGCCGTGACTTCGGCGCCGAACTGCGGCGCATCGCCGCCACCGGCATCGGCATCCTGCTCATCGACCACGACATGTCGCTGGTCCTCGACGTCTGCGACCGCCTCTACGTGCTCGACTTCGGGAAGGTCATCGCCAGCGGCACACCCGCCGCCATCCAGGACGACCCGGCGGTGATCTCCGCCTACCTGGGAAGCCCGGAGGTCGACCCGGATGTCGTCGCCGAACTCGACGCGGCGGATTCGTCCGGTGCCCCATCCGACCCCGCGACCGGCACCCAACCCTCCCTCACCGACGCGCCCGAGGAGAACCGATGAGCACCGACACCTCCGCCGAAAAGCCGGTCCTCGAACTCGACGACATCACCGTCGGGTACGGCGGTGTGCCGGCGGTACGCGGTCTGAGTGCCTCGGTCCGCCCCGGGGAGATCCTCGCCCTGCTCGGGCCCAACGGTGCCGGCAAGACGACGACCCTGCTCGCCGCCGTCGGCGCACTGCCGCTGATGTCGGGCTCCGTCACCGCGCTGGGCGAGCCGATCGACCACCACATCGAACGCAACGCACGCCGTGGCGTGACCCTGGTCCCCGACACCCGCGGTCTCTTCCACAAGCTGTCGGTCTCGGACAACCTGCGGCTCGCCAAATGCAAGAACGGCACCGACCTCGACACCGTCTTCGAGTACTTCCCGAAACTGAAGACCATGCGTTCGCGGCACTGCGGCAACCTCTCCGGCGGTGAGCAGCAGATGCTCGCCCTCGCCAAGGCCCTGCTCGCGCGTCCGCGGGTGCTGCTCATCGACGAGATGAGTCTCGGCCTGTCGCCGGTGGCCGTGCAGGATCTGCTTCCGCGGCTCCGCTCGTTCGCCGACGAACACCAGATGGCGGTGGTCCTCGTCGAACAGCACATCGACCTCGCGCTCGGGATCGCCGACTCGGCGATAGTCCTGCATCACGGCCGGGTGGCCCTGTCGGCGAGCGCCGCCGAACTGCGCAGCAGACGAGACAAGGTGGAGGCCGCGTACTTCGGCCGCACCATCGAAGAACAGGCCTCCTGAGACCGGTCGCGACGAACGACACCACCGACGAATCCGGGGACGACGTGGTCATCGCCGACGATCAGAACACCGACGATCGGAACGCGAACGGGACCGACGGGTCCGCTCGCCGGCGCGTCGGGCGTGACCGCCCGGCGCGCAGCACCCGCAACCGCCCGACCGACGAGGAGTTGCTGGACGCCGCCTGCGAGGTGATCGCCGAGGTGGGCGCCGACCGCGCGACCATGACCTCGATCGCTGAACGCGGCAGCACCACGCGGGTGACCCTCTACGCCCATTTCGGGTCCCGCGACGAGCTCGTCTCACGCGTCATCGCCCGCGAACTCGACATCTTCACCTCGTTCATGTTCCGCGTCTACGACGAGAGCGAGGACATGCCCTACGGGGCGCGTGCCCGCCATTCGGTGCGGTGCCTGTTCGATTACGCCCGCAATCACCCCGCGGGCCTCCGCGTGCTGATGGGACGCAGTGAGGGCGGAGGCGGCAACCGGCGCTTGTACGCGGCGCTCGAACCGCGTATCTCCGCCCGGCTCCGAAAGAACTACGCCGAACAAGGCGCCGACATCGCGGCAAGCGCGGACACGCTCGCGTCCCTGCTGCTGGGCATGAGCCTCGACGTCGCGCACCGTGCGCTCATCGTCGACGGCGCCGGCATCGACGAGGCGTGTGACCTCGCGGTCACCGCCACCATGGCCGTACTCCGGGACGTCCGGCCGGAACAACTCCAAGCGCTCGACGCGTCCCTCGAACAGCGCTGACAGCCGGATCACCCGGCGTCGCCCGCACGATCGGCGGCCGGTCCCGGGCCCGTATCCAAGACCCGGACAAGTCGACCCCAAGTTTCCCGCAAGCGGGTCCGGCGATTCTTTCTCCTGTCACACGAACCCCCGCGGTCGAACCGCCCCGGTACCCCGGACCACGGCCGCCCAGGAGAGGAACACCATGTCGCGTCCGCAGAACATCCAGTCCGACACCGATCAGCTCGAGACCGAGGAGATCGGCCCGCTTCCCGGCCCGCGCCGGCCGCTGTGGCAGATCGGTCGCCGCGCCACCGTCATCGTGGCCTGCCTGGGCTTCAGTGCCCTTGCGGCGTGCAGCTTCAGCGTCGGCACCCAGACGGTCGAGGAGGCCTCCGACATCGATGTCGGCGAGTGCCTGCAGATCGGTGAGGAGGAAGGCGACGGCAAGGTGGCCGCCACCAAAGAGGACTGCGAGGGCACCGAGGGGCTGACATTCTACGCCGCCGACAAGGTGAGTTCCGGTGCGGAATGCACCGCCGACTACACCTCGAGCCTCACCTTCAGCGGAGGTGACGAGAAGCTCTGCATGACACCGAATTTCGCGACTGACACCTGCTATCAGATCCCACTCAACGGCGGAGACCTCGCCGACTACCGCGAGGTCGGATGCAGCACCTCGCCGGTGGCGAACACGATCATCGCCAAGACGGTCAGCCGTGGCGACGGATCGATCACCTGCCCCGGGGATCAGACGAGGTGGACCTTCACGCAGCCGGCGTCGATCGGTTACTGCCTGACCGAGGATGTCACCGCCGCAGGCGAATTCGGCGGCTGAGTCGCCGGTTCGGCCATCGGCGGCTGGCCCGACGATGCGGAGTTCGTCGCCGCGTCGACCAGGCCGTGACCGACCCGGTAGTCGGCGCGCATCCGGGCCATCTCCGCATCGCGCACGCGATAGGCCTTCTCGATCCGCGCACGGGCTCGCCGTGCGCCGCCCCGGCGCTGTGCCGAGCCGGCCAATGCGAGGGCCGGACCGACCCGACCGAGAACGTGCTTGATCGTCCCGTCCGGGATACCCAGGGCGTCCGCGTCGTGGTCGCCGATGAACACCCGCTGCAACCCGTACATGACGGTGGTGGCCAACCGGTTTCGCAGGACACGCGGGCCGGGGAGCACGTTGGCGAGTTCCGGGACGAGATAGTCCTCGGTGAGCGCGACCACGAAGTCGTGATCATCGGGTCCGGGTCCCGGCGACGTCAGGCGATACAGCTCCTCGATGCGGACATGATCGGCCTCGCAGCTCGGATTCAGTTCTGGACTCATGCCGACGACATGCCCGACGTAACGCCAGAGATGGTAGATGTCCTCGAGTTCCCGATCGGTGAACCGGACCCCGAGGGTGTGCATGGCGTCGATCGCGATATGCCCGAACTCGGCGATCGTGAAGGCCATGTACGGCTGTGGAATCGGTACACCCCAGGCCTTTTCGTCCCAGTCGCCCCGCTTCCACAGCATCTGCCGCACATGCGCGTGGATCATTCGGACCCGCACGGTGTACGCGAAACCGTCTCCGTCGCGGCGCATCCCGCCCGGCGTGATGACCTGGCTGAGCCACTCCCCGACCTCCACCGACCGCATCGCCGGCTGCGACACGTAGCGCCCGGTGATCGCGAGCGGCTTGGCGGCGATGGTGTTCCCCGCTCCGCGTACCAGTGATGCCGCACCCAGCACGATGCCGAGCGGTGCGGTGTTGACGATGAGCGCATCCGCGGCCCGGGCCATCCGATCGTGGTCGGCCCAGGCCGGCTCGTCGTCGAGGAAGGCGAACAGCGCGCGCATGGAATCGGTGGACTCGTCGAGCGAGGAGATCCCGTGGGCGAGTGCGTTCCGCAGCACGGAGGTCGTCGACCCGCCCGGGTGCGAGTCGGCCGCGACCGCCTCGGCGAGGGGATCGGCGAGCCACATCTGGTCGAGCCAGACCCGCCCGGCCTCGCCATAGCGCTGCACCGCGAGGTCGGCATTCACCAGATCAGACGGGATCGATTCCATGGAGTAATGAGAACACGGGCGTTGCCACTTTCCGAAGACTTTCCGGATGACGGCTCACAGACTTCGCTGCTTCGCATACTCCGCCATCGCCGCGCGCTCGCCGTCGTGCTTCGGGTAGAAGAAGAACACGATCGTGGCGCCCGCCAGCACGATGGCCGCGGCGGCGCCGTAGGCGCGGTTGTCTCCGTGCACGAAGGCGTCCCGGGCGGCGCCGATGATCTGGTCGGCGTACTGCGGATAGCGTTCGGCAAGCACCTCGGCGCTGGAGAAGGACTTGGTGAGTGCGATTTCGGTCTGCTCGGTGATCTGGTCGGCCTGCGGCGACGCCGCGATGGTCTCCCGCAGCTGGTTCGCGTAGCCGGCGGTCAGGATGGCACCGAGTGTCGACTGCAGGATGGCCCCGCCGAGGTCGCGCTGCAGATCCGACATGCTCGACGCCATACCCGCCCGCTGGACGGGAACCGATCCGGTGAGAGATTGCGAGGCCGGGGTCCCGGCCAGTCCCACACCGACACCCACGAGGACGTAGACCAGGCCGACGTGCCAGAAGTGGGCGTGGGAGTCCCAGGTCAGCATCGCGAACACGAGCCCGGCCACGATGAAGGCGTAACCGGACAGCAGGGTGAACCGCGATCCCATGCTCTGCACGAGTTTGGCCGACTGCGGCGCGACGATGACCATCGCACCTGCGGCGGGCAGGATCGTCGCGCCGGCGGCGAGGGTCGAGTAGTCGAGCACGTTCTGCATGTACTGCTGCCCGATGAACATCGCGCCCATCAGCGTGCCGAAGACGATGAGCCCGCCGACCGCGGCGACCCAGAAGGTGCGTCGGGCCGCGATCCGGAGGTCGAAGAGCGGAACACGCACGCGCAGTTGCCGCCACACGAATCCGGCACCGGCGACGACCGCGATCACAGCGAGGATGTAGACCTGGAGCCGCTGATCTCCGTTGGGCGCGAAGTTGATCGCGAGGACCAGCGCGCCGACCATCACGATCGAGACGACACCGCCGAGGTTGTCGACGACCGCCGCCTCGTCACCGGTGTCGGTGGGCACCAGCCGCCACGCCGCCGCCAACGCGAGAACGGCCAGCGGCAGGGTCACCAGGAACACCGCGTGCCAGCTGAACACCTCGAGCAGCGCACCCGACATCAACGGGCCGAGTGCCGAGATCGCCCCGCCGAATGCCGACCAGGCGGCGATCGCCCTGGTGCGCCTGGGTCCCGACCACAGGGCGGTGATCACCGCGAGGGTCGTCGGGAAGGCCAGGCCCGCAGCGATACCGCCGACCAGGCGGGCACCGAAGAGGACCTCGATGGTGGGCGCGAGCCCGGCCACGAGCGACGCCGGGATCGACAGTGCCATGCCGAAGACGAGCATTCGTTTGCGGCCGTGGCGATCTCCCAGCGCACCGAAGTACAACACCGATGCGGCGAGGCCCAGCGAGTACCCGACGGCTATCAGGTTCAGTTGCGTCGAACTGGCGTCGAGATCCTTGCCGATGTCGGGCAGAGCGACGTTGGCGACCGCGAGATTGATGTTGGCCACGCCCGCGACGAGGATCAGCGCGATGAGAATCGCACGCGCGCGTGCCGGTGCCGTGCCTGTTTCGACCTCGGGCGTCGTCGACGTCATCGGTGAATCGTACGTGCGGAAGCACTGCCCGAGCAGGGCTTCCACGCGTCAGCGGCACGGAATTGCCACGCCCCGGGCACCGAACAGCCCGGGGACGGGATCGTCGTGTGTCAGATGCAGACGCTGAACGACAAGGAGCCGAGCGGAATGTCCAGGCAGATCGCCAGCGAACCGACGGCCTGTTGCGGCTGGATCGGTGGCGACTGGGCGGGCGCAGCCGACGCCGCCGGCACTCCGGCGAGTCCGAGTGTGCACACCGCGGCCACCGTTGCGGCACCGACGGTCAGACGACGGGTGATCGTTGACTTGTTCATGATTGAGCCCCCTCGAGCACATTTCCCCCGCACCGAGACCTGCTCACGTGACCCATCGCCGCAGGTGGTGCTGGGTCCTGAGTCTACGCCGCGGCGTGCCCGATCGCGTCCCACATCTTGGGGACATTCGAGGAGGACCGGGCTCAGAGGCTGATGCGCAGACCGTCCCACTCGTGGTCGTGCATGAACCCCTCGGCGAGTCCGACCCGGTACTTCGCACAGCTGCGCAGGATGCCCGCGTATGCGAACGGGAGCATCACCGCCGGCATCTGGTCGCCGGGCCGGGTGATCACATCCGATGCCCCGCGGAAGTCGCGGATGAACTGGCGGAGGGACCTGCCGTTTCGGGAGGGGGCACGCCAGCCGTAGAGCATCATCCCGAGTCCGATCATCCGGTCGACATCCGTTGCGGGGGTGATGATCTCGGTGTCGGGATCGGAGGTGCCGAGGAAGGCGCGGTCCACGCCGTCGCCCGGGGAGAACATCATGATCCCACTCGTCGCGCGCGGATTGCACTCGATGCAGAACAGGTCCTTGTCAGGGCCGTCCTCGATGAAGTCGAAGCCGATCTGCCCGGTGAAGTCGACTCGCTCGACGATGTCGGCGACCCACGCCTGGATGCGCGGATGGTCGACGGACCGGAAGTTCAGACATGAACTGCCGTCGATGGCGTAGTCGACCGGATAGGTGGCGTGCGCGTAGATCCGGCCCTCGTGGCACACCGAGTAGGTGCAGTACTTGTCGCCCGAGATCCACTCCTGCGCGACCCACGGGTTCTGCTCGTCGTGCTCGAGCCAGGTCAGCGGATCCCCGGGCTGCACCTTGTGCACCTTCTGCGAACCGCGCGAGTAAGACCGCTTGAGCGCGAAGGGCTTGTCGAAATCGAGCGATCCGGCGTCCTCTGGTCCGGCGACCCGCGCGAACTTGCGCGTCGGGGTTCCGAGTTCGACGAGCAGTTCCTGGAATTCGTACTTGTGGTGCAGCCGGTTCTCGATGTCGAAATCGGAGAGGAAGAGCCGGCATCGCGGCGGAAACAAGTCCGCGAGCATCGCGATGATGTCGGTCTCCTCGTGGACCGGGATCACCATGTCGACGTCGTTCTCCTCGACGATCCGCGCGAGCGCACGACAGTACGCGAGCGGTTCGAACTTCGGCGGCGGAACACGGTGAAAGTCGCTCACCCCGTTGGAGAATCTGCTGATCGCGACGGCCACCGAATCGACGGTCGTCACCCGGTGGCCACCCGCGGCCATGAGCCGTGCGAGTTCCAGGGAGAGGAACGACCGACCGAAAGTGATCAGTACATGAGCTCGTCCGGCGCTGTCCACTCGACAGAGTGTAGGGGGTACCGGGTGCCCGGGCGCGACGCCTCGGTTCCCGTGCCTGTTGAACGGAATTCGGACACCGCGGGAATATTCGGTACCGATCTGTCGGTTCGACCTGTTAGTTTGCGCTCGACCGGTCTCTTCGGGCCGGTCGGACGCGTAGTGGCACGCGATCGGGTTGGACGACGGACCGGATGTTCGGCGAGACCGGGCGTCCGGACCGGGTTGGAGGTGGCATGCAACTGTTCGTGGTCGGTGTCATCGCCGCATGCCTTGCCGCCGTCGCCTACGGGATGTCGACGGTTCTCCGTGCGCTCGGCGCGCGCCGGGTCGCCGCGACGGCCGCCGAGGAGGGCAAGGGCATCACCACCGGGACCGGTGCCCCCACCATCTCCTCGACGATGTCCACCTTCGTCGATCCCGCCTTCATCCTCGGCACCACGATGGTCGTCATCGGTTTCGCCGGTGGATCGCTCGCCGCGCGGTTCCTCCCGCTGTTCCTGTCGCAGACCATCGTGTCCGCGAACCTCGTCGTCACGGCACTCCTCGGGACGATCATCCTCAACATCGCGCTGCACACGCGCGAATGGGTCGCCATCTGGCTCGTCGTGATGTCGCTGTGCCTTCTCGGTGTCTCGTCGTCGCACCACACCGGCGGCGGTGAAGAGATCGGCTTCCACTGGGGCCTGTTCCTCGTGACCCTCGCGCTGTGTGCGTTCGCCCTCGTCGGCGTCTACAACCTCGGTTCGGCCGCGGCCGCCATCGCCGGCGGTGCCGCGGCCGGTCTGCTGTTCGGCATCATCGCCATCGCCGTGCGCATCCTCGGCGGCGTCGAACCGTTCGATCCCGTCGCCCTCCTGACCGACCCGGCGGCATGGACGATCGCCACGGCGGGCGCGGTCGGCTTCTACGTCCAGACCGTGGCCCTGCAACTGGGTGCGGTCAACGGTGTGACCGCAGTGCTGGTGGTCGGCGAGACCGCCGGCCCGAGCCTCGTAGGCGTCGTGTTCCTCGAGGACACCGCCAAGCCGGGACTCGGCTGGCTGGCCATCGTCGGCTTCGTCGGCGCGGTCATCGGCGCCGTGCTGGTCGCCTGGTACGGCTCGGTCGACCCCGATCACCTCGGCGAGGCCCCGCCGATGAAGGGCGGCTGGCGCCGCGGCCGCGAGGAGCCGGAGGACGAAACCGACGGGCTTCCCGACGACTTCGATGCCGATGAGTTCGAAGCAGAGGCCTTCGAAGAGGACTTTCGCCGGGAACCGTTCGAGCCCGGCCCGCTCGCCGAGGCCGTCGAGCCGCACCCGGGTGACCCCGGGTCCGACCACCGGTCCGCCGGCAGACGGGACTCGCAGCGCAACTGATCGGGACGTATCTCCCCACCAGATGGTTGACACCCGTTCCACCGGTGGAGATGGTGGGGTGATGACGCCCACCGCGACGGAGTCGCTCGCCCGCCTCGCCTACGAGACCCTCGAACCCTTCCACGTCCTCGCCTACTTCAACCCGGGACTCGGCCGGGCACAAGAGGACACCGGTCTCGACGGCCACGCGTTCTACGTCGGCGCCCGCGGAGCTCCACTCGGTCCCTGCGCCGCCCCGGTTGTCTCCGCCGCCTTCTACAACTTCAACCCCGAACTGATCGCCAAGTCGTGGAACGCCGCGATCGACGCCGGTCTCGACCGCGTCCACGAACGTCGCCACGCGATGCTCGACGATTCCCTGCGAGAGATCCTGGGTGATTCCGCCGACGACGCCCTGCTCGACGAACTCGCCTCCGAGTACACCGAACTCGCCGTCGGCCTGCCGCTCGGCGGTCGTCCCCTGACGGCCGCGTGGGCTTCGGCACCGATCCCGGACACGCCGCGCCTGCGGCTGTGGCAGGCGACCGCGATCCTGCGGGAATGGCGAGGCGACAACCACATCGCGGCCCTCGTCCTCCACGGACTCAACGGATTCGACGCGGCCGTCTTCCATGAGGCCCAGCTGCCCGATCCGGAGGTGATACGCCGGGTCATGGGCAAACGCGTCGTGCTGCTCACCCGCGGCTACTCCGAACAGGACTGGGAGGACAGCGTCGACCGGCTCGTCGAAGCAGGCCTCGCCGAACGCGTCGACGACGGTCATCGCCTCACGGCACAGGGCGCCGCGGTGTACGACGACATCGAGGCGACCACCGACGCCGCGGGTGAATCCCGGTGGGCCGGGACCGCCGAGTTGCTCGAGCGGACCCGTCCGATCGTCAAGGCCGTGATCGGCGCCGGGGTCCTGCCCGGAACGAGGCGCAGATGAGTGGCCACGCCGAGGATGTGCGCGAGATCGAGAGCCTCAAGTACCGGTACCTGCGGGCACTCGACACCAAGGACTGGACCACGTTCGCCTCGACGCTCACCGCGGACGTGACCGGCAACTACGGCGCGACGCTGTCCTTCGGCACCCGGGACGAACTCGTCGGATACATGGAGGCCAACGTCGGGCCGTCGGTCATCACCGAGCACCGCGTGGCCCACCCGGAGATCGAGATCTCCGGCGACACCGCCCGCGGCCGCTGGTATCTGCAAGACCGGGTGATCGTCGTGGACTTCTCGTTCATGCTGATCGGCGCCGCCTTCTACGACGACACCTACCGCCGGACCGAGGACGGCTGGCGCATCAGCGCCACCGGCTACGACCGCACCTACGAGGCCACCATCGGACTGGTCGACCTGCCGAGCTTCGCGCTCGAGGTCGGCCCGGCCGTACGAATCTGAGGACGTGACATGTCTGAGCGAGTCTTCTCCGACCGGGTGGCGGCGGGACGAGCCCTGGGTGAGCGGGTCGCCGAGGTACTGCGGGCACGCCCCGACACCCGCACGGCGAGGCCGGTGGTGATCGGACTGGCCCGCGGCGGTGTGCCGGTGGCACGCGAGGTCGCCGATGCGGTCGACGGCGATCTCGACGCCCTGGTGGTACGCAAGATCGGGGCACCGGGGCATGCGGAGTTCGCGATGGGGGCCCTCACCGCCGGCCATCTGGTGGTCAACGACGACATGCCCCGGCGACTCGGGGTGTCGAGCGCCCAGTTCGACGCGGCCGCCGACCGGGAACGCCGCATCCTGCACGACCGCGAAGCGCTCTACCGCAGCGGCCGGCCGCCGGTCGAGGTCGAAGATCGGGTCGTGGTGCTGGTCGACGACGGCCTCGCCACCGGCTCCACGATGGCGGTGGCCATCGACGCGCTGGACGCGGCCGGCGCGTCGCGGCTGATCGTGGCCGTGCCCACGGCACCGTCGGATTCGGTCGGCCGGCTCATCGACCGCGGGGTCGACGAGGTCGTCGTGCTGACCATGCCCGAACCGTTCGAGGCGGTCGGACTCTCCTACGAGGACTTCAGTCAGGTCGACGACGATGAGGTGATCGCATGTCTGGATCGCGATCACCGGCCTTGAGCAACAACCTGGCGATGCCCTCACGATCGGTGACGTCCAGTTTGGTGGACGCACGGTAGAGGTGGCCCTCGACGGTGCGTACCGAGACCGTGAGCCGTTGCGCGATCTCCTTGTTGGACAGTCCTGCCGCAACGAGATTCGCGATCTCGCGTTCACGCGCGGTCAACGGGAGCGGTTGTGCCGCGGCGATCAGTGCGGGCGTGCGCAGTCCGCCGCACTCCGACGCGAGTCGATTGGCCGACGCCGCCGAGGCCACGGTCGCCGACCGTGCGCCCGCCGCGTCGTGCAGAACACTCGCCTGCGCGGCCGCGTCGGCTGCCGACAGCCGCACGCCCAGTGCCTCCAGATCGGCTGAGCACAAGTCGAGTTCGACCGCGTCGCCGGCGGCGAGAGCGGTTGCGTGCCGGGCGTAGAGCGGCGCCAGCGGACCGTCGACCAGTCCCGCGAGTTCGGTGAGACGCTCGGCGACGCCGGCATCGCCGAACCGGGCCGCAGAGTGCAGTGCCTCCGCCTCGACGGCGAATTGTCCCGACTCCCTTGCTTCTTCCGCTGTCCGGTGAACCAGCGCGACGGCTCGTGAGATGGTTCCGGCGGCCCCCGACTGCCAGGCCTCGGCGATGTCGAGCATCGGACCGAAGATCGCGACGTGCTTGCCGTACCGCGCCCGGGCCTTCTCCAGGACCTCGGCGGCACGGTCGGCCTGACCGAGCGCACTCAGCGCCTGGATCAGGAAGATGTGAGCCGGGAAGTTCCACGACTCGGAGAACTTCCCGCTGTCCAGGATCGCGAGGGTCTGCTCCATCCGCCGGGTCACGGAGACACATGCACCGCGCGAGAGCTCCACGGCGGCAACGAGAATCTCCGACATCGCCCAGCCCAGGTACTGCGCGGTCTGCGCGGCCGTCATGAACCGCCCGGCCGCCGCATCCGCGTCGTCGAGCCGACCGGTCAGCGTGAGGGCGAGGATCTCGCCGAAGCCGGTCGGGAATCGGAGCAGACCATCGACCTCCACCTCCCGGGAGTGCGCGGCGAGGGCCTCGACCTCGTTCCCGCAGCCCGCGACCGCCCTGGCGAGACTGCCGCCGAACACCGCCCATTCGATCGCCCAGGGCAGCTTCCGCTTCTCGGCGAAGACGCTGTCCGAGAGCGAGATCGCCTCACCGATGCGGTTCTCGAACAGCGCGCATGCCGAGGCGATACCGGTGACGATCGGGACGAGCGCCGGCCGCATGTCCCGCGTGCGCAGCATCTGCAGGATCTCGTCGGCGCGGTCGGCGTCGCCCAGCGCCCAGAAGGCGTTGCCGATTCTCAGGTTCCCCCACAGCAGGAGTTCTCCCTCGTCGAGATCGCCCGGCGAGAACCCCGAGAGGATCTCCTCGGCCTCGTCGGGATGGCCCTGCCACATCCGGGCGCGGGCAAGCAGTTCGGCGACGTCGACCCCGGCGCCCTCGTCCAGGGCCGCCCGCGCGAACCGTTCGCCGAGCGAGGTCTGCGCGAGTTTCAGGGCATCACTCGCCGCGGTCCGGACGAGCGACAGGTCGATGTCGACGTCGCTCTCGATGGCGAGGTCGGCGAGCCTGATCCGCTCGGCAGGGGTGTTGGTGGGACGCGACCTCAGCGCCGCGACGAGGTTGCCGCGCAGACGCCGTGACGACACCAGGCCGAGCCGGCGGCGGATCACCTCACCGAACAACGGATGGAGGAAGGCCACATCCAGTCGGCGACCGTCCCGCGTGATGCGGACGAGTCCGGCGATCTCGGCCTCCTCGACCGCCTCCTCGCCGGCGAGTTCGGCCAGCACGTCGATGTCGAGCGGTTCGCACAGGCTCAGGTACTTGAGCGCGTTGAGAACCGAGGCGTCCAGTTGTTCGATGCGTCCCTCGAGCAACGATGCGAGTTCGGAGGTGATCGCGGCGCGCCCGCGCAACTGCCAGACCCCGTTGACCTGTCGCAGCGTGTTCGCCTCCCGGGCACCGTCCACGAGATGCCTCAGGAACAGTGCGTTCCCACCGGACGCCTCCCACATCTGGGTGGCCGAATGTTCCTCCAGCTGCCCGCCGAGGACCGATTCGATCAGCTCGACACACTGCTCTTTGGTGAACGGCGACAACGTGATACGGGTGAGGTGGTTGTCCTTCCACAGCGACGTCACGGCATCGGGCACCGCTTCACCGCTACGGACGGTCGCCACGATGTGCACCGCCCGATCGATCGCGAGCTGGTGCAGCAGGGTCGCGGACAACTCGTCGAGCAGGTGCGCATCGTCGACGCCGATGACGACGTCACCGTCGGCGAGCAGTGACTCCCGGGCTGCCGCCAGATAGCTGACCGGATCGCTCGACGTCGCGGGTCCGACGAGATGGGCGAAGACCCCCAGCGGAATCGATCGCGCCGACTCCGTCCCGGCCACCCACCGCACGCCGGTCGGCAGTTCGGCGGTGGCATGCCGGGCGAGGGTGGTCTTGCCCACCCCCGAATCGCCGGTGAGCACGACTCCGCATCCGCTCGTCTTCCCACTGAGCGCAGCGAGGATCGTGCGGAATTCGCGCTCGCGCTCGACCAGCGGCCACGTGGTGGACATGACAGGGGATTTTAGTCCGCACCGGAGCTCCGCGTGCTCTGACGAATCGTCATGGACATGTCAGCAGGACGCGCAATGCCATGTTCCCGCCGCGCTTGTGGCGGACGGTGGGGCCGTCAAGTCCGCGAATCACGCATCCCGGGCATTGGTCACGATGATCGCGATCGACAAGAGGATCGCGGTGAACGTGGCGAAGTACACCAGCGAGCCAAGGGCATTCCAGTGAAAGGTGTCGTTCCCACCGGACAGGAAGTTCCACCCGTTGAGGAAGGGCAGGAACGGCGTGATGTTCTCACCGATGCGCGGGAGCACCGAGAGGATGCGTTCGAACGCGAACATCCAGCCCAACACGATGGCCACCGCGCCGGCGGAATGCCGGACCAGCGCACCCACCGCGAGCCCGATCAGCGCACACAGCATCGCGAACACCGGCGTGCCCCAGAGCTGTCGTACGGTGTCCGGCCCACCGAGCGCGATGCCGTTGCCGGTGAGCGCCTGCCCCAGGACCACCCCGAGGAGACCCACGACCGCTGCCACCACGAAAGTGAGACCGCCGAACACCACGGTCTTCGCGAGAATCACCAGCGGCCGTCGGGGGGTCGCGGCGAAAGTCGTTCGGATGGTGCCGAATCGGTATTCGGTGGTGACACCGAGGACGGCCATGATCGCGAAGATCGCCACGCCGAACTGGTTCACGCCGACCAGATAGTCGATGGTCCGGGTGTCGACCGACGCGGGGTCGGCATAACCACCGGACAGCAGCCAACCGAGCAGCGCCGCAACGCCGATGCCGAACACGACCACCATCGCCAGGCACCAGTACGGGGACCGGGTGCTCGTCAGTTTGATGCGTTCGGCGTCGATCGCCGCAAGCGCCGGGCCGATCATCGCCGACCCCCTTCCGGAGTGGGAGAACCGGATTCGACGGGCCGGAAACCGTCGCCCCCGTGATAGTCGACGGCGTGTGCGGTCATCGACATGAACACCTCCTCCAGCGAGGCCGACTCGGCGGCGAGTTCGTGCAGCGTCACACCGGTCGCCGCCGCGATGTCACCGACCCGGTCGGTCGTCGTGTCGGGCACCCGCATCACCGGCCGCCCCTGGGCGTCGGGCGCACCCGGTGCCGGCGCGAGTCCGGCCTCCACCAAGGCGGTGTGCAACCTCTCGAGTTCGGGTCCGCGCACCCGCACCGACTGCCGTGCCCTTCCGGTGAACTCGCCGACCGAACAGTCGGCGATCAGTCGTCCACGCCCGATGACCACGAGATGGTCTGCGGTGAGCGACATCTCGGTCAGCAGGTGGCTGGAGACGAGTACGGTGCGTCCTTCAGCGGCCAACTGCCGCATGAACCCGCGTATCCAGACGATGCCCTCGGGATCGAGCCCGTTGACCGGTTCGTCGAACAGCAGGGTGTGCGGGTCGCCCAGGAGCGCACCGGCCAGTCCGAGCCGCTGCGACATGCCGAGTGAGAATCCGCCGGCCCGTTTGCGGGCCACCGACGTCAGTCCGACCGTCTCGAGCACCTCGTCCACCCGGGACACCGGAATCCGGTTGCTCGCCGCGAGCCACCGCAGATGTGACCGCGCGGTGCGGTTGGGGTGAACCCAGTGTGCGTCGAGCAACGCACCGACCTGACGGAGCGGATGGTCGAGGTCGCGGTACTGCACGCCGTTGATGGTCGCGGTCCCCGAAGTGGGGCGGTCGAGACCCAGCATCATGCGCATCGTCGTCGACTTACCCGCGCCGTTGGGCCCCAGAAAGCCGGTGATCCGTCCCGGGTTCACCTCGAACGTGAGATCGTCGACCGCGCGCTGACTCCCGAAGTCCTTGGTCAGATTCGTTACCCGCAACACGACACGACCATAGCCGCCCGCCCTTCGAGCGGGATGGCTCCTCTCGCCGAGAACTCGATTCGGGTCACGCGTGATCGGGCATCGGTGACGACGCCTGCGCCCAGAACCTCTTGGGAATCCGCCCTGCCCGCGCCGCGAGGCGGCCCGCGATCACCGCATGCCGCATCGCCGAGGCCATCCGCTCGGGATTCTCCGCACGTGTGACCGCGGTCGCGAGAAGCACCCCGTCACAACCGAATTCCATGGCGAGGGCCGCATCGCTGGCGGTACCGATACCCGCGTCGAGGATGACCGGGAGCGGGTCGTCGGAGGCGGTCGCACAGTGGTCGACGATCATCTCGATGTTGTGCGGGTTGAGGATTCCCAGTCCGGTGCCGATCGGCGAACCGAGCGGCATCACCGCGGCGACACCGAGGTCGGCGAGTCGCGCGGCGAGAACCGGGTCGTCGTTGGTGTAGGCGAGCACCACGAAGCCGTCGGCCACCAACGAGGCCGCGGCGTCCACGAGTTCGACGGCATCCGGCATCAGGGTGCGCTCGTCGGCCACCACCTCGAGTTTCACCCAGTTCGTCTCGAACGCCTCCCGGGCCAGCTGCGCGGTGAGCACCGCCTCGGCGGTGGTGTGGCAGCCGGCGGTGTTGGGCAGGACCGCGATGCCGAGACGGCGCAGCAGGTCGAAGACACCGGTCCCGGACGCGGCGTCGACGCGACGTACCGCCACGGTCGTGAGTTCGGTTCCCGACGCCACGAGGGCCCGCTCCAGGCTCGCGAGGTTTGTCGCGCCACCGGTTCCGGTGATCAGACGAGAAGAGAACTCGCGGCCGCCGATCCGGAGCGGGTCGGCGTCGGAACCGCCGGCGACGTCGACGACCTCGGACTCAGCCACCCTGCACCGCTGTCACGATCTCGACGACCGCGCCCGTGGTCATCGTGTGCTGCGACCACTGTCCGCGCGGGACGACCGCACCGTCGACCGCCACCGCGATCCCCCGGTCCGGCAGGCCGAGGCGGGCGACGACGTCCCCCACCGACACGTCGTCGCCGACGTCGAGGTTCTCTCCGTTCACGGTGATGGTCACGGTCATGCTCCTTCCAGAATTCCCAGCACATTGTCCGCAGTGCCCGGCGCGAGGACGATGCCGTTGCGCCCGTGTCCGGTCGCGACCACCGTGCGGTCGTCGACCCGCTTCACGATCGGTAACCCGTCGGCGGTGCACGGCCTCAGTCCGGCACCCGCCTCCACCAGCTCGTAGGTGCGCAGACCCGGCATCACCTCGATGGCGTCCGCGAGCAGATCGGCGACCCCACCCGCCTGCGGGGTGCGGTCACCGAAACCGCCGGCCTCGTATTGCGTTGCGCCGACCACGATCCCGTCCTCGCGCGGCACCAGGTACACCGCTCGGCCGTGGAGCCGGGCACGGACCACGTGCCCAGGCGGCGGCACCGACCACCGCGTCCGGCGCAGTCTCAGGATCTCCCCTTTCGCCGCGTGGAGCGGCACGTCGGGAAGCAGTTCCGCCGTGCCGAGTCCGGCGGCGACAAGGATCTGGTCCCGCGGGCCGGCATGGTCGTGGACGTCGGCCAGGCTGCCCACCCGCGCCTCGGTGAACCGCACCCCCGCGGCGGCCCCTGCGCTGCGCAGGGTCGCCAGCAGACGACGGTTGTCGATCGACCACTCGCCCACCGCCCGGTAGCCACCGACGAGCCGCGAACTCAACGACGGCTCCAGCGAACGGATCTCGCGACCCGTGACCGTGCTGAGTGTGGCGTCGGTCCGCGGTTGTTCGGCCCAGACGAAGTCCGCGAGATGCTGCAGGTACTCGGCGTCGGCGGCGGACGCGGCGACGAACAGGGAATCAGTGGCCGTGACGATCGCGGGGTCGCCGAGACGCTTCACCAGCGTCGGCCAGCGCCGCACCGACTCTACCGACATCGCGAGCGCCGCTTCTTCACCCGGATGCCCCTCGCCGAGCGAACCGAGCATGCCGCCCGCCACCCACGACGCCCGCTCCTCGTGCCCGGCGTCGACGACGCGGACCTGCCAGCCCGCATCTGCGGCAGCGAGCGCACAGGTCAGACCGATCACGCCACCGCCGACGACGGTCAGCGCACGGTCGGGCTGCTCCGGGTGGGGTTGTTCCTCGACAACATGGCTCACGCCAGATCACCTTCCTTCGCCGGAATGACCCGGATCAGGTTCGACGGTCAGCGGAGGGTCCGCACTCTCAGCCCGGCCGGTCCGGGCTCCCGTGTGTTCTCGCGGTCCACCCTACGCCCGGCCCGCACCGGCGCGGCTAGCCTGGTCGCCGTGACGACTGCCCCCGAATCGCGTGCTCGCGAACTGCGCCGCCGCCTGGACTCCGCCCGGCTCTACCTGTGCACCGACGCGCGGCGTGAACGCGGCGACCTGCTCGAGGTCGTGAACGCCGCCCTCGCCGGCGGCGTCGACATCGTGCAGCTTCGCGACAAGGGGTCACCCGGGGAGAAGAAGTTCGGCACTCTCGAAGCCCGCGAGGAGCTCGAGATCCTCGCCGCGATGCGGGACGTCGTCGACGCCCACGGCGCATTGCTCGCGGTCAACGACCGCGCGGACATCGCCGCACTGTCCGGCGCCGACGTCCTCCATGTCGGACAGGGTGACCTGCCGCCACGGGTCGCGCGCCGGATCGTCGGCCCCGAGACGATCGTCGGTGCATCCACCCACGACCCCGGGCAGGCTGCAGCAGCCGCCGCCGACCCCGACGTCGACTACTTCTGCGTCGGCCCGTGCTGGACCACCCCCACCAAACCGGGTCGGACCGCCGCCGGGCTCGATCTGGTGACGACGACCGCCGCGGCGATGTCCGAACCCGGGACTCCGGACAAGCCGTGGTTCGCGATCGGCGGCATCGATGCTCCGCGGGTGCCGGAGGTGACCGCCGCCGGAGCGCGCCGCATCGTCGTGGTGCGGGCGATCACGGCCGCCGCCGACCCTGCTGCGGCGGCCGCGGAGCTCGTCGCACGGCTGTAGCGCCCGGGTCCGGAAATCCGCCCCGAGAAACCGCCCCGGAAAAGCACCCTCCGGGGCGGCGCCACGTGCGTATCGTCACCGGTCACGCTCTGGAGGGCGTACTCCGGGGGTCGATTTCAGGGGCGGATCACCGGGGCAGATCTCAGTGGTGAAAATCCATTTGCCGCACTCACCACAGAGGTCTAGGCTGGACCGATCATGATGTGCATCAAGCGCGCGCTCGTAACCCGCCGCAGCGGGGTCTGATTCTGACCGACCCCCCGCTGCGGGTCGGTTGCGCGCTCTTGTCGGTCATCTGTTCTTCGACCGAAATCGGCTTTCGAGATGCATCCTCTTCATCTGCCTCACCCATCCTTCTCACGACACGGACACGCGACCGCGCCGTCGGCCGACCCCATCACCGAACACTTCCGCCGTCCGCTGCCCGCGGGTATGCGCGAGGAGGTCATCGGGATGAGCTGGCAACGATTCACCGACGAATATGCGAGCGGCGGCACCATCCGGCTCGGATCGTGGTCGGTCGCACCGGCCCGTCAGGACCTCGTCGAATGCCGCGCGACCATCGCGATCGCCGATCGCATCATGTCGTGCAGCGCCGTCGCCGCCGGACCGCTCGGCGCGATGACCTCGATCCTCTACGACCTCGGCGCGCCGGTTCAGATCCTGCGACTGCACCAGCGCGAGATCGACGGCGCAATCGCCACGTTCCTGCTGTGCGAGAACAACGGCAGGCAGGCGTGGGCGTTCGGCGAGGGCAGCACCGGCGACGAGGCGAACATCGCGGCGCTGGTCTCCGGGGCCAACCGACTGCTCGGACCCGCTCCGAAGTGAGCGGTGGGGTGCTCGCTACGCCTGCGGGTCGAGTGCCGCGATCCGCTCGCGCAGTGTAGGCCAGGCCAGGCCGAATGCCGGATGCAGCGGAAGCTGGTCGACGTGCTGTTCGGAGACCCAGCGCAGTTCCGTCGATTCGAAGTTGGCCACCGTCTGCACCGGTTCGTCGGTCTCGGCGATGACCGTCGTATAGGTCCATCCGCCGGGCGCTTCGTGGGTGACGACCGCGGCGAGAACCCGCAGTTCGTCGCCGCTGATGCCGGCTTCCTCCTCGGCCTCCCGGATCGCGGTGTCGATGGCGCCCTCGTGCGAGTCCCGGGCGCCGCCGGGCAGTGCCCAGGTACCACCCTGATGGGACCACGCGGCGCGATGCTGGAGCAGGACGCCCGTCACGCCGTCGGCCAACGGCGCCCGGAGCAGCAGACCCGCTGCGCCGTGAACACCCCAATACCGTGAACCGTCGGGATCGATCACCCAGCCGTCGCCGTCTCCGCGCACCACACCTCCTTGCAGACCCGCCGAGCCGATCGCCGGATTCCTCCACCGTAAGTGAGACACGCGCGGCCTGCCAGGGCGATCCGCCGAATCAGTGAGAGGTATGGGCTCCGGCCCGACGACGGGCCGAGCCGTCGGCGCGCGACGTGCGACCGCGATGCCCGGAGGAACCCTCACCGATGGCATAGGCTGAAACACGCACGACCCGGTGAGCGATGACCCCGTTGAGTCATTTCTTCAGACAGGTCGCGGGAGCCGGAACGGGGGCCGGCGACCGAGCGGCCACACCGGAGACGATCCAGCGTTCGAGAAGGGGATCAGCTAGGTGACCGGCGATGCGTCCTCCGTGCGGACGGCACTCACCCGTGGCGGTCGCACGTTCCGTCCCGCCCAGTCATCGCCGCCGATCCGCCAGGTCCTCGCCGATCGTCGTGAGCTCGTCGCGACCGCCCGCGAACGTGCGCAGTCACCGTTCCAGACGCTCCGGCACTATTCGGGCACCACACCGGGCAAGCTGATCATCATCTGCGTCATCCTGTTCCTCGGCTGCCTGTCCACCGGCCTGTACGCCTCGACCGTGCTCGAAGACCGCACCCAGACCCTGCAGCGCCTGATCGATCGCACCGAACCGCTCGCCGAGGCCGCTCAGGTCCTGTACAGCTCTCTGTCGATCGCCGACGCGTCCGCGAACGCGGCATTCATCTCGGGCGGTCTGGAAACTCCGGATCTGCGGCAACGCTACTCAGACGCCCTGGCGACGGCCGCGTCGTCGTTGATCCTCGCGACCGGCACCTCCAGCGAGCCGGGGCCCGGGATGGCCCAGAACGCGGCCGAGCGTGCCCTGTCGTCGGACCTGGACACCCTCTCGACGTCGATCCCGGTCTACAGCGGACTCATCGAGACCGCCCGCACCAACAACCGGCTGGGCAATCCCGTCGGATCGGCCTACCTGGGCCAGGCGTCGTCGCTGATGCAGGACAAGATCCTGCCGGCCGCCCAGCGCCTCTACGAGCGGCGGTCGATGGCGATCGCCGACCCGCAGCATTCGCTGACCCGCCCGCCGTGGACGGTCTACGTCCCGCTGTTGCTGCTGCTCACGGCGATGGTGCTGACGTCGCGCTACCTGGCGCGCAGGACCCGCCGTCGCTTCAACCTCGGACTGGTCGCCGCGATCGGCGCGCTCACCCTGGGGACGGTGTGGCTGCTGGCGTCGGGCCTGATGTCGGTCGCCGCGACCAGCAACGCCCGAACCGACGGCGCCGACCCGCTTCGCGAACTCACGGCCGCCCGCATCCTGACCCAGCAGGCCAGATCGGCCGAGACCCTGGCCCTGATCCGCCGCGGCGACCAGGGCGGACTGGAACGGACCTTCGCCGCGACGACTGCCAGGATCGACGGCATCGTCGACGACGTGCGCACATCCAAGGAGACCGGTTCGGTGTCGGCGGAGCAGCTCGACTCGGTGAGCTCGGCGCTGGCGGAGTGGAAGCGCACCGATGCCGGCGTCCGGCGGTACATCCAGACCGGCAACTTCGACCGCGCCCGGCAACTCACCGTCGGGGACGGACTGAACAGCTCAGCCCGCGCGTACACCGCCGTCGACACCGCCCTCGTCGACGCGATCACCACCGCGCGGACGTCGTTCCGCGACGACATCAACACCGCGCAGCGAGTACTCGGCTTCACCGGGACCGGGATACTCCTGCTCTCGGTCCTCGCCGCCATCGCGATCGTCGGCGGACTCGTCCCCCGAATACGGGAGTACCGATGATCCCTCGCCGACTCGCCCGCCGCCGGTCCTCCCACTCCGGCCCCGCCCGCCCGCGCCGTCCGGTGGCCGCGGCCGTCCTGCTGCTCGTGGCATTCGTCGCGACCGGTTGTGTCCGGTTCCCCGCCGCCGAGTCACCGCCCCCGACCGCGACCGTCGGCCCGCTGGTGCTGCCCGGCGTCCAGACCGACGTGCCCATCGAACCGCCGCCGAGTTCGGAGGCGTGCAACGCGACGCTCACCCTGCGCCCGCCCGCACAGATGCCCGCGCCCGGCCGCATGCCGCCGAATTCGACGATGGCCGGGATCTTCGAACGCGGCCGGCTCATCGTCGGACTCGACATCGGCTCCAACCTGTTCAGCTTCCGCGATCCCATCTCGGGCGACATCCAGGGCTTCGACGTGGACATCGCCCACGAGATCGCGGGTGCGATCTTCGGTGACCCGCGGCGCGTCGAGTTCCAGGTGCTCAGCTCCGCACAGCGGATCGACGCGTTGCGCGACAAGACCGTCGACGTCGTCATCAAGACGATGAGCATCACCTGCGACCGGCTGCGCGACATCAGCTTCTCCGCCCCGTATTACGTGGCGTCCCAACGCATCCTGTCGTTCCGCAACTCGAACATCGCCGGACCGGCCCAGCTCGCCGACAAGCGGGTCTGCGCAGCCCGCGGCACCACCTCGATCGGCCGGATGCAGTCCATCCAGCCGCGGGTCCGGATCGTCAGCACCACCACCTGGGCCGACTGCCTGGTGCTGATGCAGCAGGGACAGGTCGACGCGGTGACCAGCGACGACGCCATCCTGGCCGGACTGGCCGCACAGGACCCATGGGTCCGGGTCGTCGGTCCGAGCCTCGGGGAGGAGTTCTACGGCGTGGGTATCCCCAAGGGCGAGGACGACATGATCCGCTTCGTCAACGGGGTGCTCGAACGTGCCCGCGCGACCGGCCGCTGGCAGGAGATCCGCGACCGCTGGCTGACCATCCTCGACAGTGGATTCGGCGCACCACAGCCGTACTACCGGGATTGATCGCGCATGGACTTCGCCGGCGAACCATCACACACAGACCGTCACGGTCCCGACGACCGGGACGGGCCCGCTCCCGACACCCCGGAGGAGATCGGTACCCAGCGCGTCTCCGTCGCCGACCTGATGGGTGACGACGACCCGGTCACCGACCGGCACACCCGCGACGGGCACATCACCGACGGGAGCACCGCCGGTGGTGGCACCACGGACGAGAGCACCACGGACGGGGGTACCACCGATCAGGTGGTCGAGGTCGGTACGCAGAAGGCCGATCTCGGCGCCCTGATCGCCGAGACCGACGACACCACGGAGCCCCGCGCCATGCCCGACCCCGGCGCCGTATCCGACACCGAGATCGGAACACAGGCGGCCACACCCGCCTTCACGGTCGGCATCGCGCCACCGGACCGATTCGACGGTCGGACCGATCGGGTGGTCCGCACGCGGGCGACGCCGAGCACGGAGCCGGATTCCGGACCACTCGGACGGCGACTCATCCCGCGCCGACGCCCCCCGGTCCACGAACGTCGACTCGGCAGCGGACTGGTCGAGATGCCGAAGATCACCGACATCGAACCCGAGGACGCGGTCATCGACGATCCGGTGATCGTCGAGGGCAAGCGATTCTGCTGGCGCTGCGGCAAACCCGTCGGCCGACTCGAGGGTGAAGGGGAAGGTCCCCCCACCGGCGACTGCGCCAACTGTGGTGCGCGGTACTCGTTCGTGCCCGGTCTCGCCCAGGGGACGCTGGTGGCCGATCAGTACGAGATCGCCGGCGCGATCGCCCACGGCGGACTCGGATGGATCTACCTGGCCATCGATCGCAACGTGAGCGACCGGCCCGTCGTTCTCAAAGGCCTTCTGAACTCGTCGGATTCGGAGGCACAGCGCGTCGCGGTGGCCGAGCGTCAGTTCCTGGCGTCGGTGAACCATCCCGGCATCGTCAAGATCTACAACTTCGTCGAGCACGTCGCCGAGGACGGTGAGCGCTTCGGCTACATCGTCATGGAGTACATCGGCGGTCAGACGCTCAAGCAGATCACCTCGGGTGACCCCGAGAGGGGGTTGCTGTCCGTCGAACAGGGTCTCGCCTACATCCTCGAGGTGTTGCTCGCCGTCGGCTACCTGCATTCGGTGGGTCTGGTCTACAACGACGTCAAACCCGAGAACATCATGGTCGGGAGCGACGAGGTCAAGCTCATCGACCTCGGTGCCGTCTCGCCGATCAACGGTTACGGACACCTGTACGGCACACCGGGTTTCCAGGCGCCGGAGATCGTCAAGACCGGCCCCCAGGTCGCCACCGACATCTACAGCGTCGGACGCACCCTGGCGGTGCTGACCGTGCCGATGGAGATGCGCAACGGCCGGTACGTCGACGGACTCCCTTCCCCCACCGAGACCACCGTCTTCCGCGACAATCCGTCGTTCTACCTTCTGCTGCAACGTGCCACCGCGCCCGACCCGGCCGACCGGTTCTCCTCCGCGGAGGAGATGAGCACCCAGGTGCTCAACGTGCTCCGCGAAACCGTCGCGGTGCACACCGGTGTGCCCCGGCCCTCCCTGTCCACGGTCTTCACCCCGCAGCGCTCGACCTTCGGCACAGACCTGATGCTCGCCCCGGTCGACGGCTTCTTCGACCCCGACCAGGCCGCCTTCTACGATCCGGTCGACATCGCCACCGCACTCCCCGTGCCCCTGGTGAACCCGCTGGATCCCGCCGCGAGCCTGTTGACCTCGGCGGCCCTGTCGGATCCGCGGCAGACGCTCGACTCGATTAACACCGCACGCGCAGAAGGGTTCGCGTCGATGTTCGGTGGCCGTCCGGTCAAGAACGCCCACCCCTCGCTGGAGATCGACCTGGCCGAGGCCCGCGCCCACCTACAGCTCGACGACGTCGACACCGCTCTCGCGCTGCTCCGCGATGTCCGTGAGCACCACGGTGATTCGTGGCGGGTGGAGTGGTACATGGGCATCTGCGCGCTGATGAACGACGAACCCGAACTGGCCTACGAACGGTTCGACGAGGTACTGGGGGCGATGCCCGGCGAGGTGGCACCGAAGCTCGCGGTGGCCGGAACCGCCGAACTGATCGGCCGGTGGCTCGCCGATGAGAACGGGTCGTCGAAGTCGTCCGAGAAGATCTCCCGGCTCTACGACGTCGCGCAGCATCACTACCACGATCTGTGGCTGACCGACCACAGCATCGTCACCGCCGCCTTCGGCCTGGCCCGCCTCGCCGTCGCGGCCGGCGACTACGACGGTGCGATCCGTCCCCTCGACGAAGTTCCCGCCACCAGTAGGCATTTCAACACCGCCCGGGCGACCGCGATCATCGCCCTGGTGCACGGTCGTCCCACCTCGGAGGTCACCCGCGAGCAGATCGTCGAGGCCGCACGACGACTCGAGCAGATCCCGGACTCCGAACCACGCAAGTCACGGATGCTGCTGATCGTGCTCGGCACCGCCCTCGGCTGGATTCACGACAATCCCGACGCCGAGAACGCCGACACCGAGCCCTCGACACTCCTGGGCTTCCCCTTCACCGAGTACGGAATCCGCACCGGCACCGAGAGATCCCTCCGCCAGCTCGCACGTCAGACCCGCAACAACCGCGAGCACCGGTTCATGCTCGTCGATCTGGCGAACTACGTGCGGCCGAACACGCTGTTCTGACCTCGATACGCGGCCGGCGATGCGGCGACGAGGTCGATGGCTGCTACCCGGCGGGCAGTGCTGCGACCAGCGCCGCCGACTGCCGTGCGATCGCGAGCTCTTCGTTCGTCGGCACCACCAGGACGTCGATCGCACTGTCGTCGGCGGAGATCCGACGCGCCGATCGGTCGGCGGCCGTGTTGCGGTCCGGGTCGACGACGATTCCGAAACGCTGCAGCCCGTCGAGTGCATCGGCGCGGACGCGTGCCGAGTTCTCGCCGACGCCGGCGGTGAAGGTGATCGCGTCGAGCCTCTCGAGGGCGAAGGTGTAGGCGCCGAGGTAGTGCCGCAACCGGTGGATGTAGACGTCGTAGGCACGGCGGGCGTTCTCGTCACCGGCATCGACCAGCTCGGCGATCGAGCGGAAGTCGTTCTCGCCGCACAGTCCTCGGAGTCCGGACCGATGATTGAGCAGGGTGTCGATCTCGTCGACGGACAGGTGGGCCACGCGGTTGAGGTGCAGCACGAGGCCGGGATCGATGTCGCCGCTGCGGGTTCCCATCACGAGACCCTCCAGCGGGGTCATCCCCATGCTGGTGTCGACGGGCTGTCCACCCGAGATGGCCGACGCCGACGCCCCGTTGCCGAGATGCAGCACGATCTGGTCGAGATCGGCGAGGTCCTTCCCGAGGAACCCGGCGACGCGGCCCGACACGTACTCATGGCTGGTGCCGTGGAATCCGTACCGCCGGATGGCGTGTTCGGCCGCCACCTCGCGGTCGATGGCGTAGGTCGCGGCCGCGGGCGGCAGCCCGTGGAAGAAGGCCGTGTCGAACACCGCGACCGACGGCACGTCGGGAAGCAGGGCCCGGGCCGCCTCGATACCCACGAGATTGGCCGGATTGTGCAGCGGCGCAAGGGGCGAGATCCGCTTGATCTCCGAGATCACCCAGGAGTCGACGAGTGTCGGCTCGTAGAACGACCGGCCGCCGTGCACCACGCGGTGCCCGACCGCGGCCAGGTCCGCGTGCACCAGGTCGGTGCCGTTGTCCGCGAAGAATTGTTCGGCACGCAGGACCGCCGTCAGGTGATCGGGTAGCGACACCGGCTCGGTGACCGTCTCGCCGTTCTGTTCGTGCGTGATCGACGAACCGGCGTCGCCGATGCGTTCGGCGATCCCGTCCGCGAGGACGACGCCGGTGTCCGGCTGGACGAGTTGGTATTTCAGCGACGACGAGCCGGCGTTCAAGACGAGGACCGCGCCGGCGGTGCCGGCGCTCAACGCGCCTCTCCGGTGGCGACCTCTTCGGTGCCGGCTTCTGCGGTGCCGGCCTCTTCGGTGGCGACCCCATCGGTGCCGACCTCTTCGGTGCCCACCTGCTGCGCCTGGATCGCGGTGATGGCGACCGTGTTGACGATGTCGGACACGAGCGCGCCACGGCTGAGGTCGTTGATCGGCTTGTTCAGGCCCTGCAGCACGGGGCCGATCGCGACGGCACCGGCGCTGCGCTGCACCGCCTTGTACGTGTTGTTGCCGGTGTTCAGATCCGGGAAGATCAGTACCGTCGCCCGCCCGGCCACCGGGGAGTCGGGCATCTTGGTCTCCGCTACCGACGGTTCGACCGCCGCGTCGTACTGGATGGGACCCTCGACGAGCAACTCCGGCGCGCGTTGCCGCACGAGTTCGGTTGCGGTTTTGACCTTCTCGACGTCGACACCCGATCCGGACGTGCCGGTGGAGTAGGACAGCATCGCCACGCGCGGATCGATGCCGAAGGCGGCGGAGGTCTGCGCCGACGAGATGGCGATGTCGGCGAGTTGCTCGTCGGTCGGGTCGGGGACGATCGCGCAGTCGCCGTAGGCGAGCACCTTGTCGGCCAGGCACATGAAGAACACGCTCGACACCGTCGAGACCCCCGGCTTGGTCTTGATGATCTCGAACGCCGGCCGGATGGTGTGGGCGGTCGTGTGCGCCGCTCCCGACACCATCCCGTCGGCGCGCCCGGTGTGCACCATCATCGTGCCGAAGTAGGAGACGTCGATCACCTTCTCCCGCGCGCGGTCGAGTTCCATGCCCTTGTGCTTGCGGAGATCGGTGTAGATCCGGGCGAACTCGTCCAGGTACTCCGAGGTGGCCGGGTCGATGACCGTGACCCCGGCCAGGTCGAGTCCCAGCTCGATTGCCCGCTCCTGCACGACATCCGGGTCACCGAGCAGGGTGAGGTCGGCGACCCCGCGGCGGAGGAGCCGGCTAGCCGCCCGCAGGATGCGATCGTCATCGCCCTCGGGGAGCACGATGTGCTTGCGCTGTGCCCGTGCACGGGAGATGAGCCGGTACTCGAACATCTGCGGGGTCACGACCGACGGGACCTCGACGTTGAGGTTGCGCATGACCACCTCGGGATCGACGTGGGTCTCCATGAGCGCCAACGCCGCCTCGATCTTGCGTGCCGACCCGGCGCCGAGCCGGCCACGGGTGTGGGCCGCGGTCCGCGCGGTGTCGTAGGTGCCGTGCGGGCAGCTGATGATCGGCAGCGTCGGCTTGAGTCCGCTGACCAGCGCCTCGATCATCGGATGCGGTTTGAGCCCACCGTTGAGGATGATGCCCGACAGCCGCGGGAATCCCTGTGCCGTATTGGCATTCACGAGGGCGAGCAGGACGTCGGAGCGATCGGCGGGCGTGATGACGACCGTGCCGTCGGTGAGGCGCTCCAGAATGTGCTCGACGGTCATGCCGCCCACCATCACCCGCAGCGCCTCGTGGTCGAGGAGTTCCTCGTCGCCGCTGTACAAGGTGGCACCGAGCGACTCCTTCAACTCACCCATGGTGGGCGCGAACAGGATCGGCTCCTCGGGGAGACACAGACTCGGCACCCCGGTGCGGCGCAGCGTCGCCCGGATCTCGTCGAGCCGATCAGGGTCACAGCGGTTCGCGACCATGGCGATCGGTGTGGCATGGGCGGCGCCGACCTCGGCGAGCAACCCCTCGGCGAGGTCGGCGATCTCCGCCGGGGACCGGTCGATGGCTTTCAGTGCGAGCACCATCGGCGCCGACAGGTTCGCGGCGATGCGTGCGTTGAAGCTCAACTCCGACGGGGTGCCGACGTCGGTGTAGTCCGAGCCGACGATCACCACGCGGTCGCACCGCGTTGCCAGTGCATGGAACCGGGCGACGATCTCGCCGATCGCGGCATCCGGGTCGTCGTGGACCTGCTCATAGGTCACGCCCAGGCAGTCCTCGTAGGGAACGTCCACGGAGTCGTAGTCGATCAGGAGATCGAGCAGCGGGTCCCGCTTGTCTCCGTTGGCGCGGGTGATCGGGCGGAAGACGCCGACCCGGCCGCCCGTCGCCGCGAACAGGGCCAACAGCCCCAGCGCGACCACGGATTTCCCGGTCTCCCCCTCTGCCGAGGCCAGATAGATGCTGGTCGTCGACTCGCTTCCGGCACCTCTGTCACCGGCAACTCGATCTCCAGCAGAGCGGTCGGAAACGGCAGCGTCGGTGGCCATGCGCCCCAGCATAGTGGCGCCCGGTGATCAGATCAGGATGCCGGGATTGCAGACGCCGTCGGGATCGACGGTCGCCTTGACCGCCCGCAACGCGTCGAGTGCCAGCGGACCGATCTCGTCGTGGTAGGCGTCGCGATGGTCGCGACCGACGGCGTGATGGTGGGTGATGCTCGCGCCCGCGGCCCTGATCGCGTTGTTGGCCGCGGTTTTCGCCGACGCCCACTCCGCGATCGGATCGGCGCCGAGCGGTGCCACCACGGTGAAGTACAGGGACGCACCGGAGGCGTAGACATGGCTGATGTGACACATCACGAGTGGAGGTGTGCCCGATGCGGTCAGGGTGTCGGTGATCGCGGCGGTGACCGAGGCGCGCAGCTCGTGCAGCTTCGACCAGTAGGTCACGGTCTCCAGGGTCTCGACCAGCACTCCGGCGTCGAGCAGCGGGTCGCGCAGGTAGGGCCCGGCGAAACGTCCTGTGCGCCAGGACTCTCCGGGACCGCTTCCCAGGGCCGTACCGCCGGCGTCGACGAGCACCTCCGACGCGGCGTCGCGGCGTCGGCGCACCTCCTGATCGCCGCCCTCGTATCCGGTGATGACCAGGCAGCCCGTCGAATCACCGCCGAGCTGCGCGGGATCGGCGAGATTGATCGCGGTCTCGACCTCGTCGGACAGCCGGATCACGGTGGGCAGCGGGCCGTCCTGGGCGAGTCGTCGCAAGGCGGTCGCGCCGTCGGCGAAGGAGTCGAACCGCCAGCCGTCGAAGAGCCGGGTGGCCGGGACGGGACGGATCCGGACCCGGACGCCGGTGATGACGCCGAAGGCGCCCTCGGAGCCGAGGATCAGCTGGCGGAGGTCGGGTCCGGCCGCGGACCGTGGCGCCGTGCCGAAGTCGAGGGTGCCGCGCGGGGTGGCGAGGACGAGCCCCTCCACCATCTCGTCGAAACGGCCGTACCCCGCCGACGACTGGCCCGCCGACCGGGTCGCCGCGTACCCGCCGATCCCGGCTCCCTCGTAGGACTGCGGGAAGTGTCCGAGCGTCCAGCCCCGGTCACGCAGGAGTGCTTCGGCGGCACTCCCCCGCAGACCCGCCTGCAGGGTGGCGACACGGGAGACCTCGTCGATCTCGACCAGACGGTCGAGACGCCGGAGGTCGAGGCTGAGGACACCGGCGAATCCGGCTCGGTCGGGCGCGAGCCCGCCCACCACCGAGGTCCCGCCGGTGAACGGCACGACCGCGACCTTCGCGGCGGCGCAGACCTGCAGGATTCGCACGACCTCGTCGTGATCGGCCGGGTAGATCACCAGGTCGGGGGCGTCGACGGCGTCACCCACACGCAGACGCAGGAGGTCGGGAGTCGAGTAGCCGCGGGTGTGCTGGACGCGCTCGTCGTCGGAAGCGGCCACGTACCCGGCGCCGACGACGGCTTCGAGGTCGGCGCGAACGGCCGCCGGCAGGGTCGATTCGCGCGGGGTGATCGACTCGGGTGGGACGCCCCGGTCCTCGGTGGCGTCGCCGGCCAGCGCGGCCGCAGCAGCGGGTAGCTCGGTGACGCGCGCCGGGTCGCCCCAGCGCGGCCGCCGCATCTCGACGACGGGGATCGCGGTCTCGTCCGGCTTCGGCTCGTCACCCGTCCGATCCGTGCCGGTCGTCATGAGGTCACTGCTCGTTCTTGACGACCGCGCGTACGACGAGGTCGGCGATCTGCTCGTCGGTGAGCGAACTGTCCGGGATGAGCATCAGGGAGTAGATCGTGCGCACCAGGAACTCGGCGGCCCCACGCGGGTCCGGGACGAGCTGGTCCCCGATCTGCGGTTCGAGATCGGGCAGCGTCTGGTCGACGATCTGGTGGATGAGGGTCGGACCCGACGAATCGCTGGTCGCGACCAGCGCCCGGACGACTTCCTCGGGTTCCTTGCGCAGCACGTACTGCAGGGCCTCGTGCTCGCGGATGTAGGACAGCACGTTCACGACCTGCGCGCGCACCTTCCCCGCCGCGTCGGGCGCGGAGGCCGACCATTCCCGCAGCTTCACCCGCAGAAGGGACACCTCACGGTCGACGATCGCTGCGACCAGCGCATTCCGTCCGCCGAACATGCGGTAGGCGGTGGCCCGGGCGACGCCGGCATGACGCGCCACGGACGTCAGACTCAACGTCTTGGCGCCGAAGCGGGAGACGAGTCCCACTCCGACCTCCACCATGCGGTCACGATCCATGCGAAAAACTTATCGAATCAGGGTGCCCGCAGGTCCGGGCGCCTCCGATCAGGCTACCGTCCATCGGCCACCGACCGGATGTGCCGGGCGGCCACCGCGAGCGTCGCCAGGCGAAGCGTTCGGCCGCCTCGATCTCGCCCTGGGTGACCGTCACCCTCTGCAGCGCCGTCTGGTTGGAGAGTTCCCAGGCCTCGATGGCCTCGGTCGGCCAGTAGGAGACCGCGGCCGCCCGGACCGGGTCGTCGGCCAGGGTTCCGACGACGTCGCAGGTGAGGTCGCGGAGTGCGCGGTACAGGTCGTCCCGCAGCCCGGAGCGGGCCAGCGCATGCCAGCGATCCCCTCGGGGCAGTGCCGAGAGACGGATCAGCCCATCGGTCGACGTCGATGTGGTCGGACAGCGCGAAATAGACGGCCCCGACGGTCGCGATGTCGCACCCCGTCTCCTCGGCCACTTCCGCGATGTCGAGGACGCTGTAGCGGTACAAGCCCTCGGCCACCCGCCGTGCGATCGCCGGCGGAACCCCGGCCTCGGTGTATTGGGCCACCGCCGATTCGATGCGGGCCGCCTCGTCGCGGCGCAGCCAGATCGACACCTGCGGCGCCGAGTCCCGGACGATCCGGAAGCGCTCGATCGTCTCCGTCACCGGGATCGGCTGCGGGCGGCGCGTCAGCAACCAGCGCGACGCACGGTCGAGGAGCCGGCGCGCCTCGGCGATGATCTCGTACTCTACCTCGGGACGCAGACCGGCCGCCTCGATGTCGGACTGCAGCTCTGCCAGTCCCATAACCTCCACGGCGACGACGAATGCCCGCACGATGTCGGCGGCCGCCGCGCCGGTCTCCTCCCGCAGCCGGAACGCGAACGTCAGGCCGCCGAACGCGAAGAGATCGTTGACGAGTTCGGTGGCGATGACCTCGGTCCGCAACGGGAAGTCGTCGACATCGCCCAGATCCGCGAGGGCTTGCGGGAAGTACCGCGTGAGCCGGTCGGAGAAGTAGGGATCGTCGAAAGCGCCCGTCCCCGCACAGAGCTCGGTCTTCACATCCAGCTTCGCGTGCCCCATCAGCGTCGCCAGCTCCGGCGACGTCAGGCCCTCGCCGCGTCGGGCCAGCGCCGCGAACCCCTCTGCGGTCGGCACCCCACCGGTTACCTGGAGGGGCTCGCGGCTGCCGGAGCGGTCGGGGTGATCGCGGAACTCCTCGACGCCGACGTACCCGATTCCGTTGCGGCGAACGCTGATCGCCTCGAGCTGCCCGTGGTGGTCCTCGAACGCGCGATCCGCTTCGTGGACGTCACCGAAGAGGTGCACAGCGCCATCGTCGCCGACCAGTACGAGGAGGTCGTCTTCTCGCGGCACGTCCACGAGGTGTTCACCGGACTGGGGATGCGCCGGGCGGAAGTCACGGAGATCGTCGAGGCCGCAGCCGAACTCATCGACTCGGCGGTCGTCCTGGAGGATCTCACCCGGCAGGTGCTGGCATTCGCCGGTCGAGTTACTCCGGCGAAGGATCTGTTGCGCGACTGGGAAAGACGCTCCCGACTCACGCCGACCGGACGGGAGACCTCGACCTCCGGCCCCGAGGGATGGCTCACCGCGCCGGTGGGTGCGCATCGCCAGGAGTGGGGACGGCTCGTGGTCCCCCACCCCGGCGACCTCGGCGAACGCGCGCGCATGCCGTTGGAACGCGCCGCGCAGGCCCTCGCACTGCATCGGATGATCGAACAGAACTGGACCGAGCTGGAGATGCGTGCCCAGAACGGTCTGGTCGACGATCTGCGGCTGGGACGGATCCCCGACGAGGCCGAAGCCACCGCACGCGCCCATGCGCTGGGTCTGCAGCCGGGACTGACCTACGCGCCGTTGACGATTCGCGTCGTCGAGTCGGTGAGCGCCGACCAGGCGATGGCACAGGGCCGCTTGACGCGGGCGCTCGATTCGGTGCGGCACTCCGTGCGGGGTGTGGGACGCACGGCATTGACCGCGCTGCGTCCGACCGGCCAGATGGATCTGATCCTGTCGTTGCCCGCCTCCCGGAACACCGACGTGATGACCGAGGTGTACAGCGATCCACACCTCACTCCTGCGGGTCGACGGCGTCGTCCGCGTGACGATCGGTGTCGCACCGGACTCGACGCGGCTCGTCGACGCCGCGCGCGGTCTCGCGGAGTCGGCCCACGTGGCCGAAGCGGCGCTGTCACTACCCAAGAGCGACAAGGTGTTCCATCGGACGACCGACGTCCGGCTGCGTGGCCTGATCGCCGTCATCCGGTCCGACGCCCGCGTCCAGGCGTTCGCCGAGACCGAACTGCGCGGCCTACTCGAACACCACGCGCGTCACGACGACAACCTGCTCGAGACGCTGCGACGCTTCATCGGGTTGGGCGGCAACAAGACCGAACTCGCCAAGGCGATGAACCTCACCCGACCGACGGTCTACGCCCGTCTCGCACGGATCGAACGCATTCTCGGCGTCGAACTCGACGACGCCGAATCCCGGACGTCGCTGCATGCGGCACTGCTCATCCTCGACAGCCGGCCGGAAGCCGAACGCGGCCGCTGACGCAGGATCGGGGCCCGCGCTCATCGCAGCAGGCCGACCACCGCTCCTCGCACCTCAGGAAGCGGCTGTGCCCCGGATCTGCTGGACAGTGACGACGCGCAGACCGTGTTCGTCGGCGAATTCGAACGCCTCACCGGCGTCGGCCATCTGCGTCTCGTCGCGCACCGACACCAGGTCGGTGAAGGCAACGACACCGGAAAGCCCCGCGCGGCGGGCGAGTTCACCCAGTTCGCGTGCACGGCCGTACGACGCCGCGGCGTCGGCGGCGACACCGACGACCAGGACGTGGCCGGGCCGGGTGAAGTCCGCGTGGCCGAGCCGGTCGTCGGCCAGGGCCCGGAGGGTGCGGGCGCGGTCGGCGGCCGAGATGCCGGTTCCGACACCGGCAACCGCATCCACCGAGACCGCGAAATCGGTTGGTGCACCCGGGGTCACGTCACCGGCGGGCAGCATCGGCGGCAGCCCGAGGACCCGGCATCGATCGGCGGGCAGCGACACCGTCACGAGACCCGAGCCGAACCGGATGACGAAGGCCATCTCCTCGGTGGTCGCGGGTTCGGCGGCGAGTGCGAGTACCACCCGCCCGGATTCGACGTCGGACACGACGACGGGACGTCCGCCACGCACGTCGTCGAACACCTCGTGCGCGATGTGCGACGAATCCTGCGCAGGGGTGGCACGTTCCAGCAACACGGTCATCGTGAATCCTCTCGGAGGAAGAGTGGAGCGGCCGCCGACCGATCGGACCCATCACGATCGATCGGCGGCCGGGTTCTGGTGGAACACCTGCCCTGAGGCAGGACTTGCTCAGACGCGCTCGGCGAATTCGCCCGCGTCGGGATCGACGGAATCCGCTGCGTGCCGGACTCCGGCGGCCTCGTCTTCCGCGGCCAATCGCTCGGCCTGCGGGACAGCGAGCCACAGTGCGAGGCCGATCGCGACCACACCACCGAGGAGCTTGCCCACGAGCATCGCGCCGATCATGTTCGGCTGGAAGTTCGCGGTGAAGGCGACGTAGTCGCCGATCGCGAAGCCGGCGCACACCGCGAACGAGATCGTCAGCACCTTGTCGCGCGCCGGCATCAGCGGGACCACGCGGAACAGGGCGAGGACGTTCGCCGCGCCGGCGAAGAAGCCGGTCATGCCCGCCTCGGAGACCCCGACGCGATTGCCCAGAGCAGCCAACGGCTTCTCGAGCCAGGTCCTGATGGCGTAGACCATCGGGAACGCACCGGCCAGCATGACACCGACATAGCCGGCGACCTCGAGGGCTCGGAACTGGTCCTCCTCGTCGGCGATGAACGGCGCCAGTCCCCATGAACCGAACAGCCACGAGAAGACACCCGTGAAGTATTCGACGATCCCCAGCGCGAGTGCGGCCGCGGTGACGCCGCGGATCAGCTGCCCGAAGGCCATGAATCCCGAGATGGACTGACGGGGGAAGAACTTCAGCAGCATGGCCAGAACGACCATCAGCAGAACCAACGGGATGAGGTTCAGGAGGATGTCGCCGACCGGCAGGTCGAACGGCTTGCTGGCCTCCGAATCCGTCGACACGTCCTCGCGGAGCAGCACACCCGTCTGCGACAGGATCAGCGTCATGAAGAAGGCAGCGAACGGGATGCCGAGCAGGCCCGTCATCACCCCCAGCGCCATGTACTTGTGGTCCTTCTTCGGCAGCATCGCCAAGCCGACCGGAACGCTGAAGGCGATCGTCGCTCCCGCGGTCATCGCGACCGCGAAGGCCAGGATCCACGCGTTGTGACTTCCGGCGACCTCGTGCGACAGCTGGTAGGCGCCCTGATCGGCGGGGATGAACGAACTCACCGCAACCGCGGCGTCGGAGTGCATCCACCGGTACACCGGTGCGATCCACTTGTCGATCCCGTCCGCGAGGAACGGGATGATCGACATCATGCCGCCGACCGGGATGAAGATCGGACCGATCGATGCGAGGCCCTCACGGAATTCCTCGCCCAGCGGCGACCCCGGCTTGAAGATGTACGCACCGGCCCCGAGGAGCAGGAACGCCATCATGATGTAAACGATGATCTGGCCGAACAGTTCCATCAGGCCGACCTCCCTTCAAGTGATTTCAGTTGCACGCTCATCTGCCTGGCCCCTTGTCCTCGGCGCCTCAGCGACCCGCGAGCAGACCGCCGTCGATGAGCAGTTCGGCACCGCTGATGTACGAGGCATCATCGGAGGCCAGGAACGCCACCGCGGGGGAGATCTCCTCCGGGCCGGCCAGGCGACCCATCGGGATGGTGGTCAGGGTGCCTCTTCGGCGCCCTCGCCCAGCTGGGCGAACTCGTCACGCAGCATCTGGGTGTCGATGTAACCCGGATGGATGCTGTTCACGCGGATGCCGAACCTGCCGTAGCTGAAGGCGGCCGACTTGGTCATGAGTGTCACCGCGCCCTTGGACGCGACGTAGGACAGGTAACCGTCCGCACCGACCAGGCCGAAGATGCTCGAGGTGTTGATCACCGAGGCGTGCTTGCTCTTCTTGAGCAGCGGGATCATCGTGTGGAACGACAGGAAGATGGACTTCTGGTTGACGTTGGTCGTCTTCTCCCACGCGGCCTCGGTGGAGAGCTCGGCCGGGTGGATGTCGGCGAGGATGCCGGCGTTGTTGACCAGGATGTCGAGGTGTCCGACGGTGGCCTCCAGCTCGGCCGCCAGCGTCTGCCACTGCTCGATGCGGCTGACGTCGAGCTGATGGAAGACGACCTGCAGGCCCTCGGCTTTCAGGGTGCGCTCGGCCTCCGCGCCGACCTCGGCATTGATGTCGGCGAAGTGGACGATCGCACCCTCCTGCGCGAGGCGGCGGGTGTGTTCGAGTCCCTGACCGCCGGCACCGCCGGTGACCAGGGCGATGCGGCCCTCCAGGCGGTTGGCGACAGGTGCGGTGCTGCTCATGATGAAATACCTTTCAGTGCTCGTGAATCCTATGGGTGCGGTGCGTGCGGCAGCACCGTCTGTGGAGGGGGACTCTCTTGTCCCCGAAGTGAGGCGTGACCTGTGGGTCGGACCGCTGTGACCCGGGCTATCGATTGACGACGTAGAACTTGCGGACGGTTTCGAGGACCTCCCAGGTCGCGGTCTCATCGGCGTCGATGACGAAGGTGTCACCCGCGGCGATCTCGAAGACCTCCTCGGAGGGATGGACGGTCACCCGTGCGCGACCGGCCACCAGAGCCACCGACTCGGGGCCCGCCACGTTGCGCAGCACACCCGGCGTCATCTGCCAGATGCCGTGCGACTGTCCGCCGTCGGTCCACAGCACGCGCGAGCTGATGATGCCGGTCTCCGGGTCGGTACGCTCCCGATCGACGAGGTCGGCCTCGGCGATGCGGAGGTGACGGGAGTCGACGATGGTGCCCAAGGCATGGTCCTTTCGGGATGAGTCGGCCCGCCTGAGGCCGTTGTCCGGCGGGCCGATCCAGATGTCGGTGAAGCGGCGGGCCTCAGCCGTTGAGGTGGGCGAGCTGCGGGGCGACCTTCGCGCCGAGGAGCTCGAAGCTGCGTCGGTAGGGTTCCGGGTTGTCGGTGTACTCGTGGACGAAGCTGACCAGGGTGCCGAAACCACCGACGGCGTTGTACAGCTCCTCGATGCGGGCGGCGACGGTGTCCGGCGAACCGATGATGAAGAAGTTCTCGATCATCCAGTCCAGGTCCAGGTCGTCTTCGTCGATCAGGCCGCCGGTCAGCAGCGGACCGAGCCCCAGCCCCTTGAAGGTCGGGATGTTGTACTTGCCCCACAGGGTGCCCATCGCGCCGTTGCGGACCAGGTCGAGAGCTTCCTCGTCGGTGTCGGCGACGAAGATGTCGCGGCAGACGCGCCAGTCGGCCTTCGACGGGTTGTATCCCGCTTCCTTCGCCGCGGTGGAGTAGGTCTCCCAGTGGTTGATCCAGGTCTTCTCGTGCACCTGCTGGCTCAGCAGGTAGGCACCGCGGGAACCGGCGAACTTGATGGTCGAGGAGTTCTCCGACATGCCGGTGATCATGATCGGGATCTGAGCCTGAGCCGGCTTGAGGTGCGGGCCGGCGATCTCCTCGTCGTAGGCGGGCATGTCGACCGAGAAGTACTCACCCTCGATCTTGAAGGCGCCTTCGCGCTTGAAGATCGCCTCGAGGATGTCGAGTGCCTCCACCATCATCTTCGAGTTGTTGGCACCGCCACCGGTGCCGAACAGCTGCGCATCCGAAGCGTATGCGCCCGGGGCGATTCCGGCGATGTACCGGCCTCCGGTCATGTGGTCGAGCCACATCATCCGGTGCGCCAGCGCGATCGGGTTGTGGTACGGCAGCAGGTGTGCGGCCGCGCCCAGGGTGAGCCGCTCGGTCACCCTGGGACGCGGCGGCGATCATGGCGTCGGGGGCGGGCGACGGCTCACCGCCGAGGGTGTAGTGCTCGGCGAAAAAGGCCTCGTCCCAACCGTATTCCTCGGCCCATTTCACGAGCTGGAGGTCCCAGTCGATGACCTCTTTGGCGGTGCGCTTGCCGTGGGCGTAGTCGTGCGAGTAGGGCGCGCTGAAGGTTCCGAATCTCATTGATCTCCTCTTTCTCGATGGACCGGCGGGCGCCGGGCGGGTAGGGCGGGATGGCCGGCCGGCGCGATGCGCCGTCGGGTGAGTTCTGGTGGCTGGGGCCTGGGGGAAGGAAGGGGGCGTCGGCTCGGCGAGCCGGCGGAATCCGCTGCGATGGAAGATGATCGGCTCGCGCGGCGTGGACTCCTCCGCCTGCCCGAGTTCGAGGACCTCACCGAGCACGATCACGTGGTCGCCGCCGTCGAGAATGTCCGCGATCCGGCAGTCGAACCAGGTCACCGTCTCACCGAGGATCGGATTGCCGGTGTAAGTCGTTGTGTAGTCGAGGGATTCGAATCGGTCCCCGCCGCTCGAGGCGAACTTGCGGGCCAGCTCCGAGTGCTGCTCCGACAGGATGTTGACCGCGAACGATCCGGTTTCGGCGATCACCGGCCAGGTCGTCGAAGTCCGGGCAGGAGCGATGGCGATCAGCGCCGGCTCGAGCGAGAGCGACATGAACGACTGGAGCGTCATGCCGTGCGGCCGGCCGTCGTCGACACCGGTGACGATCGTGAGGCCGCTGGGGAACTGGCCGACGGCCTTCTTGAACGCGTCGTGGTCGAACGCTTGGGTTGGCATGAACCACCCCTTCCGGAGTTCTGAACCTTTGTTGACACTTTGTTGGACGTAAACCCAAAGGCGAGCATCCTCGCTGCCAACGGGTAGTTCTCAAGTTTTCCGCGCCGTAACAAGCGAACTCATTGGTTACACGGGTGTTAACCGGGGCGGGATTCTAGCCAGTTCCCGACCCGCACATACCGTCGAAATTGAGACACAACTGAACGTTTGTTGGACCTGGAGGTGAGCAGAGAGCGGACATGCACCTGGTAAGACACTTGAGACCCCGGCGTTCAGCTCGGCGAGCAGGGCGTGTCAGCCCGACCACGCCGAGCTGAAATCCGCCCCCGAAAACCGCCCCCGTAATCCGCCCTCCAGCAGGACGCCGGCGACATATCGTCCGTGCCGGACTTACAGAGGGCTCATCCCCGGGGTGCATTTTCGGTGGATGGCTACGGGGGCGTCGTCGATCGGGATCAGGCTTTCGCACCCGCGGAACGGGTCTTCACCTGCGGGTATTCGCGCGACTCGTCGGTGCGGATGATCGCGAGCACGACCTCGCGGAGCTCTGCGTCCGACAAGGACGCGTCACCGACGTTGCGCTGGACCGCCGATCCGTCCCAGACCGCTTCGAGGATGGTGGCCACTCGCGCCGAGCAGTACGTCTCGACACCCGATTTGGCACGCTTGGACCACTTCCGGATGAGCTGCCGGTAGGCCTTCTCGCGGACACCCTGCGCGTACATCTCCCACATGAGCACGACGGATTGGGTGTCCTCCGAAAGCTTTCGCGTCATGTCGACGACTGCGTCGGCGAGATCTTCGTCGTTCCGGACGAACGTGAATCCGCTCTCGTACTTCTCGGAGATGCGGTCCACGTAGTAGGCGAACGCGTCGAGGAGCAGTTCATCGAGATCGGCGTAGTGATAGTTCACGGTGCCCAGCGCGAGGTTTGCTGCGCTGCACACCTTTCGGTGGGTCACGCTCTTGACGCCGCTCTCGGTGATCACCTGCAGAGCTGCTTCCATGAGAGCGGCACGGGTCGCCTCGGACCGCGCATTCTTCGCTTTCATGAGCCCTTCCCCGACATCGACGGAACTGCGATTATCGCACTCCGGAGTCGCGCACCGCAGTGGCACCCTGGGCACCGATGACGCCGGCCGGCGCGACACTCTCGACACCACCGCCTCGGCGGGTACGCGGCAGCAGCCGACGGGCGATCGCCACCCCGCCGATGCACAGCACGCCGCCGATGATGCCGATACCCGTCGGGAGTTCGTCGAGAATCGCCCAGGACATCACGATGACGATCGCGGGAACCACGAGCGTCGTCGCCGCCATCGCGCCCGCATCCGTGCGCGCAAGCGCGTAGGCCCAGGTCGAGAAGGCGATCGCGGTGGGACCGATGCCGAGATAGATCACCGCGGCGACCGCCGACGCGTCCGCGTCGGCGAGTTCGGCGATCGCGGCCGGCGCGAACGGGAGCGTCGCGACGAGACCGGCGAGCGCACCGAGCCAGGTCGCGGTCAGCGCGCCGACCGTGCGGAGCGCGGACTTCTGGATGAGCACTCCGGTCGCGTAGAGGACCGCGGCACCGAGGCCCAACAGGATGCCGAACCAATCGGCGTGTGCGTCGGCGGTGGCCGAACCACCGACCGCGATGAGCACGACCCCGGCGAAGGCGATCGCCATCCCGATCACCAGGTGTCGCGGAAATCCCTCTCCCAGAAAGGGTCCCGCCGCCAGCGCGACGAGGATCGGGGCGAGGTTCACCAGCAGGGACGCAGTGCCGGCATCCAGATGCTGCTCGGCCCAGTTCAGCAGCACGGTGTAACCCGCGAACCAGGCGACACCGTAGGCGATCACGAGACCCAGTGCCCGTCCGCGGGGAAACCACGCGGGGACCGGACGGTCGTCGTCGACGGCAGTGCCCCGTCTCCGCAACCGCACCACCAGCATGATGGCCGTCAGCGGGACGACCGCCGCGAGCAACCGCACGAACGCCATCGACCCCGGCGAGAACGAATCCCCCAGCGCACGAATGCCGATGAATGCCGACGCCCACAACACCACGGTGACCACCGCAGCGAGCGCAGGCAGAGAGACGACGCGGATGCGTGGCGGGAGCAGGGGCACGGTCCCAGCGTCGCGTATCGCGCCTTGAAGGACAAGCGATTTCATGGGCTTCGACAAGCTCAGCCAGCGAGGACGGCTCAGCCAGCGAGGACCGCTCAGCCAGCGAGGACCGCTCAGCCAGCGAGGACGACTCAGCCCGCGGGGGCGGCCCAGCCAGCGGGGACCGCTCAGCCGGTGAGGGCGGCCCAGCCGGCGGAGCGGGTTAGCCGAGCTTGCGCAGGCGCGGTTCCAGGTCGCGCTGGAAGTTCTCCAGGAACCGACGCTGGTCGTGGCCCGGCGCGTGGAAGACGAGGTGGTTGAGACCGGCGTCGGTGTAGAACTTGACCTTCTCCACGGCCTCGTCGGGGTCGGACGCAACGATCCAGCGCTTGGCGACCTGCTCGATGGGCAGTTCGTCGGCGAGACGTTCCATCTCGGTGGAGCTGTTGACGCTGTGCTTCTGCTCCGGTGTCAGTGACAGCGGCGCCCAGAAGCGCGTGTTCTCCAGTGCCAGTTCGGGATCGGGATCGTAGGAGATCTTGATCTCGATCATCTTGTCGATGGCGTCGAAGTCCCGTTCGGCCTTCTCCGCACCTTCCTTCACCGCCGGCAGCAGCTTCTCGGTGTAGAGCTCGGCGCCCTTGCCCGAGGTGCAGATGAAGCCGTCCCCGGCGCGACCCGCATACCGGGCGACGACCGGACCACCGGCGGCAACGTACACCGGGATCGGTTGTTCCGGAACGTCATACATGTACGCACCCTGCGTGTGGTAGTACTCGCCGTCGAAGTTGACCTCGTCGCCGGTCCACAGTTCACGCATGAGCGTGATCGCCTCGCGCAGGCGGGCGAAGCGCTCCTTGAACTCGGGCCACTCGCCCTGGAAGCCGGTGGCGTATTCGTTGAGCGCCTCGCCGGTGCCGACGCCGAGCATGATGCGGCACGGGTACATGCAGCCCATCGACGCGAAGGCCTGGGCGATGACGGCCGGGTTGTAGCGGAAGGTCGGGGTCATGACCGATGTGCCGATCTGAACACGCTTGGTGCGCTCGCCGACGGCCGCCATCCACGCGAGCGAGAAGGGAGCGTGGCCGCCGTTGTGCCGCCACGGCTGGAAGTGGTCGCTCACCGCGACCGAGTCCAGTCCGTGTTCCTCGGCCGCGACCGCGATCTCCACCAGCTCGCGCGGGTCGAACTGCTCCGCCGATGCCTTGAAACCGAGCTTGAGTTCTGCCACGAGCCTCGCCCCTAACCGTCGGCCGTGCCGACCTGACATTCCCTGGTCGATCCGCTGATCGTGATCGCCGTCTGTGACCTCAGTTACCAACCTAGAGCATGGGTGGCGGGACGCCTCTCGAGCTCCCGGCATGCACCTCCACCCGCATCCGAAGGGACGAGTAGACATCAAGTTCACTTGAAGTCCTACCCTGGGCGACATGAGCATGGAGTCGGTCGCCTGGGACATGATGTACAAGTCGTCGACCTCGCCGGACGGTAAGCGGTTGCGGGGGGATCGGCGTACGACGCTGCGTCGGATCAGCGGGTTCGCCGGCCCCCATCGCCGCCGGATAGCGCTGTTCCTCGTGCTGTCCGTGTTCACCGCGGTCCTGACGGTGGTCACGCCGCTCCTCGCCGGACGCGTCGTCAACCTCATCACCGACAGCGGGTCCGAGGCGATGATCGTGGGTCTCGCGGTGACGATCGCCCTGATCGCCGTCGCCGAGGCGGCGGCCGGAATCGGGGTGCGGTGGCTGTCGTCGAACATCGGTGAGGGCCTCATCCTCGACCTGCGTCGCGCAGTCTTCGACCATGTCCAGCGGATGCCGGTCGCCTTCTTCACCCGCACCCGGACCGGCGCCCTGGTGAGCCGGCTCAACAACGACGTCATCGGCGCGCAACGCGCCTTCAGCGACACGCTCTCGATGTCGTGTCGAACATCGTGACGCTCACGCTGACGCTGGGCGTGATGATCTACATCAGCTGGCAGATCACGCTGCTCGCCCTCGTGCTGCTGCCGATCTTCGTGGTCCCGGCGCGCCGGATGGGACGCCGGATGGCCGCCCTGTCGCGTGAGGCCGCCGAGCACAACGCCCGGATGTCCACCCAGATGACGGAACGGTTCTCCGCACCCGGAGCCACCCTGGTCAAGCTGTTCGGACGTCCCGACCTGGAATCACGCGAGTTCGCCGACCGTGCGGATCGTGTGCGCGACATCGGTGTGCGACGCGCGATGCTGCAGGCCTACTTCTTCACCGCGTTGACGCTGGTCTCGGCTCTCGCGCTCGCCCTGGTCTACGGGCTCGGGGGATGGCTTGCGGTGAACGAACATCTGTCGGCGGGTGCGGTCGTCTCGCTCGCCCTGCTCCTCACCCGCATGTACGCCCCGCTCACCGCGCTGGCGAACGCACGGGTCGAGATCATGAGCGCGCTGGTCAGTTTCGAGCGCGTCTTCGAGGTCCTCGACCTGACACCGCTGATCACCGACGCCCCGGACGCACGCCCGGTCCCGGGCACCGAGAGCGGCCGGCCGGTCCCGGTGTCGGTGCGCTTCGACGACGTCTCCTTCGCCTACCCCGCCGCCGACAAGGTCTCACTGGCATCACTGGAAGAGGTTGAGCAGCTGGACAACCGGGCGGGTACGACGGTTCTGCACCACGTCGACCTCGATGTTCCCGCGGGCAGCATGGTGGCTCTTGTCGGCAGTTCGGGTGCCGGCAAGTCGACGATCGCGAGTCTCGCGACCCGGCTGTACGACGTCGACGAGGGCTCGGTGCAGCTCTCCGGCGTCGACATCCGCGACCTGCAGACCGCGTCGGTGCATCGCACCGTCGGCCTGGTCACCCAGGACGGCCACCTCTTCCACGACACCGTCCGCGCCAACCTCGTCCTCGCCCGACCCGACACCTCCGACGAGGAGATCTGGGACGCGCTGCGCCGGGCGCGTCTCGACGAGCTGGTGGCGTCGTTGCCCGACGGACTCGACACCATCGTCGGTGAACGCGGATACCGGCTCTCCGGCGGTGAGCGCCAGCGGATGACGATCGCGCGGCTACTGCTCGCGCAGCCGTCGGTGGTGATCCTCGACGAGGCGACCGCACATCTGGATTCGACCTCGGAGGCGGCCGTTCAGGAAGCGTTGGGCGAAGCCCTCGAAGGCCGGACCTCGATCGTGATCGCACACCGACTGTCGACGATCCGCGCGGCGGACCAGATCGTGGTGCTCGAAGCAGGACGCGTCGTCGAACGCGGCGATCATCCGACGCTGCTGGCGCGCAACGGACGCTACGCCGAGCTCTACCGCACGCAGTTCGCCGACGACGGCGACGCGAACGAGGACGACCCGCTCACGGCGTAGGGCTGCGACGTCATCTCACGAGGCCTTCGAGGCTCGTCGCTTCGCTCCTCACACCTCAGGCAGCAGGGGGTGGCTCGTCGCTATCGCTCCTCACACCTCAGGCAGCAGGGGGAGGGTTGTCGTCGAGGTCGTCGAAGTTGTCGATCAGCGGGCGCCGGGGGCGCTTCGGGCCCTTGGCGCGCTCTGCGCGTTGGCGGCGGATCTGCAGCACGATCAGCACGATGTTGACCACGATGATGGCGATCCCGACGGCCACCCAGAACCAGCGGCCGTCGCGCCACCAGTCGACGGTCAGCCAGCCCAGGCAGACGATGAGGATGGCCGCGCCGATGCTGGTCATCGTCGTCGACAGCGTCTGCGCGCCGCGGGAGAAGTCGGGGCCGGTACTCACGGGAACTCCTGGGTAGGACAGGTCGGGATGGCGATCAGGTCTGGATCACGACGACAACCGCGATCAGGATGGCCACCCCCACTATCGCAGTGACGACGAACAGGACCTGGGCCGGGCCCGGCATCTGGCCACCGTGTTGGAGCACGTGCATTGTGCGTTGCCAGCGCCACGCACCGATCACGGCGAGAGAGCAACCCAGAGCGACGAGGACGAGACCCAGGACCAGTTCGAACACCGGACTGTCGATGTCGGGGGCGAGGTAGACGATCGCCATACCTGCCGCCATGAATCCCATCGCGGTCCGCACCCACGCGAGGAGCGTGCGTTCGGCGGCGAGGGTGAAGCGCGCGTCGACCGCACCGGGCGGGGCGTCGGTGGGTGGCGCGGCGGTGGGGACGGCACCTGCTTCGGTGCCGGGGCGGCTTTCGTCAGCCGACCCGTTGGTCCTCTCGGTCGTCAGTGCTCTTGCCCTCTCGTATCGCCTGTTTCGCGAAGGTCGCGGTCACCTCGATCGCGTGGATGGTCTCCGGGTGATGCGAGGCCAGCACCGGGAACGCGTGCACCTGCCAAGCGTAGCTGTGCGCGAGGGCCTCGATCCCCGCCTGGTCGAGAATCTCGACCAGGTCGATGACGTCCGGCTCCAACATCTCGCCCTGGGCAGTGACCATGACCGTCGGCGGGAACTCGTCCGGATCGAGATCGGAGATCCGGCGCACCCCCGTCAGCGGCACGGGACCGCGATCGAACTTGGGGGCCAGCTTGGCCATCTTCGACTTCGGCAGATAGGCGTCGGAGCGACTGGACCGGTCCGGGTTGGTACCCAGGTCCACGTCGAGCAGCGGAGAGAAGCCGATGAGCGCCGCCGGGGCCGGGAGTCCGCGCGCGGCGACGGCCTCGACGACCTTGGCCGCCAGGAATCCGCCCGCCGAATCACCGGCGACGATGACCCGCCGATAGTGGCGTTCGTTGATCAGTTCGGCGTACGCGTCGATCGTGTCGGCCACCGATGCGCCCACCCCGGCCTTCGGCAGCTGCCGGTACTCGAGTGAAAACACCGGGATCTCGCAGGCGCGCGCCAGCCGCGCGGCGATCGAACGGTGGGTACCGAGACCGCACACGACGAAAGCGCCGCCATGCAGGTACAGCATCGCCGTGTCGCTGTCCCGGCGCGACGGACCGGAGGGCATGATCAGCTCCGTGGAACGACCCGCGAGGGTCAACTGCTCGCGGACGACCCCGCGGGGTTTGGGTCCGACCGCCATCAGCCGGTCGATCAGGAACAGACCGGCGAGGCCCGCACTGTTGACCGGCCACAGGGTGAGCATCGGCTTCAGGAACAGGCGCGATCCGAGCCAGAGAGGATATGACAGGAGACTCGGCCGCCGGTGATGGACGATGGGCATGGAATTCCTCCTGGTCTGAGCCGAAGCTACACCCTCAGCCCCCCTCCTGTATCCGGTAAACGCCGGGGAAAAACATTCACCGGGCCGAGCCCTGCTGGTCACCTGGGTCGGCTATATTCTCGAACTCGTGACTAGACGGTGGCTGTGACGCAGGTACAGATCTCTCCTCAGTTCCTGCTGTCCGCGCAGGCAGACGATCCGCGGACCCTGTGCGACGTCCTCACCGAGACCGCGCGGGCACACCCCGACGCCGCCGCGATCGACGACGGCGACGTCACCCTCACCTACGGCCAGCTGCTGGCGCTGATCCGACGCACCGTCGCTCGTCTCGCCGAGGTGGGCGTCGGGCACGGCAGCCGCGTCGGCATCCGGATGCCGTCCGGTTCACGCGATCTGTACGTCGCCATCCTGGCCACGCTGTACGCCGGTGCCGCCTACGTGCCCGTCGACGCGGACGATCCCGATGAGCGCGCCGAACTCGTCTTCGGCGAGGCCGACGTGGATGCCATCGTCGACGCCGACGGTCCGCACGCGACGAAACCCGCCGGCACCGCGGTCGCGCCGGCGCGTCCGACACCCGACGACGACGCGTGGATCATCTTCACCTCCGGCTCCACCGGGACCCCGAAGGGCGTCGCGGTCACCCACCGCAACGCGGCCGCCTTCGTCGATGCCGAGGCACACATGTTCCTCGCCGACGAGCCGATCGGACCCGGTGACCGTGTGCTCGCCGGGCTCTCGGTCGCGTTCGACGCGTCGTGCGAGGAGATGTGGCTGGCCTGGCGCAACGGCGCCTGCCTCGTTCCGGCACCACGATCGCTGGTGCGCAGCGGCATGGACCTGGGGCCCTGGCTGGTCGCGCGGGACGTCACCATCGTCTCGACCGTGCCGACACTCGCGTCGTTGTGGCCACCGGAGGCCCTGGAGGCGGTGCGACTGTTGATCTTCGGCGGCGAGGCCTGCCCGCCGGAACTCGCCGATCGCCTCGCCGTGCCCGGACGCGAGGTGTGGAACACCTATGGACCCACCGAGGCGACCGTGGTCGCGTGCGCCGCCCCGCTCGGCGGACCCGGTCCGGTGCGCATCGGATTGCCTTTGCGCGGATGGGATCTCGCGGTCGTCGACGCCGACGGCCGGCCGGTCGACGAGGGCGAGGTCGGCGAACTGGTCATCGGCGGCGTCGGACTGGCCCGCTACCTCGACCCGGCCAAGGACGCCGAGAAGTATGCCCCGATGCCGACCCTGGGCTGGGAACGCGCCTACCGCAGCGGCGATCTCGTGCGACTCGAGTCCGCGGGCCTGATCTTCATGGGTCGCGCCGACGACCAGGTGAAGGTCGGCGGGCGACGCATCGAACTCGGCGAGATCGACAATGCCCTACAGCACCTGCCCGGTGTGAGTGGCGCCGCCGCCGCGGTCCGCAAGTCCGCGGCGGGCAACAGCCTGCTCGTCGGCTACCTGGTCTCCGCTGATCCCGACTTCGACGTCTCGGCCGCGCACGCCGAACTCACCCGCCACCTGCCCACCGCGATGGTCCCGACCCTCGCCCTCGTCGACGAATTGCCCACGCGCACTTCGGGAAAGGTTGATCGCGATGCGCTGCCCTGGCCCCTGCCGGGCAGCAGCAGACCAGTGGATGAGGATGTGGAACTCGGTGAGACCGAGTTGTGGCTGGCCCAGTTGTGGACCGATGTGCTCGGCATCCGGATCAGCAGCCCCGATGTGGACTTCTTCGCCGAGGGCGGTGGTTCGCTCGCCGCCGCACAGCTGGTGACCGCGATCCGTGGACGCCACCCGGACATCTCGGTCGCCGACCTCTACGACCATCCCCGTCTCGGCTCGATGGCCGAGATGCTGGACGCGCGCAGACCGACGACGAACATCGTCGAACGTCATGTGAGACCGACACCGCGCGCCACGGGCGTCGCCCAGGTCGCGCTGACCGTTCCCCTGACAACCCTGACCGGTCTCCAGTGGGCGACCTGGCTCGGCGTCGTGAACAACCTGGCCGCCGTCGTCGCCGACCGGATGAACCGCTCGGTCCCGTGGCTGGTCGAGGTGAACTGGTGGGTTCTGCTCGTCGCGTTCCTGGTCTTCATCACGCCGCCCGGCCGGATGTTCATCGCGGCGTCGGGTTCCCGTCTGCTCCTCACCGGCGTCACCCCGGGTGAGTACCCCCGCGGCGGTGGCGTGCACGTGCGGCTCTGGGTGGCCGAACGACTCCTGGACGCGAGCGGGGCGGCGAACCTCTCCGGCGCGCCGTGGATGATCTACCTCGCCCGCGCTCTCGGCGCACAGGTCGGACGGGGCGTCGATCTGCACACGATCCCGCCGGTCACCGGACTGCTGACGGTCGGGGAAGGCGCCTCGGTCGAACCCGAGGTCGACCTCGCCGGTTGGTGGATAGACGGCGACGTCGTCCACATCGGGGAGATCGCGATCAAACGCGGGGCGACGATCGGCGCACGGTCGACGCTCATGCCGGGAGCCGTCGTCGGGCGCGATGCCGTCGTCGCGCCCGGTTCCGCGGTGTTCGGTCGGGTCAAGGCGCGCCAGCACTGGGCCGGCTCACCCGCGATCAAGGTGGGCAAGGCCGCACACCCCTGGCCCGATCACCGTCCGCCGCGCGCCAGTGCCTGGGTGCCGGCGTACGGCCTGTCCTCGCTGGTCCTGGCCGCCATCCCGCTGGTTTCGCTGGCCGCGGGACTCGCCGTCATCGGCAGCTGGGCCCTCTCTGCGGACCGGTTGCGCGACGCCGCGGTCCGTGCGCTCATCCTCCTGCCGGCCGCGACCCTCACCAGTCTCGTCGTCTTCGCCGCGATCACCGCAGGACTGGTACGCCTGGCATCGCTGGGGTTGAGCACCGGCTACCACCCGGTGCGATCCCGGGTCGGTTGGCAGGTGTGGCTCACCGAACGGCTGCTCGACACCGCCCGCACCTATCTGTTCCCGCTCTACGCCAGCCTGCTGACACCGATCTGGTTCCGCGTGCTGGGCGCCAAGGTCGGCAAGAGCACCGAGATCTCGACGGCACTCGTGCTGCCGCGCTTCACCACCATCGGCGACGGCGCCTTCCTGGCCGACGACACGATGGTCGCGTCGTATGAGCTCGGCGGCGGCTGGCTGCACATCGACGAGGCGAAGATCGGCAAGCGCTCGTTCCTCGGGAATTCCGGGATGACCGGGCCGGGCCGCAAGGTGCCCAAGAACGGCCTGGTCGCGGTGCTGTCGGCGACGCCGAACCGCGCGAAGTCGGGGTCGAGCTGGCTGGGCAGCCCACCGGTCCGCCTGCGCCGCACCGCCGCCGAGATCGACACGTCGCGCACCTTCGACCCGCCGACGAAGCTGAAGGTCGCGCGTGCCGTCGTCGAAACCCTGCGTCTCGTGCCGGTGATGGTGTCGTTCGGGCTCGGTGTCGGCATGTTGTTCGCGCTGCAGTACGTCGCCGTTCACGTGCACTACGGCATGGCCGCGCTGGTGAGCGGACTGTTGCTGCTCGGGGTCGGCGCCGTTGCCTGTGGCACCGCGGCCGCCGCCAAATGGCTCGTCGTCGGCCGCATCACGGTGAGCGAGCACCCGCTGTGGAGTTCGTTCGTCTGGCGCAACGAGCTGTCGGACGCGTTCGTCGAGACCGTGGCCGCGCCGTGGTTCGCCAATGCCGCCACCGGGACACCGATTCTCAACCTGTGGCTTCGTCTGCTCGGCGCCCGGATCGGGCGTGGCGTGTGGTGTGAGACCTACTGGCTACCCGAGGCCGATCTGGTCAGCCTCGGCGACGGCGCGACCGTGCAGCGAGGCTGCGTCGTCCAGACGCATCTGTTCCACGACCGCGTGATGGCCATCGACCGCGTCACCCTCGACGCCGGCGCGACCCTCGGACCGCACTGCGTCGCCCTTCCGGCATCGGGGCTGGGCGAATCGGCAACGGTCGGACCGGCTTCGCTGGTCATGCGCGGCGACGTCGTGCCCGCGCACACCCGTTGGCAGGGCAATCCCATCGCCCCGTGGCCGGCGGCGAAGTAGGTTTCGACAAGCTCAACCGGCAGAAATACAAGCTCAACCGGCAGAGAATGATCCGCCGGCCGAGCCGCGACGACCGAGCGCAGCGAGGACGCCGCGTGTCGAGGTCAGACCGCCGGTCCGGCGGCCTCGACCTTCTTGGGGAGCGTCAGGAGCGTCGCGATGGACAGTGCGACCAGCATGATGCCACCGACCCAGGCCAGGACCTGGAGCGAGAAGACCGGCAGGATGATCATCACGATTCCGGCGATCACCGCGACGATGCCCGAGAGGATCAGGAACCAGGTCGGGCTGTGACCGGACTTCGTGACCGCCGCGTAGAGGTCGGCGACACCCTGGAAGATCCAGCCGATGCCGATGAAGACCGCGAGCAGCCAGATCGCGTCGCCGGGGCTGAAGAGCGCGATGATGCCGGCGAGCAGCACGATCACGCCGACCACGCCGAGCAGGACGCGCACTCCCGTACTCAGGAACGACGCCGCGAACGCCTGGTAGATGCGGAAGATCCCGGCGATGATCAGCGAGATCGCGAACAGGATCGCCACCACGACGATGGTGGGTCCCGGCCACACGATCACCACGACACCGAGAACGATGCCGACGATCGAGGTGACGATCAGCGCGGCGCGGACGGCGCCGATCAGTTCGTCGGGGAAATGTTTCGTGTACGCCGTCGCAAATGTCATGGTCGAAGGTTATCGGGAGACGGACCCCGGCACATGCTGATCGCGGGGCCCTGGCACAAACCTGACTGCGGCTACCGGTAATAAGTAACGGATGACCACCATCGCCTTTTTCGAGGCTGTCGAGACCCCCTCGGCGGCGGACCGGCGCTACCGGCCCACGCAGTTCGCCTCCAGCCTGTGGGCGCCGGGCACGTTGAGCGGGCCTGCGGTGTGTGCGCTCGCCGCGCGCGCGGTCGAGGTGGAGTACGGCGACGATCAGTTCCTGCCGGCCCGATGCACGATCGACCTGTTCAAGGCCGCCCGCGACGTCATCACCTCCACACGAACGCGGCTGACACGCTCCGGTGGACGTATCCGGGTCGTCGACGTCGAGATCGTGCAACACCCGGAGGACGGTCAGGAGGTCGTCGTGGCACGAGGGACGACCGTGTTCCTGCGGACCTCGGTCAACCCGCCGGGAGAGCGATGGCAACGGCCGCCGGAGGCGGTGACGTTCCGTCCGCCGAGATCGACGACCACGGACGACGACCTCATCCCGCGATGGGCGTCCGACGCGCCGGGCCGTGCACCCAGGGAATGGGAGTACGAGATGCCCGATCACCAGAACGCCTATCGCAAACGAGTCTGGACTCGCGCGGCCCCGATCGTGCCCGGCGAGGAGCCGACACCGTTCCAGCGCGCCGTCATCAGCGCGGAGTCGGCGAGTGTCATCTCGAACTGGGGTACCACCGGCATCGGTTTCATCAACTGCGACCTCACCGTGGCGATCAGTCGTCTACCCCGTGGTGAACGCATCGGCGTCGAGGCCGACCTCCATGTCGAGGACGACGGCGTCTCGGTCAGCAACGCGGGACTGTACGACGCCGACGGGATGTTCGGGACGGCGCTGGTGACCGCGGTGAACAACGCTGCGGCACAGATCGACTTCACCACCGTCGACACCACCGCACGCTATCGTCCACTCTGACCGTTTTCAGCGTTTCGCCAGGGTAAAGACCTTTTCTTCTGGCCCCCAGCCCCTCTCAGGTCTTGATAAGGTCTCGCCCATGACACGACGCCTTCATCGGCTTCTCCTGGGTCTCGTCGTCCCGACGCTCACCGTTGCCCTGACGACGACACTGGCCGCTTCACCCGCACAGGCCGGCAATGCCGCCGGTCCGGCGTCGATCGTCAATCGCCTGACCGGGCCGTTCGCCATGAACGACACCATCGGGCGCTACAACATCGTCGGCACCGACCTGGGCGTCATGTGGGACAACGGCCGTGGTGAGGTCCTCACCGCGTTCGGCGACACGCAGTCGTTCAACGGGTGGTCGCTGCTGTACGGCGAGCTGTTCTACTGGCGATCCAACGTCCTGCTGCGCAGCGCGGACCGCAATCTGGCCGACGGCATGACCTTCACCTCGCACGCCGGCCGCCCCGGCCACGCGAAGCGACTGCTGAAGCCCAATGTCCGTCGCGAGGTCACCATCATCCCGACCGCGGGTGTCGCCGCCAACGGCAAGCAGTACATGACCGTCATGTCGGTCAAGCGGTGGGATCAGCCGGGTATCTGGACGACCAACTGGTCGGGCCTCGTCGTTTCGAACGACAACGGCGAGAACTGGCGTGCCCTGAACGCCTTCCGCCCGAACGGAGGCGGCAACAAGAAGTTCCAGATGGGCGCCTTCCTGAAGGTCGGCAAGACCATCTACTACTACGGCACCCCGGACGGCCGGTGGGGCGGCGTCTACCTCGCCCGCGTCGACGAGAAGGACATCGAGAACCTCGGTAAATGGGACTACTTCTCCTACGGCCGTTGGGTCCGCAACGACCCCGGCGCCGCGACCCCGGTGATGGGCGCCCCGACCGGCGAGCTGTCCGTGGCCTGGAACGATTACCTCGGCAAGTACATCTCGCTGGCGAGCCAGGACATCGGCGTCACCCTCCGCACCGCCGATAACCCCTGGGGCCCTTGGACTTCCGGTGAGATCGTCGCACCGTCCGCCGACCCGTACACCGGCTACTCGCCGTATATCCACCCGTGGTCGAAGGGCAGCACGCTCTACTTCACGTACTCGATCTCGATCGGCTATCAGGTCTATCTGATGCGGTTGCCCCTGAAGAAATGACGCTGAAGAGATGACCCTGAGGAGATGACGCGGCAACGCTGAGGTCGGCACAACGGGGGTGTGGGGCGGTTCCGGATCTTCTCCGAACCGCCCCACACCGCGTTCTCCGGGTGGTTCAGCCCTGGCCCAGCATCGCCCGCATCTGGTCGATCTCGGCCTGTTGGGTCTTCTTCACGTTCGTGGCAAGGGCTTTCGTGGCCGGGTCGGTGCCGTTGGCCAGCACCTCGTCGGCCATCGCGATGGCGCCTTCGTGGTGACGGATCATGCCCTCGAGCCAGAGTCGGTCGAACTCGGCGCCACTGGCGTTCCGGAGTGCCGCCATCTGCGCCGCGGACATCATCCCCGGCATGCCCCCTTGGCCCATGCCGCCGCCTCCGGGCCCCATGTCCCCGTCGTCCATGTTTCCGTCGTCCATGTTTCCGTGACCCATGTCCCCGTCGTCCATGTGTGCCCCCATCGGGACGCCCCATGACCTGAGACGGGCTGTCATCTGGTCGATCTCGTCTTCCTGCGCGTCCTCGATCGTGTTCGCGAGGGTGATCAGTTCGCGATTCTGCGTCCGGTCCTCGACGAGTTCGGCCATCATCACCGCCTGACGGTGATGCGCGATCATCTCGGTGGTGAACTCGACGTCGGCGTCGTTGTGGGCCGTCGCAGACGACTGACCGGGCGCGGACGAACCGGCCGGGGACGATGCCGCCGGGCGGTCGGCGGAGGTTGTGCCGGAAGGAGATTCGTCGGACGAACATCCGACGAGGGTGAGGGCGACGGCAGCGCCCAGGGCGGTCCCGATCGCGGCGCGGCGTCGAACAGTTGCATTGCGGTGTACAGACATCGGTTTTCCTTGCTGCTGAGGGTTTTCGGGTATGACGACATGGCGGACCCACCGGTCCGCGGACGTCTCCTCAGCAGCGGATCACCTGCAGCTGCAGGTGCGAGCGGATGGCCCACGGGGGCGGACGTCCGAGGACGACGACGCCGCGACGAGCCGGGCGATACCGCGCTGCCGCCGACAGGGACAGGAAGGCCCAGACGAGCAGCACGAGAGCGGCAGTCGGGAGATCGATGTCGGCGGCCCGGGTGAACACGCACCCGTGGTCGTGATCTCCGCAGTCCGCACCGGACATCGACGGGGCCTCACCCATCACCGCGGCATGGGTCATCCCGGGCTCCGACGACGCTGCCGCCGTCTGATGACCGGCGTGGGAGTGGGAGCCGGCACGACCTTCCGCCCCGGCACGGCTCTCCGCCTCGGCCGGACCCGCGACCACGGTGTGCATGAGCATCACCGCGAGCGCGAGCGGAAGGATCAGCCCCCGATACCGTCGTACGGTCCGGGCCCTGTGCCGGGTCATCTGTCCCAGGCTAGCGGGGTCACGACGCGGGCGTCAACACCTTCTCGGCGTCCGGGTCCTCACGTTCGGATTCGGTCCCGGCGGCATCGGAACCGGCGGCTTCGGCCTCGGCGGCCAACCGTTTCCGCCGCGGGATCAGATACTTCCGATCGACGATCTGGTACACCGCGATCACCGCTGCGGCGAGTGCCCACCCGAGCACGATGTCGAAGACGTAGTGCTCGGCGGTATAGACGAGGGCGAACGCCATCGCGAACGCGTAGCCCATGAAGAGCGTCTTGGCGAGCGCCTTCACCCGCGGCCACATGAAGAGCGCGAGCAGCATGGTGAGACCGGCGTGCAGCGACGGGATGGCCGCGACGAGGTTGGACTTGCCCTGACCGAGGGTGACCAGATTCGACGCGGCGTGGATGTTCAGGTAGTTCCAGCCACGCGCCGAGATGCGTTCCACGTACGGTTCCGCGTCGGGATGGGCATTGTCCAAGGGGCCGAGCAGGCCGCCCGGTTCCTTGGCCACGGGCTCGTACATGCAGATCGGGTCACGGGGATAGTCCTGGACCTCGGCCGCGGTGCATCGTGCGGCAGCCCACGGCGGGGCACCCGGGACGAGGGTGTATCCGACGAGGGCCAGGAAGGTCGTCGCGACGAAACAGGCCGCGTATCGGCGCCAGGCCGCTCGGTCCTTGAGCCACAGCCAGGCGGCCACCGCATACGGGATGATGAAGTACGACATGTAGACGACGCTGACGATGACCTCCCACCAGGGTGGGCTCGCCTGCTTGAGGTTCTCCTGCAGCCACACCGTTGGCGTGATGCCGCCGAAGAGGAACGCGTCGAAGTCGATCGCGAGATTCCAGTGCGTCGGCATGCCGACGACCTGCGCGATGTTGCGCGTCCAGTCGTAGAGGATCAGGATCAGGGCGAACGGCGCCCAGTCGAGGATGATCGTGATGAACCTGCGGCGCCCGATGCTGGCCGCCGCCAGTCCGAGGCACATCAGGATGATCAGCCGCGTGCGGTCGAAGGCCAGACCCTCGAGGGCGATGTGGACGCCCATCAGCACGAACCAGGCGGTGACAGCGATGCGTCGGACCATGGTCAGGTCGCGACGGTTCTCGGGTTCGGCCTCCATCTCCGCGGCGGCGGCCAGGTCCTCGAGAACCGGCGCCATCTCCGGCGGGTCGACCTCGGATGCCTCACGGCCGGATTCGGGTCCGGAGAGCGGTTGGCCGGGCTTCGACAGCGTCACATCCGCCGAGTTCGTGTCATCAGGCTTCTGGCCCTCACCGCGTTCCGTGGACCTGCCCGGCCGCGGGAAGCCCACCGACTCGTCAACACTCACCCGACACAATCCCGCCCGTCACGCCCCTCAGGGCACCCACGCTCGTAACCTGCCGTCAGTGTAATGGCCATGTCCCATTCGTGAGCCATCGCAGCACGGCGCGTACCTGCCGGTCGTCGCGACCGGCCCGATCACCCGCCCGGCAACCGGTTTCGGTTGAAATACACCCCGGCGGGGTGTCGTGGATCACACTGGAGTCCGGCAATCCCACTCCAGAGGAGGTCTCGGTGCCCAATCGCTACCTGCGCTACGGCGACCAGCGCTACATCATCACCAAGGAGGCGGAGGCCCGGCTGAACCGCACCCTCGATGCGGTGTATTCCGACGGGACTCGCGGCCATGAGTGGCTGAATCTGTATCACGACAGTGCGGCCCCGTGCCGCCTGCTGATCGCGGCCGGGGTACCGATCACGATCGAGACGGAGCCGGCACCCGACGAGTGACCCGACGAGTCGTCGAATGACCGACCGCGGTGGCCCGTCCATCGGGACACGGGCACCGGCATTGCCGCCCGGATGCGGGCACTATCGTTGACGCATGCGCATCGGAGCACACCTTCGCGAGGACACCGACCCGTTGGTCACCGCCGCCGAACTCGGCATCGACGTCTTCCAGATGTTCGTCACCGATCCGCAGAGCTGGAAGAAGCCGCAACCGAATCCGCATGCGGCCGCGATCCGCGAATCCGACGTCGACGTCGTCGTGCACTCCAGCTATCAGATCAACGTCGCGAGCCTCAACAACCGGCTGCGCATGCCGTCGCGCAAAGCCGTCGAACAGCAGGCCGCCGCAGCCGCCGAACTCGGGGCGTTCGGTCTCGTCGTGCACGGTGGGCACCTCCGTGACGGCGAGGAGTCGGCTGAGGGATTCGCCAACTGGCGCAAGCTCTTCGACCGCCAGGTCGACAAGGGCGGCTTCGGGGTGCCGATCCTGATCGAGAACACCGCGGGCGGCGATCACGCGATGGCACGGACGCTGGAGTCGATCGATCGGCTGTGGGAAGCGGTCGGCGACTTCGAGCAGGCCGGCTTCTGCCTCGACACCTGCCACGCCTGGGCCGGCGGTGAGGATCTCGTCGGACTGGTCGAGCGCGTCAAGGAGATCACCGGACGCATCGACCTGGTGCACCTCAACAACTCTCGCGACGAGTTCGACTCCGGCCGCGACCGTCACGCCAACCTCGCCTCGGGGCACATCGATCCCGAGGTGCTCGTCGCCGTGGCCGCGGCCGCCGACGCGCCGGTGATCCTGGAGACGCCGGCCGAGGGCATCCCCGCCGACCTCGAATACCTTCGTTCAGCGCTCTAGCCGGTCACGACAGATTCCGGCCCGGGGCCGGAGGTCTCACGGGATACGCGGCCACGTTCATGACGACCGTCCCGTCACAGGGTCCGCCATCGATCGTGGTGCGCCATACGCCTCCGAACCCTGCCGCCGCCAAGCGCATGACCGATTGGACCGCACATCCCCGTCACCTGCAGCCATTGCCGGAATTGTCGTGCGCCATCGCCGGCCCGGCGGTCGGTGTAGATCACATCGAGCAGCGATTGATCCCCCGGCGATATGGGTCTATATTGGCGGTTACCGGCGAGTAACTTAGCTCGAACCGAGACTGCTCCACCACGCCCGGCCGGTACCCACTTCACCCGAGTGGGATCGGACCGGGACATGGAACAACCCGCCATCACGCATACGGCCGCACCAGACAAGGAATTCATCATGGGCCATTACAAGAGCAACATGCGCGACCTGCAGTTCAACCTGTTCGAGCTGTTCGAGCTCGACAAGGTACTGGAGTCGGGCGACTTCGGCGACCTCGACCACGAGACCGCCGTCGACATGCTCCGCGAGGTCAAGGCACTCGCCGAGGGCCCGATCGCCGAATCCTTCGCCGACGTGGACCGCAACCCGCCGGTCTTCGACCCCGAGACCCACAGCGTCACCATCCCCGAGGGCTTCAAGAAGTCCTACAACGCCCTGGTCGAAGGTGGCTGGGACAAGATCGGCATCGCCGAGGAGCTCGGCGGCCTGCCCGCCCCGCGTTCGCTGTACTGGGCGATCGGCGAGATGATCCTCGGCGCCAACCCCCCGGTGTTCATGTACGCCGCAGGTGCCGGCTTCGCCAACATCTTCTACAACAACGGCACCGACGAGCAGAAGAAGTGGGCCGCGATCTGCGCCGAGCGCGGCTGGGGCGCCACCATGGTGCTGACCGAGCCCGACGCCGGTTCGGACGTGGGCGCCGGCCGCACCAAGGCCACCCAGCAGGAGGACGGCTCCTGGCACATCGACGGTGTGAAGCGCTTCATCACCTCGGCCGACCAGGACATGACCGAGAACATCTTCCACCTCGTGCTCGCGCGCCCCGAGGGCGCCGACCCCGGCACCAAGGGTCTGTCGCTGTTCTTCGTGCCGAAGTTCCACTTCGACTTCGAGACCGGTGAGCTCGGCGAGCGCAACGGCGTGTTCGTCACCAACGTCGAGCACAAGATGGGCATCAAGGCCTCGGCCACCTGTGAGGTCACCTTCGGGCAGCACGGCACCCCGGCCAAGGGCTGGCTCGTGGGCGAGGTCCACAAGGGCATCGCGCAGATGTTCGAGGTCATCGAGCACGCTCGGATGATGGTGGGCACCAAGGCAATCTCGACGCTGTCGACCGGCTACCTGAACGCTCTGGACTACGCCAAGGAGCGCATCCAGGGTGCCGACATGACCCAGATGACCGACAAGGCCGCTCCGCGCGTGTCGATCACCCACCACCCGGACGTGCGTCGTTCGCTGATGACCCAGAAGGCCTACGCCGAGGGCCTGCGCGCGGTCTACCTCTACACCGCATCGCACCAGGACGTCGCTGCCGCCAAGATCGTCTCCGGCGCCGACGCGGAGATGGCGCACCGCGTCAACGACCTGCTCCTGCCGATCGTCAAGGGCGTCGGTTCCGAGCGCGCCTACGCCACCCTCGGTCACGAGTCCCTGCAGACCCTCGGCGGTTCGGGCTTCCTGCAGGACTACCCGATCGAGCAGTACATCCGCGACTCGAAGATCGACTCGCTCTACGAGGGCACCACCGCCATCCAGGCGCAGGACTTCTTCTTCCGCAAGATCATCCGCGACAAGGGCCAGGCCCTCGCGCACGTCGCCGGCCAGATCCAGAGCTTCATCGACTCCGAGGCCGGCAACGGTCGGCTGAAGGCCGAGCGCGCTCTGCTGAAGACCGCCCTCGAGGACGTCCAGGCGATGGCCGCCTCCCTGACCGGCAGCCTGATGGCCGCACAGGAGAACTCGGCCGAGCTGTACAAGGTCGGCCTCGGTTCGGTCCGCTTCCTGATGTCCGTCGGCGACCTGATGATCGGCTGGCTGCTGCTGCGTCAGGCCCAGATCGCCCTCGCCGCACTCGACAACGGCGCATCCGACAACGACAAGGCCTTCTACGAGGGCAAGGTCGCCGTGGCCAGCTTCTTCGCCAAGAACATGCTGCCGCTGCTCACCTCCGTCCGCGTCACCGTCGAGAACGTCGACAACGAGATCATGGAGCTCGACGAAGCGGCCTTCTGATCTGAGAATCCGCAAACCCACCCTTAATCGGCAAACCCACCACCTTTCGAGGCGGTGGGTTTGCCGATTTGTGGTGGGTTTGCGGAGCTGAGCCCGCAACGAATCGGGTGAACGACTTACTGGCGACGACGTAGTGGAGGTCGGTGGTGTCACACGAGATCGTCTCGGCCTTCAGCGAGTCCGACGCCGCGGTCACCTCGAGGCACTGACCGACCTCGACAACTCCACACACCCACCCCTTTTCGGCAAACCCACCAGCCCGCAAGGTGCCGGATTTGCCGAAAAAGGGTGGATCTACGGCTGCGGTCGCGTCTCGATCCGAGAAGGTCCGGGTGTGTCCGGCGAAGGTCTCCTAGCCTCGGGAAGTGAGACCACCGACAGTCGGGGACAACTCGAGGGAGAGCCCATGAAGGCGCTCGTCTATCACGGACCGGGCCAGAAGAGCTGGGACGACGTACCCGATCCGACGATCCTCCACCCCACCGACGTCATCGTGAAGATGGACACGACCACCATCTGCGGCACCGATCTGCACATCCTCAAAGGTGACGTACCCGCGGTCGAACAAGGCCGCATCCTCGGCCACGAAGGCATCGGGACGATCACCGAGATCGGTTCGGCGGTAACCACTCTCGCAGTCGACGACCAGGTGATCCTGTCGTGCATCTCGGCCTGCGGCAAATGTGACTTCTGCAAGCACGGCGTGCATTCGCATTGTCTCGGCGAGGAGGGGGCGTCGGGTATCGGCTGGATCTTCGGGCACCTCATCGACGGCACGCAGGCCGAATACGTACGTGTCCCCTACGCCGAGACATCGGTCTACAAGCTGCCGTCGGGGGTCACGCCGGAGCAGGGCGTCGTCCTCAGTGACATCCTGCCCACCGGTCATGAGATCGGTGTCCGCTACGGCAGCGTCGAACCCGGCGATGTGGTGGCCGTGGTCGGCGCCGGACCGGTGGGCCTCGCGACGATCGCGACCTCGGGACTGTACGGGCCGAGCCGGGTGATCGCCGTCGACGTCGATGCCAACCGCGTCGAACAGGCCAAGGCCTTCGGCGCGACCGACGGCGTGGTGTCATCGGATACCGATTGGAAGGACCAGGTCCTCGCGATGACCGACGGTCTCGGCGTCGACGTCGCGATCGAGGCGGTCGGCATCCCGCAGACCTTCCAGATGTGCCTGGACGTCGTGCGCCCGGCGGGCCATGTCGCCAACGTCGGCGTGCACGGTGCGCCGGTCGAGTTCGCACTCCAGGACCTGTGGATCTCGAACATCAACGTCTCGATGGGTCTGGTGAACACCGACACCCTCGGCGTCCTGCTCAAGCTCGTCGCGCAGCGCCGGATCGACCCGGACCTGTTCATCAGCCACCGATTCGCCCTTTGCGACATCATCGAGGCCTACGACGTCTTCGGTCGGGCCGCGGAGACCAAGGCACTCAAGGTGGTCCTGCAGGCCTGAGCCATCCGCACACCCTCCGGGAACGGCCGAACCCACCACCCCGGAGGGCAGTGGGTTCGGCGAGCAGTGATGGGTTGTGCAGGCTACTTCGGAGGCATCCGGATACCGCCGTCGACGCGGATCACCTCGGCGTTCATGTAGCTGTTGGTGACCAGCTCGACGACCATCGAGGCCAGCTCGTCGGGAGCGCCCAGGCGGTGCGGGAACAGGACCGACTCGCCCAGCTTCGCCTTGAACGCCTCAGCGGCCTCGCCCTCGCCGTAGATCGGGGTGTCGATGAGGCCCGGGGCGATGGTGTTGACGCGGATGCCGACCGCGGCCAGGTCGCGGGCGACCGGCAGGGTCATGCCGACGACGCCACCCTTGGACGAGGAGTACGACGCCTGGCCGATCTGGCCGTCGAAGGCGGCGACGCTGGCCATGTTCACGATCGCGCCACGCTCACCGTGGGCGTCGAGCGGCTCGTTGCGGCTCATCGCAGTGGCGGCCAGACGGATGCAGTCGAAGGTGCCGATCAGGTTGATCGCGATGACCTTCTTGTAGGCGTCCAGGTTGTGCGCCGACCCGAACTCACCGTCGCGGCCGATGGTGCGCTGGGCCCAGCCGATGCCGGCCGAGTTGACCAGCGCGCGCAGCGGGCCGAGTTCGGTGGCCGCGTTGACGGCGGCCTCGATCTGCTCGGTCGAGGTCACGTCGACGGCGACGAACTGTCCGCCGATCTCCTTGGCGAGTTCCTCACCTTTGTCTGCGTTGAGGTCGGCGACGATGACCTTCGCACCCTTTGGCCGCCAGCTGGCGAGCCGCAGCTGCGCCGATGCCCGACGCTCCACCCGTGACGATTGCACTAGCTCCATTGATATCCACGACTCGGAGCCTATCGAGCGTTCTATCGCTCGGCAAAGTCCTTCGGTGAAAGACGCCGATCGTCTTACACGCACTTCACGTTCGGCTCGGGCGCGTACCGGACGGTGCGGGTGTACCGGTTGATCTCGCGGCCCGTCTTCGCGTCACGGATGATGCGCGTGTTCGACGTGGTGAATCCCTTGCTGCCGCTGCTCGCGATGCAGTCGTCGCCCTTGGGGAGTCTGATCCGTTTCGGTTCGGTGGTGTCATAGCGTTCGCCGGTGATCGACTCGACCTCGAAGGCCTTGGTGCCCCACAGCCGCACCGTCACCGCGGACGGCGACCAGCTCGTCTCGATGAGCACACCGTGACGGGTGTTGTTGCGGAACTTCAGGTCGATGGCGCCCTCGAAGACGGTGGCCTCCCGGGCCTCCGGATACCGCGAGATGTAGTACGCGTGCTCGGTGTGGTCGACGTCCTCGAGACCGGCGAAGTAGGCGGCGTTGTAGAGGGTGGTCGCGAACTGCGAGATGCCGCCGCCGACGGCCGTCGCGGCGCGGCCGTTGTTGATGATCGTCGAGTCGACATAGCCCTGCGCCGTCCCGCGCGGACCGGTGTGGCCGTTGAGCGAGAACACCTTGCCGGGCAGGACCAGCGCACCGTCGACCTCGGCGGCGACGAGGCGGATGTTCTCGCCGGAGGCACTCGAGAAGCCATCGGTGGTGTACTCGCTGATCAGTTCGCGCACACCGAGTTTGCGGGCGGCGTCGGTGGTGAGCCGCGGATCGACGTCGTCATAGACCACCTCGGCGGTGCGGCTGCCGCCGCCTGCGGTCGCCGTCGTCGCGAGTTCCCGAAGCGTCTTGTCCCAGTTGATCTTCGAGCCGGTGACCGCGGGCACGACGGTCGGCCGGCCACTGGCGAGACTGAAAGTCGCACTGACGGCGGGACTCTGGGACGGATCGAGATCGGGCGCGAGCGCTTCCCGCGCCTTCTTCTCGTCGACGAGCGGCGTGAGCCCGCCCCGGCCGTCCGGACCGAAGGTCAGCATCGACGCGATGTCTCCCGCCGGGACCTCGACCGTGCGTTTCCGCCGGTCGATCAGCTTCACCGGGCCCGACGTGGCGCGTTCGGCCGGCCCGGCCACGGTGGCCGCGACGACCTGGGGGCCGACGGTCGGCGAGAACGGTTCCATCGGCATGTCGATCGGCGCCCCGTCGAGCCAGTGGTCGACGAGCACGGCGGCCGCGGCCTCCCGTGCGATGCGTTCACCCGGCGCCGGTTCGTCGCCCACCGGCGTGGTGCCCTCGAAGTGCACCCCGCCCTCGACCGCGGCCTTCTCCAGCGACCGGCGGTGGGCGTCGAGCGCCTTGTTCATGGTTGCGGGGTCGAGTTTCACGACCGGTTCGACGTCGACATCGCGACCGACGAGTGCCAGGAATCGCACGAGCGGGTTGCGCGGCTGTTCAAGGAGGCGTGCGCGGGTCGTCTCGGCGTCGAACTCGAGGCCCAGTTCGGCAGGCGCGACCTCGGCCGAGCCCTCGGGGGTCCGGAGGACGACCGGCTGGGTGGAACGCATGGTCAGCTCGTCGAGGACGGGCTCCAGCCCGGCGGTGTCGCGATTGCCTGCCGAGATCCCGCCGATGACGGCTCCACGGGCGGAGTGGTCACGGGTGGCGACGAAGTCGATGGAGAGCGTGAGGGTGACGATGGCCACGACGGCGAGCACAGCGCGTATCGCGTGGCGTACTCGCCCGGCGCTTGTGGTCACAACTCCATCCATCACGGCTGACTACCTGGGCCGGTCATGGTGGTGGCCGTAGAACGTACCCGAGAAAAGTAGGTGCTCCAGCCGAGCTGTCGGGTCGGGGGTCTGACAGCTCTGCCGGAGCTGTCTTCATGTTTACGCTACTTTTCGGCCGTTGACACGTCCGCGGCCGCGTTTGGTCCAAACATGTGACGAAGGACCCCATTTCGCGCGCGAAAACGAGACGGATCGAGCGATTCGTCGCCTCCCCCGCTCCTTGCGCGAAAAACTAGACGGATCGAGCGATTCGTCGCGTCCCCCGCTCCTTGAGTAGCCCCGGAGCTTGCGGAGGGGCGTATCGAAAGGACCGGCAGACGAGCGTCTTCGCCGAGTCCCTTCGATACGCTCGCAAGCTCGCTACTCAGGGAGCAGGATCGCGTCGCAAGCTCGCTACTCAGGGAGCAGGATCGCGTCGCAAGCTCGCTACTCAGGGAGCAGGATCGCGTCGCAAGCTCGCTACTCAGGGAGCAGGATCGCGTCGCAAGCTCGCTACTCAGGGAGCATGGAGTGCCGGACGAGGGATCAACCCTCGATGATCGCGGTGACGCCCTGCCCGCCGGCGGCACAGATCGAGATCAGCGCGCGTCCGCCGCCGTTCTCCTTGATCTGCTTGGCCGCCTGGGCCACGATGCGTCCGCCGGTCGCGGCGAACGGGTGGCCCGCCGCAAGCGAGGAGCCGTTGACGTTGAGCTTGGACCGGTCGATCGGTCCGAGTGCCGAGTCGAGGCCCAGACGCTCTTTGCAGTACTCCTCGGACTCCCACGCCTGCAGGGTCGCGAGCACCACGGAGGCGAACGCCTCATGGATCTCGTAGAAGTCGAAGTCCTGCAGCGTGAGACCGTTGCGCGCCAGCAGCCGCGGTACGGCATAGGTCGGGGCCATGAGCAGGCCGTCGGGCCCGTTCACGTAGTCGACGGCGGCCGTCTCGCTGTCCACGAAGTACGCGAGCACCTGCAGGCCGCGCTCGGCCGCCCACTCGTCGCTGCCCAGGAGCACGGTCGACGCCCCGTCGGTGAGCGGCGTCGAGTTGCCCGCGGTCATCGTCGCGTCGCCGAGGGAGACGCCGAAGACCGGCTTGAGCTTCGCGAGCTTCTCCGCGGTCGAGTCGCCACGCAGGTTCTGGTCACGCGTCAGACCCATGAACGGGGTGATCAGGTCGTCGAAGAAACCGTCGTCGTAGGCGGACGCCATGTTCTGGTGGCTGCGTGCCGCGAGTTCGTCCTGGTCGGCCCGCTTGATGCCGAACTCCTTGGCGGTGATGGCGGCGTGCTCACCCATCGACATGCCGGTGCGCGGCTCGCCGTTCTGCGGGATCTCGATCCCGAGCTTGGTGAGCAATTTGGCGGCACCGAGGATCTGGTCCTTGGTCGACCGCGCGCGATTGACCTCGAGCAGCTGGCGGCGCAGGCCCTCGCCGACGGCGATCGGGGCGTCGGAGGTGGTGTCGACACCGCCGCCGATCGCGGCGTCGTAGCGGCCACGTGCGATCCCGTCCGCGACGGTGGTGATGGCCTGCAGGCCGGTGCCACACGCCTGCTGGATGTCGAAGGCGGGGGTATAGGGCGAGAGTGCCGAGCCCAGCACCGATTCGCGGATGAGGTTGAAGTCACGGGCGTGCTTGAGCACGGCACCTCCGGCGACCATGCCGAGCCGCTCGCCCTGCAGGTTGAAGCGGCTCACCAGACCGTCGAGCGCGGCGGTGAACATCTCCTGGTTGCTGACCTTGGCGTATGCCTTGTCCTGGCGGGCAAACGGGATGCGATTGCCGCCGAGGATCGCCACCGGACGCTCGGGGCGGGTCTTCGGTTGGGTGGTCTTGTTCGCGGGGGAATTGTTCTCTGCCACGTCGATCTCCAGGGTCGTGTGCGGTATCTATAGCGTATTCTTACTCAACAGTAAGTTCGTTGTCGAACGACAGTCAGAGGAGATCAACATGGCCGCCACCGGAAACACTGGCCTGTACTCGAGCTTCGTCCATTCCGCGCCCGGCGCTTTCATCGCCAAACAGGCCGGACTCCCCGTCCCGCCGCCGTTGCGGCGGTACAAGCCGTCCGAACCGGCGCTGCCCGGTCCCGTACTGCTGGGAGGATCGGGACGCCTCGTCGAACCGCTGCGCGAGATGCTCTCGGGCGACGACTATGACCTCATCCAGAACGCCGTGACCGGCCGCAGCGCCGACAAGTACGGCGGGCTGGTCTTCGACGCCACCGGCATCACCTCCCCTGCCGAACTGCGTCAGTTGTTCGAGTTCTTCCAGCCGGCCATGCGCTCGACCGCCCCGTGCGCGCGCTTCCTGGTCATCGGCACCACGCCCGAGCTGGTGACCGACCCGTCCGAGCGCGTCGCACAGCGTGCTCTCGAGGGCTTCACCCGCTCGCTCGGCAAGGAGCTGCTCAAGGGCTCCACCGTCCAGCTGGTGTACGTCTCGCCCGACGCCAAGACCGGTCTGACCGGCCTGGAGTCGACCGTACGCTTTGTGCTGTCCGCCAAGTCCGCTTTCGTCGACGCGCAGGTCATCCGCGTCGGTTCGGCCGACGCGACCGCCCCGAAGGACTGGGATCGCCCGCTCGAGGGCAAGGTCGCGGTGGTCACCGGCGCCGCCCGTGGCATCGGCGCCACGATCGCCGAGGTCCTCGCGCGCGACGGCGCACACGTCATCGCCGCCGACGTCCCGCAGGCGGGTGACGCGCTGTCGGAAACGGCCAACAAGGTCGGCGGCACGTCGTTCCCCATCGACGTGACCGATCCCGAGGCCGGCGCGAAGCTCGCCGAGCACGCCCTCGAGCGTCACGGCGGCATCGACATCATCGTCAACAACGCCGGTATCACCCGCGACAAGCTGCTCGCCAACATGGACGACGCCCGCTGGGACGCCGTCATCGCGGTGAACCTCATCGCCCCTCAGACCCTCGTCGAGGTGCTGCTGGAGAAGGGTGCGCTGCGTTCCGGTGGCGCCGTCATCGACGTGTCGTCGATCGCCGGCATCGCGGGTAACCGCGGCCAGACCAACTACGGCACATCGAAGGCCGGCGTCATCGGCCTGGTCGACGCCTACGCGCCGATCCTGGGCGAGAAGGGCATCACCATCAACGCGGTCGCCCCGGGCTTCATCGAGACCAAGATGACCGCGGCGATCCCGCTCGCCACCCGTGAGGCCGGCCGCCTGATGAGCTCGCTGCAGCAGGGTGGGCAGACGGTCGACGTCGCCGAAACCGTTGCCTACTTCGCCAACCCGGCGAGCAGCGCCATCACCGGCAACGTGGTCCGCGTCTGCGGCCAGGGATTCCTGGGTGCGTGATGGGTAAGACGATCACGCTGCCCGGCGCCCCCGGCACGGGCGAGCTCTACGGCAAGGCCGTCACCGGGATGTTGCCGGGCATCGGCAAGCCCGCCCGTGTCCCGGCGGACGCGACCGTCCCCGACACCCATTACCGCCTCGACGACGTTCGCGTCGATCCCGCTGCGCTGCAGGCGTACTGCCATGCGACGGGCCAGCGTTTCGGCACCACCCTGCCGGTGACGTATCCGTTCGTACTGCAGTTCCCGGTGGTCATGAAGCTGTTGACGTCAGACGAATTCCCGTTCGGCGCAATCGGTTCGGTGCACATGACGAACAAGATCGAGCGCAAGCGCCCGATCGAGGTCGACGAGCCGCTGTCCATCGAGACGCATGCGGAGAACCTGCGTGAGCATCGCAAGGGCATCCTGGTCGACCTCATCAGCGAGATCAGCGTCGGCTCCGAACTGGTGACGACGCAGACGGCGACCTTCCTCAAGCAGCAGCGGACCAGCCTGTCCGACGAGCCGCGTGGCCCCGAGCCGAAGTCGAAGACCCCGCCGCCGCCGGATTCGATCCTGGCCGTGGATCTGGGGCGGATCCGCGAGTACGCGGCCGCGTCGGGCGACCGCAACCCGATCCACATGGCGAATCTGACGGCCAAGGCCTTCGGCTTCCCGAAGGCGATCGCGCACGGGATGTGGAGTGCCGCAGCGGCGGTCGCGAACGTCGAGTCGCAGCTGCCCGACGCGGTCACCTACGATGTGAAGTTCGGCAAGCCGATCCTGCTGCCCGCCAAGGTGAACCTCTACACCCGTCGGATCGACGGCGAGGGGAACTTCGACATCGCAATCCGCGACCGTCGCAAGGGATTCCCGCACCTCACCGCGACGACGCGGAAGGGCTGATAACTCGCTCACCGTTTCCGTTCCCGCTCACCCCATTTGTGTGAGCGGGAACGGATCGTGTGAGCGACCCTTCGAGCGCGGCTCAGATGTCGGTACCGACACCCTTCAGGCCGCGCCAGGTGATGCCGACGAGCATGTTGGTGGCCTTCTCGAGGTCCACGTCGCCCTCGGTGATCCGGTCGGCAACCGCCTCTGCCGCGCCGACGATGGCGACGGCCGTGAGTTCGAAGTCGATGTCACTCGCCGTCTCGACGGTGGTACCGGCCTTGATGAGCGCGGCGACCATCTCGGTCACGCGCCGGCGACTGTCGGAGACGATCCCGGAGAAGCTCGCCGTCCCGATCGCGACGCGGTACAGCACGCGCCACGATTCCCGGTTCTCGTGGACGAAGCGCAGGAACTCACGGATGACGGTGACGGCCTGTTCGCGCTGGGTGAGTGACGGGTCGAAGCCCACGCTCATCGCGTCGATGAACAATCCGGACTCGCGGGCGACGCAGGCGCTGAACAGCTCCTCCTTGGAGCCGTAGTACAGGTACAGCATCGGCTTGGAGATCTGCGCCTCGGACGCGATGGCGTCCATCGATGTCTCACGGAAACCGTTCTGCGAGAACACTTTCACGGCGGCGTCGAGCATCTGCTGTTCGCGCACTGCACGTGGCAGGCGTTTGGTTCCGCCCGACATGGCCACCTCCATCCTCACTGTCGTGTCCCCAACGACGATACCCAACAACTTACCAAGCGGTAAGTTTAACGTTCGCTCGGGCCGCTCACGACAGATTACTCAGCAGGTGACGACGCCCTTGGACCGGAGGATGCGTGTCACCTTCGCGTCGAGGCGTGCGGGTGCGAGGCGTCCGCGCTTCACCGCGACCTCCAGATTGTCCAGAACCGACGAGACCCGGTCGGTGGACAGCCACAGCGCGACGTCGCCGCCGGCGAGGATGAACTTCTCCACGGCCTGCTCGATCGGGTACCGCTGGCTGATCGCCGCCATGCCCGAGAGGTCGTCGGAGAAGATCACGCCGTTGTACCGCGGACCGTCGTAGCCCACCCCCGTGCGCAGCATCTGGATGGCCGGCCGGCTGATGGACGACGGCAAGCGGTCGGTCAGCCCGGGCACGATGAGGTGCCCGACCATGACGCCCGCGGTCCCGGGGTCGCGCAGCAGATTGCGGAAGGGCACCAGATCACTGTTCTGCAGTTCGGCGAGTGACGGCACCGTCACGACGCCGAGGTGCGAATCGCCCGAACCGTGGCCGTGTCCGGGAAAGTGCTTGTACACCGGCGTGATTCCGGCCTCGGCGAGTCCGGCGGCGTAGGCGGCCGCGTACTCGGTGACGACGGCCGGGTCGTTGCTGAAGGAGCGATCGCCGATGACCTCGTTGTCGGATTCGTCGCTGACGTCGGCAACGGGCGCGAAGTCGACGGTGACGCCGAGGTTCTTGAGTTTGCGACCGACGCCGGCGGCGATCTCCTTCACCTGCGCGGGCGTCTTCGTCTGCGCGAGTTCACGAGGCGAGGCGTGGTCGATGCCGAGCGACGACAGGCGCGACACCCGACCGCCCTCCTGGTCGACGGTGATCATCAACGGGATCGACGAGTTCTGCGAGATCCGTGATGCCGCACCACTCGTCAGGATCGCCTTGTCGGTCCAGCTCCCGACGAAGATCCCGCCGATCTCCTCGTCCTCGACGATCTGCTGGGCGTCATCGGCACCCGTGACACCCACGACGATCAGCTGGGCCAGTTTCTGCCGCAGCGTGACCTTGGCGAGTTGCTCAGCGCCACAAGGATTTGCGACGGTGGTCGTGGTCGCGGACACCGACGACGGGGAGGCCGACGGCGAGCCGGACGCGGACGGTGTGGGCGGCGGAGAATCCGGCGTCGACGAATCGCAGGCGACGAGACCGAGACCCAACGCCGCAACCGTCGCAGTCGTCAGCACGTTCCGAATCCACCGAGGTCGTCGAGTTGGGCCCATGGCACGAGTCTGGCATGTAACCTGAGCAAATGGACGTGGGGTCCATCCCGGCCACCACCGCGACCGCCCCCAGCGGTCGCGGTGGTGGCCGCGCCACTCAGACGCTGATGATCGCCTACGACGGCTCACCGAACGCCGATCGTGCCATCCGCTATGCCGGACACTTCCTGCGCGCCGAAGCCGCGGTCGTCGTGACCGCCTGGCAGCCGGGCGGCATGACCTCAGCCCGCATGTCCACCCTCGCCGGCGGAATGCAGCCGTTCGTCGACACGCAGCTCGACGTCGGAGTCGACCGTGCCCTCGAAGACGAGGCCGAGCGGATCAACGAACGCGGCGTGGTCCTCGCCCGCGAATGCGGACTGACGTCGAGGGGCACGCTCGTCGAGGTCGAGTCGACGGTCTGGGGCGCACTCGTCGCCGCCGCGGAGGCGCTCGACGTCGATCTGCTCGTCACCGGAACCCGCGGCGTGTCGGGCCTCAAGGCGCTGCTGCGGTCCAGCGTCGCCGAGCGCGTGCTCAAGCATTGCCATCGTCCGGTCTTCATCGTGCCGGCGAAATGTGAACAGGAGCCGCAGTTGACGCTGTAGGGGGGTTTCGATACGGCTCGTCGCAAGCTCCTCGCCTACTCAACCAGCAGGAAGATACGGCTCCCTAAGTCAAGCGGCGGCCAGGGTTGCTGGTCGAGCCGGTAGCGAGCGAAGCGAGCCACCGCGTCCATGCTGGTTGAGCCGGTAGCGAGCGAAGCGAGCCACCGCGTCCATGCTGGTTGAGCCGGTAGCGAGCGAAGCGAGCCACCGCGTCGAAACCGCGCGTCCCTGCTGATCGAACCGGTCGGCGGGGTCTGATGGCGGACGGGTTTCGACACGACGCCTCGCTACGCTCGGTGTCGGCTCAACCGGCATGGGTTGCTTGGTGTGGTGGCGGACGGGTTTCGACGCGACGCCTCGCTACGCTCGGTGTCGGCTCAACCGGCATGGGTTGCTTGGTGTCGGCTCAACCGGCATGGGTTGCTTGGTGTCGGCTCAACCGGCATGGGTTGCTCGGTGTCGGCTCAACCGGCAGGCGGCGGGGATGTCCTCAAGTGTGGGAAGTATGTCCTGGACGACGAAGCCGACGTCGGGACACGATGAGCACATGACACGAACGGTGCTGGTTCTCGGCTTCCCCGGGGTGCAGGCACTCGACGTGACGGGACCGGCCGACGTCTTCACCACCGCATCGATCGCGCTGCGTGACCAGGGGTCGCCCGTCACCTACGACCTGCGACTGGTGTCGCAGCACGGAGAGCCCATCGACACCGGCGTCGGCCTGCAGTTCGTCTCCCACCCGCTGCCCGACCCCGCCGAACCGATCGACACTCTGGTGCTGCCGGGCGGCACGGGCGTCCACCGGGCCACCGAGGACACCGACCTCATCGACTGGGTCCGCGACGCGGCGGGTCGGGCACGGCGCGTCATCAGCGTCTGCAACGGCGCCTTCCTCGCCGCCGAGGCCGGGCTGCTCGACGGCCGACGCGCGACTACGCACTGGGCGGTGGGCGAGCTCCTCGCCGAGCGGTATCCGGCCGTGCGGGTCGACGCCGACGCCCTGTTCGTCCGCAGCTCGGACCACGTGTGGACGTCGGCCGGTGTCACCGCGGGCATCGACCTCGCCCTCGCGGTTCTCGAAGAGGACCACGGCACCGAACTCGCCCAGCTGGTCGCCCGCTGGCTCGTCCTCTACATGCGTCGGCCGGGTGGACAGAGCCAGTTCGCGCCGCCGGTCTGGATGCCGCGCGCACGATGCGAGGTGATCCGGGCGGCGCAGCAGCGCATCGAGGCCGAACCCGGCCTGCCCCACCGGCTTTCCGACCTCGCGCAGGAAGCCGATGAGTCCGCGCCATTTCTCCCGCGTCTTCACCGCGGAGACCGGCGAGGCACCCAGCGACTACCTCGAACGGGTCCGCACCGACGCGGCTCGTCGGGCGTTGACCGAATCCGCCGACACCATGCCGGTGATCGCCGCGCGCTGCGGGTTCGGTTCCTCGGAGTCTCTGCGCCGCACGTTCATCCGACGTCTGGGCATCTCCCCCGACCAGTACCGCAAGACCTTCCGCTGACACAGTCCTCGCCACCGACCAGACAGGCAGACCCAGATCGCGATCGTCCTCTATCCACGGTTCACGGCCCTCGATTTCGTCGGACCGTACGAGGTGCTGCGCATGCTCCCCGACGCCGACGTCCGATTCGTCGCCCACGAACCCGGCCCCGTCGTCGCCGACTCCGGTGTCCTCGTCGTCGGCGCGACACACTCGTTCGACGAGACGCCGTCACCCGATCTGATCCTCATCCCGGGCGGACCGGGATGCTTCGGGGCGGCGAAGGACGAGAAACTCCTGGAGTGGCTGCGCACGGTCGGGCCGGCCGCGCAGTGGACGGCGTCTGTCTGCACCGGCTCGGTGGTCCTCGCCGCGGCCGGACTACTGGACGGTCTCCGGGCCACCACGCACTGGTCGTCGCTGACCGCGCTGTCCCTCTACGGTGTGACGGCGGTGTCGGACGAGCGCGTCGTGCGCGCCGGCCCCGACGAACACATCGTGACCGCGGCCGGCGTCTCGGCCGGCATCGACCTGGCACTGTGGCTCGCCGACCAGATCGCCGGGACGAAGAAGGCCGAGGCCATCCAACTCGCGATCGAGTATGACCCGCAACCGCATCTCGACTCCGGCCACCGATCGAAGGCGTCGGCCGCCACGATCACGGCGTCGACGGTGATGCTCAGCCGCGACGTCGACAAGCCCGAGGTGCTGAAGTTGAGCACCGGCTGCTGTGGGATCGGGCCCTGGCGACGGTCCGTTCGCGCCGCTGACGCCGAAACCCGTGATGGAACTGCCGGACATGCCCGGGTGACACCCGGGTGAGACTCCGCGCGATGGTAGTTTCTTCGCCATGACCAACAACCGCCTTGTGGCCGGCGCCGTCGCCGGAGTGGCCGGCATCCTGGTGGGACTCGGCGCGGTGTTCCTCGGCGGGTTCATCACCTCGGAGAACAGCCCGTCGACGGACCTGAACAACATCAATCCGAACAGCGGATTCGTCCAGGGTTCGGTCGACTACGGATCGCGCGGCGGCGCGGGCGAGACCAACTGACGCCCGACCCCGATGCCGTGCACGGCGTCGGGACGACCTGACGCAGCAGCAACTGAGTAGGACACCGACCACCGCTCCCACAGGTGTCCTGTCGGCACGTGGGATCGGTGTGGCTGCCGCGGTCGCGCTGATCGTCTGTCTGCTGCAGTCCCCGGGGCAGATCGCCGCCGACACGAAACTCGACCTGACGGCGAATCCACTCGGGTTCCTTGCGCGTGCCGCACACCTGTGGACCCCGAACGCCCCGATGGGCCAGGTCCAGAACCAGGCCTACGGATACTTCTTCCCGCACGGCGCGTTCTTCGCCGCCGGCGACCTCCTGTCGGTCCCGCCCTGGATCGTCCAGCGGCTGTGGTGGGCGCTGCTCCTCACCATCGGCTTCGTCGGCATCGTGCGCGTGGCGGAGGCGATGCGGCTGGGCTCGCCGGCATCCCGCATCCTCGCCGGCGTCGTCTTCGTCCTGAGCCCCCGCGTCCTCACCACCCTCGGCTCGATCTCGTCGGAGACGCTGCCGATGATGCTGGCGCCCTGGGTCCTCCTGCCCGTGATCCGGGCGCTCGACGCCCCCATCTCCGATTCCCGGCCGCTGTGGCGGGAAGCCGCACGCTCGGCGGCCGCCGTCGCACTGATGGGCGCGGTGAACGCGGTCGCGACGGCGGCCGCGCTCGGCGTCGCGGCCGTGTGGTGGCTGCTGCATCGTCCCCGCGACCGCCGCTGGCGGCGCTTCGGTGCGTGGACCGCGCTGGGCCTGGTCCTGGCGTGCGCGTGGTGGATGGTGCCGCTGCTCATCCTGTCCCGGGTCAGCCCGCCCTTCTTGGACTACATCGAGTCCTCCCGGGTGACGACGCAGTGGACGTCGCTGACCGAGGTGTTGCGCGGCGCGAGTTCGTGGACACCGTTCGTCTCCACCGAGCGGGTCGCCGGGGCGGTGCTCGTCACCCAGCCGGCCGCCGTGCTGGCGACCGGTGCCATCGCCGCCGCGGGACTCGCGGGTCTGTGCATGCGGCACATGCCGTTCCGGGGACGTCTCGTGACGATCCTGGGCGTCGGCCTGGTGATCATGTGTGTCGGCTTCGCCGGTGGTCTCGGTTCGCCGATCGCCGAGCAGATCCGGGTGTTCCTCGACGGTTCCGGTGCCCCGCTGCGCAACATCCACAAGTTCGAACCGTTCATCCGCATCCCGCTGGTGCTGGGTGTCGCTCACCTGCTCGCGCGGGTCCCGCTGCCCGGCACCGTGTCGGTACAAGAGACGCTCTCGGCCTTCGCCCATCCGCAGCGCTCCCGCCCGGTGGCCGCGGCCATCGTGCTCATGGTCGCGGTGATCGGTGCGGGTTCGCTCATCTGGACCGGCCAGCTCGCACCCGCCGGGACCTACACCGCGATCCCGAACCACTGGAAGCAGACCGCGGACTGGTTGTCCGAGCACAGCAGCCGGCCGGACGGTGCCCCGGCGCGCGCGCTCGTCGTCCCCGGTGCGCCGTTCGCCGACCAGCTGTGGGGTCTCACCCGCGACGAACCCCTCCAGCCACTGGCCGACGCCCCGTGGGCGGTGCGGGACGCCATCCCGCTGACGCCACCCGGCGCCATCCGTGCGCTCGACTCCGTGCAACGCGAGATCGCCGCCGGACGCGGATCACCCGGCCTCGCCGAGACCCTCGCGCAGCAGGGCGTGGGATTCGTGGTGCTCCGTGCGGACCTCACCCCCGAGACCTCCCGGTCGGCACGACCGCTCCTCGCGCAGCAGGCACTCGACACCTCGCCCGGGTTGACGCGGGTGGCACGGTTCGGCCCCCCGGTCGGACCGCCCACTGTCCGAGGAGTGATGCGCGACAACGGATTGCGACCGACGATGCCCGCGATCCAGATCTATGCGGTCGAGGCGACCGGCTTCGACGGCACCGGCCCCCTTCTCGTGGACCAGCACGGGATGCCGCGGGTCGCGGGCGGTCCCGAGGCCATCGCGGCTCTCGCCGAAGTGCGTGCGCGTCAAGGACTTCCACCTCTCGGTCCGGTGTTGCTCGACGCCGATGCCCGACGCGCCGGGATCACCGACGGCCCACTCATCGTCACCGACACCCCAAGCGATCGGGAAACCGACTTCGGACGGGTCGACGACCACAGTTCCGCCATCCGGTCGGCCGACGACCCGCGACGGACCCAGAACGCGGCCGCGGACTACCCGGTCGACGACCAGCCGCTCGTCCGCGGGGAATGGTTGCTGGACAACCGGAGTGGCGAGGTCCAGGTGACGACGTCCGGTTCGGCGTCGGACGCGGTGCAACCGGGGCAGACCTCCCCCGCGAACTCCCCCGCCGCCGCCTTCGACGGCAACCCACAGACGGCGTGGGTCAGCGGCGGACTCGAAGGAGCGCTCGGGCGGTGGATGCGAGTCGGATTCACCACACCCCAGACGGACCTGGCGCTGTCGTTGACCACCGCCCGGGCCCTCGGCCCGGACGTGACCAGCGTCCTGGTCACCACCGAGGCCGGAAGCACGGTGGCGTCGGGACTCGAACCGGGCAGACCGACGACCGTGACCGCCCCGAGCGGCTCGACCCGCTGGATACAGATCCGCGCGCTGAGCACCGAAGACGGCACCGCCGGGAACCAGTTCGCCCTCGGTGAGGTGGAGGTGTCGAACCTGCGGACCTCGACACCGCTGCAGATCAGACATCGTGTCGTTCTGCCCGAACTCGCGGCAGGCACCGAGGTGGCCCAGTGGCTGCTGTACTCGGAGCTGAACGGGCGGGCGTGGTGCGTCGCCGACCCCGCCCGCGAGATGACCCGGTGCGCTCCGGGACTCGGGCTGTCGCCGGAGACATCGTCGGTGTTCAGCCGGGCTCTCTCCGTCCCCGAGGACACATCGGTCACCCCGTCGGCCATCCTCCGCCCACGACCCGGAGACGCGCTCGATCGGCTCCTCGCCACCCCGGACGGCGTGAGCGCCACCGGACCGCGACCGGTCACCGATCCCCGTGGCGGTCCGGCCGCTGCCGTCGACGGCGACCCCGGAACCGCCTGGACCGCACCGCAGATCCCGGCCAGGGAAAGGCCCCAAGACCGCAACAACGACGACGAGGAGTCGGCGGACGAGGCGGAGCCGACCCTGACCGTCCACCTCCCCGCCGAACAACGCGTCGAATCGCTGAAAATCGTTGCGCCGCTGGATTACCCGGCCGCACCGACCGAGGTCGCCGTCGATCTCGGCACCGGCGAACAGATTCGCGAGGTCGGCAAGGACGGCGTCCTTCGACTCGATCCCGCGGTCACCGACCGCATCGAGATCACCGTCCGCGAACAGCGCGACCTGATCGACGTCAACAGTCTCGGATTCGCCACGCCCGCGCCGCCGGGGATCGCCGAGGTCGAGGTGCCGCCGGCACCGCGGGCGCCCGCCGGCGACCGGGTCGTCGAGATCGGTTGCGGTGACGGTCTCGGCGTCACCGCCGCCGGTCAGGTCATCGGGTTCTCTGCGCGGACCACCACGAAAGCACTGCGCGCCGGTGAACCGGTGGTCGCCCGTGCGTGCGGACCGGGCGAGCTGCGACTGCCCGCCGGTCAGCAGGAGGTGTCGGTCAATCCCGGACCGGCCTTCACCGTCGACGCGGTGTCGCTGACCGCCGGGACACCGGTGACCGGGGCGGCGACGACCACGCCGGACGTCACCGAGTGGACAGCGGCGAGCCGCGCGGTGCAGATCGAGTCCGGTCCCGAACGCCTGCTGGTGGTCCCCGAATCCACCAACCCGGGCTGGATCGCGCGGATCGACGGCCGGGAGTTGTCCCCGGTGGTCGTGAACGGGTGGCAGCAGGGCTGGGTCGCGCCGGCCGGGGTGTCGGGTGCGGTCGAGCTCACCTATCGGTTCGATTCGCTGTACCGCTGGTCGCTCGTCATCGGACTGGTGCTGATGGCCCTGTTGCTCGTCGCCGCGTGGTGGCCCTTTCCCCTGGTGTCACGATCCGGGCGGGACACCGTTGCCGAACCGCGGACGGTGCCCACCGGACGGTTCACCCTCGTGGCCGCCGGTCTGGGGATTCTCGGCGCGTCGTGGCTGCTGTCCGGATGGTGGGGTCTGGCCGTGGGCCTCGCCGTCGCCGTGGTCGGTGCGGCCGTTCCGCCGAAGGTCGATGTCACGACGACATTCGTCATGATGATGGCTGCGACCGTCGGCCTCACCGCCGGTCCGTGGCACGCCTCCGGCGGCTACCACGGCTGGGAGTGGTGGGTTCAGTTGCCGGCGTTGATCGCCGTGCTGATGACCGGCTGGCTGGTGTTCTGGTCCTGCGACGCCGACGAGCCGGGCGAGGCCGAGTCGGACGACACCGAGTCACCGGCCGCACGGTTGCGGCGTCGGGTCTCGCGGTTGCGCAGCCAGTGGCGGGCCGGCTCCTCGATGAAGGCGTAGGAGGCCGCGGAGATCCCGACCGTGAGTCCCAGCGTGATCACCCAGACGAGGACGGTGTTGCCGTTGAACGGCACGATGCCGAACAGCGGGAAGACGACGGCCAGGATCGCGATGTGCCAGATGAAGATGCCGTAGGACCAGCGCCCCAGCGCGAGCATCACGCGTGAGGTGAGGAGACGGAACGGCCCCGCGTTGCAGACCAGCGGGGCGAGAAGGGCGTAGCCGCAGAGTCCACCCAGGATCATCTTGGTGGCGAACTCGATGTTGGTGACGTCGCCGAGCCCGGTCGGACCGGCGAGCCGGGTGCACGCGAGGCCGTAGGCGACGACGAGGAGCCCGAACATCAGCGAACGGTTCGCGCTGAGCCGCATCGCCAGGGTCATCCACCGGCCGCGCGCTGCGCCGGTGTCGAGGACACCGGCGATCTCGGCGAGGATCAGGCCGGCGACGAACCACGACAGATGACCGAACACCCAGTTCTTGGTCTCCACCCCGTCGGCGACCGGCAGCGAGGTACCGACCCAGGCCCAGCCGAGGCTCAGCGCACCGAGCATCAGCAGCACCGGGATGCGCGCCCCGACGCGCGGACCACGCAACTGCAGGAGTGCGAGGCCGATGAGCGGGAGCAGAGCGTAGAAGGCGATCTCGACCGACAGACTCCACATCTGCGTGAGACCCGCGGTCAGCGTCAGGGGCACGAAGACCTGCGTCAGCGTGAGGTTGGCCAGCCAGACGTCGAGGTCGGCGCCCTGGGCCTCCGGCAGCAGGAGCAGCACCAGCGCGACGACCACCACATACGCCGGCCAGATGCGGACGACGCGGTGACGGAGATAGCGCCGGACCGGCGGATGCCCGGCGCCGCGGTGCGCGGCGTCGACCCACGGTCGCCACAGCAGGAAGCCGGAGAGACCGAAGAACAGCGCGACAGCGAGGTCGAGGCGACCGAGCACCGGTCCGAGGACCGGGATCTCGACGGCACTGGTCTGGAAGGCGACGTGGGTGGTCAGCACCCCGATCGCGGCGAGCGCTCGCATGCCCTCGAGTTGCGGGTAGAAGCGTCGCGAGTCGGTCGCCGGTCCGGGGGCGTCGGGATGGCGCGCCCCGGATCGGGAGTCGGTGCCCGATGATCCGACAGAGTCGGGGCTCGATGATCCGACAGAGTCGGTCCTCGAGGCAGCGACGGAGTCGCGGGCGGAGTCGGTGCTGGTCATGCTGGTGACAGGGTAGCCCGGGGACATCCACTACCCTCGCCACCATGCCTTCGGAGCCGTCCCCGGTGCCCCAGTCCGCGGAGTCAGAGTCCGTACCTCGCCGCTGGTCGACCACGGACCTGGCCGGGCCGACACTGATCTTCGTCGGCAGTTTTCTCATCGCGGTGACCATCGCGTTGCCGACGCTGCTCGTCGGCAACTTCCGCGAGATCCCGCTCAGCACCGACTTCACCACGGTCGCCACCGCCGAGGACGCGACGATCCTCGACCGCTGCTCGCTCGCCACGCCCGCCGCCCGGACCCTCGACGCCGATCTGGTTCGCCAGCAGCGGGTCGTCGCGGTGCAGCCCTCCGACGAGCACCGCGTGACACTGCAGGCCGGCACCTCGGTCCAGACAGACACGCTGCGTATCGACGACCGCGAGGTCGAACCGGAGGCCCCCCGGCCCGGCAGCGAGGGCGACGCCGAGTCGTCGGAGGTCTGCAACGACGTCACGGTCAACGCGCTCAAGGACCGGGTGACGCTCGACCGGGAGACCGCCGTACCGCAACTGTCGGCGCGCGGGGCGTCGGAGATCCAGTACGACAGCAACCAGGCACCGGTGCTGGTGCCGGACCGCCGCGGTTTCACCTACCTGCTGCCCTTCGACACCAGCCTGACCGACCACGAGTTCTTCGACGTGGTCACACGCACGACCGTGCCTCTGAGATACGACGGAGACACCGAGGTGGTCGGCAAGGACGTGGCCCGGTTCCGCGCCGAGGTCCCCGAGACCGACCTCGCGCGGGCAGCGCTCGGCCGGCCGGTGGGCACCGATGTCACGATCACCCGGCCCGCGTCGTGGTTCGGCCTCGACGGTCCGCCGCGTGAGCTGACGGCCACCCTGCGGCACCGCAGTTCGTGGGATCTCGCCGTGGAACCGCGCACGGGGACGATCGTCGACGCGAAGATCACCGTCGACGAGTTCTACGCCTTCCCGGAGGGCACTCCCGGAGTGCCGGCGGACTTCCGGCTGCCCCATCTACAGGCCGCCTTCGCCTACGACGACACGTCACAGTCCCAGATGTCGCGCCTGGCTTCGGATCTGGCGACGCCGATCACGATCTGGGGCCGGATAGTGCCGATCGTGACCGGCGTCCTGGGCGTTGTCGCGCTGGTCGCCGGCGGTTTCCTGATCAACCCCGCGTGGCTGCCGCCGAGATTCCGGCGGACCGGTCGGGATTCCGGTGACGTGACCTAGATCAGGACGCGGCCTCGGCGGCGAGTCGGCCGAGCGTGTCCTCGAGCTGGGCCTCGGTGACGAGCGGGAACCCCACCTGTTCGAGGAGTTTCTTGTCGGTGACCTTCGACCAGTCGTAGGTGTGGCGGACCAGCGTCTCGTTGGGACCCTGGGACTCCAACTCCCACAACCACTCCCATCCGGGCGGCTCCGTACCGGCGGGGGTCGTCTTCCAGGCCAGCAGCTTGTCCTTGGCGTATCCGGTGACGTGGTTGTCGGTCTTGTACTCCCCGCCCATGTGGTCGCCCGCCATGTTCATGGTGAACACGTCGCCGACCTTCTGGATCCGATCGGCGTGGTCGACGCCCCGGATGAACCCCGAACCGTCGAGCGCCTGGTGCCTCTCGGGGTTGGAGAGGACGTCGAACACCGCGTCGACCGGTGCCTCGATGACTCGTTCGACCGTGACCTGAGTACTTCCGTTGTCGCTCATTACACAACCCTGCCGAAACATGTGTATCTCGGCAACGTTCCTGCTGAGGCCGGCGGTCAGCGGGCGAGAACCCATGTCCCGGCGGCCGCGACCGTCACCGCGACCGCCGCAGTGGCTGCGACCCCGACCACCGAGCCGGCGACGGTGAGGATGACCGTCACCTCGATCGCCACGACGATCCACGTCCCGAACGCGACACGGGTGCGATCACGGGCGATCGCCGACAACAGCACCACCTGGAGGACGGCGAGGGCGGCACCGATGTAGGCGAAGAGCCACAGCAGGGGGACGAGTTCGTCGTAACCGTCGCCGAAGACGATCGGGACCATCGGCCCCGCGCCACCCGCCACCAGCGTGAGCACCACGCCCACACCCGCGACCACCGTCACCGCCTGCCGAAGAGAGACCCGGGACCGGGCGGGATCGGCGAGGCGCGGATAGAAGACGACGCCGATGGCCTGCGGCAGCCAGAACGCGACCTTCGTCGCGATGGCGCCGAGCGCGTACACCCCGACCGACTCGGCATCGAGCACGCGCGGTGAGAGCAGCAGGTCCACCGACGACGCCACGATCAGCACCAGCTGGACCTGCGACGCGCGAACCACGCTGAGGACTCCGACCGTCCCCGACGTCGCCGCGGCACGCGCCCGCTCCCCGACCCTTCCTACGACCACCCAGACGACGACGGCCGACACCGCGGCACCGAGAGTCCCGGCGAGCAGTCCACCCGCCGGACCGGCACCGACGACGAAGGCCCCGATGATCGGCATCGAGCGCAGGATCCCGACGGCGGCCAGCACCCACGACAGCGTCCGGAACTCGCCGCGTCCCTGCAGGATGCCCTGACCGGTGGCGATCAGCGCCAGCAGCGGGGCCGCGCCGAGGGCGGCGAGAGTCGTGACGACCCCGGTGCGCATCAGCAACGCGACGAGCGGTGTCGCAACGGCGACCAGCACCACCACGTACAACGTCGTCTGGACACCCACCCGGCGCAGGCGGCGCTCGTCGCAGCCCAGGACCACCTCGCGCGCGACCACGTTCTGCAGCGCCAGGGCGGGCACACCCAGCACGAGCATCGCCGACAGCAGGACCGCGAACTCGCCGTACTCGCTGACGTCCAGGTAACGGGCGCTCGCGGCCAGATGGACCACGTACATGCAGACGTTGGCGACCATCGATCCGACGGCCACCGATCCGACGGCGCCGACTGTGCCGGCGGCGGGCCGGCGCCGTCGGCTCGGTCGGATCTGCTGCATGGCACAAGTGTGCCGAGTTGGCACCGGGTCCCGTGCACAGGGTGCTTTGCACCGGTCGTCGGGCATAGGCAACGATGGGTAGGCTGCAGAGTTCACCGACGAGAGATGCCGATGTACGACGACAACACCACCGACGACGCCGAATCGACCGATGTCGGTTCGCGTATCGATCCGGTGCTGGCCCGAAGCTGGCTCCTGGTCAACGGCGCGCACTACGCGAAGTTCGAGCGCGCCGCTCGTTCGCGCGCCGACATCGTCGTCCTCGACATCGAAGACGCGGTCGCTCCCAAGGACAAGGTCGAGGCGCGCAACAACGTCGTGCGGTGGATCGGTCCGAAGGACGGTTCCGGCCCCGGTGCCGGTGAGTGGGTCCGGATCAACGGATTCGGCACCCCGTGGTGGGCCGACGACCTCGCCGCCCTCGCGGAGACCGCGGTCGGCGGTGTGATGCTGGCGATGGTCGAGTCCGTCGACCACGTGACCGAGACCGCCAAACGCCTGCCCGGCCTGCCGATCGTCGCCCTCGTCGAGACGGCACGCGGACTCGAGCGGATCAGCGAGATCGCATCGGCCAAGGGCACCTTCCGCCTCGCCTTCGGCATCGGCGACTTCCGTCGGGACACCGGTTTCGGCGACAGTCCACAGACGCTGGCCTACGCCCGGTCCCGATTCACCATCGCCGCCAAGGCTGCTCACCTGCCCAGCGCGATCGACGGCCCGACGGTCGGTTCCAGCGCTCTGAAGCTGAGCGAGGCCACGGCCGTGAGCGCGGAGTTCGGCATGACCGGCAAGATCTGCCTCACCCGGTCACAGTGCGCCCCGGTCAACGAGGGCCTGTCCCCGTCACAGGACGAGATCACCTGGGCGAGGGAGTTCTTCGCGGAGTTCGAGCGCGACGGCGGCGAGATCCGCAACGGTTCGGACCTGCCACGCATCGCGCGTGCCACCAAGATCCTCGACCTCGCACGGGCCTACGGCATCACCGAGTCGGAATTCGACGACGACCCGGTGCACGCACCGGCGCCGTCGGACACCCACCACTTCTGAGCCGCACGGGTCGCGGTGTTCTCCGGACGGTTGCTCCCGGCGCTCTATGTGGTGAGTGTCGTTGCGGCCGCGGCAATCCTGGGACCCCTGCTACCGGCACTGCTCGGTATCGGACCGGGATACCTGCTCTTCCGGGATGCCGTGTCGACGCCGCGCACCCATGTCACCGACACCACGCTCGGCATCGGTGACCTGCCGCCGCGCGCGGTGCCGCAGGACTTCTTCGTCGCGATGGTGTCGTCGGTCGTCGACGGCGGTGTGGTGGTCGTCGCGATCTTGTCGGCCGCGTTGGTCTTCGCCGGCGTCGGGTTCGGCCGGTTGGCTTTTCGTCTCGTTCCCGGCGCCGGGCGTCCCGGGGCCGTCGCCGCCGCGCTCGTGGCGATCTGGAATCCCTATGTGGCCGAACGACTCCTGCAAGGGCACTGGAGCCTGCTCGTCGGCTACGCCGCGCTGGGCTGGATTCTCGTCGCCGCATCCGATCTGCGGGAACGGCCAGATGCGGCACGGTTTCTCCGGCTCGGCGGATTGCTGGCGGCAGCCGGGCTGACGCCGACGGGTTCGGTGCTCGCCGGGATCGAGCTGGCCGTGGTACTCATCGGTCGTCCGGTCGGCCTGCGGCCCGGCCTCGTCGCCGTCGGCCTGTGGGTGCTGAGCACCCTGCCGTGGGTCGTGACGGCGGTGATCAGCGACGCCACCACCACATCCGCCGCGGCGGGCGTCGAGGCGTTCGGTCTCCGGTCCGAGCCGGGGCTGGGTCCGGTCGGGACCGTTCTCTCCCTGGGGGGCATCTGGAACGTCGACGCGGTACCCGCCAGCCGGACGATCTGGTGGGCGGCGATCGCGACGTTCTGTTCGTTGCTCGTGGTCGCGACCGGCGTCGTCCACCTCTGGCAACGTCGGCGGACGCTCGATCCGCTGGTGCGGGCGATCGGAGCATCGGCCGTCGTCGTCGCGATCCTGCTGGTCCTCGGCACCTTCGGTCCGGGACAGTGGTTGCTGGAGTTCACGATCGAGCACGTCCCCGGCGCCGGTCTGTTGCGGGATACCCAGAAATTCTCCGCTCTTCTCGTTCCCGGAGTCGCGCTTGCCGTGGCCGGGGCCGTGGCGGCCGCCCGTCGACGGGTCCCGTCGGGTTTCGCACTCGCCGCCATCGTGCTGCTCGTCGTGGCTCCGCTTCCCGATCTCGCCTGGGGTGTCGGTGGTTCCGTGCGGCCGGTGGCCTACCCGGACGACTGGGCGGCGGTGGCTGCCGTCGTGCCCGACGATCGGGGTTCGGTCGCCCTGTGGCCCACGGACACCGTGCGGCACTACCGTTTCGCCGGTGGCGTCTCGCTCGATCCCGCCGCGCGGATGTTGCGGGCTCCGGTGATCGAGTCCGGAGCGCTCACCGTCGACGGCGAGGTCGTCGACGCGCCGAGTGCGCATGCGGCCGCCGTGGCGTCGGTGCTCGAAGCCGGTGGCTCACCCGCCGAACTCGCCGCGCTCGGCGTGGGATGGGTTCTCGTCGAAGATGATTCGACGCCCGAGCGGCTCGCCGCAGAAGCGCGCCTCGTCCACGACGGGGACGATCTCCGGCTGTACCGGGTCGATGATCCCGTCGAGCGGGGTGCCGGAGCGGCCGATCGGGCTCTGGCACTCGCCGCACACCTGTGGTGGGCCATGATGCTCCTGGCGGGAGTCGTGGGCGCGGTCGTCGCTAGCGTGCGAGAACGGCGTCGAACGTCTCGATGAACCCGTCGCAGGTCGCGGCCCAGGAGTAACGGCCCGCCCTGATCCTGGCGTTGCGCCCCAGTCGCTGGGTCTCGTCGGGGTTGTCGATGAGTTTTCTCGCGGCACTCACCAGTTCGTCGACGCCGTCGACGAGGAGGCCGGTGTTGCCGTCGTCGACGGAGTCGGTGAGACCGACCGAGCTGCGGTAGCCGATGGTCGGGACACCGTGCTGGGCCGCCTCGACGACCGCCAGCCCCCACCCCTCTTTGCGCGAGGGCATCAGGTGGACCCGCGCCTGCGAGAGCAGCTCGTGCTTGCGCTGCTCGCTGACGTGGCCATGGAAGGTCACCGCGTCAACGACCCCGAGCTCGGCTGCAGCGGAACGCAATTCATCGGACCACCAGCCACCGCCGATGACGTCGAGGTACACGTCGACCCCGGACCGACGCAGCTGTGCCAGCACGGTGAGAGCGTCCTCGACCTGCTTGTGCGGCACCAGCCGGGACAAGACGCACAGACGCACCGGGCCCGAACCACCGTCGGCGGCACCTCCGGTGAGCAGCGCGTCGGCCGGGACCGGGTCGATACCGTTGCGCACGACCGAGATCCGCTCCGCGTCGACGCCGAGGGCGACGAGTTCGGTCTTCGACGGCGTGGACACCGTGACATAGCGGTTGCGGCGATGAATCCTCGGCGACAGTCGCGACTCGATGAACCAGCCCACCTGCCCGAGCAACCGGCCGGCGACCGGCCACTGCTCGCGGTGGCAGTGGTGGACCAGTACCACCGTCGGCGCGGAGGCGACGAGGGTCGCGAAGAACGGCACCCCGTTCTGGGTGTCGACGACGACTTCGGGGTGACAGGCCCGGAGCGGCCCGAGGCCGAATCGGCCGGCCAGGATCGTCGCCAGCATGCGCGGGTACACGCTGATCCGCCCTCCGGCACGCACGAACCGCATGCCGTCGCGGTGCTCCTCACCGGCTGCCCCCGGGTAGGACGACGTCAGAAAGGTCACGCGCGCGCCGCGTCGGGCCAATTCGGCACCGACACGTTCCAGATATGTCTCACTGCCGCCGCCCTGAGGGTGGCGGGTGTCCCGCCAGCACAGCAGCAGGACGTCGGAAGGTACGCGCATCGCACGACAGCCTACCGACTGGTAGCACCAGGCCGTCATCACACCGGGAAGCGGCGAGTTCACGATCACGGTTCCGCCCGTCACTGACAGACTTCATTTCGCTCCTGCGACTTCGATCGAAGTCGCAACGTCGAAACGAAGTCTGTGAGTGGAACCGGACCTGCGTCGACGAGCGCGACTGACCGTCGCCCACCGCTCGCGACTAGAGTTCTCCGACGATGACGACCACGACTTCCGGCCGGAACCGAATGGCCCGGCTGGCCACGCTGCGGCGTGCCGCCGGACTGCTGAACGACTTCCGCTTCGAGCAGTCCGACCCCGCCCGCTTCTACGGCGCACTGGCGACCGACACCGCGGACATGGTGGCGGCCTTCGTCCCCGACCTCGACGGACAGGTCATTCTCGACGTCGGCGGGGGTCCCGGCTACTTCGCCGACGCCTTCCGGGCGCGGGGCGCGCACTACATGTCGGTCGAACCGGACCCCACCGAGATGCACGCCGGCGGGCTCGAACATCGTGGGTCGGTCCGCGGATCGGGCCAGAACCTGCCCTTCGCCGACGGCTGCGTCGACGTGTCCTTGTCGTCGAACGTCGTCGAACACACGTCGACGCCGTGGGAGATGGCCGACGACATGCTGCGCGTGACCCGGCCCGGTGGCGTCGTCATCGTCAGCTACACGCTGTGGTGGGGACCGTTCGGCGGCCACGAGATGGGACTCACCCACTACCTCGGCGGTCATCGTGCCGCGCGTCTCTACACGAGACGTCACGGCCACCCCCCGAAGAACCTCTTCGGCACGTCACTGTTCGCCGTCCACGCCACCGACGGCCTGCGCTGGGCGCGATCGGTGACCGACCGGGCCGATCTCCTCGCCGCCTTCCCCCGCTACATTCCGCGCTGGATGTGGTGGGTCATGCGCGTCCCCGGCCTGCGCGAGGTGCTCGGCACGAACCTCGTGCTGGTGCTGCGTAAGCGGTAGCACCTAACGCAAACCCACCCTTTTTCGGCAGATCCACCACCCGCGCGGGTGCCGGATTTGCCGAAAAAGGGTGGGTTTGCAGGGGCCGCCTACTCCCCCGACAGGTCCGCGGTGCAGTTCAGCGTGCCGCCCTGGCTGGTCGCGGTAGCGAGCTGTTCCCCGTCGACCAAGATGCTGCAGGTCACCGGGCCGCGGACGACGATGGCCGAGAGGGTCGCCTTCGTACCCTTCACGGTCACCCGCTGCGACCAGGGCGACCCGGTGGCCGCGATGACCGTCGGCGCGCCGCCGCCCTTGCTGAAGCTGAGCGCGACCACATCACCGTTGCCGGTGAGCTGGTAGGTCACCGTCGCCGGCCCCGGCTTCTTACTCGGACTCGACGTCGTCTCCTCGGTCGTGGTCGTGGTGGTCGGGGACGAGCTCGTCGTCGTCCGCTCGCTGGTGGTGGTCGTCGACGACGAGGACGCCGCCGCGGTCGAGGAGTCGTCTCCGCCGGACTTCGTGACCAGCACGACGACCAGACCGAGGATCACCAACGCTGCCAGGGCGACCAGCGCGAGACCGATGGTGCGGCCCTTCGACGACCCGTGCGGGGGTTCGCCGCCCTGCGGCGCGTCGTACGGCGACGCTCCATAGGGCGACGCCGCCGTGTACTGAGGATTCGCGTACTGGGGTTCCGTGTACTGGGGTTCCGTGTACTGGGGTCCCGGGTGGGGCTCGGTGTACGGCCCGGGATACGGCTGACCTTCCGGATGCTGGGTGTAGGCCTGCGACGGCGGCGCCGAGGGGTCGTAGTCGGGATCGAACTGTCGGGTCTCCGGCGGATTGTTCCGCGGATCGTTCGGATCGCCCTGGGGTGGTCGGGTCATGCCGACGATTCTGTCATCCGGATCCTGATATCGGCCTGTGACCACGCGGCCCGGGCAGAACCCGGGCCGCGTGACATCCGGATCAGGAGCAGAGCGTCACAGATCGGCGATGGCCTCGAGCGGCCCCGTCCGGGCCGCTCGGACCGCGGGCCACAGAGCCGCCAGCACACCGACCACCGCCGACGCGACCAGCGTGATCACGATCAGCGACCACGGGACCACCGGCGCGCCCAGACCCCAGGCGGCGAGCGTCCGCACCAACGCCACGCCGATGAGCGTTCCCAGAACCACACCGACCACGGCACCGAAGATCGAGATCAGCACGGACTCCAGATAGATCGAACGACGCACCTGGCCGCGCACCATGCCGATCGCGCGCAGCACGCCGATCTCGCGCTTACGTTCCACCACCGACAACGCAAGGGTGTTGATGATGCCGAGCACCGCGATCAGCAACGCCAGTCCGAGCATCGCGTAGAGCGTGCCGAGCATCTGGTCGATCTGGGCTGAGATCTGCCCCTTGAACTGGTCGCGGTCCTTGACCTGGACGGTCAGGTACCCGGCGGTCGCGTCCTCGAGACCGGTGCGCAAGGTGTCCAGATCGGCACCCGCCTCGGCCTTCACGAAGACCGTGACGTCGAAACGCGCCGCCGGCGGGACCAGCCGGTCGTAGACCGCGGGCCCGACGACCCACGGCTGAAGGGCCTCGTTGTCGGCGTACACACCGGCGATCGGGACCTGGACCTGCTCGCCGACGGGCGAGGTGAAGTTCAGGACCTGACCGCGCTCCCAGCCCTTCGTCATGGCCGTGCGGTGACTGATCAGCATCCCGTCGTCCGGCAGCGCCGTCGACGCGCCGTCCTCCATGTCCATGACCGTCACGTCGCTGAGCGGACCACCGAGCGCCGAGAAACCCTGCACCGGCTGATCGTCGACCTTCGCCTGCACGACGCCGAACGAGACCACCTCGCCGACGCCCGGCACGTTCTTCACCGCGGGTGCCACCGTGGGCGGCAACGGTCCCTGGTTGGTCCCCGCGAGGATGTAGTCGGCGGTGATCCCGGAGTCGACCGCCTCGTCGACCGTGCCCTTGAACGACTGGCCGAGCGTGCCGATGATCGCCACCAGCATCAGCCCCAGGGTCAGCGCGAACGCGGTCGCAGCCGAACGTCGGGGATTGCGAACGGCATTGGTGCGCGCGAGTCGTCCGATCGTGCCGAACGGGGCGCCGACCGCGCGACCGAGCACCCCCACGAACGGACGTGCGACCGCGGGCCCGACCAGCACCGCGGCCAGCACCAGGCCGGCCGCGCCCGCACCGACCGTCAGAGCCGGTCCGGAGCCCTCGTCCATCGCGCCGACGACGATGGCCACGATCGAGGCCAGACCGATGACCGCACCGATGACGGTGCGGTTGCGCAACGACGCCGATCCCTCGGCCGCCGATGCGCGCATCGCCTCCACCGGCGGCACCCGTGCGGCGCGAGCCGCGGGCACCCAGGCGCTGACCATCGTGACGACGACGCCGACCAGGATGCCGGCGAGCACCGCGCCGGCCCCGATCGTCAGCTCACCCTCCGGCAGACCCGACGTCGCACTGGTGAATGCCTTGAGCACGGCGGCCAGGCCGACGCCGATGGCCAGGCCCAGCACTCCGCCGATCACGCCGACGACGAGCGCCTCGAAGAGGACCGACCGCGACACCTGACGCTGGCTCGCGCCGACCGCCCGTAGCAGCGCGAACTCGCGGTTACGCTGCGCGACGATCATCGAGAAGGTGTTGTAGATGATGAATGTGCCCACGACCAGACCGATCGCCGCGAACGCCAGCAGGATGTACTGGAAGATCTGCAGGAACTCGTTGAACTGCGCCTTCTGGTCCTCCCGCACCTGATCGCCGGTCCGCACGTCGTACAGGTCGGCGTCGGCGCCGAGGAGGGTCCGCACCCGCTCCTGCAGTTGCTCCGGGGACACCCCGGCGACGGCCGACATGTCGACGAGCCCGACGTGCTTGCCGTCGCTGAACAGTCGCGACGCGGTCGCGGCGTCGAACTGCGCGTTGACGTACCCGCCGGTCGAGGTGGGGAGATCGATCAGCCCGACGACGGTGACATCGAGTGGGGCGGCGTTGCCCTGGCCGATCACGACCTTGGTCTTCGACCCGACCTTCAGCCCGGCTTCCTCGGCGGCCGAGGAGTTCAGCGCGATCTCGCCGGCGTTGGCGGGGCCGCGGCCGCCCGGCATGATCCGGGACTCATCGGGATCGAGCGCCTCGTTCTCCGGGATGTAGGTGGTGCCGACGCTCGGGGCACCGCCGGTCTGGATGGCCTTGCCGCCCGAATCGGCGACGGTGATCAACCCGTTGTTGTTGACGACGAGCTTGTCGATGCCGAGTTCGGCACGCTGGGCGCGCAGCTGGTCGACGACCGACAGCGGAACGCCGGGCGACTGCCGGTCGGCAGGCGTCACCTCGACCGCCACGCCCGGCGCAGCGCTGTCGAAGATGTCCGTGAAGGCCTTCGAGATGGAACTGGTGAACACGATCGATCCGACGACGAACGATGTGCCGAGGACGATCGAGAAGAGGGTCAGGAACAGACGGAGCTTGTGCGCCCGCAGGTTTCGCAGCGAAACCCGGCGCATCACCGATGACGACGCCACGGCTCAGAGCGCTCTGGAGGTCTCGGCGGGAGCCGAGGCGGACGGGGCATCGGTGTGGTGGACACTGTCGAGGTTCTTCATGACCTCGAAGACGTCGTCGGCACTCGGGCGCGCGAGCTCCTGCACGATCTGACCGTCGGCGAGGAACACGACGCGGTCGGCGTACGACGCCGCGCGCGGGTCGTGGGTCACGATGACGACGGTCTGCCCGAACTCGTCGGTGGCGGCACGCAGGATCGACAGAACCTCACCCGACGACCGGGAGTCGAGGTTGCCGGTGGGCTCGTCGCCGAAGATGATGGCCGGCTTGCCGATCAGTGCCCGGGCACACGCCACGCGCTGCTGCTGACCGCCGGACAGCTCGCTGGGCAGGTGCGAGAGCCGGTCGGTGATACCGAGTCGGGAGACGACCGCGTCGAACCATTCGGTGTCGACCTCCCGGCCGGCGATGTCGACCGGAAGGGTGATGTTCTCTTTCGCGGTGAGCGTCGGCACCAGGTTGAACGCCTGGAAGACGAACCCGATGCGGTCTCGGCGCAGCATCGTCATCGCCTTGTCGGACAGTGCGGTCAGATCGGTGTCGCCGATGAAGACACGGCCGTCACTCGCGACGTCCAGGCCCGCCAGACAGTGCATCAGCGTCGACTTGCCCGACCCCGACGGCCCCATGATGGCGGTGAACTCGCCCGCGCGAAACGAGATGGAGACGCTTTTCAGCGCCTCCACGGCAGTGTCGCCCGTGCCGTACCTCTTGGACAGGTTCTCCGCGCCCGCAGCCATTCCGTGTTTCGGCTCTCCGGCATCGCGGGCGGCCGCATCAGTCGTCGTCATGCCCTCAACGGTGCCAAATCCGACGACGATGCGCTATCAGGTAATCCCCTGACACCACCCTGAGGGGGTGATTGTCACACCTTCACCGCTCCCTGAGCAGCCCCGCCAAGCAACCCCATGCCGGTTGAGCCGACACCGAGCGCAGCGAGGCGTCGCGTCGAAACCCGCCCGCTGAGCAACCCATGCCGGTTGAGCCGACTCCGAGCG